>CAYWET010000024.1:0-56661 GCA_964457245.1 uncultured Chryseobacterium sp. | reverse complement strand
CTTGGTATACCAATATGTATTACTACACCTACGACCCCTACTATTGGGGTACAAGCATTTATGTAGGTTATTATCCAAGTTATGCTTGGGGATGGAACTCTTGGGGCTGGGGTTGGAATTACGGTTGGGGCTGGAATTCTCCATACTACACACCCGCTTGCTACGGTTGGGGTTGGAACAGTCCGTACTGGAATGGCTACAACAACGGTTACTGGAACGGATATTATGATGGATTGGCTACAGGCGGATATTACAATACTTATGATTCTTATAGCGGAATCTATTATGGTCCGCGCGGAGGTTCTGTTTCAAACGGAGGTTCAGGCATAGGCTCTGGTTACCGAAACTCTTCATTTGCTGAAGTGTACAACCGTGCAGCTATGGAAGGAAAAGTTCATCACGCCAACAAAGGCAATGTGTTGGATTTGGCCGATGCACGCGCTGTAAAGGGAAACGTTGACGGCTACAACGTAAGAAGTATTGATTCTAAAACGGCCTCAGGAAAAGATCGGATTACCGCTACAGAAGCAAGTAGGACTGGAAATACTGCGGTACGTTCGAATGATACAAGAACTTCAAGCGAAAGTTTAACTTCTCGTACAAGCACATCGCGAACCGCAACTGAATCAAGAACAAACGCCTATCAGCGTTCTAACGCAGATAGAAATACTTCTACTTCGAGAACAGTTCCTTCAAGTGTTGATCGAAACAGAAGTCGAGCGGTTCCAAGTCGTGAGCGCTCTACAACTGCTACATCTAGAAGTAATTCTAACACGTATCAACGTAGAAACGAGGCAACGCGTTATCAGAATCGTCAAAACACGAACCGTGGAAACATGTACCAGGATATGCAACGTACGCGACCTAGCACAGACTATTATCAGCGTGGTAATTCAAACTCGAATCGTTATTCGGCCCCTTCTAGAAATCAGAATAATTCGCAGTACAGCAGACCATCGAACAGGCAGTCTGTTCCAAGCAGAAATTATCAAGCACCTTCTAGAAACAATTCAACTCCGAGTAGAACACAGCCGTCACGTACTCAGCCATCTAGAACGCAGCCTTCTCGCAGCGTAAGTCCTCGGCAAAGTGCTCCGCAAAGGAATGTTTCTCCGAACCGAGGTTCTTCAAATAGGTCTTACAGTTCGCCTTCATCGGGTTCGAGAAGTTCAAGTCCAAGCAGAAGTAGTTCTGGTAGCTCAAACAGAAGTTCGGGCTCTCGAGGTGGCCGACCATAAAGTAAAGAAAGTATGAGAAGCATTTTCAGATTCATATTTACAGTTACAGTTGCAGTTGCCGTTGTATCTGTAGTAGCATTTGGCCAAAACGAGATTGATGCATTGCGCTACTCGAACACAAACGTTCTTGGAACAGCGCGCTATTCGGCCATGGGCGGAGCATTCGGAGCGCTTGGAGGCGATATGGCTTCCATGAGCGTAAACCCAGCTGGTATTGGAGTTTTTACCAAGTCAACCGGGTCAGTTACGCTTGGAATTCTATCGGCTTCTACCGATGCAACATTTCTTGGTTCTACAACTTCAGATAACAAGGTTGGTTTGAACGTGCCGAATGCGGGTTTTGTGGCGCGCTTCAAGCGTAGAAAAGGAGAGGAGAAGCAGTGGGCGTGGAAGGCGTTTCATTTGGGTGTGTCGTATAATCGTACTGCCAATTTTCATCGTAGAACTTCCATTATCGGCACAAATACTTCCAGCTCGGCTATCGATCCTTGGGTTGATCAGTTGAATAATGAAGGAATTGCTTACCCAGATATTCCTGCTGAGTTTATTCCTGGAAATCCATCAACACCTGCGTATATGGGGTGGCAATCTTTTTTGATAGACACGGTTCCAGGTTCTGCCAGCAGTTATCTCAGAAACGTGATGCCAAATTACGGCCAAACACAACAAGTTCGTGAGGTTACCAAAGGTTCGATGGGTGAAGTGGCACTGAGTTTCGGTGGAAACTTCGGAAACGCGCTTTATATCGGAACTACAATTGGTATTCCGCGGTTGAATTATGAAATGGAAAGAGCCTATTCTGAGAGCGATTCGCAGGATACGATTGCCAATTTCGGCTCATTCACTAAAACCGATTATCTGCAAGCAACTGGAACGGGTTTCAATATCAAGTTCGGTATGATCTACCGACCTGTGAAATGGTTCAGATTAGGTGCCGCAATCCATTCCCCAACTTGGTATGAGATTGATGAAGCATTTTCAAGTGTACTCATTTCCAATTTGGATGGCGCTCAATATTCTTTGGAAACGTTGGATGGCGCATTCGATTACAGTCTTCAAACACCTTTCAAGGCAATTGGTAGCATGGCGTTTGTAGTCGGTAAAATTGGTTTGATCTCTGCTGATTACGAATATGTGAATTACTCATTGGCTCGATTCAGTTCCCGCAATTACAGCTTCAATTCTGAGAACACTGATGTTCAGAATCGTTTGAATTGGGCGGGTAACATTCGAGTTGGAACGGAGTGGCGAATCAAAGTATTGAGCCTTCGCGGAGGTTTTGCAATGAACGCAGATCCGTACACAAGCAAACTCAATTTCGATAATACGCGGTACTCACTTGGATTAGGTTTGAGGCTGAAGCACTTCTTCGTGGATTTGACATACAACCTGCATCGTACGGTTGGAAGCTATGAAGTGTACGATATAGAATATGTAAATCCAGCAGCGACCGTAACGTTAGATCACAGCATATTGTCCACGGTCGGTTTCAGATTCTAATTTTCTAACCGCAGAATTCCGGCCTTGGCCTTTTGGTTAATGCTGTTTCTGTATTCCGAATTACTGAACTCAGAACAAGTCTTGAAGCAATTCAGGGCTTTTTCTTTTTCATTCAATTGCTCGTAAATCAAGCCTAACATTAATGAGGAGTTAGCAGCAAAGTAGCGTTTACTGTCTTTGCCAGATTCAATCGTCAAATTATAGTACGAAATGGCGTCATCAAGATTTTCCATTTCATGATGGATGCGACCCAAACGATACGTGAATTCCAATTCTTCATCCTTTGTTTTGAAGCTCTTGGAATCTGAATTTACTAACGTTTGTAAGGCTTCTTTGTAAAAACCACCATCAAATTGTAACCGCGCTTTCAGTAGAATTCTATTGGGAACCTCTCTTGATTCAAATTCCTTTTGAGCCGACTTGTCTTCATCCAGTATTTCGTTTCCCAAATCATCGACTTTGGCGATGAGATTTCGATATGCAGCTTCATCATTTTGAACTAGGAATGCGTGCCAAGCCAGCTTTTTCTGCGCTGCTTTTTTGTAGCTATTTCCTTTAAATGTCTTCAGGAATCTTTCCAACGGTTGATTAGCATCCTTATCCATTCTCGCCAATTTCATTTCACCCAAAAGGAAATTGAGATATGGAAATTGGTTGGTTGCTTCTGGATTCTGCTCCAAAACCGAAATCGCTTCGCTTGTTTTGCCTTGTTCTTTCAACAAACTCGCCTTTGCGAAATCCATGAGCGGACCAGATTCCTGATCAACCAAAGCCTCAAACTTGGAGAGTGATTCGCTGTCATTCAGCAAATTGATATGGAGAAACGTGAGAAGGAAAAGTGTTTCCTTTCTGAGGTTTTGATATTCTGGTTTACCAGCCGATTTCTGTAGAACCATTTCCATTTCAGAAACGCCTTGTTCAATTGTTCCGTCAACGCCCATCAATTTGGTGGCCCATTTGTAATTGTCTGGAACCGTTCCGATAAGCGTATGTAGAAGCCCCATGCTTTTGTAAGTGGGAAGGAAGTCAGGATGTTTTTTAGTGTTCTTCTCTAGCGAATGAAAAGCTTTGTTGATGCCACTAGCAGCACTGAAATACTCGCCAAAACGCATGCTCGAAAATGCCCAATGCAAATGAATTTCTCCTTCGGCCAATAATCGATCTGGCGAATCGTTCGGAAGTTTTTCCAGCAGATTCAACCTTGCAGATTTGTGTTCTTTCCGCTGATTGAATTGGTCTTCATCTTCCGTTACAACGATGTAGAGGAAATCTGAAAGGTCTTCTAGGTAAACCGTGGCGAGATTATGCTCATCCGCCATTCGCATGGCTTGAATCTTTTTGCCAGCCTCCACAAACTTGAGGTCGAGTAAGAGGGCATAGGCTTCTTGGTAATTCTCATCGGTTGTAAAATGCTGCGAGAATGCCGTTCCTAGCATTCCGAAAACCAAACCGATTGTGAGTAGAAACCGCATATCCGTGTACAAAAAAGGGGATTCAAATCGAATCCCCTTCAATATTCAAGCCTATTTGTTCTTAAGCCTCAGCTTCTCCGTCAATTGCTGGGTCAACCAGAACACGTCCGCAATGCTCGCAAACAATGATTTTCTTTCTCAAGCTGATATCCAACTGACGCTGTGGTGGAATCTTATTGAAACAACCACCGCAAGCGCTACGCTCAATCTTCACAACGGCCAAACCGTTCAATGAATTCTCACGGATTCGCTTGTAAGCTTTGATCAATCGGTCTTCGATAACTTCCTCAGCAGCTTTCGATTGCTTCAAAAGTTTCTTCTCATCTTTCTCTGTTTCAGCAACGATTGAGTCCAACTCAGCTTTCTTGGCTTCAAGGTCTTTCTGACGCTCTTCCAAAGCTGTTTTAGCTCCTTCAATCAACTCGTTCTTAGCTTCGATATTCGCTTTGAACTCGTTCATTTTCTTCTCGCAAAGCTGAATCTCCAAGTTTTGGAATTCAATCTCCTTGTTTAATGAATCGAACTCACGATTGTTACGCACTTTGCTTTGCTGAGACTCATATTTCTTGATGGCTGCAAGCGCATCAGTAATCATGTTCTTGCGCTCAACAATTGCATCCTCGAATGCATTTACCTCATCCGTAAGGTTTTGAAGTCTTGTTTCAAGACCAGCAATGTCATCCTCAAGATCCTGAACCTCCAAAGGAAGTTCACCACGGATGGTTCTGATTCTGTCAATTTCAGAATCGATTGTCTGAAGGTTGTAAAGCGCCTTCAGTTTGTCTTCTACAGTAAAGCTGGTGTCTTTTTTAGTCGCCATGTGTTATAGATAATTGATCGGGTTCGTTTTTACCCTAGTCAAACGGGCTGCAAAGGTAGGAAATTTCTGCTCCAGTTTGTCAGCTAAAAGTTGAATCGTAAACTGTTCGCTTTCATAGTGCCCGATGTCGGCAATGATGATTCGATTTTCCGCATCGAAAAATTGATGGTATTTGAAGTCGCCTGTAATGAAAACATCAGCACCAGCGGCAATTGCATTCCCAAGTAGAAAACTTCCCGATCCGCCACAGATGGCAACGCGTTTTACCTTTTCCTTGTGAGGAAGCGTGTAACGGACGCAATCCGTTTTCATGCTGGTTTTTAGTGATTTGAGGAATTCCAGCGCGTCCATTTCTTCTGAGAGATCACCAACCATTCCAGAACCGACTTCCTTCCAAATGTTTTCCATCGGGTAGACATCGAAAGCAACTTCCTCATAAGGATGTGCCTCCTGCATGGCTTTCAGAACGGATTTCACGGCAAAATCAGGAACAACCGTTTCGATTCTCACTTCCGCTTCGCGATGAATTTCTCCTTTGTTGCCGACAAACGGATTTGTGTTCTCGTTCCCTCGGAAAGTTCCAGTTCCTTCCGAATTGAACGAGCATTGATCGTAGTTGCCGATTTTTCCAGCACCTGCATCGCACATGGCAGTTCGGATTTTGTCTGCGTGCTCAGTTGGGCAGTATGTGACAACCTTCTTTAATCGTTCCTTTTTCGGAGCTAAGATTTTGGTGTTTGTCAAACCCAATCTTTCCGCGAATTTCTGATTCACTCCATTAAGAATATTATCCAAATTCGTGTGAATGGCGTAAAGCAACACATCGTTTTTGATGGCTTTCATAACCGTTCTTTCGATGTAGTTCTTGCCGTTAAAGCGTTTCAGACCGCTGAACACAATTGGATGATGCGAAACAATCAAGTTGCAACCTTGCGATATGGCGTCATCCACCACATCTTCGGTACAGTCCAAACTCACCAAAATTCCTTTCACTTCGGTTTGGTTGTCGCCCACCAATAATCCCGAATTATCATAACTCTCTTGTAACGATGGCGGTGCCAGTTCTTCCAAAAATCGAATAACCTCTGCTGCTTTCATACTTCAGATTTGAAGCAATATTAAGAAGAAAGCCGTGTTCCTGCCTATATTCGACCAATGCCTTGGTACCGACATCTTCTGTGGCTGTTTGCGGTGTTCTATGGACTTGGTGTCTGGTTTAGAAACCGCTTGTTTGACCTTGGAATTTTTCAGTCAAAACAGTTTGATGTTCCGATAATCTGTGTTGGAAACCTTGAAGCTGGCGGAACGGGAAAGTCGCCTGTGGCGCTTTACATCCTCAAACTACTCTCTGAAAATGGGTTCAATGTGGCGGTGCTGAGTCGCGGTTATGGTCGAAAAACCAAAGGCTTCCGATTGGTTTCTGAATCTGATTCCGTTGGAGATTCTGGCGATGAGCCTCTTCAGGCGAAGCTTCGATTTCCAAATTTGACCATCGCGATTTGTGAAGATCGAGTGAAAGGAATTGAGCAGTTACTTTCAGCTGAGAGTCGACCTGATGTAATCGTCATGGATGATGGTTTTCAGCATCGTTGGGTAAAACCAAGCTTCAGCCTATTGGTTACAAGAAGCGGTTTTCCGTTTTGGAGAAACCATCTTTTGCCTGTTGGCACACTTCGCGAAGCAAAATCAGAAATGAAAAGAGCGGACGCTTTGGTTGTGATTGGAGAGGAATCTGTTGAAATTCCGTTCCAAGGGAAGTCATTCAAAGCGAAAATTGATGCTGGTAATCTGATTCAGATTTCAGGAGTTGAACTGAATTTGTCTAAAATTGAATCTGTCGTGCTGCTTTCTGGAATAGCAAATTCTCACAGATTCGAGCTTCTCGTGAAGCAGAAAATTAATGTTTTAGAACACGTGAATTTTGGTGATCATCACAACTACACGGTTTACGATATTCAATTGCTGAGCAAAAAATTGGATAGTTTTGGCGCGGCTGCTCAAGCGGTGGTCACAACGGAGAAAGACGCAGCACGACTGAAGAATTCTTCTCTTTTAAATGAACTCGGTCAGATGCCAGTTTTCTATTTGCCAATTGAAATTTCCTTCGATGCAAATGATAGACAAGGTTTCGACCAAATGATATTGGAACATGGAAAACATGCTTGAAAAAATTGCCGAAACAGCTGCTTACCTAAAGGAGCGAACTGGCGCATCACCTGAGGTTGGTATCATTCTGGGTACGGGGCTTGGTGGTCTGGTCAAGGAGATTGAAGCGGAACATGTTGTGCCTTATGAAGAGATTCCAAACTTTCCTGTTTCCACGGTTGAAGGTCACTCAGGCAAACTGATTTTTGGAAAGCTCGGAAGCAAGTCGGTAATGGCTATGCAAGGTCGTTTCCACTACTACGAAGGCTACGATATGAAAGAGGTCACATTTCCAGTTCGGGTAATGAAGGCATTGGGAATGAACGATGTAGTGGTTTCGAATGCAAGTGGAGGCGTAAATCCAGAATTCGAAATCGGTGATCTGATGATCATCAACGATCACATTAACTTATTTCCGACCAATCCGTTGATGGGCAAGAATTATCCAGAACTCGGTCCGCGTTTTCCTGATATGAGTGAAGCTTATGACAAATCGCTTGTTGCCAAAGCGAAAGAAATCGCGGCAGCAAATAGCATTAAGGTTCAAGAAGGAATTTATGCTGGATTGAGCGGACCTTGTCTAGAAACCCCGGCTGAGTATATGTATGTACGAAATGTTGGTGCCGATACCGTTGGCATGTCAACGGTTCCTGAAGTGATTGCAGCTCGTCATGGTGGAATGCGTTGCTTCGCGATGTCCATCATCACTGACCTTGGCGTACCAGGGAAAATCGTCAAAGTAACCCACGAAGACGTCATTGAAGTTGCTGCTAAGGCAGAGCCAAAAATGACATTGATTATGAAAGAATTGATTTCAAGTCTTTGATTATCTATATACGCCCAACCCAAATAAGGCGAAGTCATACTTTACTGGATCTTCAGTATCAAATTTTCTGAGCGAATCATCCAATTCTTCTACCGCTTTCCAATCGTTTTGAGTTCGATTCAGCAATCCGAGTTGTCTGGCATTTCTTCCAGAATGCACATCCAACGGACAAGAAAGAATGGAGGTCGGAATTCGATTCCACAAGCCGAAATCAACGCCTTTATCATTCGGTCGGCACATCCAACGCAAATACATGTTAATTCTCTTGGCCGAAGAACCCTTCATTGGGTCAGCTACATGTTTCTGAGTTCGTTTTTCATGTGGAATGGCAAAGAATTCCTTCTTGAATTGATGAATCGAATTCATCAGGTTGGTGTCGCCTTTCTGAATTCCTGAAAGGAAAATATCTTCCAAAGAATCATGCTTGGAATAGATGTTTTTTAAACTTCGAATGAAATGCCTCAGGTCTTCGGAATTGAATGTTCTGTGTACGAATCCATCTAGGTTTCTCAGGTCATTATCTGAATGTTCCATCACAAATCGATGAGGCTCATTTCCCATCAAACGCATGGCCTTATTTGCATTTTTGATGATGGTTGTCCGTTGCCCCCAAGCAATGGTGGCCGCAATCAAACCGCTTATCTCAATGTCTTGTTTTTCTTCAAACTGGTGAGGAATCGATATCGGGTCCGATTCTATGAAATCGACCGAGCAGTATTCCTCGTATTTCTCATCCAACAGTTGTTTGATCTCCACATCGGTCATGCCTCAAATATTAGCATAAATGGCACACGAGAAAAAGAGCAGTCTATATTTGTCCGCATGCGCTTCACGGTCATTACGATTCTAGCTCTGACGCTATTTCTATTCGGTTGTTCCGATGGAAATCAGCATTCTGATAAGACCGTGTTTCGTTACAACGAGAGCAAGGGAATTACATCGTTAGATCCCGCTCAAGCGCGAACCATGGGGAACATTTGGGCTACAACGCAACTCTTCAATGGGTTGGTTCAATTAAATGATAAGATGGAAGTGGAGCCAAGCATCGCCAAGAATTGGACAATCAGCGAGGATGGTTTGACTTATCGTTTTGAACTGCGCGATGATGTCGTTTTTCATGACCACGAAGCGTTTTCAGATGGAAAAGGTCGGAAAGTACTGGCTGCTGATTTTGAGTACAGCTTTAAACGTATTCTCGATGAGAAAACACTATCGCCAGGCAGGTGGATTTTCAATTCTGTTGAAACAGAGAAGGAAGGTGGCTTCAAAGCCGTTAACGACACAGTTTTCGAGATCTATCTGAAGCAGAGTTTTCCTCCATTTCTTGGAATTCTTTCCATGCAATACTGTTCGGTTGTTCCGGAAGAAGTGGTTGAAGAACTGGGCAAAGATTTCGGTCGTAACCCAATTGGAACTGGACCATTCAAGTACTGGGATTGGTACGAAGGAATCAAACTCGTTTTGCACAGAAACGAAGATTATTTCGAGTCAGATTCTGAAGAAAATCAGCTTCCGTATCTAGATGCCATTGGCATTTCGTTCATCCCTGATGCACAGTCCATTTTTCTGGAATTCATGAAAGGAAACCTTGATATGCTTTCTGGATTGGAAGATGGAAGTTACAAGGATGCGCTCATTACTCCCAACGGAAACCTTCAACCTGAAATGGGCGAGAAGTTGATTATGTATTCTGAGCCGTTTCTCAATACGGAATACTTGGGTTTTCTTATGAAGGATTCGGTTGATGGAAAGTGGAACCCGCTTTCGGATAAACGGATTCGTCAGGCTATCAACTTTGGTTTCGATAGAAGGAAAATGATGCGTTACATCCGAAACAATATCGGTTCTCCTGGCGTGCATGGTTTCCTTCCAAATGGATTGCCAGGAGAAGAACTTCGGGTTCATGGATACGAGTACAATCCTCAAAAAGCAAAGGCACTTTTAGCAGAAGCTGGTTACCCGAATGGGGAGGGACTTCCAGAAATTCAGCTTTACACCACATCTCAATATTTGGATCTGTGCGAGTATATCCAGCATCAGCTGCAGGAAATAGGCGTCAAACTATCCATTGAAGTGAATCCTGGTGGAACGCATGGTGCTTTGGTGGCCAATTCGCAAGTGCCGTTTTTCCGTAAATCTTGGATTGCAGATTACGCTGATGCTGAGAATTACCTCTCGTTGTTCTACTCCAAGAATCACACACCAGACGGGCCGAATTACACGCTCTTTGAGAACGAATCGTTTGACAAACTTTACGAATCTTCGCTTTCCACAACAAGCGACAGTTTGCGTTATCGCTACTATGCCCAAATGGATAGCATCATTGTAGAGGAAGCGCCCGTTGTGGTATTGTATTACGATCAGGTATTGCGTTTTACGCACAAGAACATCAACGGACTTTCAACCAATTCTATGAACGGATTGAGTTTGAAGTCCGTTAGGAAGGTCAATTCTTCAAACTGATGTTGGATAGAATGGGGTAGTGGTCCGAAAGTACTGCATCATCATCTACCTGATGTGTTTTCGATTCAAATTCCGAACTGTAGAAGATGTTGTCAATTCGAAAGAAAGGAATGCGCACAAAGGTGTTTCCGAACCCAGAACCGTGCTCTACAAACGTGTCTTTCAGATGTTCGCGAAGCACATTATATGCGTATGAATTAGGTGTGTCATTAAAATCACCGCACAGAATTACCGCGTAAGGACTTTCGTTCATATGTATCTTCACTTGGCTCGCCTGTTTACCTCGTTCAATAAATGCATGTACCATGCGGTAAACCAGTAGTTTTAGGTCCCCGAGCAACTTCATAACCGGAACTCCTTTCATGCTTTTATTCAACATCAGTTGATCAATGAAGAGGTATTGATCGTTACCAATTCTTACGCTCTGAAGATGAATATTGTAAACCCGAATGGTGTCATTATCGACCTTTAGATCAGAGTAAATGCAACGGTTTCCATAGGTCGATTCAAAGTCAATTACACCTTTGTTGATAATCGGATAACTCGAAAAAGTGGCCATTCCCCACTTGCGGCCAGGTTGCTGATTGTCACGATAATTTTCAAAGTGCGCATGCTTGATGATGTTGGTGTTCAGAAGCGTGTCCATCACCCTGAAATGATCGCTTGAATCGACATAGAATTCCTGAATGCAGAGAATATTCGGTTGGTTCCTATAGAGGTAATCAAACGATTTGGTTCGCGTGTTTCCATCATCTGCCCAGCGGTAGTAATCGAACAAACGCACGTTGAAACTCATCACGTTCATTCCATCATCAGGAGCAGTTATTTCTTCTTTCGGGAGCTGAACCGTGGCTTCAACAAAAGCCCATTTGATGAGCAGCAAAGCAATGTTGATGAACAGAAACCACTTTCGTTTCAGAATCCAATAGAACGTGAGCACAATCAGCGAAATGAGAATCAGTGGATATGCCATTGACGCGAAAGCCAATGGCCAAAATCGTTCTGGGGAAATGCTACCGCCAGCATAAGAACCAAGAAGTGCTAAAATGGCAAGCACATTGAGAAACCGCATAAGCCGTTCAAACAACGGCCGCTTCCTTTCTCGTTCTCCACTCATATCTCGTTGCTGGCCTTGAACAGAATTTCCTTTTCCTTCTTGGAAAGGCTATCGTAACCCGAACGCTTGATTTTGTCCAGAATTGCATCGATCTGTTCCTGTTTCGATGCTTTTGCTGCGTTGTAATCGTAATCGGATTTTGGAGTGCTATGTACCACTTTGATTTTCTGCTTTCGTTTTGGTAAACCATCGCGAAGCCAGAAAAACGGCTTCAGAAAATCGACTGTCAGGTCTCTGCCTTGTTTGAGTTGCGATGCAGACAGAAAACCGAAAAACGCACCGCCCAAGTGCGCAATATGTCCACCAGCGTTTCCTTGTGGGATTAGTAACACATCCAGCAATACAGAAACGATGGCCACATACTTGAGTTTGACAGGTCCGATCAATACCAGCCTCACCACATAATTCGGAGCTGTTGTGGCAACGGCCACCACAATAGCCAGAACTGCAGCCGAAGCTCCCACCGCAAATGCAATTGAATCTTTGAAAATGGGTAACAGGTTCATGGCTAATATGAACAGCAGCGCGCCCGAAAACCCACCCAACAAATAAGTGCTGAGAAGCTTTTTACTATCGTGAAACGTGAGAAAGAGCGAGCCTCCGAAATACAGCCACATCATGTTGAATAGAACGTGCAAAAAACCATCATGCACAAACATGTGTGTGATGATTGTCCACGGTCGGAATAGCAACAACTTTGGTGATGCAGGAAGTGTGAGATAATGCGAAACGAGATTGTAAGTATCGATGCTCCCTGTAAGGTAGAACAGCACGCGAAGAACCATCATGAGCAGGAAAACCGCCCCATTCACGTAAATCAATTGCATGAGGATGTTTCCCGTCTTGAACTGGAATTTTATGTCATCCCAAAGCGCCATGATCTAAAAACGAGTGCCTTTCTTCTGCCAATATTTAAGAAGGATGTAGCCAAACACCATTCCGCCCAAGTGGGCAAAGTGAGCCACATTATCACCAGGTCGGTTGCTGACGCCAGAGAACAATTCAAGCAGACCATATCCTATCACGAAATACTTCGCTTTAATCGGGAATAGGAAATAGAGATAGATCTGTGCATTTGGAAACATCATCCCAAAGGCGAGAAGTAGGCCGAAAACTGCTCCAGAAGCCCCAACCGTTGGAACATTAAGAACGGAATTCAGTGTTGCGAGATTTTGATCGGCATAGTTTCTACCAGATTCAATCACGCTCATTCCTTCCTGCCGAATCATCTCAATGCTTTCTGCAGGAATTTGGTCAATCACTGAAAAATATTGCCATTCCAGAACACCTAAATGAATGAGACCCGCGCCCAAACCAGTTACCATGTAATAGACCAAAAACCGCTTGCCACCCCAATAATTCTCAATGGAGTTTCCGAACATCCACAGCGCGAACATATTGAAGAATATATGGTCGATGCTTCCATGCATAAAGATGTAAGAGACCAATTGATGCGGACGGAAATACTCGGACTGAGGAAGGAATAGACCGAGTAGTTTTACTAGGTCAATGCCCATCGTTGAGAAGGCGTATGTTCCCAAAAAGAACAGCCCATTTATGATCAGCAGGTTTTTAACAACAGGAGGAAGGAGATTGTAGCCTCCTGGTCTTATTTGGTCATGCGACATTTAAATCCGTCTCTTCAAATCGTTCTTAATAAGCTGCCATGATCAAGTTCATATCCTTGAAAGGCAGGTCGAATGTCTTGGCCAGATATTCGTTGGTTACGGCACCGTTGTATGTGTAAACCCCGTTACGAAGCCCATGATGAAAACGCATCATATTGTTCAGTCCACCGACATCTGCCATTTCTAACATCATGGGCGAGAAAATGTTGCTCCAAGCCATGCTAGCTGTTTGCGCTACGCGCGATGCAATGTTTGGAACGCAGTAATGCACAACACCATATTTACTGAAAGTTGGCTGTGCATGAGTCGTTACCTCCGATGTTTCAATACATCCGCCCTGATCAATACACACATCAATGATTACCGACCCGAATTTCATGTTGCTCACCATTTCCTCAGTAACCAAAATCGGGGCACGACCTTTTTTCGAACGGATGGCTCCGATCACTACGTCAGCATTTTCCAATGCATCCGCCAACACATCTGGATGAATCGTACTTGTGTAAAGTCGTGTGCCAATATCATTCTGCAAGCGACTCAATTTCTGCAAAGAGTTATCAAAAACCTTAACGGAAGAACCTAAACCAATGGCTGCTCTGGCCGCAAATTCTCCAACCGTTCCAGCTCCTAGAATAACCGTTTCAGTTGGGGCAACACCTGTCACACCGCCCATCATCAGTCCTTTGCCACCATTAGCATTGCTCAAATACTCAGCCGCGATCAGGATAACCGTATTCCCAGCAATTTCGCTCATGCTACGTACGAACGGGTAACTACCGCCATCTCCCTGAATGTAGTCCACGGCAATGGCTGTAACCTGTTTTTTCAGCAGTTTCTTCAGGTAATTCTCTGGGTGAACAGAAAGCTGTAGTGCAGAAATAATGCATTGCTTTGGTCTCATCAGGTCAATCTCATCCAAACTTGGTGGATCAACCTTTAGAATGATGTCAGATTCAAATACTTCCTTTTTGTCGTAGGCTATTTTTGCTCCAGCCTCGCTGTAATCTCGGTCTTCGAAATGAGCACCTTTTCCCGCTTCGGTTTCGATGATCACGCGATGACCGTTGTTGACTAATCTGGCCACAGCATCAGGAACCAACGCCACGCGGTTCTCTTGGAGGGTACATTCTTTAGGGATTCCAATGAAAAGTTCTTTCTGGCTTTTCGCCACTTCCAACATTTCTTCCTGAGGCATCAATCCGCCTGAGGCGGTGAGGGTAAAATGGCCTTCTTTCTGGGTCATGGTAGCTGGGTTACAGTTATAATTCTCTGGTCGTTTTCAACTCGGATTTTCACCGAGATATGGTTTTCGGGAATGATGCCTGAAGCCATTTCGGGCCACTCCACCAAACAAAGATACCCACTAAAAAAGTAGTCTTCGTAACCAATATCGTAGAGTTCTTCCTCCGATTGGATTCTGTAAAGATCGAAGTGGTAAACGGGGCCGATGTTACTCTCGTACTCGTTTACAAGTGAAAAAGTAGGGCTGCTCACTTCATCAACAACACCCAAATGTTTACAGAACGCTTTGATAAGCGTGGTTTTTCCAGCGCCCATTTCGCCCGAAAAGAGAATGATTTTCTCTTGTTTGATGATTTCTGCCAAATGCTCGCAGACCTGTTTTAGGTCGTCAATTGATTCCGCTTTGAACTCTTCTGTCGGCACAGCCGCGAAGTTACGACTCCTTCTTGCCCTTATCAGAATGTTGCGGAAAGTAATTCGTCAGAATCGATTCCATTTCCTTTTCGCTTTTGGAAACAGCTTCAATTTCTTCCCAAATGTCATCAGAGATAAGCTCCTTTAGTGGCTGATTCAACTTTGGGATTTTGTCAAAAACTTTGAGCAGTTTTTTATCCCAAACCTTGTAGTATTTGATGAGGTCATCTGGGTAAACCACTTTTCGTTTGGTGCCTTCGTCAATACCACGGAACGGTGTTCCAATGTTCAGATAGCCGTAGTCGTCTGTCAGTTGCTCGCCAACCTGAATGTCGCGGATAGCGATTTCAAAATCGTAGGCGGTTGTGAGGCAGTTTGAGTTGAAACTGTGGTTCACGTAGCGGCCGTTGTCCCAGCAGAGTACAAAACTTCCGTGTCGGTTTCTGAACGTGTAGAAATCGAGGATGTTCTGATAAATAGGTTCCATGGCTTGGAACTCAGTTGGACTGAATTCTCTGTCGAGTTTGTCCAATGCCCAAGTTATGGTTCCAGCAGGGATGAATTCGGTGGCTACAACTCCGTAGCCAACCTCATTGTTGATGAACTTCAGTTCAGTTTTAGGATAAATCATTTTGATGCTTTCAAGCGGTATGTTTCACTTGAAATAGTGCATCAAAATTAGATTGGAAATAAATTGAAATTACAGTTGATTGAAAATCTATCTGGCTGTAAATCAGTTAAATACTATGCATCAGTTACTTACTCCCCAAATGCACAATCGGAATCATCATTTCTTCCAATGAAATACCACCATGTTGGAATGTGTCGCGGTAGTAGTTTACGTAGTAGTTGTAGTTGTTCGGGTATGCAAAGAATTTGTCTTCCTTGGCAAAGATGAACGACTGGCTCACATTCACTTTCGGTAGGTAAGCGTCATGCGGATTTCTGACCGCAAACACGTCTTTCTCTTGGTAATTCAGGTTCTTGGCCTGCTTGTAGCGCAGGTTGGTGTTGGTATTTCTATCGCCAACAACTTTGCTTGGTTCTTGTACTCTTACCGTACCATGATCGGTTGTGATGACCACATTCACGTCATGCTCCGCAATGCGCTCCATGATGTCTTTTAAAGGAGAGTGCTCAAACCAACTTTTCGTGATGGAACGGTAAGCTGGCTCGTCATCTGCTAACTCACGGATAACCTCCATTTCCGTCCTAGCGTGCGAAAGCATATCCACGAAGTTGTACACAATAACATTCAGGTCGTTGTTCATCATGTTCGGAATGCTGTCAACCAGCTTTTTCCCCGCATGAACTTTCGTGATCTTGTTGTAGCTGAATTTCCCATTCAGTCCCAATCGCTGTAGCTGATCCGCCAAGAAATCCTCTTCATATTGGTTCTTGCCACCCTCATCTTCATCGTTCAACCATTTCTTTCCGAATCTGCGCTCAATTTCCAATGGCATCAATCCAGCAAAAATGGCATTACGAGCATATTGCGTGGCAGTTGGAAGAATACTCAGGAATGTGTCTTCACTTTCCAAGTTGAACATGTCCAAAACAGCTGGTTTGATCACTTCCCATTGATCCCAACGCAGGTTGTCAATCAACAGCATGAAGGTTGGCTTTCCGTTGCCAACTTTCGGAGCAATTTTGTTCTTGAAAAGTGTGTGCGACATGGTTGGTTGGTCATCAGACTCTCCATTCAACCAGTCGATGTAATTCTGCTGAACGAACTTGAAAAACTGCGAATTGGCCTCAACCTTCTGCGATTGCAGAATTTCTGACATGCCTTCTTCCTTGCTTCGCTCCAATTCCAACTCCCAATAAACGAGCTTCTTGTAAACGTCTTTCCACTCTTGGTAATTGAGGCGGTCGCCCAATTTCATCCCGATCTCGCGGAATTCACGCTGATAATTATGACTCGTGGTTTCAGCCACCAAGCGCTTGGTATCCAAGTTCTTTTTAATGGTCAAAAGAATCTGATTCGGATTGACAGGCTTGATCAAGTAATCGGAAATCTTAGAACCAATTGCTTCTTCCATAATGTGTTCCTCTTCGCTTTTCGTGATCATGACCACAGGAACCCGCGGATTCTTGTTCTTGATCTGCGTCAGCGTTTCCAACCCCGAAAGGCCAGGCATGTTTTCATCGAGAAATACAATGTCGTAAGCTGCTTCGTCAAACAGATCCAGCGCATCGTCTCCGTTGGTGGCCGTGTTCACTTCAAATCCCTTCTCCTCTAAAAACAGCAAGTGCGGCTTCAGTAGATCAATCTCATCATCAGCCCACAGTATTCTCATTTTGTCCATTGGTTTTGTTTACATGATTTTAGCCACAGAAGCACAGATTACAAAGAGAGTTCGCAGAATTTAACTTCATATTTTCTGTGATTTCTGCGTTTCTGTGGCGTTAAAATGTCGATTTCAATCTTGAATTGGCGAATAACTAATTTCGCGTTCGTCAAAAGTAGCATCTTAACGGGCCGCATGCCATTAAAGTATAACAAGCGCAAGATTTTGAACGACCCTGTTTACGGGTTTATAACAGTCCCGTATCCGATTGTGTTCGATATCATCGAGCATCCGTTTTTTCAGCGTTTGCGAAGGATAAAACAGCTCGGATTGACGCATTTGGTCTATCCTGGCGCGCTGCATACTAGATTTCATCATACGCTTGGCGCGATGCATCTAATGCAATTGGCGATTGAGGAATTGCGAGCAAAGAACTACGAGATTTCGGATGAAGAAGCCGAAGGCGTAACACTTGCCATTTTGATGCACGATATAGGGCACGGGCCGTTCTCTCATGCGTTGGAACACAGCATCGTTTCAGGGGTCAATCACGAAGACCTTTCGGCTCTTTTTATGGAGCGTTTGAACGAGGAGTTCAACGGAAAGCTGGATGTGGCCATTGCGATTTTCAACGATAAGTACTCGAAGCGATTCCTACACCAATTGGTCAGCAGTCAGTTGGATATGGATCGTTTGGATTATCTGAAACGAGATAGTTTTTTCACAGGTGTTTCTGAAGGAATTGTCGGTTCAGACCGCATTATCAAAATGCTTCACGTAGTGAATGATGAACTAGCTGTTGAGAGCAAAGGCATTTACAGCATCGAGAAGTTTATTGTAGCGCGCAGAATCATGTACTGGCAGGTTTATTTGCACAAAACGGTGCTTTCTGCGGAGTACTTGCTCATTTACATCTTGAAGCGAGCCAAGGAATTGGTAGAGCAGGGGCAAGACCTTTTCGCAACGCCAGCACTTAAATTGTTCTTGCAACGAAAAGTGACTCTTTCCGACTTCCAGCAGGATGCTAATCTATTGGAACGATTTGCTGAGTTGGACGATTTTGATGTACTCACTTCCATCAAGGTTTGGAAACAACACAACGACACGGTTCTATCCAAGCTGTCTTCATTTATGGTTGATCGGAAATTGCTGAAGATCAAGATGTTCGATTCAGCTATTTCGGAAGATAAACTTCGAGAACTTCGAGAAGATTTGGTCGCGGAATGGGGCATTTCAATTGAAGAAGCCAGCTACTTCGTTTTCTCCGATTCCATCGCGAATAGCGCCTACAATTTGAGGCAGGATCGCATCAATATTCTGTTCAAAAACGGGGAAGTAAAAGACATAACCAGAGCCGCTGATACGCTCAGTTTGTCGGTGCTTTCAAAACCCGTTGAAAAACACTTTCTTTGCTATCCAGCCCAGCTGAAGCTGACCAACCAATTTTAAACCTGCCAGCCCATCGGTTAACCTTTACTTAACAGGCTTTATTAAATTTTACTTTTGCGCGGATGATTTTGACCGCAGGTGTAATTGCCGAGATTCTTGGTGGCAGTATAGATGGCGACCCTCAGGTACAGGTCAGTACCGTTAGCCCGATTGAGAAGGGCTTTGCTGGTTCGCTTTCCTTTCTGGCAAATCCGAAGTACACGTCTTTCGTGGCTACTACGGATGCTTCTGTGGTTATTGTGAAAGATGATTTTGCGTCCGATCAGCCTGTAAAGCCAACGCTTATCCGCGTTTCAGACCCTTATTCAAGCTTTGCCATTCTTCTTCAGAAGTATGATGAGATGAACCGACCGCAACCTGGTATTCATCCAAGTGCGGTTATTGCTGATTCTGCAACCATTGGTAAAGATGTTTCCATTGGTGCGGGATGTGTGATTGAGGACAAAGCGGTTGTTGGAGATGGAAGCATTCTCGGAGCGAATGTGGTTGTGGAGAAGAAAGCTAAACTCGGAAATGGGTGTCATCTTCATTCAGGTTCTCGTGTATTGCATGATTGTGTGCTGGGGAACAACTGCCGATTGCATGCAGGCGTAACAATTGGAAGCGATGGATTCGGTTTTGCGCCATCCGATTTGGAATACAGCAAGATTCCGCAAGTTGGAAACGTGGTTTTGGAAGATGATGTGGAAATAGGTTCCAACTCCACCATTGATCGGGCAACCATGGGTTCAACCATCATTCGCAAGGGTGTGAAGTTGGATAACCTGATTCAAGTGGCTCATAATGTGGAAATCGGAGAGCATACCGTAATTGCTGCGCAGACTGGAATCGCGGGTTCTACTAAGATCGGTAAACGTTGTATGATTGGTGGACAAGTTGGTATCATTGGTCATTTGACCATTGGCGATAATGTGAAGATTGCGGCACAGAGTGGCGTTGGGAACAACCTTCCTGATGGAGCTATTGTGCAAGGCTCGCCTGCATTTGAAGTAGGCAACTATAGAAGGTCGTATGTGTCTTTCAGACGGCTGCCAGATACGATTAAGAAAATAGAAGCGAAGTTGGCCGAGCTGACCAAGAGTTGATATGACGAAGCAGAGAACATTAGCGGGAGAGGTCAAGATTTCGGGTGTTGGATTACACACGGGAGCCGAGGTGAAGTTGGTGTTGAAACCAGCCACAGAAGGTGGAATCGTGTTCAGAAGAACGGATCTGGCTGATGCAGAACCGATTCCTGCTGTTGTTTCCAACGTAATTTCTACGCAGCGCGGAACAACCATTGGCAAGGATGAAAACCGTGTCAATACCATCGAGCACATCATGGCTGCGCTTTCGGGATTGGGGATTTCAAATGCTTTTGTGGAGATTGATGGTCCAGAGTGTCCGATTTTGGATGGGAGTTCAAAACCAGTTATTGATGCCATAAATATTATTGGTACCGAAGAACTAGAAAGCGAGATCGAGGTCCTGAAAGTTGATTCGAATATTGAGTTTACAGATGAAGAATCTGGAGCTTCGTATTTGATTCTTCCGAGCGATGCTCCGAAGATGACGGTTATGATCGATTATAATCGAAACTGTCTTCCTCCGCAGCATGCAATTATGGAATCGTACGAGGATTTCACGGAGCAGATTTCGTCTACAAGAACGTTCGTGTTTCTACACGAGTTAGAGTTTCTACTAGAGCACAACCTTATTAAAGGTGGTGGCCTCGATAACGCAGTTGTCTTTGTTGACGAGGTTCCATCTGAAGAGAAAAAAACGGAGTTGGCGAAGAAGTTCAATCAGCCGAATGTGGAAGTTACATCTGCTGGAACTTTGAACAATACCGAACTCAGGTTTCCGAACGAACCAGCACGCCATAAACTTCTTGATCTTGTAGGCGACCTTGCTTTGACAGGTGTTCGCGTACAGGGACACATCATTGCCACCAAGCCTGGTCATGGTGGGAATGTCGCTTTCGGCAAATTCTTGAAAGGATTGATCAAGGACAGTCGCAAGCCAAAAGCTCCGAAAATTGATTTCAATGCAGAACCTTTGCTGGATGTGAATGGCATTATGGCTAAGCTTCCGCATCGGCCACCGTTCCTGTTCATTGATAAGATTTATGAACTGAGCAATACGCATGTGGTTGGCGTGAAGAATGTGACCATGAACGAGTATTTCTTCGAAGGTCATTTTCCTGGAGCACCTGTTATGCCTGGCGTCATTCAGATTGAAGCAATGGCTCAGGTTGGTGGAATCCTCGTGCTAAGCACGGTTCCAGATCCTGAGAATTATCTCACGTATTTCATGAAAATTGACGGTGTCAAATTCCGTAGAATGGTCATGCCAGGAGACACCATTGTGTTTAAACTAGAATTATTAAGTCCAATTAGAAGAGGGTTGTGTCATATGAAGGGATTCGCGTTTGTTGGCGATGACCAAGTGATGGAAGCCGAAATGATGGCACAGATTTCAAAAAGAGAGAGTTAATGAACCAACCCCTATCATTCGTACACCCACAGGCCAAGATCGCGGACAACGTGGTTATTGAGCCATTTGTAACCATTCACAAGAACGTTGAGATAGGCGAGGGGACGTGGATCGGTTCGAACGTGACCATTATGGAAGGTGCGCGCATCGGTAAGAATTGCAGAATCTTCCCTGGAGCGGTCATTTCTGCCATTCCGCAGGATTTGAAATTCGAAGGCGAAGACAGCTTGGTAGAGATTGGAGATAATGTCATTATTCGTGAGTGTGCTACGATTAACCGTGGTACGAAAGCCAGCGGAAAAACCGTGGTTGGCAACAACTCACTCATTATGGCTTACGTGCATGTGGCTCACGATTGCGTGATTGGCGAACATGTGATTTTGGCAAATGCCTGTACGCTAGCTGGTCACATTCAGATTGGAGATTACGCCATTATAGGCGGGATGTCTGCGCTGCATCAGTTTGTGCGTATTGGCGCTCATGCCATTCTCTCTGGCGGAGCTTTGGTAGGGAAGGATGTGCCACCTTACAGCAAAGCGGCCCGCTATCCATTGAGCTATTCTGGAGTGAACAGCGTAGGTATGAAACGTAGAGGATATTCAACCGAAAAGGTTCGAGAGATTCAGGAAATTTTCCGTGTGATTTTCCTCAAGCATTACAACGTAACACAAGCACTTTCGTACTTGGAAGCAGAATTCCCAGTAACCGATGAGCGTGATGAGATCATTGATTTTATCCGCGATTCGAAACGAGGAATTATGAAAGGCTACCAGTTCATGAACGGTAACGGTTCTAAATAGGCATGTCATCCACTCAGATTTCTTTACATAACGTAGGGAAACGGTTCAATCATGAGTGGATTTTCCGTGGAATTGACCACACATTCAAGCAAGACCAACACACCGTAATTCTCGGAGCCAATGGCTCTGGAAAGTCAACATTACTGCAAGTAATTCTTGGTAGTTCAGTTGCTTCAGAAGGCGAATTGAAATACGCTATAAATGGAATTGAGAAAACTGTAGAAGAAACACTTGGCAGTTTCTCATTGGCAACGCCTTACTTAGAATTGATAGAGGAATTCACTCTTGCTGAAATGTTGGAGTTTCATCAGAAAATGAAGCCATTCCGTGCTGGGTTGACTATCGATTCCATCATTGAAAAGATGTACCTGACGGAGGCCAAGAACAAGGCCATTCGTTATTTCTCTTCGGGGATGAAGCAACGAGTGAAGTTGGGTATTGCATTACTCTCAGATACGCCATTCGTGATGTTGGATGAACCCACATCGAATTTGGATGCTAAGGCCATTGAATGGTATAAGCAGTTGGTTGATGATAACAAAAACGGCCGTATCATCATCGTTTGCTCAAACGACCAAAAAGACGAATTTGCATTTTGCATTGAGCGGATGAATGTTTTGGATTACAGGTAGTGTTGTGTTATATTAACACTTCAAATTGTAGTCATGGGTATGTCCAATAGAACCAAGGAATTATTAACCACACTTACCAGACATTCTAATTCAACCAAATATGTTTGGGTGGTAATGAATTTGTTTTCGCTAATCCTCCTTACCAGTATAATAAATGAGAAATGGGGAGGGAATTTGCCACGAATAAGCGTAAGACACTGGAATGAGGTTCTAAGCACGAATGCCGAAGATTCAATGCCTAGTAATGAAGATGGAAAATTGGCTATTATTTTAAGTAGCCTATCCGGAACAGATTCAACTGAACTGGATAAACTACAGGGGCAACAATTGGTGGATTTTGAAGTGGTAAAAATCCCTCTTTTGGGTGTTGGTATTTCTGCACGTGACACGTCATTTATCGCTGCGCTTGCTTTGTTGTTGATTTATATTTGGTATTTGTTGGCATCAATTAAGGAAAGGTCAGTATTGTGTTTGTTGTTGTATCCTATAGTGGCAAAAGAAGGGGATGAGCAAGCGAAATTACTTTGGGGAGTTCCAAACAAGGATGATTTAGATAGTCAAACTCTATCTGATACGATTGAGAAGTATAAGAAAGAAGTGTATGAGATTAGAGAAGTAATCCCTTCAAGATTTCTTACTCTGTATGCTAATCCGAAGGGAAGAGTATTCGAAGGTTTGACTGCGATGGTCTTAACCTTTACTCCTATTTTATTGCTAGGATTATCGATTGGTCTTGACTTCTACTGGGACTATTTTAAGGTTTTCAAAGAAACAGGCAAAACTTTTCATATGGAATTGTGTAATTATGAAAGAAACCTCAGTGCTTACACCAATTTTGCTCTACAGCAATCCATTGATGGTAATGAACCAGAACGCTACCTAAATTATGAAAAGGTACGTGCTGCTTACTCCGAAGTAAGAGCTCATATTTTTCAAACCGCGTTTAAAAGAGGAACCTCAGTCGTATTATTGGTTGTTTTGGCTGTTATCGCTGGTTATGAAATGACTGTCGGTTTTAGAATGACTAAAATCCTTACCAACATGTTCGAAAAACCGGAGAATCTTCATGTGAAGGAGTACTTGGACATCTAATACTTGGTCAGCGCTTCTCAAACCCCAACGAAGCTGAGTTAATGCAATACCTCAGACCTGTCGGCTGTGGTCCATCATCGAACACATGACCTAGATGAGCATTACAGCGAGCACAATGCACTTCATCTCGCATCATGCCAAAACTCATATCGGTCGATTTCTCTACGTGGTTTTCAATGTAAGTGTAGTAGCTCGGCCAGCCCGTACCACTTTTGAACTTGGTTTCTGAATCAAACAATTCCAAACCACAGCAAATACAGGTGTAAATGCCATCCTCTTTATGATTCCAATAAGCACCGGTAAAAGCTCGTTCCGTATCGTGTTTTCGGGTTACGAGATACTGTTGTTCAGTTAACTTCTCTTTGTAGTAACTGTCTGGTTTGGAGACTTTTTGAATGTCGGTTTGAGCTTGAGTGCAAGCACAGAGTAACAATACAGTAAGTAATGGAAATAGCGTTTTCATACTCCAATTAACGCGGTAGCAATAAAGATGTTTGTCGTGTTGGCGGCAAATGGTCGCGAAACTCACCACGGACTTTCCGAAAACAGAAATACCAGTTGGGCAAATCCGGCCAGACCACCTAGGGCAGCACCTACCAGAATAAGAATCCATTCGTCTTCCTGAAATGCAGGACGCAACACGCCTTCAAACTCTACGGCAGAGAGGTCCATCATCTTTTCGCGCATGGTGGCTTCCAGATCAATAGCGCTTTCAGTGTATTCGTACGTGCGGTGTATAGAAAGCGGAAGACTCTCCACAAATCGGTTAGCCGCCATGTTTTTCAGTTGGTCGTACTTTTTTGTTCCGGCAAAAATTTGATAGATGGCTCTTGAAAGCCCCACCTGCTCATCGATGGAGCGCTTCACGTGTCCTTGCAAAATGGTAATCAACTGTTCTGATGTTTCGCCTCTGAAAATGTGGTCGAACATGCGTTCTACAGTGAGGATTTTCTCTGATACCAATCTGCTGTATTCCGTAGCTACTTCGGGTTGGCGTTTAATGAAAAGCCCAAGCAGTTTAATACCAAGTATGTTTATCTCCTTCTTCGGATTGAATATCATTTTCAATGCCAGCCAGTTGGTTGCCCAACCTACAATGAGACCACCTAAAGGCAGCAACCACCACGATTCATAGAAATACCATACCACGGCCTGAATTATACCAAACAGGAAGCCGAAGTAAAGCCCAGATATTTTGATGAATTTGAACTCCTGTTCTCCACAGCGCAGAAAAATCTCGTTGGTGAGGTCTTTATTGTTGCTCATGTGTTCCACAACAAGGCCTTTCAGGTCAAGAAAATCTTCGATGTTGTCGCGTATGTCCAGCATCATGTCTTCTGCTACGGCCGGCATTTGGCTGATTGCTCTGCTGTAGATGGCTTCCTTTACCAGTGGAGGAGTGGTTGTCCAAACAGCCCAAGCCTCTTGCTTCATCACATCATTTATCATCTGTCGGGCAATCTTTTCCAGCACGGGTTGCATATCTTCTGAAATGCGTTTTGGGTCAATACGGCTGAACATTTCCTGCACGTCTATCAGCTTTCCCGTCATCAGGTCTACCGATTTCTCGGCCATTTTAGCGGCCTTGCTAGGTACAATCCCTTGCCAGCCCAGAAATGGTTTGATACCCACAAATTCTACAGGGTAGAAAGTCATGTGGATGGCCAAGGCATTGGTTCCCCAACCAACCAAACCACTAATTACCGGAATGGCAAAGTAGGGAAGCAGGTGGCCGTATGTATTCCAGAGGTCGGTAAGCAATGCGCTTGATATAAGTCAATTTGGAAGCGATGAAGATAGGACTATTCATTTCACGTATTTAATGATATTAAATAAGTTACAGTTAGCTAAAAAGAGCTATTGCCAAACTGTATGTACTTAACTATATTGGCTGTAACCAATAAGTCAGATCATGAGCAAACGAATAGTTATTTGTGCCGATGGCACCTGGAACCGACCAGAAGTGGATGCTGGAAACGATTTTCCAACCAATGTGCTGAGATTGGCAAGAGCCATTCAACCCAAAGGCAATGATGATAAACCGCAGCAGGTTTTTTACGATTGGGGTATTGGTTCTTACTACAAGCAGGTAAGTGGTGGCATTACCGGTAAAGGCCTACATAAGAACATCATGGACAACTACCGATATATTGTTCAGAACTATTCACCAGGCGATGAGATATATCTTTTTGGCTTTAGCCGTGGGGCGTATACGGTAAGGTGTCTTTGTGGTATGATCAATAACGTGGGTATTCTGAAAAGACCAGATGCCAAACTGATTCAGAAGGCGTTTGACCACTACAAAACGGCTGACGAAAAGTACCTTCCCAAAGGGCCGAAATCTGTTGCATTCAGAAACCAGCATTCGCACCCATCAAGAGATGTTCATTTTGTAGGAGTATTCGATACGGTAGGGGCGATGGGTATTCCAATAACCTTCTTGGGTTTGTTTGAAAAGAAGGACGAATTCTACGACAACCGAATTGGTAGCAACGTGGTACATGCACGCCATGCATTGGCGTTAGATGAAGTACGTGTTGATTTTAAACCAACCGTTTGGAGTTCGGATACAGCAACCGACATGAAACAAGTGTGGTTTACAGGAGCGCATAGCGATATTGGCGGAAGTACCACGCCAGATGCAGATGGCGGTTTACTCTCTGACAACAGCTTGGCTTGGATGATACGAGAAGCATCTGCTGCAGGACTTTCTATTGAAGACCATCTACAGAATCAAGCCACAGGCGCTCCACTTGCCAGTATCAATCATTCCAGAACAGGGTTTTATCGGGTTCGTAAAGTATTTGAGCGTCCGCTCGATTATAATGATCTGGATGTGCGTATACATAGCTCGGTCAAAGACCGTTGGGATGCTGATTCCGATTATCGACCTGATAACCTGAAGAACTACGTAGCGGCCAATGGTTGGTCTGCCGTTGTGCATTGAAATTGAATGGAAATCCTAGAAACGTAGAAGTTTATTTCCCGTTCTTGAATTGCCTCATGGTCTTCAGAGCCATTTTATTCAGTGCACTCGGAAACCAACGGTAAGCGAAAATGGCCTTCTTGGCATCCTTGCCAATAATGACATCCTCCTTTCTTTGCAGTACACCATCTGCCAATATCTGAGCAGCTTCTTCTGGTGGCATCACCAATAGCTTGTCGAAAGTTTGCGCATACTCCGGCTCCATATCAGCTTTACGGGCCTTGGTGGTAATGCTGGTCTTAACACCGCCAGGGTAAACGCCTATCACGTTCACTTTGGTGTCCAGCAATTCCATGCGAAGCGAGTCGGTCAGGCCACGCACCGCATATTTGGTAGAGCAGTAGGGGGTCTTCAGCGCCATGGGTACCTTACCGAACAAGCTCGAAACATTGACCAAAGCTGTTTCAGAACCCCGTTCGCGAAGCATGGGAAGAAACGCCTTGCTCATATAAACCACGCCCATGTAGTTAATGGAGAAAATCCACTCGAAATCGCTGATGTCGCATTCTTCAAAGGTCAATCCGCCCATGGCTACACCAGCGTTGTTGATCACCACATCTACACCACCGAAGTGCTGTTTTACATCTTCTGCAAATTGGAAAACTGCTTCCTTATCAGACACATCGAATGCACGGGAGAACACACGGCTTTCATCCAACCCCAACAGGTTGACCGTTTCTGCTAGGTTGGCGGGTGTGCGACTATTCAACGCCAATCTGGCGCCTTGTTTGGCCAGTAGTTGCGCCAGTGCACGACCAATACCTTGGCCAACGCCTGTAATAACTACCACCTTGTCTTTGAACGTATCCATGCAGATTGATTTATGGTGCTAAGCTAGCGATTAGCTGAATCGAGGATTTTGGAATAATCCCTGTGAAGGGATTGAACCCACTCCAAGCAGACTATCCTTTGTCTTTGACCAATGGTAATAATGCAATACCAGTTACAAAACCAGCAACAAGGCCTCCAATATGTGCTGCATTATCAGCATTGCCAAAAAAGCCCATTACCAAACTTAATCCTGCATAAACGGCCAATAATCCCCAAATGAATACCGTCCCATCCTTACCAAATACTTTGAAGGCATTGAATGCGGCAATTAAACCGAATAGACCGAAAATGGCACCAGAAGCACCCACGCTAACGGTATTCTCATGCCACCAAATGCTGGCTCCACTTGCCACCACACCAGTAAAAAGATAGGCAAGTATTAACGCTGGTGCTGAGAGTTTCCTGTCTACAATTACCATTGCCAATCCTAAACCGAACATGTTCAGCGCTAAATGCATAATGCCACTGTGCATGAAGACTGATGTAAGTAGCCGCCAGTATTCACCATTGAGAACTTCTGTTCTTCGATTGCCACCCAACTCCAATAGGTCTGAAGCTGTAGGGTGTATGAAACTGGCACCTTCATACAGCATCCAGAGGAAAACCAAGATGTTCGACCAAATAAGAATAGCACCAACCTTGTGTTCTCCTAAGGGATTTAAGAAGGCTATGGTTTCCATCAGCTCATCACTTTCACCTTTGCGTTTGCCTTGATATACCAGATAAGCTTCTTGGTCTATGTTTGGTATACCGATCATGATAAACAAGATGAGCAGGTCGATACCCAACCAATAAAATATCCAGGCAAATTTGGAGCCTAGTCTTGCTTCAAAAGGTTCAGTTACTGCCTCAAGTACCACATGTTTTTCAAGCGGCTGCTCATTGTAAACGCTGGATTTGATAATAGATTCATGATAACCATCCAGTTGGTCAGAGAATGAAACCCTCTTAAAATACACGGCTTTACCGAAATCGTGGTCAGCAAATTCATTCCAGACCTTTTCAGCAAAAGCTTCAAACGCATCATCCTTTTCTGCATCAGAAAGGCCTCCATTGCTTACTCTTTCGGTTTCGTGGTATCCTACCCAAACGGTATAATCCCCATCTGTAAAGGGGCAAGCATAATAAATGTGAAAGTTTAGATACTGATTGTGTTTGCCAGAAACATTTGCCCTGTAGTAGGGCACTAGCCAGTCTTTCTCAACGCTATATTCATCTAACTGAAAGAACCTTTCGCTAGGTAATTCAATTACCTTATCAGCAGTGGAGATTTCTTGTAGGTCATACGAGACGTTTACCAAATACTGTTGGCTAACCACAAGTGGGGCAACCATAGACCCCCACATGGCCATTTGATAGAGAAAATGACCATTGTCCCGTTTTCCTTTTATGGCTAAGATCTTTAGTGGTTTTCGCAAAAAAATGAGAATGGTTAACCACGGAATAGCAAAGGGAATCCAAAGATCCAGGATATCTTCTTTGACATGCAGTAATTCAAGTTCAATATCCAGTAGCCATCTTAAACCTGTATACCCAGCTACAGTACCCACTAAGGCCAAAGCATATGGCACATAAACCAGCTTGAGTTTGGTTGGTAGGTCTTGGTTGAATAGTCTCATATGTTATTGGCGCTGGATAGAAATAGAATGGTACAAACTGCCTCTAAAGCAGACATTGTTTGCCAAATGTAATGCTTGAGGTCGGGGTATAACAAAACCCTAAAACACTTCCTGACCTTTCAAGATCAGCTTCAGGTTTATCTAAAGCGCTGGCCGATTTAATTAAACCAGGCAGAGCACTTTCTACTTTAGAAACTGAACTGAAAGATTCGGCTTCTCTTTTAAACAAAACGCTAGGAGAACTTTCTACTTTAAGAATCAAGCTAGAAGGTTTAGTGTCTTTGTTGAACAAATCGCTCAGGGAAGCTTCCGGTTTAGCACCTGTTTTAATCAAAACGCCAAGAGAAGTAACAGGTTTAGAAACAGAACTTACAACTTCTCTAGTTGCTTTAGTACCCGAAAATGACGCCACCGCAAGATTTTAACATTTTTAATCGGTTGATATACAGTTGTTTAATGTGTTGTGGTCAGGATTTCCACAATGCTCATGCAATAATGTGTCGCGCTGTTAGGTTTAAGTAAAAGCTAACCGACCACATCCTTAGGTCGGAACCCGTTAACGACATCATGATCTGGTAGTAAGGATACTGCCAGGCGCATAAAAGATTAGAAATTATGCGAAAAGTTGTTTTAAAATGGGGCTCATTTACAGTTCTACAGAAACTAGGCAAGGCATCTTTTGTGGTGTCTAAAATGACCACGAACGCTGCCACCTTTCCAGCGCCAGACCCAACCTTGGCCGATCTGAGTAACGCCATTGGCGAATTGGCCGATGCCGAGAATGATGCCACTCAGGGGGGTAAAGACCGCACGTTGATCAGAGACCAGAAGCTGAAAATTCTGGAAGACATGATGAACCAAGAGGTGCTTTACGTGCAAACAGTAACGCAAGGAGATGAGTTGCTAGTTGCGCAGGCAGGTTTGGAGGTAAAAGACGAACCATCTAAGTGGCCCGTGCCCATAAGGCCAGAAAACCTGCGTGCTAAGCCAGGCCAGAATCCAGGTTCTGTTTACCTGATCTGCAATGCTGTTCAGTACAAAAAGCTGTATGTGTTCGAAATGTATGAAGAAGACGATGCTGGTAATGGTCAGTGGGTAGAAATTCAAACACAGGGCAAACGTGTGTACACCCATACTGGGTTAGAACGTGGTAAGGTTTATCGGTTTAGGGTGTATGCCATTAATTCTGAAGGCAGAAGCCCATATAGCGAAGAGGCCGAAAGCCCTGCGGGTTAGTACAAGTTAGCAGCGGCCGCCACTTAGATGGTGGTCGGTGGGTTGGGGGTTAAGTCGTAACGGCCCCAACCCAAAATATTAGCGCCTGTCCGTCTTAGACGGATAAGCGCTTTGTTTTTTTTGTGCTTTGTTGTAGGTTTACCTTTGGTTAAGTACTATTAACTTTCCAGAAATAAGAGCACGATACTACACAGATGTTGGAACAGATTTTTTGGTACTTGACCCCGATTACAATTTGCTTGATTCTTTGGCTTCTATACAAATTGAGAAGTTACAAGATCAGTCAAGACACATTGATGCTGGAGATTAAAATTGAAAAAGAGAACAATGAGGCTGAATTACAAGATTTAAAACGAAATCAGGATATCATAAATGAAATTTCTCGTATCGATAATACCGAGCAGTTAATCGACACAGGCATCAGGCATTTACGTCAAGATTATGATTTTGACTATGCGGTGTTCTCTTTAATTGATTTTGAGAAACGACAAATAGTCAGTAGAGGTAAGAGTGCTAAAGAAGCTGAGAATGGATGGATAAGCGAAAGTCTATACAACATTGATGATTCTGATGAATCTGACATTTTGGTTCAGATTGTGAGAAATAAATGTACTAGCCCAATCGTAGTTATCGGCTCTAAGGTCTTACACAATGAATGCGGTATGACCTTTGAGAATTTGAATCAAAGGATTTACAAGACATATGACCATCAGAATTTAGCCAGGGTATTTGTACCAATTGTTCTTCGAGAGAAGAAGGATGCAGAGCCTGAACTTGATAGTAGCTCCTTAAATCAGTCGGAAGAATTAGCTGATCAAGCTTTAGGAGTGATTGAAGCGGGATATCGATTTGACGAGAGACCAATCGGAGCGGATAACATCCATGAAATATTAATTTCTAAACTTTCAAAATCCAAGATTCAAAATTTGTTCATATATGCTGACAATTTTGCTCAATTACTATATCGAAACATGCTAATTGAGCATAGAGAGCAATTGCGACAAGCACTGGCATCGGTAAGGATATCAAATCAAAAAGAGTTTCTGAAAAACTCGCTTATGGTTATTACCAAACATTTGTCCATCGAATATGGCAATTTCAGCCACTTGGCACTTGATACACGGTATCAGCGTTTTAAGGCTAGTGATGTTAGGGTTGGGTACGATGATCTGGATGAAAATCGAATATCTCAGCTGAATGAGAAATTGGACAAAGCAGAACTGAAGGGGCTAGTGCTTGGCGTATGCAATGAGGTAATAAAGACCGAAAAAATTGTTGTGCACAACAACATTACTGATGGGTTAGTCGCTGATAGCGAGACATCATATCTGCATGTCAACGACAATATTAAAAGTGAGATTGGAATTCCAGTTTTCACTCCTAGTAAAAAAATAATGGGAGCTCTAGTGTTTTCAAGTTCCAAGCCTGAATTTTTCACTCAGATTCATCGAAAAATATTGCAATTTTTTGAGGTGGAGTTTGCTAGAAGGTATTTGACTTCCAAGAGATATGCCAGCTTGAAGGAATTGAATAAACCAATAAGCATTTTCGGAGAAGGTGTTCATGGTAATTTAATTAATCAGATAGGAGAATTCTTTAATACCAATGATGTTACAGTTTGGTGTAGGAGCAACGATGAGAAAGAGAATAAGTTCAATGAATTTCAGTTTCAACAGACACTTAGTAACCAGATCCAAGGTTTTAAAGGTTTAAAAGAGTTTAGGCTTTCTGACGAATCTGGCCATCCTGGGAATCTCGGTTCTGATGTGAATCTTGGATATCTGTCGAAGTTCAATGATAAAGCAGTGGTTGTTCGGGAATTAGGAGCAAATAGTGAAAACCAACTCTTCGAGTATCTGTTTGCAAAGAAAGCCTATAGGTCATTAATCCTGCTTCGCATACCTTCCAATGGTAAGTACGAGTTTTTGATCACAGTTTTCTCTAGAAAAAAATTGGATCAAGTAGGTGTAAATGAGTATGGAGCGGAGTTTGCTTTAACTCTTCGAGAGAAGTTTGAGACTTCAGTTCAACTGGAATCGCTGGTTCAGATTTTGACATCCAGCGCATTTGATAATCAGGAAAAAATAGTGGAGCTAATTGTTGATAAGGCTCATAGTCTCCTTGATGCCAGTGTTGTAGGTTTTTTCCCTTTACGTTCTGGTAAGTTGAACCTCAAGAAGAGGTATATACGAGGAAAAGTTTGGGAGGAGCAAGGAGACGATAAAGCCGTATTATCTGAATTGATTCTGAAGAACGGTACCAGGTATTTTAACTCGATACAAGAGGTGAAGAATTATTTTGCCGATAATTCTGCTCGGCTTGAGAATAGTAATTTCTTAATAACCGCTGACATTCAATCGATTGCAGGGATAAGGCTGAAACATGCTAATATAAATCTTGGAGTTTTGATGATTGAGTTTAATAGACCAAATGTTCTGAATAACCAGAACAGAGAACTAATACAAAGTATTAAGGCAGTTTCAGAAAGACTACTATTCAATTGCACAGCTGTAGAGAAGCACAGAAAAGAACTATCTGCTCAAATTGAAATTTTGCAGAAGCAGGAGGAAGCTGCTAGAAAGGAGAGAGAATATGCGGAGGAAGCGGAAGAGAGAAGTAGAAAGGAAGCACAGGTTCTGACTGAGGCAAATATGAACCTAAAGGTATTAGGCGCATCTGCGGCTTACTTTGATGTTTTTCAGATTGTTAATCATGATATCGATAATTATTTCACGGAGCTTGATTTACGCCTAAGCAATACTGATGTCAAGACACAGCGAGGTATAAGTGATATTAAAGAGCTTATTAATAACCTGCTTGATTTATTCAACTCAGGAAGAAGAAAACGTGAGTTTTTTAATGTTAACCAAGTCATCAATCAACTAATATCGGTAATAAAGAGATCTAAGGACGACATTACATTCGATACAAGCGGATTAGAAAATGGAATTCCATCGTTAAAGTGGAATAAGGCTCAGTTTAGCATTATGATATACAATCTTGTAAACAATGCTATTTACGCTTTGCGCACTGATAAAAGTTCTAAATCGAAAGAAAAAACAGTAGCGCTTAAATCAAGGTTCTACGATAACGAGTATATAATATCAGTATGGGATAATGGAAAAGGAATTAAAAAGCAGGATATCGATAAAGTATTTGATTTGAAGTATTCGACAAAGGGAGAGGATGGTCATGGAATTGGTCTCTACTTTGTGAAGAACTCATTGTTTAATGATGAAAATAAATGGTCTGCTGATATTGAGTGTGCATCTGTGCTTGGGGAGTATACGGAGTTCACGATTTCTATCCCGGCATTTTTGAATAAAGAATAATTTAATAAGAAAACAGAAATTGAATTTGATGATTGAAAATAAACCTCGGATCAATGTGTTCGATGATGAGCATTTTAAGGAATACAAACCAGTAATAGAGAAATACTGGAAGGAACATTTGCATCTGGATGTACAAGTGGACGGAGGTAATTCTTTACCAAATGAAAAGGATCTCCTAGATGCTTCAACTCAGTTCGTCACTTATCCAAGCATTGTTGATTTAAATTTCGGAAAAGGATACAAAGAGGGTGTTGACTATATAAAGCGAGTCAAGGAACTAAACCCTTGGTCAATTATTGTGGTTATAAGCGGCAATCTGAACAATGACGACCGTGTGGAAGAATGTAGAAAGGCTGGAGCTAGTTTAATCTTGAGTCGACACAACATTCTGGAAAAGTTAGCACAAGCCTGCGAACTCATTTTTCAATATTATACGGTTTGGTTAGCAAATCCTATTAAAGAAGTGTCGTACAATGCTGAAGTTATTGATAAAACAGAAAGCGAAGTTCTTCTTTCGGTCGCTGAACAGTCATCCACATGTAGTGATGAAAATGAAAAAGAGTTATGGTTCGACATTAATCGAGTAGGAAAACCTGATCATATACAGTTAGGAGGAACATTCATTATGCGTGATCGAATCATGAATTATGGGCATTCTTGGTTATGGTTTGAACAAACAGATCAAAACGTTTTTAACAGGGCCTTATCTTCAAATATGTTGCCTAAGAAAGCAGAAACATTCATTGCAAAAGGATTCTTTGATGAACGATAGAATATTGGTGAAGATTTTGCCATGCGGGCAGGGTGACTGTATTGTGTTAGAGTGGGTTAAGGGTGATACCGAGAAAATTGGAATAATTGATTGCAATTCTCGCAATGCAAACCCAAAGAGGTTGGTGAATTATATTGTTAAAAAGGGTTATAAGGAGTTGGATTTTGTGTTAATGACCCATCCTCATTATGATCATTATTCTGGTATTAAGAAATTGTTGAAACTTTGTTTTAACAGACCCGAACCGATTGTTGTCAATAATTTTATCGCTACGATTGACGCTCAATTTGTCAGGTATGATGAGCAATTAGACATGGTGGCATACGTTATGCATAAGACTTCGCCTAAGTATAGGTCCAGGCTATATGGGTTGCTAAAGTTTGTTTACGAACAAAAAGGAACTAACATTTTAAAAACAAAAAATTTTAACGATACCTCAGTATATACACTTAACGAAAATGTAGAGATCAAATGTGTTGCTCCATCCAATGAAGAACATCAGAAATTTTTTGAAATTGAGGCTGGAAAACCAGGTACTGTTGAACCACCTAATAATCCAACCGCCAATTACCTCAGTAGCGTAATCGCTGTAGTTAATTCAAACACGAGGGATTGCTTAGCTCTTTTTACGTCTGATTGTGAATCGGACACTTTTCAGAGGCTTTTAGATCCAGTTTATAGACAGGAAACCCCCATTGAAAAAGATGTTCCACTGTTTCAAATACCGCACCATGGGTCAGTTAACAACCATAACGAGGGCTTCTGGTCAGAAATTAGTGTTGGGGACTCACATACTTTTTTGTCGGTGGGTCGGAATAACTGGGGACATCCAAGCTCTAGTGTGGTAAAGTATTTTAAGAAAAATGCTCGGACATTCAGGTCTACAATTGATATGGATTCGGAAACACAAAAAGATGATGTTATGGTATTATGGTCTAAAACTGAATCATCTGTTCTGAATGATAGCGAAGGAGTAGAGATTAAGTACACTTTGGATATTGCAGGAAACTGTGAACTAATTGATGGTTGATATTGACAATTTGAAAAACGACTATGTAGCCTATGGTTATGCTGTTTGCCATCAATTATTTGATGAGGAAGACATAACTCGGATAAGAAAGGGAATCCAAAATTGTATAGATGGTCTTTCAGTAAAGCATATTTTTGAAGAGGACGGACAAACAATTAGGAGTATCATGGGATATCATGAACTTGAACCGTCTTTGAACTATTATTCAAGAAGTGCTAGGGTTCTGAAAGTGGTAAGTGAGTTGATCGGACCTGAGTTTTATATTTCCCAATCAAAGATCAATTTAAAAGCTGCCAAAGGATTTGGAAAGAAATGGGATTACCACAGAGGGTTCACATATTGGAATCAATTAGATGGAATGCCCCAGCCAAGTATGGTTTCAGTGTTTATTTGTTTGACTGAACAGACTGTTGCCAATGGAGCGGTGTTTGTGCTTCCAGGATCCCACAAGAATATCACCTCACAAACAATTTTTGAAGAATCGAAAGTTGTATCTAGTGACAGAAATCAAGATACCAGTTCTGATCTGTCGATTCAATTAAAGCCAGATTATATTCAAAAGTATGAGAGACGATTTGAGCAAAAGTACTTATTAGGTCAACCTGGTGATGTCTTCTTTATGGATCCAAGATTATTACATGCTTCGAACGATAATCAGAATGGTAATTCAAGAGATCTTATGATAACAGTTTATAATCCCGTTTCGAATCTTCCTTCAAAATTAGAAAGGCCTTCATATTTATGTGAACGTAATTTTGAGGTTTTGCAGGCATCTATTTAGCACATGTGATTCAAAGCTTCTATGCGTTCTTCTTACGCTGGATTCGTTAGAGATACTTATCAATTCTGTCGAGATCACTAACAAGTTTAGTTGTACTAATTATTCATTCTGTGGGACATCACCTTGGTTACGTCAAGACTTTGTTCTAAGTTTAACGTAAAGAGTTGTTTCAAATGTCCGTTTCGGTTGGGTTCATGTTTATAGTCGTTGCAATTTCAACAGTTGCTGCTATTGGTTTGTTTGTAATTCTGGTACAACATCGTAAGTTGCCAGGCATCAGCACGGATAATTCTAGACTTGATTTACGGTGGTTTTGGATCACAGTAATATTTGTCGTTTTTCTCTGGATTTCTTCTCAAATATTGATAAAGATAAATTTTGGCGCTGCAGATGGTGCAGGGGAATTTGGTGATCAGTTTGGCGCGGTAAACGCTCTTTTCTCTGGATTGGGGTTTGCTGGTTTAGTGTTTACAATGCTTCTACAGCATAAGGAAATCAGGAACAATCAAATAACTGCTAATAAGCAGAATGATACTATGGTGCTTCAGCAATTTGAGAGCACTTTTTTTGGACTTATTGAACAGAACAGAAGGATATTGGCTGACATAAAGGTTAAAAAGAAGTATGTCACGAAGGATAAGAAGAATAAGGAGGTTGTAAGCGGATTAGTGGCGGTAGGTGCAATTAATTATTGGGTCCTGAATTCCTATAAACTGGCGTTGGCTGGAACGAGTGATGAGTATGAACTGAAAAGAAAGGTTTTATCTGACGTGTGGGACAAGGTTTATTACGACTTAGTTGGAGCCGTAGCTCATTACTTCATAAACACCTATCACATTGTGAAATTCGTTGACGGGTATAATGGATTTGACATGCTAAGTGCCAGAAATTCCGATAGGGATTTGAAAATTATCAATCTGAAGAGGAAATATGTTTCGCTGTTTAGGTCAATGCTATCACATTCTGAAATGTGCGTATTATGGTACAATAGTTTAGGAGTTCGGGGTGTTGCATTCAGACCTTATTTACATAATTATCTGTTGCTGCTGAATCTAGACTTGACAAAAGGAATTGCAGGTAAAAACTATCTTATGGATACTCATCCCTATCTAAGGTTTGAGTACTGGCGCACTAAACAAAAAGAATATGCCGCGGCTTTTGACGATGATATTTTTCTTGGTTACTATAAACGCGCATTTGATCTTAGGGAAGAGGAATTATTTGAAAGACATGAGCAAACACCACGGTCTTACAAACAAGTATGGTACTTGCCGGAGTATTATGAAAAGGTTCGTGTTAATGGAAATGCGATTATTACAAAAGCCTCAATAATCAGGCTTAAAGAATCTATGGTTATGATTGATACCCAAGAAAATGATACGTATAACTAGCGCGTGTCCGCTAGTGCGCGTCCATGACGCGTGACCCTATCACTACCCGCTAACTTGATTAATATTGCCAGCCCAAACCATCCTTTGTCCATGAACGCATTGAAATACGTATTGATCGGTATTAGCCTAGGGGCGTTGGTGTTGGGTTTTGCGTCTTGCAAAAAAAGAAGACCCAGAGCGTTGTTGTGAATTTCAATTAGGAAATGAACCCAATGCCTTTTGGGTGAAAATATGCCAAAATGATACAACGCCTGATGGAGGTGTTGCATGGTTAATATTGGTGCCACCCGGCACAACTTGGGAGGAATATGAAGAGGAGCTACAAAAGTCTTGGAACGGCCATTGTTACGATAACGAGTAGGGTGCAACCCGCTGGCGCGAGTCTGTGACGCGTGGCCTTTTCAGTTCCAGCTAGCTTCACGGATGCGGGTCCGTCCGTACTGAAGCCTTACACTTTTCCATACTCTCAACAATAAATAGTAGGCTTGGCAGTTAGTGCCACCATGAAAAAAATCCCTCTTATCCTCGCGGCCATGGTGCTGCTTGCAGTTTCTAGCTGCAAAAAAGAAGAACCCCAAGAAGAACCCCAAACGTACCAGTACCTTCCAGCCAAGTCGGGCAGTTGGTGGGCCTATGTGCTTATACAGCATGACGGGCAGGGTGGTAGCTCGGTTATGAGTAGAGATACGCTCCGTGCATTGGGTACAACCACCATTGACGGAGAAACCTTCAATACCTTTCAGGGTTCCTTATTTACGCCTTACACACCAAATACCCCAGATTGGTACGTAAGAGATTCTTCCAATTACCTCATTAATTCCAATTCGGTGGTGGTATTGCCGTACCTCAACTTTACGGATACGTTCAATCGGGTAGGGCCAGAAGGTGGAGTTTCAAGAGAAAGGTATCAGAAGCTCTATCAAGACCCAGGGCCATTGACCATAAACGCTGGTACATTCTCCACCATAGATTTCAGAAATGAGGTGGTGTTTGAGAATACCTCCCCATGCGGCACCGATATGGCCTTTATGCATCAACAGTTTACCGATAATGTTGGTATGGTGCGCGCTACGTATTGGTACGCCAGTAGCTACGGTTGCAATCTGTATGTAGAGCGCCAACTCGAAGCCTACCACATTGAAGAGTAAGTGTTGAACTTACTCGCTGCGTCACAAAATTTAGCGCCTGTCTGTCTTTAAACGGGTGGGCGTTTTTGTTTGTTTGATAATAGCCTATTTAGGCCAGGTCTCAGTGATAAATAAGGGGTGTTAATAAGGTTGGTTCATTTCTCCAACTAACGGATGAGGCTATCATCACGGTACAATATTTATGGTCACCGTTCCCGAAGCCTGACCACCACCATTATCGGTCACCGTGGATGTGCCAGATACCGTCTGACCTTCATAAGGTGTCAGGTCCGTACCGTTAACTATCCATATGTTGCCGTATACAGAATCCACAATGAACAACCCTGAAGGTGTCAATGAAATAGCGTAATGTGTAATTGTTCCATCAGTGTCGGATGCATTAATTCCCCCGATATTGCCACTGGTTGATGAACTTGGAATATCGTTGCTGAAATCTGCTACCTCTGGTAACACATTAGGAATAACCGTGTATGTAATACTGTCAATATCAGAAGTTGCGTACTGCAAAAGCGTTCCATCGGTTTTATCCACGTTTAGAATGGCCTGCTGTGCAGAAACACTTGAACAAACAAACAGCAACAAAAGAAGTGGTAGGAGTTTTTTCATATCAGTTTTTGACGCATCGAACAGGATGATACCTCCCAAAATTGGGGCTGCTTAAGGTTGACCCTGTCATAGAAGTATTAAGCAGATAACTTTTATCGTCTTGCAGGGTTACCGTGTGATAGTACCGCTGCGGGGCGTTAGTATGTGTATCTGTTGACCACCATTCTGCTTCATAAAAAAACGAGCCACCAAAGCTTCCAATTAATAAGTTCGGCCCATTAAAGTATGGTGTTGGAATAGCCGAAAAACCGCTTTCATTAGTAGCAGCTACATTGGGTTGATACCAATGACCACCCGGAGTTTGGGTGGTAGGGGTTATCGCTTTCATCATACCTCCAGCTAAGTTTGACGTTCCTGTATTCACTGGGTCCAGAAAGGTTCTGAGTTCATCCCAATCGGCATCACTTGGCACTCTCCACCCTATAGGGCAGAGGTTAAAGGTGTCTTCTATAAAAGACCATGAATAAAGTGCTCCAGCTTCCAGATCAAATTGTGAATAGCTGCCAAATAGATAGTAGTGATTATCATTAAGCTCAATAGTATCTCCTGTAATTGGGTCGGGTACCGGGTAGTGGGTAACGCGCAGGTTCTGAGCCATCCATTCCTGGCTTCCAAGAATAACCGTAGGGTATGTGTTGCCGTCAATATCGGTTACACCTGGGCCTTCCGTGTACACCGGTGTTAGGGTAGTAAACGATACTTCGTTTCCGTAGATAAGATTAGTAGCTGTTCTGAAATAGGCTTTAGCGTAGTAGGTTGTATTCGGAGATAATCCGGTTACCAAAATGCTAAAGTCACCAAATCCAGTATCTGTAATGGTAGTGCTGTCTGCAACCGTTGGATTGGCAGAAGTACTCCAGCAAATGCCCCGTTCCATTCCTACAAGAGAACTATCTGTTAGCACCTCGGCATCGATAACTGCTCCGGTTGGAGATGTGTAAAGTGGACCAACGGTAGTAATAGATGGCTGGGTATAAACAGTGGTGTAGAACAAGCTATCAACATCTTGCATGTTGGTGGTTTCTGTTTGCCCATTGCTTAAATGAATGTTTACGAACATTTGCTGAGCCTTACTTTGTAGAACAGCGCAAGAAGCAAACAGGAATAGAACTGCAAAGGCTAGACGAGTCATCATTTTTGAATTATCACTTTTTGCGTGAATCGTTTTTCCTTGTCGTTTATAACGCACAGATACGTACCGTTTGGTACTACACTGTTTGTTTGGTCGGTGCCATTCCATACAATACTTGAATTACCCGCATTAGCTTGAAAAGGAATTTGCTTTATGAGTTTTCCGCTTAGGTCAAACACTTCTAGTGTGTTAGCAGATGACGTAAGTTGTGCTACATCTAATGTTATTGTAACCGCACCCGAAGAAGGGTTAGGATATACGGTCAGTGCCTTCTCATTCGTGAGTTCATCAACCTCCGTAACAACCGTTACGTGATTCATTTTACGGATGTCGGTGCCGGCCCACGTAAACAGAGTTCCATTGGTCAAACTTAGCTGAACACTGTCTAGCTGAGCCTTAATGGACATCACATCGGTAATTTGATAGATTTCATGGCCACCGTCAGTGAAATCAACCCGAAGATATTGACCATAACATATGCTAGAGCCACTGAAGAAGATAAGTGAAATGAGTAGAGTAAGAACTTTCAATTCCAGCTTGTTTTTTGGAGGATTTCTCAAATATACATTAACTATGTTAGATGGTTCCCAGAACGATGTAAGACCTGACGGTTTTTACATACGAACCAGATTCGTCCCTGAAGACGCAACTTGGTACGAGTTTGAAGTGACAGCAAATAATGTTGAAGGACGCGGTTGTTATGATAAGGGGTAGTACGTCCGAATCCACATCTTCCTTACCTTCCGCCTCCCAAATTTTAAAGCATGGCAGAAGACAACTCGTTAGGGTCAATTGAGCAGATTTCGGTACACCGCGTAGGCAATAGAGCCAATGAAGAAGGTATGGTGCTTACCGCAGATCCTCTGAAACTGGAGTGGCAATTGACCGATGCCTTGCAGATCTACTTCCAAGCACCGCTCAAAACCGAGGAATTCTACAAACTCTACCACGAAAGCGAATTGGAACTGAACGAGGTGTACAGCTTCGTAAAGAAGATATTCGATAACCCGGAGAATACACACGAGCAGTCGGTAAAACTGGCTAAGCACTTGTTTGAGTGCAGCACGCACCCCAACATAAAGGGAGGGGAGTTCTACACGGTATTCTTCCGCCATTGTCTGCTTAACGAGGAGTTGGTAGATGCCGTAGGGTTGTTTAAATCAGAGAATAAAGACACGTTCCTCAAGGTCAATCCATCTGGCGACAACTTCACTGTAAAAACAGATGAAGGTGTCAATATCGATAAGCTCGATAAGGGCTGCATCATTTTCAATACCAATGCCGATGATGGGTACCTGGTGGCGGTGGTTGATAACACCAACAAGCAGGTAGAGGCCCGCTATTGGATTGACGACTTCCTACAGCTGCGGCAAATGGAAGACGCGTATTTCCATACGCAAAGCGTCATGGCCATGGCCAAGAGTTTCATTACCAAGGAGCTTCCGCAACAGTTTGAGGTAGAGAAGGCCGATCAGGCCGATTTGATGAATCGTAGCATCAAGTTCTTCAAGGAGCAGGAAAGCTTCAATATGAACGAGTTTGAAGCGGAGGTTATCGTACAGCCGGAAGTTATCAGTCAGTTTCAGCAGTATAAGCACGATTACCAGCAGGAAAGGGAAATGTATGTGCCAGATGCCTTCGATATTTCTGAAAAGGCCGTAAAGAAGAAGCAAGGCACGTTTAAGAGTGTCATCAAACTCGATAAGAACTTCAGCGTGTACGTGCATGGCGACCGCAGCATGATAGAGCGCGGTGAAGACCCCGATGGCCGTCAGTACTACAAGTTGTATTACGAGGAGGAACGGTGAAATAGGTATTTAGGTCTTCAGGAAATTAGGTGTTTAGAAAATGTTCGGTTCCTAATTTGCGAACTTCATGGTTGCGTTTCCAACGCTGTAGGTGTTAACCCTTCGCTTTACCCTTCGAGAACCTCAGGGTACGGCTTGCGCGCGGTGCTATGAGGGTAGGTTGAGCGAGTTTATGCTGAGCTTGCCGAAGTAAAGCCTACAGCGTGGGTATTTCACTAAAAGGGTTCCCAGTTTTCAACATTAAGTTATTGAAAGCAAATGCTTAACCGCGAATAGCAAGCCGTGGAAGCAGCTAACTTCACTAGCATTGTGAGAATCGTTGGCTGTCTTCTTTCGCTGATCATGCTAATTGCCAGTTCATTTTCGAGCTTGGCGCAGGATAAGGCCGACCAAGCATTCTGGGATAAATACGACCAAGCAAGGCTTTACATCGCTAAGCACAATGCGGGGCGTTCCATCGGTATTCTAGAAGAGCTTTACCAGCTCGATACGCTTAACCCAAATGTAAATTACCTGCTTGGTGTGGCGCTTATCATTGTAAGCCGAGATGCAGAGCGTGCCGTTCATTTGTTTGAGTTGGCCGATAAGCACTTTGCCGAACTATGGGATAATCCAGGTGTTGGCCCGCCAGAACATTTGGCGTATTACCTCATTCTGGGGTATTGCAGAACTGGTCAATGCGAAAAGGCCAAACAAAGCCTTGCGCGTTTAGAAGAGACCTTTGCCGGCAACGAGGAATTCCTAAAAGAAGATGAGTATTATTTGATCGATGGTCGGAAGTGGGCAAGCCTTTGTAAAGAGCCAACCGCAAAGCTTTTGGAAGTGCCGGAGCGGTTGATGAAACACGACCTTAGAATTAAAACTCAACCACACAGATATTCCACATATTCAACACTTTACGGTGTTCAAGTAGGAGCATTACTTGAGCCACAGATGACCCGTAAGTTCGATGGGTTAAAGAACGTGGAAGTGTATGTCGATATGCATGGCGTTTACCGTTATGTGATAGGAAATTTCGTGTTCCGATCTCAGGCAGAAAAAATGTTGGAAACGGTGAAGAGTGTCGGTTACGCAGATGCTTTTATTGTCAACATAACAGACGAAGAACGGTACCCGTTGGAAGTAGTGGCACTTGACCAGAAATCGCCAAAGGCACAGATCAGGGGCGAAGTGGATTTCTGTATTCAGCTGGCAGCATTCAAAGAAGCATTACCAGAAGAAACCGCCCGTTATTACCTGATGGTAGATAGTATTCAGGAAAAATCCATTGAAGACCTTACGCTGCTTACTGTTGGAAGCTACAAGAGCTACGGAGATGCCATTCTTCGTAGAGATGAATTAAGGCGGATGAAGTTCACAGATGCTTTCATAGTAGCCTTTAACGAGGGTAAGAAAGTTTCTATAGAAGACGCGCTGTATTATCTGAGGCGCATCCACGATTGAAACGTGCCATCATGGGAGCAAGGGTAGGCTGAGGGAGTTTATGCTGAGCTTGTCGAAGTAAAGCCTACAGCAAGGCCTTTCGAATACCCTTCGAGAGCCTCAGGGTACGGCTCGTGCGGTGGGGTAGGCTGAGGCTCTCGAAGCCTACGGAGCAGGGATAAGTGAAAATAGGTTTTGGCACGGTTGTGGTTTTTAGCTCATCGAACCTTTAAAACAGAAAGCCATGAAAACCATATCAGCAAGATTCCTTCACATTATCGGATTCGGAACCATGGCCTTGGCATTTGTAGTGCTAAGCCTTGTAATGTAATTGGTGGGAGAGGTGTTTACCTCGGTGGGTGGATAAGGTTTTTCTAGAAGCCGAGTCCGCCCATCAAACCTCCAGCCATTCCGCGCATTTCGCTTTCAAATACACTTTCTGCATTCTCAATGGCCTTGTTGGTTGCAATCACTACCAGTTCGGCAATCTCTTCCGTTTCCATTCCTTGCGGAATTGATACTTCCAAGATCTTCTTATTCCCATTGGCAACAACGGTAATCCCTTGGCATTCGCCTTTCACACTGATGTTGTTCAGTCGTTCTTTGGCAGCATCCATTTGCTCCTTCATCTGTTGGAGCTGTTTCATTTTATCAAACATGTTCTAGTCTATTTTGGAAGATTCCAACTCCTCCGAAAACTTTGCGAGCAACTTAATGCGGTGCTCAATAAGTTGGTTCATGTCATCTCCCATTTCGGCAATGGAAGGGTATTGGCTGTTTCCAATGATCTCTGGACAATACTCTTCGATAGAATGCTGGAGGTTGGCAACTTCCACCATTATCTCGTCCATCAATTTCTCATCAGACATGCGTGCAAAACTATGGTGCACCTCTAACAACGCCAAGGTCAATTATCAAAAGATCTTAACGATCTATCGACTTGTTCCACCTCAAATGGAATTGGGTTTTTAGCTACGAATGGAAGCCAGATGAACTGGTTCAGTGTTTGGAAAAGGAGTCTGAGTTTAGCTGCAAACGACCAACTCGTTGGTTTTGATTTTCCCTTTCGGTAGGGGATGGTTTTAATGCTTTCAGCGAACTGAACCAGTTGAATTAAGGTGTTGCCAGAACGAAAGCCATCAGCTTTACAACGTTCGTAAATGGCTCTTTTCATGATGAGGAAGTCGGAACCGCCTTCTGGAATGTTCTTGGCGCCAGCCATTCGTAGTGTTCGGTAGAAAAGGCTTGAAACGGTGCGGTTTGAAGCAGTTTTTTCAGACGAAGCTCGGTTGGCCAGCACGGCATCAACTCCTCGAAAAGCTTTGATCATGTCCGGAATAAGTTTTGGTGGATCATCACCATCGGCAGCTATAACTAGAAATGCTTCGCCTTTGGCATATTCGAAACCAGCAAGTAAAGCGTTGTATGCCCCAATGTTTTTCTTGAGTTTGATTGCCCCAATAGCGTCAAACTTTTGCGAAAGCTTTTGAATGGTTTTCCATGTTCCATCAATCGAGCCATCATCAATAAGAATGAGTTCAAAACCCTCAGCTAATTGATCTGTGGAGGTGAAGATTTCCTCTACCGTTTGCGGCAATTGACTTTCGTTCTGATAGCAAGGAATGATGATGGAAACCAGCATGCCGCAAGTTAATCTTGCCAAGGCATTCCTCGTGAGAATCGGTCTTTCCACGGATAGAGAGGTCCTCCGATTTCCGATTTTAACTCGCGTACATCTCCCTTTCGCTTGGCAGGGGAGCCAAGAATGAACGCGTACGCTTCAAAATCCTTGGTAACCACCGATTGAGCACCAATAAGGCAATTCGCTTCAATTTTCACATCTCCAATCACTGACGATTGAATACCTATTTGGGTGTAGTCTCCAATTGTAGGTCCGATAACTTGTTCAGTAGGAGGGTACTTGTCGTTTGCTAGTACAACCCCTGGATAAATAAATACGAAATTGCCAATGGTACTGAATTGGCAAATGTGAACCTCGCTATGAAAGTGGCAATGATCGCCAATGGTGAGGTAACCCTGAAGGTCGCAGTTGGTGCCAATGCCGCAATGGTTGCCGATAATGGATTTCTCTCTAATCGTGAGCCGATGGCCAGTTTGAAATCCTTCACCTATCTGCACATCTTCATAAATGATAGCATGGCTACGAATCAGGGCGTTCTTACCGATTACCGTTGGCTTATTCTCATGAGTATCATTTGAATAATAATCGGCTGTAGGCTCGCCAATTACGCAGTTGTTGGCAATGATGGAATCATCTCCAATTTCAACGTTATCGTAAATGACCGTGTTGTCGCCAATTCGGACATTCCTCCCGATTTTGGCACTGTCACTTATCTGAACATTCTTACCGAGGAATTTCATTCCGCTTCGTGCAGGATTTCCCAAGTGTGATCCGAAAGTAGTTTCACTTCTGCAACGTATTGCTCGTACGGCATGGATCGGCCCCATTCGGTAGAAGCTACCATACTCAGAACAAACCCATCGGTCTTTTTCTTGTACAGAAAGTAGGTGTGACCAATCAGTGGTTTGAACCCCATATCAGCTCCATAGATCACCAAAGAAAGCTCCTTTCTGCGTTCGATCTTGCGTGCTTGTTTGGCCAGGAGCTCTATTTGCTCCTTGATCTGGTCAAGTTGCGCATCGGTCTGTTCGGCCATGGCAGAAAGTGCATTGCCTTTAACCCGTCCCATGTCCTCCGGTCGAATAACCACACCGCCAATGGTGTGTGCGTATGGAAGCGTACTTGGCTTGTCTGTGGTTTTATCCTTGTCTATCGGATTTTCGAACATGAAAATGCTTTAAGAGATGTTATGATTCCTCGATCACCGACTGACTCTTTTTCTTGATCGGCAAACCAGACCCTTCCCAATAGCATGTGTAGCACCGATATCGCTTTAGGTCAAGAATACCAAGTGAGAAGGTCTTGGTGAATTTTTCAGAAGCTCCACGAGAGGTTCGTTTAATCTCGCCTCCGCAATTTGGGCAACGTTTGATTCTGTAGAAGTTGGATACTCTCAAGATCATAACTATGATCAGGTAAACAACAAATGCCATAGCAAACCACCGAAGCAGTAGCAGCGAAAAAGCGAAGTAATCAATCTCTGATGGACTCATAACTTTCCGCTAAGTTAAAATGTAGTGGCATATAGCGTGATTTTTCGGAAGCCGAATTGCCATGCGGCAGAATTGCCATATTTGGCCCCTCTTAAACCGAAGTATGAACAGATTATTTCTACCAACAATTGCACTTATTATCTGGTCAGGTTGTCAACAACCTGAGAAGCCAGTCGAGCAACAAGAAGAATCAAACCAATCAACGTTTGAAAATGTTTACACGGAGTTCACCCTCACTACCGATATAAGCTCGCTTTCCGCAGACGAAAAGGCAGTGATTCCAATTCTGATCGAAGCCGCCAAGATCATGGATGGTCTGTTTTGGCAAGAAGCTTATGGCGATAAGGAAGCATTGCTTGCCTCAATTGAAGATGAAGGTTTGAGGGAATACGCCAACATCAATTATGGCCCTTGGGATAGACTGAACGGAGATGCACCTTTCATTGATGGAGTGGGTGAGAAACCACTTGGTTCAGGATTTTATCCAACCGATATGACCAAAGAAGAGTTTGATGCGTGGACAGATGAGGACAAGACTTCGCTTTACACTTTTGTGGAGCGCGATGCAGAAGGAAACCTGAGCACCGTTTGGTACCACGAGAAGTTTAACTCGCAAGTGAATCGAGTAGCGGACCTTTTGGACAGTGCCGCTGGTATTATTCAGGAAAAAGGGTTCAAAGATTATTTGATTGAAAGAGCTAAAGCCCTTCGGACAGATGATTATTACGCGAGCGATATTGCTTGGATGGATATGACGGATAATGGTTTGGATTGCATTATTGGGCCAATTGAGAATTACGAAGACAAGCTTTACAACTACAAGGCTGCTCACGAAGCGTATGTTCTGGTGAAGGATAAGGAATGGAGTGAGCGATTGGCCAAGTATGCGCTGCTTCTGCCTCAACTTCAAGAAGGATTGCCAGTTCCGATGGAGTACAAACTGGAAACACCTGGCCGAGATTCGCAGCTTGGAGCTTATGATGTGGTGTTCTACGCAGGCGATTGCAACGCAGGAAGCAAGACCATAGCGGTTAATCTTCCAAACGATGAGAAAGTACAACTGGAGAAAGGTACGCGCAGGTTACAACTCAAGAACGCCATGCGTGCCAAATACGATAAGATACTTGTTGATATTGCTAAGGAGTTGATTGTTGAAGAGCAGCAGCAGCACATCACATTCGATGCGTTTTTTGGAAATACCATGTTTCATGAAGTTGCCCACGGCCTAGGTATCAAGAATACCATAACGGGTAAAGGAACGGTTCGAGAAGCGTTGCAAGAAGAATTCTCTGCATTGGAAGAAGGGAAAGCAGATGTGCTGGGACTGTACATGGTGACCGAACTGTACAAAATGGGCGAGTTGACAGAAGGAAATGTGATGGACAATTACGTGACTTTTCTAGCTGGAATATTCCGTAGTGTACGATTTGGAGCTAGCAGTGCCCATGGACGTGCCAACATGGTTCGTTTCAATTATTTCAAGGAGCATGGTGCATTTACCAAGGAAAACGGAAAATACCGTGTGGATTTCGAGAAGATGCAAGATGCTATGACATCGCTTTGCGAGTTGATTCTGAAGTTGCAAGGAGATGGCGATAAGGAAGGTGTGGTGAAGTTGATGGAAATGATGGGAAATGTTCCTGAAGATCTTCAGGCCGATCTTGATAGACTAAAAGACGCGAACATACCTGTAGATGTGGTGTTCAATCAAGGAACAGACGTATTAGGATTATAGGATATGATAACACTTATTTCTCCAGCTAAGAAACTCGATTACGAATCGGATGTATGTACCGAAGAGTACACCATTCCCGAAGGATTAGATCGTTCGGCTCAGCTGATCAATAAACTACAGAAGACCTCTAAAAAGGGCATTAGTAAGTTGATGGGTTTGAGTGATAATCTGACCAACCTGAATGTAGAGCGCTATGCGCAGTGGACAGAGGATTTTACAGAGGGAGAGAGGAGGCAGGCAATTCTGGCTTTTAAAGGAGATGTTTATCAGGGAATGAAGAATGATGAACTGAATCCCGATGAGTTACAATTTGCGCAAGACCATCTCAGAATCCTGAGTGGGTTACATGGTTTGCTTCGTCCGCTTGATCTGATAAAACCATACCGTCTAGAAATGGGAACCAAACTATCGGTACGCGGTAAGAAAGACCTTTATAGTTTTTGGGGTGATGAGATAACCGATCGACTCAATGCTGCATTGGAAGCTTCAGGTAACGATACACTTTGCAATTTGGCAAGCGGTGAGTATTTCAAAGCGGTGAGTCAGAAGAAATTAAAAGGTCAGATCATTACGCCTGTCTTCAAAGACATGAAGAACGGAAAGCTCAAGGTCATCTTCTTGTACGCCAAGCAGGCCAGAGGTATGATGGCCGGTTATATTCTCCGAAATGGAATCAACAATGCCGAAGACCTGAAGGGTTTTTCAGATGGTGGTTACCGTTTTACGGAAGATCTATCTGACGAGACCACTTGGGTTTTTACCCGTTGATCACAGGTCAAGCAGCTCGTCAAGGTCATATTTCACTTCATCTAATCGCTGTTCAAGCGCTTTTTTGGCATCCTCAATTCCTTTGTTGTAAAGGTTTTTTCCTACATGCTCTAAGAAGAAATCGAGTAGCTGGTCGGCAGCTATAACACCTATCTGCTCATCTCGCTCGCTTTCAAAAAAGTAGATGATATCGGCTTTGGCCGATTCGCGTTGCTCGTCAGTTAACCGATTCCATTTTCTTTTCATCTGGCTTCCGATTTTGGTAAGTGGGCCAAATGTAATGTAGTTTGGCCCATTCAATTAGTTTTGACAGCCCAAACGAAATTATCATGACCGAATTCATAGAAAGACCAATGTTCAATGAGGAACACCAGATGTTCCGCCAATCAGTACGCGACTTTGTAGCACAGGAAATTGTGCCACACAATGCAGAGTGGGAAAAGAACCACATGGTAAGTAGAGAGAGCTGGGAGAAACTCGGAGCAAATGGATTTCTATGCATGCAGGTGCCAGAACAATATGGAGGTCTTGGTATTGAGGATTTCCGCTACAATATGATCTTTTCGGAAGAGTTGAGTAGGGCAGGAGTGGCTGGTCCAGCGGTGGGTTATCCGCTGCACAGCGATATTGTATTGCCTTATATTCTCGATTTCGGTTCTGAGGAAATGAAAGCGAAATGGGCTCCTAAGATGATTTCCGGAGAAGCCATTGGCGCTATTGCCATGACCGAGCCAGGTGCGGGGAGCGACCTTCAAGGAATGAAGTGTACCGCAGAAGATAAGGGCGACCATTACTTGGTAAACGGTTCTAAGACCTTCATTACCAACGGTTATCTGTGCGATGTAGCGGTTACTGCCGTAAAGACCGACCCAGCTTTGGGTGCAAAAGGAATCAGCATGCTGCTAATGGAAGCCGATATGGAAGGTTTTACCAAAGGTGAACCTTTTGAGAAAATCGGTCTACATGCGCAGGACACCTGCGAATTGTTCTTTGATAACGTAAAAGTGCCGAAGGAAAATCTCATTGGTAAAGAGGGTGAAGGTTTTAAATACCTGATGACCGAGTTGGCGCAAGAACGTTTGGTTGTTGGTATTGGAGCAATGGGTGCTGCAGAAGGAATCTTCTGGAAAACAGCGCAATACGTAAATGAAAGAAATGCTTTTGGTCAGGCTGTTTCCCGTTTCCAGAATACGCGGTTCAAAATGGCCGAAATGGCTACTGAGATCACAAAAGCACGTGCATTCCTTGATCAATGTGTTATGCTGCACAACGAAGGAAAACTGGATGCCGCCATGGCAAGCATGGTCAAACTCACTACCACTGAGGTTCAATGCCAAGTGGCCGATGAGTGCCTTCAGTTGCACGGAGGCTACGGCTACATCTGGGAATATGATGTGGCACGTGCTTGGGCAGATGCACGTGTACAGCGAATCTATGCGGGTACCAACGAAATTATGAAAGAGCTCATTGCCAGAAAGGTGCTAGGGAAGTAGGCTCTTCACCTCCAGCGCCTGATTCAAATGCCTTTCCTCGTGAGAGACTACAATTTCAACGGCTTTTCTAAGCTTATAGACCACGTATCGGTTGGCTGGAGATGGAATTACAATATCGTCCTCGAGTAACTTCTTGTTCTTGGAAATGAGGTCTTTCAGAATGCTCTGATAATCCAAAAATCGGGGTAGTATGTTCTCATTCACGTTACTGGAAGATGGTTGCCAAACCGCAAACGTTTTGATTTTCTTTGCCCTGGTCGGTTCTACTGATTTGTAAATGGCATCGCCAAGCATGTTTACTATGAATGGAATCTTAGCTGTGTAACCAGGGTTGGATGTTCCATTGGCGGCATCTGCCAATACAATCTCATAAGACTGATTGACCAATACCAAGTGTTCCAGTACTTCAGCGATGCTCCATTTTTCCGCAGCGGGTTTCCAGTTCAGTTGTTCCGAAGTGAGGTTGCTGAAATCAGCTTTCACCTTTTCTGTAACCGCATCCAAGCGATTGTGCCACGTAACTATTGCTTCATCAATATTCATTTGGAAAGAACGGTTTCTAATTTTTTGATGTCCGAATCATCAAACGAATCTGTGATGTAAATCGGTTCGTGATACGTGATGGTGATTTTGGAAAACGGTAGAGGCTGCTTCTTCTTATCCCACGTTTTCATTACCCATTTTGAGCTGGAATCCATCGTTATGGGAATAATCGGAACACCCGTTTCCTTTGCCATGATTAGAACGCCTTGTTTCAATTTCTTCGGTGGACCCGCTGGCCCATCAGGGTTTATCATAGTGCTGTAGCCGTTTCTCAACTGATTATTCACACGTTCCAGAGCCGCCTTGCCCTTGTTGCCGCTGGAGCCATAAGCAAGCTCTTTCACGCCCATCATTTTCGCACACATGTGTATCGGTTTCATGAACAGCATAGGATGCTGCAACCAAACCTGTGGCTTCTTGATGATCAGATTGACCAAAAAGTGAATGGGTAGATTCTCATGCCAGAATGCATAAATATGGTTTGGACTCGATTCCAGATTCTCCTTGCCAATGTATTCAACACGCTGTGTGATTCGGAAAAACCAAAACGATAAGTACATGAACCCACCAGCCAGCAATCCGTATAACCAGTTGATCTGTTTTATCGGAAAGGGAGCGTTTTGGACGGTGTGTTTCATTTCAAGACGCAATTTACGAGTCGCACGTCATTGCGAGCGGAGTTTACGGAGCGTGGCAATCTCATTCGGGAGATTGCTTCGTCATTCTTCCTCGCAATGACGGTAAAGTCTCGTCTGGCCGACAGTCACCCCAAAATTGACATTCCTTCAACAATAATTGAACTTTGATTGAGTAACTCTGTTATCAAAGACAGCAACATGAAGTATTCAATTGCCATAGTATCAGTCATTCTCATCGGTGCGATGAGTATTTTCGGAACCAACAAAAACGAAGCGAAAATGAGCAGTAACGAGGCCGCATTGGAGAAAGCAACATTCGGAGCGGGGTGTTTCTGGTGTGTGGAGGCCATGTTTCAGGACATCAAAGGGGTAACCAGCGTGGTTTCGGGCTACAGCGGTGGACACGTGAAAAAACCGTCTTACAAGGAAGTTTGTACGGGAAGAACGGGCCATGCCGAGGTTATTCAGGTGGAATACGACCCCGATATTGTCTCGTACGAAACGCTGCTCGAAGCATTCTTTCTCTCACACGACCCAACGCAACTCAACCGCCAAGGCGCGGATGTGGGAACGCAGTACCGTTCGGTAATTTATTACCACACCAAATCGCAGCAGATGTTGGCAGAGGAGAGGAAGCGCCAACTGAATGCGCAGGACGCTTACGGTGCACCTGTGGTAACGGAGATTTCAGCGATTGAAACGTTTTACCCTGCGGAAGATTACCACCAGGATTACTACTCAGCCAACCCGAACCAACCGTACTGCTCACGCGTGGTGGGGCCCAAACTGGATAAATTCAGGAAGGTGTTTAAGGAGAGGTTGAAGTAACGGAGCTAATCATAATGGTACTGGATAGTGAAGGTTATCGCCTGTCTTGCCTTACATTCTTCAATAAAATCTGGGTAGTCACTCTTAAAAACATCAAGATTGATGTGAACTTCGTGTGACTTGCCAACTTTTTCTAAAGTGAAATCGTCATTTTCCACTAAGTCACGGCTTGACTCCATATCTGGTATTGTTGCATGCGGCTTTGCTACAAACACTCTTACATGATGCACCGACTTTTTTACCTCTGACAATTTCGCAACAGAGATATTTGCGTTGGTTCTCAGAAGACTTGATTTTGTATAAGTAACCGAGGTGGTTCCCCACTTGGCAGATAAGGGTTCTAGGTTTTGGGGGTTTATTTTTGTCAAATCAGTAGTGAAACTTACGGTAACGGGTTTGTCTTCTGCCACCGATCGTACATAAATCTCTGTGTCGGAAAATTGTTCTTGAACTTCAGGCGAAAGAAGTTCAAAGTTGCTCGTTTTCTCAAAGACAATTCCAGATGGTCGAGCTAAATCCTGCAATCTTGCCGCAAAGTTTAGTTTATGTCCAGAGTAGTCAATTACCAATTGATCCTCGCCATCCTCGGCTAAGACAGCAGAAGCGGACCCTCGAGCAATTCCGATTCCTAAAGCTTTAGGAGTTTCAAAATTGATTACACTTAGGTTGTCGAATAGTGATTCGAATTCATTAACGCATTCCATTGAGGATTGCATTACCTTCTGAAAGCGCTCTTGCAAATTGCTTTCGTCATAACTGATACAGACCATGAGTCCATCCCCAGTTGGTTTATAGAACACTTCTGGATCAATGGTTTTAAACTTTTCAATAAGTATTAAATAGAATTTGGATATAAACAAAGCCACATCAGCAGAATCTGTTGATTTACAAAATTTTGAAAAGCCGCGTATGTCTATTGAGATTGCAATAACATGGCGAGATTCACCATGAGCTTTTGCTAGGTAAAGATGTAGGTTGCGATGCATTGTTCATATTTTGAATCAAAAGTATGAACAATGTGCAGAATTTAGATACTTTTCACCTAAACTCAAACTCCCCCTCATTCACCCGCTTCGTTCTACTCATGTAAGTCAGCGTTGACATTGGCCAGAGCGAAGTGTTCTTGCCCGTTTTGGAGATGTACCAGCTTTGGCAACCGCCCGTCATCCACACGGTTTTGGCAAGGCGTTTCTGAAGGTCTTCGTTGAATGCGGTCTGTATTTCAGGTTTCAGGTCCATGCTTTTGGCTTCGCGCTTGCGCATGGTTTTTAGGCATTCGACCACGTAATTCACACACGCTTCTATCATAATGGTCATGCTGGTGTGGCCCAGCCCCGTGTTGGGGCCAATGAGCATGAACATGTTTGGGAAACCGCTTACCACCGCACCGAGATACGCTTCGGGGCCTTCCTTCCAAACGTCCATCAGTTGTTGGCCCTTATCGCCCGAAACCTTGAACCATTTCGGGAAATCGGCCGCCTCAAAACCCGTGGCGTAAATAATGCGATCCACCTTGGTTTCGTTGCCATTCTTGTCGAGAATGCCGTTTTCGGTAATGCGCTCAATGCCATCCGCATGCAGATGAACATGCTCCTTGTTCAACGCCCGATAGAAGTGACTGCTTGGCAGAATGCGCTTGCAACCCATGCTGTAATGGGGCGTGAGTTTTTGGCGCAGTTCGGGGTCTTTGATGATGCGTTTGAGGTAAGACGAACCGAGCAGTCCAGTGTATTTGGTCAGCTGCGGATAATGCACGAAAATGGGCGTGCGCACCTCGTTCTGCCAGTAAATGAACCACCGATACAGTTTCTGCACGAACGGAACTTTCCTGAATAGCCATTTTTCCCAACGCTTCACTTTCCGATCTTTCTTCGGAATGATCCAAGAGGCTGTACGCTGAAAAACGTGCAGTTCCGAAACCTCATCGGCAATATTCGGAGTGATCTGAACCGCGCTTGCGCCCGTTCCGATAACGGCCACTTTCTTGCACTTTAGATCCACATCATGCCGCCATTCGGAAGAGTGGAAATAATCGCCTTTGAAATCGCTGAACCCTTCCAAATTCGGGAACACAGGACGATTGAGCGGCCCCATGCCATTGATCCACTTGTTGCATTTCATGGAAGTGCCGTCCGTCATGTTGATGGTCCATTCGGAATTGGCTGCATCGTAATCGCCACCCAAGATCGACTTCTCGAAAATGATGTGCTTCTCCAAGCCGTATTTACGCACGCAATGCCACGTGTAATCGTAGATCTCCTTGTGGCCCGAATACATGCGGCTCCAGTTCGGATTGGGCTCAAATGAGAAGCAGTAGAGGTGAGAAGGAACATCACAGGCCGCACCAGGATAGGTGTTGTCGCGCCACGTGCCTCCAACATCGTTAGAACGTTCCAGAATGACAAAGTCGGTGAAGCCGTTTTCGAGCAGTTTAATGCCCATGCAAACGCCAGCAAATCCTGTTCCTATAACTACAATGTCAACTTTTGGTGGGAGGTCTTTCATTCAGAATGGAAATATAAAACAATGATTGGCCATTTGGGCGAAATCCCCCGTCTCGAAACGCTCCGCAAGCTCCGCTTTCGAGCCACCCCCTTTAAAAGGGGGATTGCGTTCGTTCCTCCTTTCAAAGGAGGTGCCGAGGAACGAGGCGGAGGATTTTACGATTGGGTTGACTTTTTCTTCTCCGCAGGCGTCAATTCTTGCACCCACGAATTGTCGTACGGAACGAATATACCCGAATTGTCGGCTTCTTGTTTGGTGATCTTCAGATCAACGTATTTGGCCATCGTTTTGAAGGCCTTCGGTTTCAGCTCTTTCAGAACAAGCAGCGAGGCATTCATTCCCGATTTTACGGCAATTGGAACACCACCGCCCAATTCTGCCCAATGGCCGCCCAACCATAGGTTTTTGACAGGCGTTCTGTGGCCTGCAATCCCTGCTTGCATGTTCTTTTTACCAGGACGCGCACCCATCAACGAACCATCGCGGTTTCCCGTGTAGCGCCAATGCGTAATGGGCGTTGCGATGTCGCAATATTCGATGTGTGAACGGATGTCCTTGCCGAGTTTCTTCTCCACGCGATCGATCAATACATCCGCATATTCCTGCTTGAACTTCTTGTAAGCTTCGCCACGCTTCAAATGACCGTGCTCATCCAATTCGGTCATCCATTTTTCATTCTGGTCGAAGTTGGCGTAGCAATAAATGGTCATGGTGCCTTTGCCTTTCGGTGCCAGCGATGGGTCGCGGAAGGAGGGAGCGAGAACGCTAATTCCAGCCTTGTGCGGGTCGCCAGCGTTGTGCTCCGTTCTAGCCACATCATCACGAACTATAAACAGCATGGCGTCATCCAAACCGAGTTCTTCAACAGGACAATCCAATCCGAGCGAAACCGTAACAGCCGAACTGTACAGCTGCGCTTCGTTCAGTTTCTTCTTTGTCTCCAGCGGAATAGCACTTTCAGGAAGCATGCGTTCGTAAAGTGTTTCCACATCGCAAGCGGCAATAATGTGCTTGGCTTTCACTTCAATTTTTTCGCCTTTTCGGTCGATTGAAATACCCGTTGCTTTGCCATTCTCCAATTGGATTTTCTCCACGCGGCATTGATAGCGCACATCATTTCCAAGATGTTCAACCACATACGCTAGCCATTCTGGAAAAACCTGACTTCCACCTTTCGGTGGACTTTGATAATCGCTGTAATATGCCCAACCGATCGGTACCAAAGCAGAAAGCAATTCCTCTTCCGAACCGAAGATCTTCAAAAACTCAGGGTCTTTGAAATAGCGCTTCAATCCTTTCACGGTTCCTTCTGGCCCTG
>CAYWET010000023.1:0-56719 GCA_964457245.1 uncultured Chryseobacterium sp. | reverse complement strand
CACCAACGTTCTTTTCTCCAGAAAATCTGGGAAAGATGATGGATGGAATCTTGGAACATGCGATTGTCACAGACAAATCGCAGTTCAGTTTTGAAGCGCATCCGAACAACACTTCTTATGAGCATTTGAAGATGTTGCGAAGCAAAGGCTTCAGCAGATTGAGTTTGGGAATTCAGGATTTTGACCCTGTGGTTCAAAGCACCATTAACCGCTTACAGTCGTTTGTGCAGGTTAGGAAGGTTACGCAAGATGCTCGTTCACTCGGTTATCGTTCCATCAATTTCGACCTTATTTACGGACTTCCAAAGCAGAGAATGGAAGGCTTGCTTGATACGTTCGATAAGGTTTCGGTGCTTAATCCCGACCGAATTGCGTTCTACAGCTATGCGCATGTTCCGTGGAAAAGCCCATCGCAACGCGGGTATGATGAAAGCGACCTTCCTTCAGAAATTGAGAAGATAGAATTGTACAACGCAGGCCGCGAGAAGTTGCTTCAGAGCGGCTACGTGGAGATTGGAATGGATCATTTCGCGAAGCCAAAAGAAGCGTTAACGGTTGCCGCCCAGAATGGAACAATCCACAGAAACTTTATGGGCTACACCACAAGCCGCAACGATACGTTGATCGGGCTTGGAGTTTCAGCCATCAGCGATGCTTGGAGTTCGCTGGCGCAGAACCCAATTGTGGTTGAGGCTTACTTAGAGCGCATCGAAAAAGGAGAATTGCCGCTTGTTAAAGGTCATTTGCATTCTGAAAGAGACCTAGAGATTCGAAAAACCATTCTCGATCTTATGTGCCATTTCAGCTGCGAGTTGGACTATCTCAGCAACCATGCTGAATTGGAAACCATCGTTTCAAGATTGTCAGAACATTTATCTGACGACCTTCTGGAAATCGGAGAGAATGGAATTTCGGTAAAGCCCGAAGGCCGCGCGTTCATCAGAACCATTTGCATGGCTTTAGATGAATTTGTTTGGAGCAAGGAACCTGCAAAGCAGATGTTCTCGCAGAGCGTTTGACAAATCTTGTATTTCCGTTCTTTGTGTCAAACTGAGATTTGCGCATGATCATCATGAAAATCATACAAGGTCCTGGAAACCAGATGTTCCAGTATGCCTATGCGCTTGCAGCATCTAAGCGCGTGGGTGCAGAACTGAAACTTGATCTTGATTGGTATAAACACTATTCTGATCATCGACCTTATGTTTTAGATCGGTTCAACATTTCCGCACCTGAAGCATCAAAAGAGGAAATCGAGTACATCAAGACCAATAATGCCAGCAATTTCATTGGGTACAGGTGGAATTTACTTCGCGACAAATTGGCTCCTGCCCACAAAAAAACCATTGTGCAGGAGAATGTGCAGCAGGTAGATTGGAACTTGAAGTTCCCACACAGAACCAGCTACATTGAAGGCTATTTCACCTCAGAAAAGTTCTTTTCAGATTTTGCCGAAGATGTGAAACGCGAGCTTTTATTTGTTGGCGAAATGTCTGACCAGAGCAAGAAAACTGCAGAACTGATGCAGAATTCAAACTCGGTAGCTATTAGCTTCAGGCGTGGGGATTTTCTGACCAAGGAATGGCAAAATGTGTGCTCGTTGGAGTACTACCATCGTGCTATTGAAGCCATCAAAAAAGAGCTGGACAAGCCGGTGTTCTTCGTTTTTGCGGATGAGTTGGATTGGGTGAAGCAGAACATGGGTCTTGGAGTTGAAGTGCATTATATGGATTTCAATTACCCAGATTACATGGAAGACATGCGGCTGATGACCTTCTGCAAGAATCATATCATTACCAACAGCACTTTCTCTTGGTGGGGAGCGTGGTTATCGGGTTCAGCGAACATCATATGCCCAGAATACTGGTTAAATCCTAACATTGAAACGCATAAAAGGGAGTTCAATGGGAGTTGGGTGGAGTTTTCTCATGTGCTGCCCGAATCATGGAAAAGAATACCTAATCTTGTGGAAGGAGACACGTTAATGTCTCTTTAGCAACGACCGACTGGCATGGGATTTAAGTTTGATAGATTGATGGAGCTTGCTGAAAAGCATTGTGAAGAGTATCAAAGCAAAGAACCGTATCCGTATATCTATTTAGACGATGTGATTGATGACGATGTTCTGAAGGCGGCATTCAAGGCTTTTCCTGAGCCAGATGAAACGTTTTACAGCTACCAGAATCCGCTGGAAAAGAAATTTGCCAAAGACAACATTTACGAGCTACCAAATGAGATAACCTCAATTTTGGCTGAGATGAACAGCCCAAAATTCCTACTATTCCTAGAAACTTTGACTGGGATTCAAGGACTTGTTCCGGATCCCTATTACCGAGGTGGTGGAATTCACGCCATGGGTAGGGGTTTCAAGCTTGATGTGCACATCGATTTTAACAAGCATCCTAAGTTGAAATTGGATAGGCGGCTGAATGTTCTGCTCTTTCCAGTACCAGAATGGAAAGAAGAGTGGAACGGAGATTTTCAAGTGTGGAAAGGCCAATTGGAAGGAAAGAAACACGAATTGATTGAATTGAAGGAACGTGTTTTTCCGAAGTTCAATCGTATGGTCATATTCTCAACATCAGAGAGAAGCTATCATGGAGTTCCTGAACTTATTAATTGCCCAGAAGATGTGCTTCGAAAATCTATGGCCACATACTATTACACAGCTGGCCGCGATGATATTTTCCAAGAATGGCAGCCGCATTCAACTACTTACGTGAAACGTCCGTCAGATGAGGATGATCTAGATGAATTGCGTGAGAAACGAAATATGGGACGGTTGAACTCCAACACCAAGGGGCTTATCAATTAAGCTACCCACTTTTTGATCATTCGCTCAATATCGTTGGCTACAACCGGTTTGAGTAAGAGGTCATCCATATCGGATTTGAGATTTCCTTGCTCATCACGCTGAAGAATATTTCCACTCAGGCCAACAACCGGAGGCACATCTTCGAACCGTTTTTTAATCTCGGTGGTTGCTTGTAATCCATCCATTTCAGGCATTTGGATGTCCATGAAAACGATGTCGTATTTGCTCTTATCGAAATTCTCCACAGCCTGCTTACCATTGGAAAGAACGTCCACTTTGCAGCCCATTTTCTGAAGCATGATCTTAAATGCTTGTTGGTTGATCAAATTATCCTCAACCAGCAGCACCTTAACTCCATCGACACCTCGTTTTGGTTTTGAAACTTTAGCAACAACCGTTTTGGTAGGCTTAACTGCAGATTTTGACAAAGGCAAATCAAACCAGAAGGTACTCCCCTTACCAACTTCACTGACCACTCCAATATCTCCGCCTACCAATGAAATCAATTTCTTGCTGATGGAAAGTCCAAGCCCCGTTCCTTCCAAGTTTTGCGCAGTAGTATGTTGAAGCTGAGAAAAATCTTGAAATAGTTTTTTCTGATCTTTTTTCGGGATGCCGGGCCCAGTGTCAGTTACTCGAATCAGCAATTTTCTTGCTCCCTTTTTCTCAACAGAAACGGTGACCGAACCCTTCTCGGTAAACTTGATAGCGTTACGTACCAAATTTGATAACACTTGTGTAACGCGTCTCCGATCGGTATTCAAGTTTATTTCCTCTTTTGGGGTCTCAAAATCCAATTTGAGCGATTTGGCTTTTGCTTCCGGCCCATACCGTTCTGCAATCGTTTCTATGAGGTCTGTAAGATTGAACTGCTCTTTCTGAATGACAACCTTGCCAGATTCAAGCTCACTGAGGTTAAGCACATCATTTACAATCGACCGCAGATCCTTACTGGCATCCAATATGTTGTGCACCTTCGACTGCTGATCTGTATTCAATTTTGTATCAAGCAGTACTTCGCTGAGCCCCATTATTCCATTCAGAGGCGTTCGAATCTCGTGGCTCATACTAGCCAAAAAGTCAGATCGGAATTTCAATGAGTTCTCGGCAACCTGCTTCTGCTGAATCAGTTCCTGTGTCTGCTTCTGCTCAGTGATATCAATAACTGTACCCAAGTAGCCACGGTATTCTCCAAGATGATTGAATAGTGGCTGGGCCTGTTCCAACAAGTAAACGGTAGCGTCATCAGACCGATGGAATTTGTACTCCATCGAAAAAGCCTCCCGCTTCTTGCTAATATCTTTCCAAACAGATTTCACCATTTTCAAATCCTTTTGGTCAATCTGTTTCGTCCAAGAACCATCCAGCAACGAGATCATATTCTGACCTAACATCAGCTGCAGGCTCTCGTTGATATATGTGGTATTTCCGTTCGAATCCACCTGATAAATTCCAACCGGTAGTAACGAAGCAAGTTTTCTGAACTTCGATTCGTTCTCTTTCAGGGCCTTCTCTGCAAACTTCCGTTCTGTAATGTCAATCGACCATACTGTAACCCGGTCAACGTCACCTTGACTGTTGTAAACAGGATTGATGTGTCGATCGAACCAATACTCCTTACCATTGAACGCGAAGTGCTTTTCAACCTGAACTTTTCTCCCGGAGAAAGCTCTTTCAATCTCCACCCTGAATTGAACGAGGTTATCCTTGGCAGTAATATCAACTACGTTCATACCCTCTTTCAGCTCAATTCCATATTGCTCTTTAACAATATCGAAAGAAGCCTGATTGAACGCCAATACATTTAGGTCACGGTCGAGCAGATAAAAAGTTTGCGAGCTTGAGTTAAAGACAGCTTTCAGGTTTTCTTCCGACTTTCTAAGCTTTCTTTCCGCTTCAACTTTCTGGGTAATATCATACGCCCAAATGGATACCAAATGCTGCTTACCAAGGCGATCCTTTACCGGTGCAAAGCGAATTTCGATGGTCTTGCCATCAGAACCAGGCTTATCAAATTCAATGGAAACCGAGCCACCTGATCGAGCCACTTTCAACCCACCCATAAATTCATCCTTCCAGTAAGGATGAATGCAGTCAATCACGCTCTTGCCAAACTGCTGGCTGTCCTCTAAATCTCCCGTAAGCAACACAGGCGCCAAAAGATTGCAACTTATAATCCGATCGTCTTCATCTATCAGAATGAAACCCTGAGAACTGTTATGGTCAATAGCCTGAAGCACAAGTGATTGCTCCACTCCTTCAAGCTCGGCTCGCTTTCTGTCAGAAATGTTTTCGTAAGAGTAAATAGCTCCGGTAATCTGCCCATTGTTCCCGTATAGTGGACTGAACCGCCCATCAATCCAAAGCTTATCATCCACATTTCCGGGCTTAGGTAATCGCTGCTCAATGCTGATTGTTCTACCCTTAAGCGTTGCGCTGAAATTGCGGATAAAGCGCTTATTGTTGTCGCGTTCAACATAATCCCAGTACGAATTTCCGGTCTTCAGCTCTTCGTTGAAATAAGAGAACATATCCTTGGATGCCTTGGCGTTGAACCAAAGAATGCGAAACTCTGGGTCTAGAATAATGATGCTTCTGCTGGAGTGTTCCAACAACGACTTTAACTGGGCATTCGGTGCCAGTGTTTTGAATGTTTTCTTTGCCGTCTTACTCCGCATATCTCAATTACCTGCTTTCTAAACGTAATGTTTACGCAAATTGTACTCGAAAGTTCAGGTTTTCGACCAATCGGGGAATGAGGCTTACGAAGCCCTTCTACGCGCCTTTTCTTTGATGATAAGCGACAATTCTCGTCCTGTTTGACCTGCTATAGAAGTATTCTCTTCAGCTCTTCTTATGAGGTAAGGCATAACCTCCAAAATCGGCCCGTACGGAACGTATTTGACCACGTTATAACGATTGGCCGCCAAGTTGAAACTGATATTGTCACTCATGCCAAATAGCTGAGAGAAGAAGATGTGATCATCATTGGTCTGCAAGCCTTTTTCCAGCATCAGCTCCGCTAGATATTTGGAGCTTTTTTCGTTGTGAGTTCCGGCCAGAACTTCGATGTTCGGATGGTTTTCAATACAGAATCTTAAGGCCAGATCGTAGTCGTGGTCTGTGTCGGATTTGGAAGCGTGAATTGGCGATGGATAACCTTGCTCTTTGGCCCGTTCGCGCTCCTTTTCCATATACGCGCCTCGCACCAATTTCACGCCCAACTTATAGCCATTTTTCTGTGCTTTCGCGAAGCTGTCTTTCAGATATTGCAAACGGTCTTTCCGATACAATTGAATGGTATTGGAAACCATTGCCTTTTCTCGATTGTAGGTTTCCATTAGACCTTCAACCATCTCGTCTATGGCGTCTTGAAACCATGTTTCTTCGGCATCAACGAAAATTGGAACGTTGTTCTCCTTGCCCGCTTCGCAGATCAATTTGACCCGCTCCATGGCAAGTTTCCACTCCAACTCTTCTTCCTGATTGAACTTGGCCTTCGCATTTTTCTTGGCCAATAACCGATAAGGAATGATTCCAGTTGGTTTGAAAACTGAGAACGGAACGCGCGAATCCTGGTGCGCCATTCTCACCGTTGCGATGGTTTCGGTTGCCGCATACTCGAAATCAGCTGTGGTCTCCTTGCCTTCGGCCGAGTAATCCAAAAGTGTGTAGATACCAGAGGCGTGCAATCGTTCAATGGTCGATTCGCAGTCGGTGATGTGTTCGCCACCGCAGAAATGATTGAAAACGGTGGAACGGATTATTCCCCGAACGGGCAGTTTCAAGGCCAACGACAGATTTAGAGCTGCCTTACCCATTTTGACCAAGGTCGGATTTCCAACCAATTTGAACAACAAATGAGCGCGGTTCAACTCGTGGTCGGTACGATCTGCAAAGGCGGTTTCCGTATTGTCGAATGATACCATCAGTGACCCTCAAAATTGCGGTAAATATAGTCGGTGTATCTCCCGAATTGGAATGATCCGTGACAGCTTTTCAGAACTTGAATCTGAGCTGAACCTTGATGTCGGTACGATTATTTTTCGGAGTTTCTTCTAGCCCAGAACCAACGTGGTCTCGGTTGCTGTAGAATACATTCCCAACACGGAACCAAGCATCAATTCCTTTGTAAATGCGGTAGCGCAACGTGAGGTAAGTTTTTACACCCCGATAGTAATACGCTGGGAATGAATATGCATACAGCACGTCATTTTCGTAAACGTAAATTCTTGCATTGTAACTCTCAGTATCGAAGTAAGCTAAGCGCGCACTGAACGAAAGCGGGAAATTGGTCGGACTGTAGATCAGATCCTGATACATCATGTAGCCTTGCTCCACATCGCGGTCGCCTCGTTTGTAACGAGAGTACTCTACTCGGCTCCGAAGTTTGATTTCCTTCGTCAAACTATACTGAAGATTCAATCGATAATAAGATCTCAGCTCATTCTCAATACCACGAATCGGTTCTTCGCTGTATGCTGAAGACTCATTAAGCTGCTTGTTTTTCTGGCGGAATCGGAAGTAAACTTCAAATGTTTTGGAAGGCTTGTAGATGAGCTGTCCGATGGCTTCATAACCGAAAGACGGACCGTTGACCTGATACCGCAGCCATGGAAATTGAAAAATATCGAAGAAACCACGGACATACCAACCTTTGAACGGGTTTGCGCTGAAACCGAGATAATAGCCCGTTTCGTTGTTCATTCGAGAATTCTCAGTAACCGCATTGGCATAAAGTGCCTGATACTTAGGTTGCAGATGCCGAACCATGACGGTTAGCGTAAGCCGAGGGTCAACCGTCATGAAAAGTCCATGCGTAGTTGCAAAACCCAGATTCAGACTCATGGCAAACTCTCCGAAGAAGTGGAAGTTGCGAAAGATGTAGCTGTAATCGAGACCATAATTACTGTTCTGCTTTCCAGAGAACTCGTGGATGTTGTACAAATCATCGCTTCGCTGAATCGGCTTCGAAAACTGATAACCAACCCCGGTAATTCCCAAGGCCAACCTTCGACTTTTGAAACTCACATTTCCGCCATAAACCGCTTCGGTCAGTGATTGCCGGTCTTCCAGTTCACCAGGTGTTCTATGGAAACCACTACTGAAAATCGAACTCACCGTTTCCTCTTGCTCGGTTAGGGTATCTGTGGTGGCTGAAACGTTTCCGTCTAGCAACTTGTACGAACCAAAAGCAGTGATTTCAAACTTCCCGAATTGGAGTGTTGCACCCCCGCCACGCAGAAAACGGTTTTCATCCACAGAAGTGTAAGGTCTCAATCCACGGGCACTGCGCTTAATACTGATACCATCAGAAGACTTTCCAAAAGCCAAACCACTCCAAAACACCAATCCTTGCCCGAATTGTGCCTGAAAATCTCCCAATGCAGCCGATTTTACCACACCCATGTTTGATACGAAAATGTGCCCGCTGTAGAAATCGAAACCCTGTTTCATGGAGCCCTTGAAAAACTCCTCGCCAGCGTCCTTCTCCATCGTCAATCCCCAACTCACTTTGTTCGAGTAACGAAAACGATATCTCGCCCAATATTTCTGTGGCGAACCCAAATATCTCCGGTTCGGATTTTCAGCCAGAACACTGTCCTCAATGAAAGAATAGCCTACTTGTTCATTTAAAACCTGCTGATAACGGAACACGATTTCATGCTCACCTTCCTTCATCATTTCCTTGAACGAAAACGACAATGCTTCAGGGTTATCCGAAATGCGAACAAACGGTTCAAGCTGACGAATCAGCGAAATATCGAAACCGTCCACAGATTGTAGTTCATAGACGTTGAGCAGCTTTCCGTTTTGCTCCATGTGGCGCAAAAGGTTGTTTGCGGTAATATCATCGACCATTGGCAAAGCCGATAAATCTTCAAAGGTTGCTGTATTGAGGTTTACCGGGTTCTCAGAGAATATCAGCAGTTCATCAAGCAGGGTATTGTAATCGATGTTCTCATCGCCTTCGCCCAACTGCTCAGCAATGGTTTCAATTCTCCGTTGAATGATCTCTTCTTGCTCGGTATCATTCTGCCCAAAGGCCAAAAAGCTCCCGAAAAGGAGCATAATGCATTGACTGTATTTGAGCCAATTGCTCACTTTTTCTTGAAAACGTTAAACCGATACGAAAGAGATGCTTTTGGCGAAAAACCGAGTACTGGATGCATGGACCCTGCAATATCGAAATGCAGAAATTTCAATCTTAGGCCAAGACCGAAATCGGCATGAAACGGTGCCGTTCCAACACCAACCCGAATGGCAAACACATCCGCTGGAAAATATTCAACCCCCAATTTGAAAACTGGCGGGAGTTCAAGGTCTTTTTCGCCTTCAACGGCCACTTTCACTTTCTTGGAGAAGTCATACTGAGCTCCCAACCGAAAATTCATCGGAACACGTTCATCGTAGTCTTCGGCCAGCTGTGTTCGGGTGAGGTTAAAAGCATGGAATCCCACCCGGAACTTTGGCGTTATCTGCGATAGCAACCCGATCTCTGCTATGAAACTATGACGAGAGCCATAGTCTTCAGCCAAAGTTGTGTTCAAATAACTTAGTTGTAAACCGACCGAAAGGAATTTCCAAAGACGCTTTCCGTAGGCAAAACCGTAGCGACTTTGATTGAAAAGTTTGTTGCCAAATCGCGCATAGCTGATGCCAAAAACTCCCGCTTTTGGAGTTGGGAGAACAGCAGTTGCGCCTTGCAAATTCAGGTTAGACAGCAGAAATCGGTTCTCGTAGTAAGCAGCAACTCCCGCTTGCTCCAAGCCTACCATAGCTGCTTGGTTGTGATGGACTGCCCACAAATCAGTAAGCGCAACACTGGCATTGGCCATACCAGCAGAACGAGCACCAATTGGAAAGTCACTGGTCTGCGAAAACCCGCTGAGCGAAGTAATGACAAGAATTAGAAGTAACAGTCGTTTCATCGGCTACTTGACCCTGCCGAATTTACAACTATTGATTTAGCCTAGAAGTTAAAGTTGGGTTAAGCGGAATATCCTTCCACTTCATCCTTACTCTGCATCACCTTGTCTTTCAGGCTTTCCTTGTACGCGGCCATTCGTTGAAGAACTACTTTGTCTGAAGCACCAATAATCTGAGCCGCAAGAATTCCAGCGTTTTTGGCGGCATTCAAAGCAACGGTTGCAACTGGAACACCATTCGGCATTTGCAGGATGGAAAGCACGCTATCCCAACCATCAATAGAATTGGAGCTTTTCACGGGAACACCGATCACAGGAAGTGGTGTCAGAGAAGCCACCATTCCGGGCAAGTGAGCGGCTCCGCCAGCTCCTGCAATAATCACTTTCAGACCTCGGTCGGCTGCACCTTTCGCGTAATCGAACATGCGGTCTGGCGTTCTGTGAGCCGAAACAACCGTCATTTCGAATTCGATGCCCAATTCTTTGAGAACATCGGCAGCATCTTTCATCACTTTCAGATCGGAGCTGCTGCCCATGATTATACCAACTTCGGGTTTGCTCATGCTTTCACTTTCAAGGTTTGTTGCACTTTTTTGGCGGTGCTTTTCGCCTCATCCAATGTATCTGCAATAATGGTCACGTGGCCCATTTTGCGGAACGGCTTGGTGAACCGCTTTCCGTAAAGATGCACATTCACACCTTTCATGGCAAGCACGTCTTCTAGTCCTTCATATTGGGCTTCGCCCGTGAAGCCGTCTTCGCCAAGAAGATTCACCATAACTGAAGGCTTTACGATTTCCGTGTTTCCTAGACTTATGTCGAGAATGGCTCGAACGTGCTGCATGAACTGCGAAGTGTAATTGCCTTCTATGCTTTGATGACCACTGTTGTGTGGTCGCGGAGCAATCTCATTCACGAGCACATTCCCTTCTTTGTCAAGGAAAAGTTCCACGGCAAGAAGTCCTACTATTTCCAGTTTTTCGGCCACTTTTCTAGCCAGTTCTTGAGACGTTTTCTCAACCTCATCAGAAACGTTTGCAGGACTGAAAAGGAACTCAACCAAGTTTGCAATGGGGTTGAATTCCAACTCAACGGTTGGGAATGTTTTCACTTCGCCCGAAGCGTTTCTTGCAACGATTACTGAAAGCTCTTTTTCAAGGTCAACGGCTTTTTCGAGCACGCTTGGTTCTGCAAATGCCTTAGCAAGGTCGTCAGCAGATTTCAGCGGCTGAACGCCTTTTCCGTCATAACCACCTTTTCTCAATTTCTGAAAAACAGGGAAGAAATCGGTGTGATTGCCAGTTTCATTTTCACCGATTAATCGGTAATCTGAAGTTGGAATTCCATGTTCAGCATAAAACTCTTTCTGAGCTCCCTTATCCTGTATCAGTCGAATGACATTGGGTTGAGGATAAACTTTTACCCCAAGCTTTTCCAACTCCTCCAACGCATCCACGTTCACATGCTCAATTTCGATGGTCACCAGATCCATTTCTTTCCCGAAGGCCAGAACAGTGTCGTAATCCTTAAAACTTCCGTTGGTAAAAGAGTGTGAAATATCGCGGCAAGGTGCATCTGGGTCAGGATCCAAAACATGAACGTCAACATCAATGTTGATCGTCTCCTGAATCATCATGCGGCCCAATTGTCCGCCACCCAGAATACCCAATTTCGTTTTCGGTCGGTAACTCATGCCGCAAAAGTAAGACCTAAAAAGCTGTTGATTAAACGTCTTCGCTGGGTCAAATTCCACAACCGATTTCAGCTACATTCGAACACAAATCAACATTCATGAGAACGACACTTCTTTTAGTTGGGTTTTTACTTCTAAACAGCGCTGGATTCGCGCAGACCAAGTGGGTTGAATCAACTTGGCAAGAAGCTTTTGCACAGGCACAGAAAGAAAACAAATACCTTTTTATTGATTGCTACACCGACTGGTGTGGCTGGTGCAAAGTGGCCGATAAGAATACCTTTCCAGCTAAGGATGTCGCCACAGTTCTGAATGACAATTTCATTTCGGTAAAGGTTGACATGGAGCGTGGCGATGGCGTTGCATTGGGTGCCCAATATCGTGTGCTAGGTTATCCGAGTTATCTGATGTTCACACCAGACGGAAAGCTTGCTGGAAAGATGTTCGGGTACAAGGAAAACCCAAGTGATTTTGCATCAGAAGTGAAAGCTGTTTTGGACAAGGCCAACCAACCAAACTACCCATCTAAGATTACGGATAAGGTTGAGTTTCCAGATTTCTATTTGAATTCATTCACGAATAAGGACAAGGAAGAAAAACGCCAAAATCCAGAAGAAGGCGAAGTGGAAAAATGGCTTGCAGCACAGAAAGACCTGATGAGTGAAGCCGCTTGGTCGGTGATGTACAAGTTTCCTGTTTCAGAAAAACACACTGAGCAGTTTTTGAAAAATCGAAAAGCGTACGCTGATCTGTACGGAAAAGTAGAAGTGGATGAGAAGGTCTCTGGAATTGCTTTCGGGATACTTCAGAAAGCCATGAAAAGTCAAGATGAAGCTGACTTGCAAAAGGTGTTGGATTTCGCTGACAAGTATATTGATGATGAGTTGGAAGCATCCAAATCGATGTATCAATTGAAGTTCTGCGAAGGAAAAGGAGATTGGAGCGGCTACGCGGAGTGTGTGCAGAAACTGATTGATTTCTATGGATTTGAAAATTTCCTTGGAGGGATCAACAATTACAGTTGGACCATATATCTGAGTGTTGACAACGAAGATGTGCTGAACAAAGCCATCGGTTGGATGAAACGTGTAGTTGAGACGGACCCACAGTATATGTACTTAGACACGTACGCTGCTTTGCTTTTCAAATCAGGCGATTATGACGCTGCGTTGCAGTGGGCCGACAAAGCCATTGAGGTTGGGAAAGCAGGTGGCGAAAAAGTGGAAGACACCGAAGAATTACGCGACCAGATAAAAGCGGCACAAGAAGGAAAGTAGTCGCTTGCGGTTGTTTCCTAAATTTGCACGCCTCATTTCATGGCAGAATCAGTAAAACTTCACGAGCTAGAGTTTGTTCCGTATCTGGAGAAATCAGATCTGGAGCAGATTGTTGTTGAATTGGCTGCGCGAATCAATTCAGATTATGCAGGTAAATGCCCGCTGCTTGTGGTGGTTCTGAATGGCGCGTTCATGTTTGCCTCCGACCTTATCAAGCAAATGGAAGGCGATGTGGAAGTGAGCTTTCTTCGTGTTAGTTCTTACCGAGGAACGGCAAGCACTGGAGAAGTGAAGGAAATGATGCCGGTTGGCGTTGACGTTCGCGGCCGCGAGGTCATCATCATAGAAGATATTGTGGATACCGGTAGAACCATGGGACGCATCAAGCAAAAGATGAAAGATTCGGGAGCGCTGTCTGTTAGTATCTGCACGCTACTTTTTAAACCAGATGCCTTTGAAGGCGACTATTTGGTCGATTTCATCGGAAAAGAAATACCAGACAGATTTGTGGTCGGTTATGGCTTAGACTATGACGGGTTGGGCCGAAATCTGCCTGCATTGTATCAATTAAATCCAAAGTAAGATCATGTTGAATTTAGTGTTGTTCGGCCCTCCTGGAGCGGGAAAAGGAACTCAGTCAGAAAAGCTTATCAGCCACTACGGTTTGGTGCACATTTCCACAGGAGACGTGTTCCGTTTCAATATTAAGAACGAAACCGAATTGGGTAAACTGGCCAAGAGTTACATGGATAAAGGCGAGTTGGTACCAGACGAGGTTACCATCAATATGTTGGGCGCTGAAGTGGAAAAGAATCCAGATGCTAAAGGCTTCATTTTCGATGGCTTTCCTAGAACGTCTGCGCAAGCAGCTGCGCTTGATGAATTGCTAGCTGGCAAAAACACTTCTGTGAGCATGATGGTGGCGTTGGATGTTCCTGAAGAGGAATTGAAAACACGATTGATGAAACGTGCCGAGGTTTCTGGCAGAGCGGATGATGCCGATCCAGCAGTGATTCAAAACCGAATTGATGTTTACAAAGCTCAAACAGCTCCAGTGGCCGACTTCTACAAGGCGCAAGGAAAACTTCGATTGGTGAATGGTGTTGGTTCGATTGATGAAATCTTTGGACGCATCTGTGAAGCAATCGACAAAGGTTAAACCTGTAAGGGTTTGCCGCGACAAGCCCCTACGTACCCATGAAAAGCAACTTTATAGACCACGTACGGATCTGCTGTAGAAGCGGAAGAGGAGGTGCAGGTTCATCGCACTTGTTCCGGTCGCGAATTGAGACCAAAGGAGGCCCAGACGGTGGAGATGGCGGTCGTGGTGGTCACGTCATAATTCGTGGTAATTCACAGAAATGGACGCTGCTTCATTTGCGCTATCAGAAACACATTATTGCAGGTCACGGAGAGAATGGAGGAAAATCCACATCAACTGGCGCCAACGGGAAAGATGAGATTATTGAAGTTCCGTTGGGAACTGTGGTGAAAGACGAAGCAACCAAAGAAGTGCTTTTTGAGATAACGGAAGATGGCGAGGAGCGAATTCTGACGGAAGGCGGTCGTGGTGGAAGAGGAAATGTGCATTTCAAATCACCCACAAATCAAACCCCACGTTACGCACAACTTGGTGAACTTGGGAAGGAGGAGTGGAAAATTCTTGAACTCAAAGTGTTGGCTGATGTCGGCCTAGTCGGATTCCCGAATGCAGGCAAATCAACTTTGCTTTCCGTTGTTTCAGCCGCTAAACCTGAGATTGCCAACTATCCCTTCACCACATTGGTTCCAAACCTGGGAATCGTTAGCTATCGCAATCATCAGTCGTTTGTAATGGCTGATATCCCTGGAATTATCGAAGGGGCACATGAAGGAAAGGGTTTGGGACATCGCTTCCTCCGGCACATTGAGCGGAACTCAGTGTTGCTTTTTATGGTTCCAGCTGATGCTGATGATGTAATTAAAGAATATCAGATTCTGCTGAATGAGCTGGAACAGTATAATCCGGAGTTGCTGGACAAAGAGCGCATTTTGGCCGTTTCCAAATGCGATATGTTGGATGAGGAACTGAAGGAGGAGCTTGCGACAACCATCAAGGTAGACATTCCAGTGGTCTACATTTCCTCCATTTCCCAAACGGGCATTCAAGAATTAAAAGACGTGCTTTGGAGTAAAATGCATGCTTAGCACTTATTAACAGTCAGTATTCCTACAATTTTCTACTTTCGACGCTTCAATTTCAAAACCCTTAATTAACACACAATGAAAAAAATCTACTTTACTGCTATGAGTGTAATGCTCTTTTCGCTAGCGAGCATGGCACAATTTTCTTCTGGTGAATCAAATCTTAGTCTTAAGGAAGCAGTTATGGTCAAAGAACATGTTGACCCGAACATTCTAGGCGTTGCCGCTGCCGACCCTACAGATACACTTGGATTAGAGTACTTTGATGTACCTAATGGGTTAACCTACTCGTTTGACCCTAACGGCTTTATTTTCGGAACGAATGACGATACAGCCACTATTCAAGGAACATTCCTCCATGTTCAAACCCACGAAGTGGCAGCAGGATTTATTGCTGAAAGCGCATATCATGTTGCAGGTGCCTTGATTCTATTTCACCAGAAAAATGATGTTTCTGGATCTCCAGCCGACCTCAACGTAAATATTCATTCTCTAGCCGAAGATGGTGCCCTAGCTATTGTGAATAGCGGTGGTCAACCCGCACTTGAACCAGCTTGGGGGCCTGATGATGTGCTAGGCTCGGTAAACTTGCCTTTTGATGATGTTGACACAACGAATTGGACAACAGTTTATTTTGACCAACCAGTTTGGGTTCCGTACGCTGACTTTGCTATTGGGGTTGAGTTTGCAGCCCTGTACAGTCAAAATGGTGTTGATACTGTTGCAATTTACAATGATGACCATGTTGCTGGAGAAGGCGATTACACATGGACAAGAACTGGATTTGACGCCAACCCAGGTACTGGTTGGAATGTAACTCATACATACTACCAAAACGACCTTGAGGTGAATTTGGCAATTTTTGCAATTGTAGCTGAAAGCGGAACCGGTATTGAAGAACAAGGTTACCTGAACGGTGTGAAAATGACCACCTATCCAAACCCAACCGTTGCTTCTGAGAATTTTACAATTCAATATGGTTTGGAAACTTCTGTTAAAAATGTTGACATCAATATCTACAACATGAATGGACAGGTTGTACATACCTCTGCGTTAGGCGGAAAAGCAAGCGGACTTTACAATTTGAACATTCCTGCTGGAACCTTGAGTGCTGGTTCTTATATCTACAGCATTGATGCAGACGGTAGAAGAATGGCCAAGAGACTGGAAGTGTTGAAGTAATTCTCAGTTTCAAAAAGAAAAAATTAAAGGGCGGCCAATTGGCCGCCCTTTAATTTTTGTCATTACAATCTAATTCCTATCTGGCCAGATCGGCCTTTACCCGCTTCATAAATTTGGAAGCATAGACAAAATCGACAACCTCTTGATTGTCTGTCTTAAGAATCTCTTCCTTGGATCCTTCCCACCATTTTTCGCCTTTATAAATGAAATGGATGTTATCTCCGATTTCAATCACAGAATTCATATCATGAGTAATCACAATGGTGGTAATGTCGTACTCATCAGTTATCTCCTTTATAAGGTGGTCAATCACCAAACCGGTCTTTGGGTCTAAACCTGAGTTAGGTTCATCACAGAAAAGATACTTCGGATTCATGACAATTGCACGTGCAATGGCAACACGCTTTTTCATTCCGCCACTTATTTCAGATGGATAAAGCTTAGAAGCATTTGGAAGGTTCACTCTCTCTAAACAGAATTGCGCCCGTTCCTTGCGCTCAGCCATGCTATTATCCGTGAACATCGAAAGTGGAAACATGACATTCTGCTCAACGGTAAGTGAATCGAAAAGTGCTCCTCCTTGGAAAAGCATTCCGAGGTCCTGCCTGATTTCCTTCTTCTCTTTGAAAGACATGGACGTGAATTTTCGTCCGTCATACAAAATAGAACCTGTTTCAGGTTGGTGCAGTCCCACCATGCATTTGGTCAGAACCGTTTTACCAGAACCACTTTGCCCAATAATAATGTTAACCTGTCCCTTATGGAACTGGGCGTCAATATTCCTAAGCACATGGTGTTCGCCAAAGCTTTTGTTCAGTCCCTTCACCTCTATCATTGCAAAAGCATTTGAGTAAGGATAAGGTTGAGCGTGAGGATGATAACGATGCTATAGACAACGGATACAGTACTTGCTCGCCCAACTTCTAAAGCACCGCCAGAAACGTGGTACCCGAAGTATGCAGGAACCGTTGTTATAACAACGGCAAAAACCACAGTCTTGATCAATGCATATACAACGTAGTAAGGTTCAAACCAATATTGTATCCCATAAATGAAGGTGCTTCCAGCAACTTCACCCGTCAGAATTCCTGCCACATATCCTCCAAAAATTCCAAGAATGATACTGATGATGACAATGAAAGGGTTGCAAATGATTGCGGCCAGCATCTTCGGGCCAACCAGATGACCAGTTGAATTGACTCCCATAATATCCAACGCATCAATTTGATCGGTTACTCGCATGGTGCCCATTTCACTGGCAATACTTGAACCAACTTTCCCGACAAGAATAATACTGATGATGGTGGGTGAGAATTCAAGAATCAACGAATCACGGACTCCAAATCCAACCGTATACAATGGAATGAGAGGACTTTCTATGTTGTATGCCAATTGAATTGTAAGCACAGCACCCATAAAACTGCTAATGATGGCCACCAGCCCAACCGAGGCGTATCCAACATTTTGGATTTCTTCAAAAAGGCGCTGGCGGTAAATGCGCCATTTTTCAGGCCGTCTGAACACTTGGCTCATCCAAAGCACGTACCGACCGATGTGAGCGAGTATTCCCATGGAGTTGCCGCTAAATTTATACAATCTAAGACATCACGGAAAGAAGGTGATTCGTTAGAAAGACATTCAATTTTTGAATCAGACGAATTTATCGCCTTTTGTAACCTTTACATCGTTTACAATTCGCTTAATGAGCTGCTCGTCCTGTTGGCGGCAAACGAGCAGAATATCATCATTCTCAACTACTATCATATCCTTCATTCCCTGAAGCACGACCAGCTTATTCTTTGGAACATTGACAATGCAGTTCTCAGAGTCGTAAGTCAACACGTTTCGACCTTGAATTACATGACCATCATCGTCCTTATCCGAATAAGAATATAATGAGCCCCAAGTTCCAAGGTCGCTCCAACCGATGTCGGCCGCAATGGTATAAACGTTCTTAGCCTTCTCCATTACACCGTAATCAATGGAAATGCTCTTGCATTGCATATATGCCGTCTCGATGAACTTTTTCTCCTCACGTGTTGCGAAGGTGTCCTCTCCTTCTTGAAAAATCTGATACATCTCTGGCATCAACTTCTCAAAAGCCGAAAGAATGCCCTTTACCGACCAAATGAAAATACCAGCATTCCAGAGGAATTCTCCGCTGGCAACCAATTCCTTGGCCATTTCCAGATCGGGTTTTTCGGTAAAAGTTTTAACCGTACAAACGCCATCCAGTCCGCAATCTTTGAACTGAATGTATCCATAACCGGTATCAGGTCTCGTTGGCGTAATTCCCAGTGTGATAAGCGCGTCCTTCCGCTCAACCTCGGCTAAAGCCTTTCGAATAAGATCGGTGTATTCCTTGTCCTTAAGAATAAGGTGGTCGGATGGTGCTACCACCATGCTAGCATTTGGGTTTTTGGCCTTAATGCGAAACGCAGCATAGGCAACACAAGGTGCCGTGTTTCTACGAGCTGGCTCAAGCAGAATCTGCGAAGGCTTAATACCTTTTAGCTGCTCTTTTACCAATCCGCGATACTCCGCGTTAGTAACAATCAGAATATTTTCTGCTGGAACAACTTTTTTAGATCGATCATACGTTTGTTGCAGCAGTGACTTTCCTGTTCCGAGAATATCCAAAAACTGCTTTGGATGAGGCGTTCGGCTCATAGGCCAGAATCGCGAACCGATTCCGCCAGCCATGATCACTACATAATGATTCGGGTTTTTTCTCATTATTTGAATTGGTTGAGCGCGGTGCGAAGATTGTCTATCACCACAGAGATCGACTCAATTTGAAGTGTTCCTACAGAAATTCTGAACCAAGGACTTTGACGCGAAGCTCCGAAACAATAGAATGGAACAAATCCAACTTTTGCCTCTTTGATGAGCCACATGGTCACGTCTTCGGCATCTTTCAAAACATCACCGCTAGCGGTAGTTTTTCCGATCAGGTCGATCTTAACCGTAAGGTACATAGCTCCTTCTGCTTGTATGGCATCGACTGGATAACCGACTTCGCGAAGTGCTGAAAATCCATTGTAAAGCTTACTCACACGCTCAGAGATCATGTCTCTATGCTTTGCGATTGTTGCTTCAACAGCTCCTTCTTGCTGAAGAAATGCTGCTGTGGCAATTTGCTCTGGCTTTGGCGACCAAGCTCCAACGTGGCTAAGCAACGCTTTCATTTTTGCGATTACCTGAGTTGGTCCGAAAGCCCAGCCAACACGAACTCCAGTAGCTGCAAACGCCTTGGAAATACCATCCACGTATACAGTGTATTCACGCATGGCAGGACGAATGGAAACCGGGTCAACATGTTTGGTATTGCCCAATGTCAATGCCCAATAGATCTGATCGTAAAGCAGATAAAGCGGCTTCTGGCCTACTCTTCGTTTGTTCTCCTCAATCACCATATCACATATCTCGGTGAGCGCTTTTTTGGTAAAAGAAGTTCCTGTTGGATTTAGAGGCGAACACAACGCAATAACCGCTGCATCTTTAACATACGGTTTGAGCTGCTCGGCTGTTGGAAGAAATTTGTTTTCTGGTGTACACTCCACTTCGACTGCCTCCGCAAAATTGAGGTAGGTATAGTGATTATTGTTCCAGCTCGGAATCGGAAAGATTACTTTCTCGCCACGGTTAACCAACGCTCTGTATGTGGCATAGATCAACGGGCGCGCCCCGCCAGAAATCAGAATATCGTTCTTATCGTATTTAAGACCCTGACGCGTTCCGATGTAGTTACTGACCGACTCGCGCAGCACTTCCATACCATTGGCCTGCGGATAGTTGGTGTGACCTGCTTCGTAAGCAGCCACAATTTCATTCAAAAGTCCTTTCGGAAGCGGGTAAATATTCGGGTTGAAATCGCCAATGGTAAGATTGGTGATGTCTTCGCCCTGACCAATTCGTGAATTTATCTCGCCAGCAATTTTGATGATCTCTGAACCCACGAGGTGCTCAGCAAGATCAGAAACCGTTGGCGCTTGTTGTGTAATTGACTCTGACATAGTGGTTTTGAAAAGGGGACGCGAAGATAGCCATTTCCTGATCGTGCTCAATCAGCACAGTTTTACCTCCGCAATACCGCTGATCAAATAGACTTTTTCTGTGCCTTTTTCAACACAACGAAAGCGCTTTCTGAGCTTCTCTCCTTTCACAAAAAACCGATTACTGAATTCAAATTCGGCACCGGTAGGGATTTCGTCCAATAGTAGGTGGTCGTTCGGCTCGTCATAATTGCGTAGAACGCGAACCAATTCCTGATCTCTGACAGTTGCCGATTTTGGATTCTTCATGTGCTTATGCAAAACCTTCAGAACATCTTTGGGAAACACATTTTCGTTCAGAAACGGCTGCATTTCATCCTTGAATGTCTGCTTCCATTCCTTGCCGTGAGGCGAAACCTTATTCCTGTGCTTTTCCCAATTGACCAAATGCGCCATTTCGTGCACAAACGTGATAAGAAACGCATACTGATTCAACGAGCCGTTTACTGAAATTCGATGACCATGTTTTCCCCAGGGGTGGCGGTAATCTCCGGCTTTGGTTTTACGGTCTCGCGTTATGGTGAGTTGGCAGCGATATTTCAGAATCTGCGCGGCTAATGGCTCAGCAGTTCCGTCAGGAACAAACGGCCGAATGGCATTTCTGATGCGCTCCTCGCGATTCATGCATCAAAGAAAGCTCGAAAGCTGATACACCGCAAGACTGGAAACATACGCCAACCCGGTCATCATCAAAAACTGAATGATCGGCCATTTCCATGAACCTGTTTCCGTTTTCACCACCGCCAGCGTACTCATGCATTGCATCGCGAAAGCATAAAAAACAAGTAACGACAATCCGAATGGCAGGTCGTAAAGCGGCTCGGATGAATTTGGTTTGGTCTGGAGTTGCATCCGATTGCGAATGGTCATCACGTCTTCATCAGCCGAGCCCACACTGTAAATGGTGGCCATCGTTCCCACAAAAACCTCCCGCGCAGCGAATGATGTGATCAGCGCAATACCGATTTTCCAGTCATAACCAAGTGGTTTGATAACGGGCTCGATGCCTTTTCCAAGAATTCCGATGTAAGAATTCTCCAGCAACTCCGTTTCCTTAAGTTGTTCCTTGTTCACGGCTGTTATGGCCTCATACTTCTGCTCGATTTCCGCGAATCTTTCTCCAGGACCAAAAGATGCACCCAACCAAAGTAGAATTGAAACGAAGACGATTATTTTGCCTGCGTTGGTAATGAATTGACTCACTTTACGGAGAATCTCAAGCAGCACATTGGAAATTTTTGGGGCGCGATAATCGGGCAACTCCATCAGAAAGTGGCTCTCCTCAGAATCGGGAACCGTTTTATTGAGCACGAAAGCTGCACCTAAAGCGGCCAAAACTCCAAGTAGATATAGCCCCAAAAGTGTCAATCCTTGATAGCCAGTCGGAATAACCAGCGCAATCAGTAAGGCATAAACCGGCAATCGCGCTGAGCAACTCATAAATGGCGTCACCATAATGGTCAGCAATCTTTCCTTCCTATCGGGAATGGTACGCGCTGCGAGAATGGCAGGAACCGCACAGGCCACACCACCGATAAGCGGAACAATTGATCTTCCCTGCAATCCGAATTTGCGCAGCCACCGATCAGACATAAAACTGACACGCGCCATGTAACCTGTTTCTTCCAGCATGGTAACGAAGAAGAACAGCATGGCGATCTGCGGAATGAAAATGACCACGCCTCCAAGTCCAGCCCAAATTCCCTCAACCCATAATCGCGATAGAAATGAATCTGGTAGACTTGCGGCAAACCATTCTGACGAAGTGGCGAAAACGTGTTCAATCCACTCCATTGGGTATGCCGACCAAGTGTAGATGGATTGAAATACCAGGCCCATCAAACCGATAAAAAAGACCAAGCCAAGAATTGGATGTGTGAGATAATCATCCAGTTTTTGCGTAGCCGAATGCGCCAGCACAGGGCCGTCTGCCTTTGCCGTTTCAAGAATCTTCTTGATAACCACATGCTTCTCTGCCGAAGCATCCCAATTAACATTGGGTTTGGTTAGAGAATGTTCTACAATTGACTGTTTTAATTCCTCAATTCCGTCACCATCGCGCGCCACGGTTTTGACAATCGGTACATCGAGTTGTTCCGCAATCGAATCGACATCAAGGTCTGGAGAAAGTCGCGTTAGCTGATCGGCCATATTCATCACAAGAATGGCTGGAATCTGCTTTTCTATGACCTGAAGCGCCAAGTACAAACTGGTTTTCAGGTGCGAGGCATCAACCACGATGAGAGCAAGATCCGGATGGTCTGGATTTTGACGATTGTTGATGGCTTCTGAAGTGACCTCTTCATCCAGAGACCGTGGTTGAAGACTGTAAGTTCCAGGAAGGTCGACCACATCGATGGTGTTGTCATCAACCTCAAATTGACCTGACTTTTTCTCAACCGTAATTCCCGGAAAGTTTCCAACCTTCTGGTGCATTCCGGTAAGTTTGTTGAAAAGCGAGGTTTTGCCGCTGTTAGGATTACCAACCAGCGCTATTTTCAGCCTCCGTCTTTCAATACCCATTTAGAAAATCGGGTTTTGCTAGACGCCCTCTGGAAGAACGATTATTGAAGAAGCCTCTCGTTTACGAAGACAAAGTAGGTGATCTGCAACACGAATTGCGATTGGGCCACCAAGAGGTGCAACGCGCTCAACAGTAAGCCTTTCGCCAGCAACTACACCGCGTTCGGCCAAAAAACCAGCCAACTTCTCATCTGAGAAAGAAGCTACAATTGCCTGCTGTCCGCGTGTAAGATCTTTTGCCGTCACCGTTAGATAGAATGATTCTAAACTAGGTTCGAAAATACTTAGAAAAGCCGCTGCAAAACCAACGCTTATCACTTATACCCTAAATGTGGTATTCGCCAGTTCGGGAGAGGGTAATTCTTGCAGCTGTCCGAAATGAGGGCAATCGCAATTTTTACCCTGTCGCTTTCTTCTTGATGAGCAAGAAGCCATTACAAAAATGAGCAACAGAAGAAGGAAATATGATAACAGCCGATTCATGAATTGCAAAGGTACATCAACTATAAACTATCAAACGAGGCCGATGTTTCATTGGTTGTCAGATTCCAACTCGATCATAGTAAGCTGAGCCGCAGCACAAAGCTTTTCAACGCCATTTTTCACGATGTACACATCTGAACGGCACACCGTGAGCGTTTTCCCGTATTTCAACACTTGGCCTTTGCCAATCAGTTTATCTCCTGCTCCGGGTCGCATCAAATTCAGTTTGAACTCCACACTCAGTACCATCGAGTGCTCTTTCATTAGAGAAAGACTCGCGTAACCGGCAGTATTATCTGCAACAGTGCTAATCACTCCTGCGTGAAAAAAACCATTCTGTTGTGTGAGATCTTCGTTGAATGGAACATGAATCTCGCAAAACCCTGGTTGCACATCAACCAACTCTGCACCAATATGCTCCATGAATTTCTGCGAAGCAAAACTCTCCTCGACTTTAGATCTGTATTCTGGGAATTGAGCGCTAAAAGACATCTTCTGCTAAAACACCAAAGACAAGCCAATTCCACTTGAGGCAGGCTTCAACTGTATTGAAGGTCTGTACGCAGAGCCTCCAACAGTTTCGTTGTATTTCTTAACTCCTTTTACTCGCTGCTCTTTTCCGAGAATCATCATCAATGCTCCTGGAACCAAAGCTCCAATTCCAGAACCCACGAGGGTCCAAGCCAAAGAATTATCCTTTTTCTGACTGGCAGAAAGCTCTTCATTCTTAATCGAATTATCAACCGCTAACCCAACACCAGCCGCCAGCAGGTGACCACCAGACGCACAGGTTACTATACCCGCAATTCCGAGCGCCTCGCCCGTTTTAAATTTCCTCCAAGCCGTTTCGTCAACAGAAATCAGCTTTTTTACTTCCTTCCTGGAAATTCGAGTTGAACCTAGCTCATACGTATCCTTGGCTCTGCTGGTGTTTATTTTGATTGTCTGCGCCACGGAATCCGTTAATCCGAAAAGCAGAATCAGACTTAAAGCAATAACTAGGGGTTGTGGTCTCATAATTAGATGATTTCAAAGTAGCGTTTTGTTTCCCAATCGGTAACGGCTTTAGAAAATTCGCGCCATTCCCACTCCCGTGAAGAGACAAAATGATTCACGAACTCGTCACCGAAAAGTTCTTTCGGAATGTCTGAATTCTTCATTGCCTGCGTGGCATCCCAAAGGTTTTTCGGAAGTGTTCCAGCGCCATCATCTTTGTATCCGTTTCCGACTGTTTCAGGAAGGTCGAGTTTGAGGTTTTTTTCAATACCGTACAAACCAGCAGCTAAACAAGCGCTCATTGCCAAGTATGGATTGGTGTCTGACCCCACAACGCGCGTTTCCAGTCTGCAAGATTTATCTCCGCCAGGAAGCGCCCGCAATGCAACGGTTCTGTTGTCTGCAGCCCAAGTTAGGGTTGTTGGAGCCCAAGCGCCTTCAACCAAGCGTTTATAGCTGTTGATAGTAGGTGCAATCATCGGTAGGATGTAGGGCAAACAGGCCAACTGACCAGCCATGTAGCTTTCCATCAGTTTGCTCATACTCTTATTGCCTTTCGCATCATGGAATAGGTTCTTTTTATCATCCCACAAACTCTGATGAATGTGGCCGCTGCAACCTGGCAACTCAGGACTGATCTTAGCCATAAACGTTGGAATGATGCCGTAATCGTGGGCAATTTCTTTGATGCCTCCTTTAAAGAGAACGGCTCTGTCTGCTGATTTCAGAATATCGCCATACATAATGGCAGCCTCGTAAACGCCTGGCCCTGTTTCGGTATGAAGCCCTTCAATCGGAACATCAAACTGGTCCATGAGGTCAAAAATGGCGTTGAAGTAATCTTTCTCTTGCGAACTTCTTAGAAGCGAATACCCGAACATTCCAGGAGTAAGCGGTTCTGGATTTGCGAAATCTTTCCCGTGAACGCTATCTGGGGTTTCCGCAAAATTGAACCACTCAAACTCCTGTGAGAAGAATGGTTTGAAACCCAACTTCTCCGATTTCGCTTTCACGGTTTTGAGCAAGCTTCGCGGACAAACGCCCAGCGGACCTTCTTTTTCGTTCACAAAGTCGGCCAAGAAAAAAGGAACATCATTATCCCACGGAACTTGACGGAATGTGCTCAGGTCAATTCTCGCTTGTGCATCCGGATAACCCGTGTGCCAGCCTGTGTAAGTGGCATTGTCGTAAGCCACGTCCGCACTGTCCCAACCGAAGACCACATCGCAGAAACCGAATCCGCTTTCCACGGCCGATAGGAACTTGTCTTTGCGCATCAGTTTGCCACGCAAAACGCCATCAATATCGGTAATGGCCAGTTTCACCTTATTGTGATCTGAGTTGCGAACCTCGTTCAGAATGTGTTCGCGAGTAAGTTCCTTTTCGTTCATTTTGTGCTGCTTTGTCGTGTTGTTTGAACAGGCGGTTAAGGTATCAATTTATCAATCAGGGCTTTGTTCTTCGCTTCGATCTTATTGAAGACGTGGCTAGAGAATTCTTCGAACTCGTGCTCATGTTTGCTGGCGGTAATTCGTCCATCTTCCAACAAATGGATCTGGTTGCACATGTTGGTCAGCGTTTCAAGAATGTGAGATGTGACGATGATGGTCTTTCCATTCGCTCGTAGCTTGAGGAGAACCGACCGGACCATGCGGGAACTTTCAATATCCAACCCATTGAACGGCTCATCAAGAATAAGGATCGGTCTGTCTGTTTTTAGTATGCCGAGAAGTGCCAATTTTTTGCGCATTCCAGTTGAGTATTCCTCAATCAAATGATTGAGCGGCAGCTGGAACAACTCGTTCCATTCGGTTGTATTGAACGCTGGGTTGATAAACAACGACAGGTACTCATTCCCCGTGATATTCGGGTAGAAATAGTTTTCGGTTTTGAGATAGGCGATCGACTTCTTGGTAAGCTTCTCGCCATTGAACGTGAAGCTGCCTGAATTTGGTCGAACGAAACCGAAAAGGCTATTGAGCAAAGTGGTTTTCCCACTTCCGTTCAGGCCGACTATGCCATGGATCATGGCCGTTTGAAGTTCGAGGTTCAGTCCGTTGATCACGTTCTGTTCACCATCGTAGGAAATATGAAGTCCGTCAATTGAAATCATGCAGGTAAAGGTCTAAGTTCTGTTTGGCCTTCACGTAAAACCGTAAGGTCATGAGCATTACAACAGGTGTGAAAAATGGAATGATGACACCGATGAATCCCAGGCCGATGAGCAACTGTCCGACTCGTTTGTCCTGTTCGGGGATGTAGAAGGCGTATTTGAGACAGATAGTATAAAGCAGCAAGATGGACAGAAGTGCTAATTCGATTACTGGAATGTAGAACAGTTGTGGATGAAGGGCGATGAATGCGAACACCAACGGAAGGTTCACAAGCACGTAAATTCCAACATGAGAAAGAATCTTTTCCCGTAGGAATACACGTGCATTCTTCTCGCTGGAGACAAGGATTTCCACACTTTCAAACCAATCATAAAAGTTGGTCACCATCATCCCGACCAAGAACATGGCTACTGGTACGCTTCCTACAAAGAACGAAGCGCCAAGCCCGACAACCCAAACTGCGGAAAGTGGTAGGAACGACTTTCGAACTCCCGCTTTCCATTCAAAATTCGGGTCAGGAATCCAATTCAGGAAAATTGGGGTGAATGTCCTTTTCCTGAATGAAAAATTGACCAAAGGAACAATGACGCAGAAACCAATCAGAATCAGAGTGGCTGACCAACATCCGTGATAGCTGAACATGGCCAAAAGCGGAAGGCTAACCAGAAAATATTCGAACAAAAGAATCGGTCGGTCATCCGAGAACGAGATGGCAAGAAACTGCCGATCATTTCTACTAATATGCAATGAGAAAAGACCTGCTCCTGCCAGAAGTGAGATCAAAAGTGACGTGTTCGGTTCTTGCGTAGCTTGAAATAAAGCGGCCAATCCGAAAAGGAGAATGACCAGTACGATTGCGGACCGCAACACGCCCAATTGCGTCAGTAGCCGGATGGCCTGTTTCAATCTTAGCAGAAATACCGCAGAAATCATGACCCGAAGAAACTACCTGTTACCGAGATTATTCTCGGAAAAGCGATGCCTTCACATTTTTTAGCTTCCAGCCTTTTTCGAATAAAGAAGCTTGTAAAGCGCGAATGATCCGACCATCAGTATCAAAAAGATGATTGCTAATTGCCCGTTGTAGTAACTCATGGCTACCATCGAAACGCTGGCAATGATCAACGCCAAAGCAGGGAAAATAGGGTAGAGAGGAACACGGAATGGTCGTTCCATATCGGGTTCTTTTTTTCGCAATGCGAAGAATGAAATCATCGATATGATATACAACGCCAACGCACCGAAAACGGCAATGGTTATGATTTCGTCCGTTCGGCCAGAAAGCAACGCAATGATTCCAATACACATGTTGGCAATGAGCGCAACCGCTGGCGTTTTGAATTTCGGATGAACCTTGCCCAAAGCTTTCGGAGCCAAGTTCATTCTGCCGAACTCGTAGGTTGCTCTACCAGCTGCTAAAATGATTCCGTGGAATGAGGCCACTAGCCCGAAAATTCCGACATAGATTAATAGATTGTAGAGAAAACTGTCTGTACCAACGGCATGAGAAAGAGCCAACAAAAGCGGCTTGTCAGATGCCGCGCCAGATTCTTCATAAACAATGGCTTCCCACCCTGCAACACCTACAGAAGAAGTGAAGGTCAAGACGCAAAGTATTACAAGTGTTAATATGGCTGAACCGAATCCGATAAGCACATTTTTCTGCGGGTTTTTGGTTTCCTCGGCCACGTTGGCAACACCTTCAATCGCAAGGAAAAACCAAATGGCAAATGGAATAGCCGCAAATATGCCAGCATAACCATTCGGTAACGCGTTGGTTGTCAGATTTGCTGCTTCGAAATGAGGAAGACTTGCTCCTGCAAAAACGAGCAATTCGATAACCGCAATAATCGTGATGAACAGCTCAAATGAGGCGGCAATTCGCACACCGACAATATTGATGAATGTAAAAATCAGAAACGCGGCTATGGCGACAACGGGCACGTTAACTTCGCCAAATACGGGTAGCACCGTTGTGAAATCGATCTGCACTTTGGTGTTTACGAATGCGCCAATGGCGGCAGCAATTGCGGGAGGTGCAAAAACGAACTCAATGATCTGCGCCATACCGCCCAGAAAACCCCAGTTTCTTCCGTAGGCCCTATCTGCATAATCGAACGCGCCACCAGCTTTCGGAATGGCACAGGCCAACTCGGTGTAGCTGAACGTGAAGGTCACATACATCACAATGATGAACAGCGTAGCGATGGCCAAGCCAAGTGTGCCGCCCGCCTCCAGGCCGTAATTCCAACCGAAATACATGCCCGAGATGACGTAGCCAACGCCCAACCCCCAGAGCATTAATGGGCCAAGTGTACGTTCTAATTTGGGTGAGTCGGTGGTGCTTTCCATTGGCGAATCGCCTAATTTAGACAAATTGCAACCACACACGGAATGAGCATGGAAAACAAAGACATCATCGTTTACGGAGCGTACGGTTACACAGGCGAACTGATTGTAAGACGCTGTCTGGAATTGGGAATCAAGCCGCTGCTTTCTGGGCGGAATGAAAGCAAACTGAAACCAGTTGCTGACAAGTACGGAATGCCGTATCAGGTGGCTGATTTGAAAGCGGATGATCTGGACAAGTTGCTCGCTGGCGGGAAGGTGGTCATCCATGCTGCTGGTCCGTTCATACACACCTCCAAACCAATGGTGGAAGCGTGCATTCGAAATAAGGTTCATTACACGGACATCACAGGAGAGATAGCGGTTTTCTCTCAGGCCAGAAAGTATAACGAGCAGGCAAAAGAGGCGGGCGTGATGGTTTTGCCTGGAACGGGTTTCGATGTGGTGCCGAGTGATTGTCTGGCAGCGCACATGAAATCGCGAATGGAAGATGCGGACGATCTGGTATTGGCATTTTATGGAACAGGTCGGGCTTCGCGTGGAACGAGCTTAACGGTGGTGGAAGGTTTGGGCTATGGTGGAACCATCCGAAAAGATGGAAAACTGAAGCAGGTTGTAGATGCTTTTGATGTGAAACGCTTCGATTTCGGGCCGAAGAACATGACGGCTGTTACCATTCCGTGGGGTGATGTGTATACGGCTTTTTACAGCACGGGAATTCCGAATATCAAAGTTTACATGGGTTTGCCCAAGAAAGCCATTGATGGCATGAAATGGGGCAAATGGTTCGGTTGGTTAATGCGTACCGAGTTTGTAAAAAATAAGGCGCGCGCCAAAATCATTGCAGGCCAAGCAGGACCGACAGACGAGCAACGGGCTAAGGCTGCAACTTACTTAGTTGGAACTGTTACCGATAAGTCTGGGAAATCGTTGACATCAACCCTGAAAACACAGGAAGGCTACACACTTACGGCCATGACGGCTGTTCACATCGCGCAGCAGATCCTACAAGGAAACTTCAAAGCTGGGTGGCAAACGCCAAGCTTAGTTTACGGAAAGGATGTAATCTGTGAAGTGAGCGGAAGTCAGTTTGAGAATTTTTAGCTGCGACAAGCTTTTTAAACCTCAACTGGTTACAGATACTTCTTTGCAAGAATTGCCGTACTCACAGTTGTAAAAACCACAATCGAAACGGAACTCAGCGGCATTAGAATAGCCGCCATAACAGGCGATAACAGCCCTTGAACCGCAACGCTGATTCCTATTATGTTATACACAAGTGAAAGGAAGAATGCCCCAATTACCACCGAACGTGCTTTCTTGGAAAGCTCAATCAATTCTGGAAGTTTCTCGAAAGATGAAGCTGTCAGAATTCCATCGCTTGCTGGCGTAAACTGACTGTTGTCTTCGGCTATTGAAATTCCGAAATGTGCTTCTCGAAGTGCTCCTGCGTCATTCAATCCATCGCCAACCATCAGCACCTTGGTTTCTGAGTCGGACTGCTTCTCCTCCACCCACTCACGTTTTTGGTGCGGGTCCATCTCAAAATGCATTTCATCAGCATCGAAACCTGCAATCAATTGACTATTCAAAGTTGAAGCCTCTGTATCGTTATCGCCAGAAAGCAATGAAAGTCCAAAGGCGTTTTTCAGTTTGCTGACCACACTCTTCAATCCATCGCGATAGCTGGTAACGAAATCCAATCGCGCAAAAAGCTTACCGTTTACCAGTACGGCTGTTCGTCCCATTCCTGGGTTTTCAGGATTCCAAGCATTGAACTGAAATTGCTCCTCTTCTGAAAGCTGTTTTGGATTTTTCAACTCAACCGCAACGCCATTTACCATTCCATAAACTCCCGTTCCAGGGTTTTCGGTAAAACCGATGACCTGTTCTTGCGCAATCTTCTGATGAGCCGCAGCAAACGTTTTGCTCAACGGATGTAACGATTGTCGCGCCACGTTGACAAGTGCCAGCAATTGTTCAGCGAAAATCTCATTTCCCGAAAACAGCACACTTCCCTTTTGCCGAATAGTAATCGTTCCCGTCTTATCAAAAACCACGTGGTTTATCTGGCCAAGTTTCGCGATAGCTTCTACCGAACGCACAAAGAATCCGTGCCTCCCAAAATGCCGAAGCATAGAACCGTACGTAAACGGAATGCTCAGCGCCAGGGCACACGGGCAAGCAATGATCAGCACGGCCGTTGTCGTATTCAGCCAGTTCGATGGATCAACAATCCACCAATAAATGGCCGTAATTGTTGCGATAGAAAGAACAGCTGCGCTGAACCAAGAAGCTATCTTGTTGGAGAAATTGACCAGCGGTGGCGTTTCGGTTTCCTTGGCCGCATCAGAACTATTCCAAAGTGAAGTGAGATAACTGCTCGAAACGGGTTTCATTACCTGCAATTCGATGACCGAACCGCGGTTTTTTCCACCTGCATAGATTCGGTTTCCAGACTCTTCTGAAGAAGGTGCGGCCTCACCCGTTACAAAGCTGTAATCGATGGAAGCTTTATTCGAAAGCAACTCACAATCGCACGGAATCAATTCATCATTATGAATCTGAATGCGGTCGCCCTTCAGCAAATGCTTGATCATGATGGCATCAACTTGTCCATCGGCACCAACGCGGTTTACAGCAATCGGAAAAAACGAACGGTAATCACGTTCAAACGAAAGCGCGGAATAGGTTTTTGCCTGATACCATTTTCCGATAAGCAAGAAGAAGATGAAACCAGCCAGCGAATCCAAAAACCCAGGCCCAACACCAGCAATTATATCGTAAGCCGAACGTCCGAAAATGGCCAGAATACCGATGGAAACAGGCACATCCATGTTCACATGGCGGACTTTCAATCCTTTGTAAGCCGACATCAGATAATCGCGGCCCGCAAATAGAACCAGCGGCAAAGCCAACGCCAGATTCAAGTAATTGAAAAGCGTTGACCATTTGGCATCCAACGCTTGGCTGCCGATCAAATACTCAGGAAAGCTGAGCAACATGATGTTGCCGAAACAGAAACCCGCCACCCCAATTCTGTACAGGAGCTTTTTGTCGGTCTGTGGTTTTTCTTCCCTATCTGATGTTTCAGAAAGATTCAGATTTGGCGAGTAACCAATCGACTTCAACAAAGCCACCAGTTCGCGAAGCGAGATTTCCGTTTGATCAAACAAGATATTCGCACGCTTCTTCGGAAAATTGACCTCACATTGCTTTACGCCTGAGTTCAACTTTTCCAGCCGCTCCAACAAATACACGCACGCACTGCAATGAATGGCAGGCAAATCAAAAGAGATCCGCCCCATCTTGCCATCCGAAAAATCGAGCAAATGCTCTTTTACTTCCTCATTTTCGAGATAGGCAAGCTCGCTAGAATCAGCTTCTTCGGGTCTGATTCCCAACGGACCATTTGTGTACGCCTCATCGAGACCTACATCTTGCAAAAGCTGATAAACCGTGCTGCAACCATTGCAGCAGAACGTGTGACCATCGTGCTCAATGATCTCGTCTGTGCATTCATCGCTACAATGAAAACAAGTTTTGGTTTCCGTAATTGAAGACATAGATGGTTTTTACGGCAACAAAGGTTGAAGCTAAGTTACCGCATCCGCTTGATAGCCATCAAATGGAAAACTGAGGTTTGTCAGGTTGACCTCCCGTCATTACGAGGGAAGAATGACCGAAGTAATCTCGTGATTCATAGAGATTGCCGCGCTGCGCTCGCAATGACGTGGGGATTAAAACCTATAATTCTTCAGCGCCTTGATATCAAGCACCTTTATGTCTCGGCCTTTGGAACTGATGTAGCCATCTTCTTTGAACTCGGAAAGTGCTCGGATAACCGTTTCGGTGGCGGTTCCAACAATACTTGCAATGTCTTCGCGGCCAAGACTGATGGTGAAATCCTCTCGATGATCTGCATTGTACTTTTCGTACACCTGAACCAACGCATTTGCCACGCGCTTACGCACCGAGCTGTACGCCAACTCTATCAATTGCTCCTCTTTTTGAAGAATATTATCGGCCAAAAGCTTGATGAAACTGCTAATCACTTCTGGGTTTGAACCCATCAAATGGTAGAAATCATCTTTCGGGATGAGAAGTACCTCCGCGTCATCGATTACCTGAGCGGAATCGGTGTAATTATCGTGCTCCAAAAGCGCAGTGTAACCGAAGAAATCGCCAGCGTTGTACAAACCTGTAATGTATTCCTTCCCATCCTCATTCATCTTATAGGTCTTCACCTTTCCCTTGTTCAGGAAATAGAGAAAAATGGGCGAATCACCTTCGCGAAAAACGTACTCTTTCAGCGAATACTGCTTGGTTCTGTGGTTCTTGGTTACCTGCTCGAAAACCTTTCCAGAAGCTGTTGCCATGAAACCCTGCACGCCCGAAATGGTGCGTTCAGAACCCGCTTTCATCGCCTCACTTTTCTTGAGTCGCATTTCAACGGCATCCAACAGATCGGTTTCCTCAAATGGCTTTGTGATGTAGTCATCGGCACCCAAACTCATGCCTTTCCGCATGTCTGAATTTTCAGATTTTGCCGTAAGGAAAATGAAAGGAATTCCGAGCGTTTTCGCGTCTTTGCTGAGGATGTGAAGTACTCCGTAACCATCCAATTCAGGCATCATCACATCGCATATGATCAGGTCTGGATTTTCGGCCTTGGCAGCCGCAACGCCTTTCTTGCCATCTTCTGCCGTCAGCACATCATAACTCGCCAATTCCAGAATCTCCGCAATGTTCTCACGCATCTCCAAATTGTCGTCAATCACAAGAATCTTCTTTCCCATTATTCGCTCGCTGAATTGTTGGTTGGTAATGTGATGGTAAAGGTAGTTCCTTCGTTCAATTTGCTGTCAAATTCGATGGTTCCGCCCATCAGTTCCACATGCTTCTGAACGATGTTCAAACCGAGGCCTGTTCCCTGAATATTTGTCGCATTCTTGGCGCGGAAAAACCGCTCGAAAAGGTGCTGTTGTTCCGATTCGGGAATTCCCATTCCTTGATCTTTTACCTGAAGAACGAGGCTTTCGGCAATCTCTACCGAAAAGACAACTTCGGTGTTTTCCTGACTGTATTTCAACGCGTTGGAAAGTAGGTTGAAAAGTACGTTTCGAATGAGTTGCGGGTCGAGACCATAAACCATTCTTCCCGAACAAACGCCTTTGCAGCAATCGAGTCTGATGGTCTGCCCGTCCTTGGTCATGCCGCTCATTTCGTCTGCCACAGAAGCCGCCAATTCGCACATGTCAAAATCTTCTGGCCGAAACAGAACCTTGCCTTGTTCCAACTTCTCAAGCGAAAGGAAATCGTTCAGGATTGAGGTCAAGTTCCGAACAGAGTTTCTGATTCTACCGACATGTTTTTCAATCGCTTCCTGATTGCCATTTTCAGCATGCCTATTGACCAAGTTGATGGAACTCAGAACCGTTGCCAAAGGCGTTCGGAACTCATGCGAAGCCATCGAAACAAACCGCGATTTCATCTCATTCAGCTCACGTTCCTTTTTCAGTGCAGCAACCATATCTCTCTCGGCCTGTTTCTGCTCAGTTACGTTCTTTTCAACCAGCAAAATGCGGTTTACACCCTCCTGCTCATCATAAAGCGGCACGGCCGACATGATGTAACTGTTTCCGCGTGCTTCAATGTCGAATGTTCTTGGTAGGCCCTCAAACACACGGCCGAGCTCACCTTCAACTTTTTGACGGAAATCCAACGGCAAAAGCGAAATGTAATTGAGGCCAATGACCTTTTTGCGATCAATTCCGCTTCGCGCGAACTCCTTTCCTTCGGCAAAAATGTAATTCAGATTCTTGTCCAGGACATTGATGGTTCCATCAGGGAAATTCTGTGCAATAAGCGTGTAGAGATGCTGGCTTTCTTCCAACGCTTTTACCGCTTCATCCAATTCTTTGGTGCGCTGTTTCACACCCTCTTCAAGTTCCTTATTAATGCGAAGAATCTTTTGCTCAGCCTCTTTTCGTGTGCTGATGTCCGAAATGAGTGCAACAACTCGCAACTCGCCATCAAATTGTGCATGGTTGAGCGAAACTTCAACAGGAATGAGATTTCCCTCAGCATCTTGCGCACTGAGTTCCATGCCTATTCCCATCACGCGCTTCTGCGGATTTTTCACATACCCCGAACGATGTTGCGCATGAGCTTTCCGCAAAGCATCGGGAAGCAACTCATCAACGTTCATCCCAATGAGTTTATCCATTGGATATTTGAAAAGCCTTTCGGCAGATGGATTTGCTTCAACAATGATTCCAGCACGGTTGACCACGATCATGGCCTCGGTCACAATCTCATAGACCAATTTGTATAGATCGTTCTCTTGAATTTGTGCCATTTATCCCGCCCAATTCTGTCTGTCCAAACTTCGGTATTGAATGGCTTCGGCCAAATGACTTGGCTCAATGTTTTCGGAATCTTCTAGGTCGGCAATTGTGCGAGATACTTTCAGAATTCGGTCAAAAGCACGGGCAGAAAGACCCAACCTATCCGTGGCCTTTTTCAGCATGTCTCTACCAGCATCATCAATCTTGCAAACTTCTTTGAGAAGCTTGGTTCCCATTGATGCGTTGCTGTGAACAGTTGGGTTTTCCTTAAAGCGTTCCACTTGCTTTTCCCGTGCTTTGATAACGCGTTCGCGGACGTTTTCACTTTTCTCCGCAGGCCGAAAATCGGCCAGTTCATTGATCGGAACAGGCGTAACCTCAATATGAATATCGATTCGATCCAAAAGAGGGCCTGAAATCTTGTTGAGATATTTCTGAACCACACCGGGCGCGCAAACACAATCTTTCTCTGGATGGTTGTAAAAACCACAAGGGCACGGGTTCATCGAAGCGACCAACATCAGGCTGCTTGGATACTCTACAGAAAGCCTTGCTCGCGAAATCGTTACCACGCGGTCTTCTAGCGGCTGGCGCATTACTTCAAGAACTGAACGCTGAAATTCTGGCAGCTCATCAAGAAAAAGTACACCGTTATGTGCAAGCGAAATCTCGCCAGGTTGCGGAACGGTTCCGCCTCCGACCAAAGCTGCATCTGAGATCGTGTGATGCGGGCTTCTGAACGGCCGCATGGTCATGAGCGATGTCTCCGAACCAAGGTTTCCTGAAACCGAATGGATCTTCGTTGTTTCCAACGCTTCTTTCAACGAAAGTGGCGGAAGAATGGACGGCAATCGCTTGGCCAACATTGTTTTTCCCGCCCCAGGCGGACCTATTAGCAACAAATTGTGTCCACCAGCGGCAGCAATTTCCATTGCTCTTTTGATGTTTTCTTGCCCTTTTACATCCGAGAAATCAAGGTCGGACTCATTCAATTGCTTGTAGAATTCCTCTCTGGTGTTGACCACCGTTTTATCGAGTGGAACATTCTTATCAAAGAATTGAATCAGTTCTTGGATGTTTTCAATTCCGTAAACATCAAGGTTATCGACAATGGCGGCTTCTCTGGCATTCTGTTTTGGGAGAATGAAACCTTTAAATCCTTCTTCTCTGGCTTTAATGGCAATCGGTAAAACACCTTTTATGGGTTGCAATCCACCATCGAGCGAAAGCTCTCCCATGATGATGTAATCGGAAATACCTTCTGATTTTATTTGGCCTGAAGCGGCTAAAATTCCTGCCGCGATGGTCAGGTCGTAAGCCGAACCTTCTTTGCGAAGATCAGCTGGTGCCATATTGATGGTAATGGTCTTACCTGGCACTTTGTAACCCACATTTTTCAGCGCAGCACGAATACGCGATTGGCTTTCCTTGACGGCATTGTCTGGCAAGCCAACCATGTAAAAATTGACCCCTTGGCCAGCTACATTGGTTTCTACTGTGATGATGTTGGCATCAACCCCGTAAACTGCGCTACCATAGGTTTTTGTGAGCATTTCAATGGGCTACTTCCTGTTCAATCAACATCACGAGAATGTGAATGACCTTGATGTGAATTTCTTGGATTCTGTCTGAGTATTTCGAATGTGGTGCACGAATTTCCACATCGCAAAGCTTCGCCAGTTCGCCACCGTCTTTTCCCGTAAGGGCAATAACCTGTATTCCTTTCTCTTTTGCTTCGCGAGCCGCATGCAGAATATTGTGCGAGTTACCTGATGTACTGATAGCCAAAAGCGCATCTCCCTTATTCCCAAAGGCTTCAATAAAGCGTGAGAAAATGTGCTGATAACCATAGTCGTTAGCGGTGCATGTCAGGTAACCTGGATCTGAAATTGCCATGGCTGGAATCGGCTTCCGCTCATCACGAAAGCGACCACTCAATTCTTCCGCGAAATGCATGGCATCGCTCATGGAACCACCATTTCCACACGAATAAATTCTACCTCCCAACTTCACAGAATTGACTAACAGATTCGCTGCTTTGCGAATGGCCTGAAGGTTCGATGCATCATTCATAAACGCATCCAACACCTTGGCTGCCTCCTGCAACTCCTTATCTATCTTCTCCAACGACATGGCGTTGAAAGTAAGAAAACAGCGGTAATCTTGTTAGATATGAGTGACTTACAATTGAATAAGTCGCTTTTGCGTTTCGATGTTGAAAGAGCGAAGTTCGAGCTCTTCATCAGAGAAGAAAGCTGGCCGACCATCTTCAACCACGTTACGTTCGTTCTCTGGCTTCAGCAACTCAAGCGCCAAACCTTTGAACTTGGTTTGTACCGCACCCAAAAAATGCTGACCAAAAACGGTGTGACCGCCTTCATACATCTGAAGTTGGTATTCTTCATACGTGGTGATGTAACCGCAATACCCATTCGTGTAAGTGGAACAAACCACTTCTTTCACACCTCTATCTGCCAGAATTTCCAGCAACGAATTCTCCAAACGCTGACCTGCAATGGTGGTTATCTCGGCAGGAATTCCAGCTAGCGCGATTTCTCCGATAATGATCAGCTGGATTGGCAGGATCTGCGGAATCCAAGGCTTGTCTCCCAAACTTCCATTGGCGTGGAAACGCTTGAACTGACCAACCACAGGATCGGCAAAGGCTGGCACAACCAAATTCTTGATATTGCGTGTACCGAGAATTCGTCTTTCATCTGCCTCAACCAAAATGTCTTTTGGCCCTTGGGTATGGTATTTCTCGTAAATACGCTCCGCCTTTTCCTTCGTTTTAAATGGTGCAGCGGCCAACTCGTACGCCTTCTGACCACGGCAAAGGGTTCTTGCCAAAGCACCAACCGCTGGTGCCATTCCTGGGCCTTCCTTCGTGCCTTCAAAAAATGCTACGCCATGACATGCAGGACCGGTTCTTGCATCTTCTTGTCCGCAAGCAAATTCCTTATCAACGATCACTTTACGGAAATCCACAAACGTCATTGCATGGTCCACCTGAAGCGGAAGATCACCAGACTTTTTGGCTTCTTTGAAAAGATTGTGCGCGTGCTCAAACTGAATATTTCCATTGAACTTGGCACTCTCAAAATCGTCTTCAAACTTTCCGCGCGTCCACTTCTTCTTTCTGTCCCATTTCCAGTTAGGCGTTACATCGCCCGCCTTTCGCTGCGCAAACACCGAAATGAACTTATCCTTCTTGCGTTTCTTAACTCTGTCTTCGTGAAATTTGGACGCATAACCCTTGTTGTCTGAGCAAATTCGATGGTTATCGTTACTCAAACTGGTTGTGTGCACTCCAAACCAGTTCCACGAAGCAATCGGATTTCCTTCCAAATCGTCCACGCGCAGCAAAAGCATGTTGCGATCAACTGCTTGATTCGCCTCTTCCTTTTTGAGTTTAATCTTGACCTCTGGGTTTTCGTTGTAGGCTTCGATCGAACGATTGAAAGCTACTTCCTTCTCATCCTCTATCGCACCCCGCGAAGCCTTGATGGTAGCAGGCTGAAGATTTTCAGCAGCCTCAACAATTGCCTCAACTATTCCATCTACCACCTTCTGGTAAACCTCTGGTGCAAAACCGGGAATAGACATATTGTACAACCCGAAATGCGAATATCCGCCAGGCGCACTGTGCGTGTGCTGTGCCGAAAGCATGATTGAATCTTCCTGAAAATCAAGATGCTCGTGCTTTCTGCGAAGCTTTTTCCAAACACCACGTTTAATGGCAATGGTTATGAAACAGATCTCGGCATTGACCAACACCACTTTTCTTCCCGTGGTGGTATCTCGAATTACCATGGCACGGGCAAAAAGATCGGTTTCAACACCTTTAACGATGTTGTAATACATGCCATAACCCATCATTCCAACACCGAGCTTGAACGCGGTAATATCGGCCTTGCCAACGCCTACTTCATACATTTTTCTGATACGTGTTTGGTAACTGTGCGTGAATCGCGACTGCTAAAATTAGAAACAATGCATGCATTTGATAAATGTCAATTGAAATTTTTCGGTCATTTGAGACGATGCTGTAAGAAATGGAAGAAAACCACCTGATCATCTTCGTTAAAAATCCTGTTTTGGGCAAGGTTAAAACTCGTCTTGCCGCTGGAATTGGAGCAGAAAAAGCACTGGAAATCTACCTTCAGCTTTTGGCACTAACGCGAACGGTTTCCGAGCAGGTCAGTTGCACCAGACACGTTTTCTATTCTGATGAAATTGAAAATGATGCTTGGGATGAAGACAAGTTTAATAAGCATGTTCAGGAAGGCGATGACCTAGGCGAACGGATGAAAAACGCATTCGAAAAAGTGTTCGCGCTTGGCGCAAAAAAAGCCGTGATCATTGGCAGCGATTGTCCTCAATTGACCACAGAAACCGTTAAAGATTCTTTCGAAATCCTGAACCAAAAAGACATTGCCGTTGGACCAGCGAAGGATGGCGGATACTACCTCGTTGGAATGAAAAAACTCAACGATTTTCTCTTCGAGAATAAAGAATGGAGTACCGATTCTGTTTTTGAGGATACTATTCTCGACCTGATGGAAAACCGACTCAGCTACGGACGGTTAGAAAAGCTATCTGATCTGGATACGATTTACGACCTGCATTTGCTGGAGAAGTAATTAGAAATCTTCGTTTCGTCCATTGATCACGTAATAGATCAATCCCCAAAAAGCTGTGATCAATCCGCCTGCCATGGCAACAATTCCACCAAGCATGCCGGCCAGTGCAAAACCACGCCCACGTTTTTCTCCTGCACCCGTTTGTCGCAAACCAATGATTCCAGTCACCATTCCAGCAATACCCAAGAAGAATCCTGCTAGCGTAAAAATCCACCAGTAGAGGAATGAACCACCAGCAATGAAGAGGGCTAAAAGAACAATTCCCGTTATCATCAATGCCAGAGCTACGGTTCCCAATCCCATTGAAGCAAAGCTGATTCCAGACCAACCGTATTTCTCCTCTTTTTCTTTATTGAAAACCGCTCTTCGCAGCGAACCATCCAATTTCGCCTTTCTAGCTTGTCTGAATGGTGCTATCACGGTATTTTCAAACGTGATCTTGACTTTGGAACTTGGTTTAGTTTCCGCAGAAACTTCCAACGTTTCAAGTTCTATCTGCTTCAATTCAATATCGCCTGAAGGAACTTCTTTCGTTGGAATTATAGCCTGTTTAGCATCTACTTTTTCGAGCGTAATACCTGATTCAGCAACAATAGACCTCTCTGATTTACAGTCTTTCTTCTTGCTGACATCCACATGAAAACCGGGTCGGTATCTGCGTTTTACGATGTCAATATTTCCGCATGATTGGAATAGAAATGCTGGCAACATCAGCATAGGTAGAAATTGTTTCCAGTATTTAGCTTTCATGGGTCAGAAATTGTCCGATAAAGATAGAAGACTGTTGCAACAAAAAAGCCCGCTCAAATTGAGCGGGCCTATTACATATCTTCAGTTGTTAACTGCGATTAGAGAACAAACACGGTGAAGAAAATTGCTCCAACAATAATTGCAAGTAATCCCAACCCTGCACCAATAATTCCGAAGATGAATCCGAGTTTGGACTGAGAGGCTGACCCACCATTCTTTTTGTAGATAAGAGAGAATGTGATGGCGGCAGCTCCTAAGAAGATTGCCAGCACGGCCGCTCCCCAAACAAAGCCTGTAAAGAACACAGCTGTCAAGAACGCAAATAGCAAGGCCATAGCCCCGAACGCCAATGAGCCGATTCCTGTTCCGAAAGAAACCCATTTCATCCATTCCAAGTTGGCAACTGGCGCTTTTGGACCAAAGACTTCACGTTTAATTCTATCCATCTTTCTATCAAAAGAAAGCCCTTTAAAATCTAGCGAATGCAGCTCTTTTTTTACGTTCTGGTTAACCTCTTTAACTATTGCCGTAGGTGATGCTGGAGTTGCATCTGTACTCGCTGTCAACTCATCAGAAATTTCCTGAGTTGCCACTTCAGCTTTCTTCACCTCAACAGCTTTTACCTTTTCTGCTTTGCGAGCATCGGCTGTAGCAGAAGCCTCAACAACCTTTGTTTTCTGACGCTTCTTTGAAATGTCTACGTGAAATCCTGGACGATACTTACGTTTTACGATGTCGATGTTTCCGCAAGATGAGAACATCAGTCCTGCAACCAGAACCGCAAACAATGCTTGTAATTGAATTTTTCTGTTCATGATTTTCGAAGTTTAATTCGCTTCAAAATTAGATAGCTCGTAGCGGGTTGAATTGACTTACGTCAGTAGTTATCAACGGGGTGTTATGAATTATTCAGCTCGTCCAATTTGGCCTGGGCTGATTCCCACTCTTCCATTTTCGTTTCTAGCGTTTGCTGCATTTGCTGATATTCTTTGAAAACGTCTCGCTCTTCCTGGGCCTGTTTAAATGCACCAGTATCCAACATCAACTCATCAAGGTCGGCTATTTCCTTTTCGATCTTAGCGATCTCCTGTTCCAAGCGTTCAGCTTTGTTCTTTGCGTTGCGAAGTTCTTTCTCACGCGCTTTCCGCTCTTTATAATCCTCCTTGTTCTGCTGACTTTTGGCTTCCTTTTTGGGTGCTTCCTGCTTTGGTTTTGAACTGAATTCCTGAATGCTATCGGCTTTTACTTTTTCCAAGAATTCGTAAACATCACCAATATGCTCCTTCACATTCTTGTCTTTAAACTCGTAAACCTTTGAGGTCAATCCACTCAAGAAATCCCTATCGTGAGAAACAATCAGCATGGCGCCATCATACTTCTGAAGTGCCTGTTTCAGAACATCCTTCGAATGCATATCGAGGTGGTTTGTCGGCTCATCCAGAATCAACAGATTCACGGGTTCCAATAGCAGTTTCGCCAACGCCAATCGGCCACGCTCACCACCCGAAAGCACACTCACTTTCTTGTCAACGTCTTCTCCGCTAAAAAGAAACGAACCGAGAATATCTCTCAACTTGGTTCGAATATCGCCACGTGCAACATCATCCAAGGTTTCAAATACGGTTCTCGAACCATCCAACGTTTCCGCTTGATCCTGCGCGTAATATCCCATCGAAACGTTGTGGCCCAACTCCAATTTTCCAGTATGATCCAACTCGCCAACCACAATCTTGGAGAAAGTGGTTTTTCCTTCACCGTTCTTCCCCAAAAGCGCAACTTTTTCTCCTCGATTCAGCATCAGATCTACGTTGCGAAGCACTTCCTTGTCTCCATAACTTTTGCTGACGCCTTCGGAAAGCACCGCCACTTTTCCAGAACGCGGAGCGGGCGGAAATCGCAAACGCATAACCGAAGTATCAACTTCCTCAACCTCAATTCGATCGACTTTCTCAAGCGCCTTGATGCGGCTTTGAACCTGCGTTGCCTTAGATGCCTTGTAGCGGAAACGCTCGATGAACTTCTCGGTATCTGCAATGAATTTCTGCTGATTCTCGTAAGAGGCTTTTTGCAACTCAATGCGTTCTGCACGCTGCGTTACATACTTCGAATACGGAACCTTATAATCGTTGATTCTACCCAGCGTAATTTCGATGGTTCTGTTGGTCACGTTATCCAAAAAAGCACGGTCGTGAGAAACCAACAGAACCGTTCCGTTGTGATCTTTCAGAAACTCCTCCAACCATTGAATGGAAAGAATGTCCAAGTGGTTTGTCGGTTCATCTAGCAGCAGCACGTCTGGTCGTTGAACCAGAATTTTGGCCAACTCCACACGCATCTGCCAACCTCCGCTGAACTCTTCAACTTTTCTGGTCAGGTCGCTTCTCAGAAAACCCAAACCCATCAGCACTTTTTCAACTTCGGCATCAACTGTATCTCCGCCTAAAAGGCTGAACCGTTCCGTTGCAACCGTCATATCGTGAATCAGATCCATGTAAGAATCGGTTTCGTAGTCGGTGCGTTCCTCAAGCTCTTTGGTAAGCCTTTTCACCTTAGCGTCAAGTTCCTTTAGTTCTTGTAGTGCACCGTAAGTTTCCTCAAAAATGGATTTACCCAATTTCGGACGGATGTCCTGTGACAGATAACCGATGGTTGTACCGCTTGGCTTCGAAACATTACCAGACTCGGCTTCCTGCTGACCAGAAATAACTTTGAGCATGGTGGATTTGCCCGCACCATTCTTACCTACCAGACCAATCCTGTCTTTTGGATTGGCCAGAAAAGAAATGTTATTGAACAGGAATTTCCCGTTGAATTGAACCGAAACTTGGTTAAGTGAAATCATGCCGCAAAAGTGCGGATTTGTGTTGGGTTAAGTAACCTAAGTTGCAAAGGATTTATGAAGGAATCTGTTCCTTTATAGCCCGATTAAGAAGCCATGAAGATGAGCGTATTAGGAAGTGTTTTCAAGAATAAATGCCCGCGATGCAGCGAAGGAAATCTGTTCGAAACCAAGAACCCGTATAGCTTTTCGAACATTGATAAGATGCCAGACAACTGTCCGAATTGCGGGCAGAAATTCTGGATTGAGCCTGGCTTCTACTACGGTGCAATGTACATCAGCTATGGTCTGACGGTGGCTTTGAGTGTTGCGGTTTTCGTTGCAATGATTGTGCTTTGGAAATTTGACATCAAGTGGTATTTGGGTCTAAACTTTACCGCAATTGCTTTGCTATTCCCGCTCATTTTCAGGCTGTCGCGTTCTATTTGGGCACACATTTTTATTAAGCCCAAACAGGTAGCTCAAGAAAAAGCCTGAAGCTGTTCTCCTTCCAAAACGTGAACGCCTTTCAGATTTTCCTTGCCTAGTTTGAGCATGGCGTTAGCCACGGTTTTGCCGTGAATTCCTCTGTACTTGGCCATGCCTCCAACCATCAACGGATTGAAAACCGTCATCACACCTTTGCCAATCAACTCGCCAAAACGGAACTCTTTTCGTTCTCCCATCAGCATGGATGGACGGAGAATTATCAGCGATTCGAACCCGACTTCTTCCAAGTCACGCTCGGTTTCGCCTTTTACTCTGAGGTAGAAATTGGATGTTTTTGGATTGGCTCCAACGGATGAAACCAGTACAAAGGTTTTCACGCCAGCAGCTTTTGCATTCTTCGCGAAAGCAAGTACCAAATCGTGGTCAACATGATAAAACGCCTCTTGCGAACCTGCTGTTTTTATGGTTGTTCCTAAGGCACAAAATGCGACATCAACAGATTCCAAATTCTGTTCTGCCAGATTGGAATTGACCAAAACCTTGAACTTTTCAGGAAGGTCAATGTCTCTTCGCGAAAGGACATCAATCCGCTCAAAAGAATCGTCTCCTTTAAGAAGGTCAATCAATAATTTTCCAATAAATCCTGTAGAACCTGAGATTGCTGCTTTCATACAGCAAAGGAATCAGTTTTTAATCAGCTTGCGCGTGTAACGGTGGTTATCTGTGGTTACATCCAACAAGTACATTCCTTTCGGAAGTTGATCTGTTCTAATAATTGAATTTGAACCCACCACACTTTCGGTCGAAACCAATTTTCCTTGCGAATCGAAGATTGAAACTGCCGCTCTGTCCGTTGAGTTTAGTACAACATTCAATTCATTGTTGAACGGATTCGGATAAACAGAAAAATCGGTTTCATCTTCTTCATCAATGCTGTTTATCAAGCTAAGATTGCAATTGGCATCATCATAAAGTTGATGCGTTTCGTCTCCACACGTATGATTTGCGTTGCTTGCCTGATGCGCTATGTAAACCCCGCCATCAATGTCCGTTTCCTGATTGAGCTGTCTTCTACTTGCACCCATCGTCAGTTCAAAATACATTGGCGAAGTAGGATTGTTGTTGTGCTGCAGCAACTGCGCGTGGCCTAGCTCATGCAAAACGGAAGTTTCCAGATCGAACTGACTTGACATTGGCGAACCCTCGCCAATGTACCAGTCAATGTCACTGTTCAGCAGCACATCCACTTCAATCAAATTCCATTGCAGCCCGTTTGGCGTTCCACACCCAGAAAACGTTGTAATGGTCTTTCCCAACAAATAATTCGGAAGCTGACCTGGAGCCGAAAACCCGATCACATTCACTTCATCATGCGCCCAATCGGCAATGGGAACAACATCATGGTTCAGCGAGAAATTCGCGCCCGTATTACACGCCCATTTCTCAAACGATTTCCGAACCAGATCATCGCTTCCCAAAAAAGCGTGCAACTGCTGATTGATGCTGAACTCATAACCACCACTCTGCATACCGACCAACATGGTCGCATTCAGATTCTGATTGTAAACCACCTCGCTCTTGGCGTATTTCACGGTCACATTCTGATTGCTAACGCCCGATACACCCGCATCATTCCTAACCTGAACTTGACCCGTTCCAGCCACGGTGTTGTTGAATAGCGTTGCGGATGGAACATAGAGCTGAATTTCCGTGTCCGTCCAACTCAGATAATGCGGCCCAGGCTGAAGCGCCACAAAACTCTGTCCGCCATCGTTCGCGTTGCGAAAAGCCACGTGTCCTGCCCCTTGCGTGTTTCCAAATCCACTACCCTGAATTGTAAGTATTGTCTTGGTACCAGCCGTTACCAACGAGGGAGAAACGCTTGCCAAAACAGGCGTTGACCGATTCGCTTGAACCGATGGCTGGAACGCATCCAATGGAATTCGTCTCAGTTCAATTTCGTGAGAACCAACATGCCTTGCGATGTCCTCATAAAGCGCCTCGCGATGGCTGAACCGATGATTGCCGTACACACTTCCCGTTGCCTCATCAATCGGCACAAACTCGGTCGTCTGCTCATTCGCGATAGCAAACACGCCATAATCGCCAACGGTTAGCTTAACGCTTGGCGTTACAATCTGCATCAGATTGCCAACAATCCCACCTTCCGTAACCATCGTAGCCTCAAAGCCAACATTGCCTTTAAAAACGCGGTAAACCTCCACCTCATTGGAAGTGTAGATGTTTCCATCATCGCCAATAAACGATTGCTGACTTACCAGTTTTCCTTCGAGAATCTTCTCGGCAGATTCCAACTTTTGCTCAAAAGCATTTGAATGCGAAAGGCATTGCGCCAACGAATTCCCCGCCAAAAACAGAGAAAGGAACCATGCTAAGACATACTTTTGAGCGGTCAATTGATAGGTTTTGTAACGGTCAATTACAGAACCATTAAACTAACCTTAACGTTACGTGTTACACGTAGTATTAGACGAATGAGATATTACACGCGACAAACACATTATTAAATGCCACAAGCCACTAAGTCGTTGGTCGAAGTTCCTAGAACTGGCCGCTATTTCAGGCTGAATTCTGTACAGCCGCTGACAAAAAATGTTTGGATTGTCTTTCACGGCTACGGACAGCTTGCCGAATATTTCATAAAACACTTCGAAGATCTGGACGAAAACGAGAACTGTATCATTGCGGTTGAGGGGCTTTCTAGGTTCTATGTCGATGGGCTTACAGGCAGGGTTGGTGCCAGTTGGATGACCAAGGATGAGCGCGAGCAGGAAATTGTGGATCAATCCAATTACATCAACACCGTTTTGAAGGATGCTGGCATCGATTCGAATTCGTCAGATTACAACCTGATTGTTATGGGTTTCTCGCAAGGAACCGCTGCGGCAATCCGATGGATGGTTAACAATAATGTTCGGCCAAAACACTTGCTGATGTGGGCAGGTTCTTTTCCGCATGATGTTGATGCCACCAAAAATTCGGAAATCTTCAAAGGACTTTCGTTGCATTACGCTTACGGGTTGGAAGATCAGTTCCTGAAAGATGTTAACATGAACGAAAAGCTGGTAGAAATGAAGAAAACAGGTATGGAAATCCGCAGTTGGACCTTCGATGGAAAACACGTGATGGACAAACCGACTCTTGCGAAGATTGTTGATAGCTTTGAGGACTAGATTTTAGTATTGAGATATCAGAATAGAAAGAAATGAGCTTAACTGACCAGATAAATAATGACCTGAAGGCCGCAATGAAGGCCAAGGATACAACTACGCTTACGGCTTTGCGCGCCATCAAATCTCAGCTGCTTTTGGCGGCTACCGAAAAAGGTGGTGGCGAATCGGACGAGCAGGCTGGTATTAAGATGTTGCAGAAGCAAGTGAAGCAGCGTAAAGACAGCGCAGAACTTTACAAAGGCCAAGGACGTGAAGACCTTGCGGAAGCTGAGTTGGCCGAAGCCGCAATTATTGAAAAGTACCTTCCCAAACAACTTTCTGAAGATGAGTTGAAGCAGATTATACAGGCAATTGTTGACCGTGTTGGAGCAACAGGAATGCAAGACATGGGAAAAGTGATGGGTGCGGCTTCTCAAGAATTGGCTGGCAAAGCCGATGGCAAAACCATTTCTTTGGTTGTGAAGGGGCTGCTAGGGTAGTTTCTACTTCGTCCAATCAATTCCAAAATTGGCTACCTTTAAGTTATGACCATTGAACAGCGAAAAATAGCCTTGATTAATTGGATTACCGAATTGAATGATGAAGGACTTCTTCGGTACATGGAAGAACTTCAGAGCAGGAAACTCAAGGACCTACCTAATGAGATTGTTGAACTGCTCTCTCTTTCCGATTCGGCAAAAAAATCCGACCTAACGGAACATGTTGATTCAAGAACGCTTCTTGGTCGAAAATGAAAAGGGTCTTTTGGACTCCTCTTGCAAAAGAGTCGTTGCAAGAAACTGTGGATTTCATCGGTAAACGTTGGAACGAAAACATAGTTGATGATTTTCTCGACCGTTTAGACCATCGCATATCTCAGATTCAACAAAACCCTGAACTAGCGCCACCGTTTACGGACAGCAAATTCCGACAACTACTTATTCATCAGACCGTTTCTCTTTTCTACCGCGACTATCCAGACCACATCAGGTTGGTTCTCGTTTGGGATAATCGTCAGAATCCCGAAGTTCTTAACAAGGCGCTAACAGGTTAAGCCAAACGCGATTGACCGCGTCTTTACTTCGTCCGATCAATCACAAAATTGACCAGTTCTGTTAGCGACTTTCGGGCGGGGTTTTCTGGGAATTCGGAAAGCATCGCCAAGGCTTTGTCGCGATACTCGTTCATTCGCTTAACCGTGTAATCGATTCCACCTTTTTTCCGCACCAGATCAATCACTTCGCCTACTCGTTTTTCGTCCGTGTTGTGGTTTTTGATGGTGTTGATGATGAAACGTTTCTCCGAACGGTCTGAATTGCTGAGCACATAAATCAAAGGCAGCGTCATCTTCTTCTCCTTAATATCGATACCCGTTGGTTTACCGATGCTCTGGTCAGTTCCATAATCGAAAAGATCATCCCGAATCTGGAAAGCAATTCCAACTGTTTCTCCAAACAAACGCATCTTCTCCACCAACGCATCATCTTCCGAAACGCTGGCTGCGCCCGAAGCACAACAACTGGCAATCAGCGATGCTGTTTTCTGCCGTATGATGTTGAAATAGATTTCCTCTGTAATGTCAAGCTTTCGGGCTTTCTCCATTTGTAGAAGCTCACCTTCGCTCATCTCACGCACCGAATTGGAAGTAATCTCCAGCAAGCGGTAATCCTTGTGCTTAACTGATAGTAGCAAACCACGACTCAACAGATAATCGCCAACCAACACCGCCACTTTGTTTTTCCAAAGTGCATTGATGCTAAAAAACCCTCTTCGTTTCTGCGAATCATCCACCACATCATCATGCACCAAGGTGGCCGTATGAAGCAACTCAATCAATGTGGCCGCACGATAGGTCATATCGTTGGTATCCTCCAACATTTTGGCGGTGAGGAAAACGAACATAGGCCGCATTTGCTTGCCCTTTCGTTTTACGATGTAATGTGTAATCTTATCGAGAAGAGCAACCTCGCTTCGCATGGAAGAGCGAAAACGCCCTTCAAATTCCTCCATCTCCAAACGGATGGGCTGCTTTATTTCGTTGAGAGAAGCCAACCTGCCGCGAATGTAGATAATCAAGCTGTTAGGCAGACAATTTGTTCGCCAATTGACCGCAAGCGGCATCAATGTCTTTTCCACGGCTACGCCTGATATTAACAATCAGGTTTCGCTCTTCGAGGAACAGTTTGAACTTATCCGTTTTAGCAATGTCTGCTTTCTTGAATTCGCCACCATCAATTGGGTTGTACTCAATGATGTTGATCTTGGTTGGGAATTGCTTGCAGAAATCTGCCAATTCTCGGGCGTCTTCCAATGAATCATTGAAGTCTTTGAAAATGATGTATTCGAGCGTTGGACGTGTTCCTGTTTGGTCGTAGAAAAACCGCATTTCCTTTGCCAGAATTTCGAGGTTGTTCGACTCGTTTATCGGCATGATGTAATCACGCTTTTTCTCATTAGCAGCGTGAAGCGAAAGAGCCAAATTGAACTTGACCTTGTCCTCCCCCAACTTATGAATCATCTTTGCGATACCAGCGGTGGAAACGGTAATTCGTTTTGGCGACATACCCAAACCGTTCGGGTCTGTAATTCGATCGATACTTTCCACCACATTCTTGTAGTTGAGCAGGGGTTCGCCCATGCCCATGTAAACGATATTGCTGAGCGGAATGCCGTATTCATTTTCCGCTTGGCGTGAGATATGAACTACTTGATCAAATATCTCATCAGCATTCAGATTGCGAAGCCGATCCAACCGACCTGTTGCGCAGAATTTGCAACTCAAACTACACCCAACCTGAGATGAAATACAAGCTGTCATCCGCGAAGCAGTTGGAATCAGAACGCCTTCCATAAACTTTCCATCTGCCGTCTTGAAAGAACTCTTAATGGTTCTGTCTTCACTCTTCTGAAATTCATCAACCAAAACCGCGTTAATCACAAAATTCTCATCCAACAATTCGCGGGTTGATTTGGAGAGATTGGTCATCTCATCAAACGAATGCGCAGCCTTTTTCCAAAGCCATTCATTCACTTGCTTGGCGCGAAAAGCCTTCTCTCCTTTTTCGACTAAAAATGAACTAATTTCATCCGCAGTCAGCGCTCGTATGTCTCGTTTTTCGGCCATTGGGCGCAAAGATACAGAACCCTTACAGGCTTAACATGCGATTCCTTTCTGCCGACCTCATCTTTCCGATTGAAACACAACCGATTCCGAATGGAATTCTTGTTGTTGGACCTAATGGCACCATAAAAGATGTGCTGACCGAAAGCGATGAAAACGCTCCAGACAAAAGCAGAATTGAACATTTCAATGGCGCGCTTTGCCCGGGGTTTATCAATGCACATTGCCATTTGGAGCTTTCGCACATGAAAGGTTTGGTGCCCGAAAAAACTGGGTTGCCAGCTTTCATTATGCAGATCGTGTCGCGCAGACATGAAAATGTCGACCAGAAAATGGACGCTATCCGATCAGCAGATGAAGAAATGTGGCGAAATGGAATTGAGGCGGTGGGCGACATCTGCAACACGGCCGATACGCTTGAAACCAAGCGCAATAGCCGAATCAAGTATCACTCGTTTGTTGAGGTTTTTTCCTTCGATTCGTCCAAAGCGCAAGAAGTTCTGGAAGAAGGAATCCGCGTTGCGAAAACGTACTCAGAAAGTGGCCTGAAAGCGACTATTGTTCCGCATGCACCCTACTCAGTTAGCGAGGAACTATTTGAAGGAATCAGAAATCAGCAAAACGAATTTGCAGGAACTATCAGCATTCACAATCAGGAGACAGAAAGCGAGAACGAAATGTTCCGTTCGGGTTCTGGAGAATTGGTTGAGATTTTCAAAAAGTTCGGAGAGGATTTTTCAAACTTCAAGCCTCAATTCAAAAGTTCAATAGACTATCATTTAGCACAGTTGCCAAATGAAGTAAACGCTGTTCTGGTGCACAACACCATGACCAAAGCAGAAGAATTCGCGGAAGCAAACAAAATCAACCAAAACCTCTTTTGGTGCACTTGCCCAAATGCTAATCAGTACATCGAAAATCGTATTCCGAATATTCCGATGTGGCTGGAAACGAGGTCGAATGTTTGTGTTGGCACCGACAGCCTAGCAAGTAATCATCAGCTGAGCATTCTGGATGAACTGAAGCTGATTCATGTGCATTATCCGAGCATCAGCGTTCAAAACCTGCTGAAAATTGCCACCATCAGCGGGGCAAAAGCGCTCAACATCGACAACGAAAAAGGCAGCTTCCGAAAAGGGAAACTGCCTGGAGTTATTCTCTTGAAAAACCTTAATTCTGAATCTTCGAGCCTCAACGAAGCCGAAGTTCAACGAATCATCTGATCACCAATCGTCTTGGCCTTTTTCATCGGCTGAAGCCATCGCTTCTTTCAAGCTTTTTATCGTTGCCTGAATCTCAGCATCAATATCAGTCATATAATAAGAATGGTTGGCTGCGTTCGGGTCTTCTCTATCCAACCAAGCCTCTAACGGCTGGTAGCTCGTTGCTTTGAAATTCAAATCGGTAACGGTGTACTTGTACCGTCCATCTTTGAACATGATGGTCAATGTGTATTGCGCCAAGCCCTGACGGCTGGTCGTTTTTACGCCTTTCTTGTCGTAGGCGTAGAACGGAAAACGCGCAAAGATCTCCATCTCGCCAGCCTCCTTATCCTGCTTGCGCAGCTTCTCAGCAAAGTTTTTGTAATAATCTCCACCCCATTTCATGGCACGGTCAAACAGTTCATCCTTCGTTCCAGGAACCTCGGGAACTTCCGTGTAAGTGATCAGATTAGTTTTGGAATCAATCTTCATGGCTGGCCAACTCAGCTCGCCTTTTTTCTGTGCGGAAGCCAAAAACGGAATCGATGCGATGAGCATCAAAGCAATAAATCTCATGTCTTTTGAATGTTACGGTTAATGTGCGCTTGCAGTCTCAAATTCCTCGCCAAGTTTACCCAATCCGATGGTTGAATAATAATTATTGAAGAGGTTTACCGCAATATTGTAGCGCTGCCGCTTGGTTTCCACTCCCAAAAGGATCGTAATTACCCGATGGTCACACCTTTTTGAGGTTGCAACAACGCAGTACTTGGCCGCGTTTGTGTAGCCCGTTTTCAGGCCATCGATCTCGTCATATTTCTCAACCAACGTGTTTCGGTTGCTATAAGTGTAAAGTCCGTTTGCGTTGTGAATCTGCTCCGTGCTTCGTGATGCGATGTCTAGAATCTCCTCGTACTTGACCATTTCTCGCGCAAGCAAAAGAAGGTCTCCCGCGGTAGATTCATTATCTGGAATGACCTTCGAACGCAAAGGCATTCCCGTGGAATTGTGAAAGCACGTATTCTCCATTCCAAGACTTTCGGCCTTTTCATTCATCAACTGAACGAATTCTTCTTCGGTTCCGCCAACGTATTCGGCCAAAGCATAAGCTGCATCGTTTCCTGAGCGAATCATGGCTGCTTCCAACAAATCCGAAACCGTGATTAGCTGACCAGCTTTGATATAAACCCGCGAACCTCCCGTGTACGTGGCCTGCTTGCTGATCTTCACTTCATCTTCCAACCCAACATTGCCAGCGCTAATCTGCTCCATCGCAATGAGCGCAACCATCATTTTGGTAAGCGATGCAATCGGAAACTGCTCTTCCAGATTCTTTTCCCAAACCAGACGATTTTCGGTGTAATCGTAAATCAGCCCTGCTTTGACCAGTTCTGGAGCATAGGCCAACGAAGTGTCAATCTCGATATTGATATAATTGTGCTGCTTGTGCGGATAATCCTTTTCCTCAGGGTTGTTTTCCGAAGCTGGATTGTTCAACCCGAAGAGCACGGTCGGCTCAGAAAAGAGTAAAGTGATGAAGAGAAAAAGCGGAGTAAGAAGGAGTGTAAACTGTCTCAACTTCATCACACGTACCGCTTTCTGCATTTCCAATTCGTTCTGTTGCACGGCAATTATACCCTTGATGGCACCAAAAGGTTAGGTACAGCTGCGTTATTCTTTCAACACGAAAATGTTAATTCAATTTGACTCAGTTCGTCTTGCAATTATCAATCGGGCTAATTGTAGGTCGAACGGAGTCGTGACCTTGATATTTTGCTGGTCGCCTTCTACCAGCGAAATCGGAACGCCAAAAGCTTCAACCACGGTTGCATCATCTGAATAATCCGTTCGGTCTGCTTTCGCAAATGCATCTTTCAAAACCTGCGCTTGGAAACATTGTGGTGTTTGCACAGCACAAAAATCGTTGCGATTTACTGCCGAATTTCCCTTTGCACCAACCTTCCTGAGACTTTGCACAATCGGCACAACTGGAACAGCCGCTTTGTTTTTCTTCGCCTCGGCAAAACATCTGTCAACCATTTCTTTCGAAACGAACGGCCGCACACCATCGTGAATTCCAACCAACTCGCCAGTAGCTTGCTCCAAACCACTTTTCACGGAAAGAAATCTGGTTGCACCGCCTTTTGCCAGAAGATGCGGAACAGCCCAGTTGTGTTTTCCGCACAGTTCTTCCCAAAAATCCATTTGAGATTCGGGCAAGACCAAAATCAGTTGCATTTCGGGGTCAATCTCCTGAAGTGTATCAAGCGTACGCATCAGAATCGGTTTTCCTTCCAGTTCAATGAACTGCTTGGGCAAATCAGCACCCATTCGGGAGCCGCTGCCGCCAGCTACGATTATCATACTTCTCTTCGCCATCGTCTCAACAAAAGACGCGATAGTTTGCCAACCTTTCAAATCAACACGCCAAACGCATGGCGGATTTCTATTTTTACCGCTGATGGTTCGTAGTGCGATAATCGGATTGTTCTGTGTTTGGTTTTTCTCCTTGCAGGGAATTGCCCAACAGTACAATTTCAAACGCTATTCGGTTGAAGAAGGTCTCCCGCGAAGCGGAGTTTACTGCATGCTGGAAGATTCTCATGGCTTCCTTTGGATTGGAACCGAAGGCGGTGGATTGGCGCAATTCGATGGTAAAGAATTCCGTGTTTATACCACCAACGATGGGCTTGCCGACAACACCGTCAGATGTATGTTTCAGGATGCGGACGGAAACCTTTGGTTTGGCACAAATGGTCAAGGTCTGTGCAAATTCGATGGGCGAAAATTCACAACCTACAGCACGGCCAACGGCCTTTCCAACAATTATATAAGGTCAATTACGCAGGGTGCTGATGGCGACCTTTGGCTTGGAACTTTCGGTGGTGGAATTAACCGTGTGAGATTCGAGAACGACAGCCTGAATGTTACCGTTTACGATAAGGAAGGGCCGCTAAAACATGATCAGGTGCGTGCTGCGTTACGAACTTCTGACGGAACACTTTGGTTCGGCACCGATGCTGGCCTGTGCAGCACAGATGGCTCATCGTGGAAGCATTATAATGTCGATGACGGCCTATCGCACAAGCGCATTCTGGTGCTTTACGAAGACGCGCTCAACAACCTTTGGGTTGGGACGCAAAGTGGCGTGAACATGAAGTCCGAATCGGGTTTCGAAAGCTACTCTACAGAAGATGGACTGATTCACGATCGCATTCGCGGAATTGTACAAGACGACCTCGGCAATATGTGGTTCGGTACGCAAAATGGCGTTACGCGTTTCGATGGCATGAACTTCATCTCGTTCACGGAGCAGAACGGGCTGAGCAACGACCGCATCCGCTACATGCTCAACGACCGTTCTGGCAACCTCTGGTTCGGGACGTTTTTCGGTGGCATTTGCCGATTCTCGGGCAATGAATTCATTCATTTTACTGAAGCCGATGGACTGACCAACAATCAGGTGCTTTCCATTCACAACAACTTCGATGGCGATGTTTGGCTGGGCACGTTGGAAGGCATTACCGAGCTGAAACCACAAACTGACGGCACGTGGAAAATTGAGCAGAATCCGCTTGGTTCCACATTTGCCGACAAAAGCATCAACACGGTTGTTGGCGGGCCCGAAAACACCATTTGGTTCGGCACCGATAGTGGAATCCTCATCAAGAAAGACAAGCAGGTTTCGACCTTAAAAACGGATGGAAGCATCCTGACAGAAAACGTGAAGGTTATTCGTTTTGAAGCTGATAGTGCGGTTTGGATCGGAAGCACACAGGGCGTTACGCGCTACAAGCTTGCCGATGGGGCGTACAGTTTCAATCAATATCACAGCAACGCCAACATCAACGAAAGTGAGGTTTCGAGCATTTACCAAGATGAGTTGGGAAGAGTTTGGATCGGTTACTTGAGTTCTAGTTTGGTCGTTTTTAATGGAACGGAATTCCTTGTGCCAGAAGTTCCCAAACCACTTAAGAACATCTCGGCCATTCAAGGAGGTCATGGTAAAATCTGGATTGCCACCGAAGGAAGCGGTCTGTTTAAAACATCTGGTGTTGCCGAGAAATTGACGGCCAAAGATTTTGAGCAGATCACAATAGAAAATGGGCTCTCTTCTGCCGATCTGCACCAGCTGATCTTCGATGGGCAGAACAACCTTTGGGTGGGAACGGCTTCAGGCGTTGATGAGATCGTTCTGGACAACGAATCCAATATTAAAGAGGTGTATCATTATGGTGTTCGGGAAGGTTTTATCGGAACAGAAACCAACGAGAACGCGGTTTGTCTCGACCATTCTGGAAACCTGTGGTTCGGTACCATTCGTGGTGTAACGCGCTTCGACCCAATGGCTAAATCGCTGATTCAAAACCAGCCGAAACTCCATATTTCTAACGTCTCTCTTGAGTTTGAGAATGCTGATTGGAGCACTTCCGAATATGCAGATGGCGTTTCGGGCTACTTCGGCCTGCCCAAGAACCTGCAATTGCCTTACGAACAGAACAGCTTGCGGTTGGAGTACAACGGAATCGACCTCAAATCTCCGCACTCGGTAAAATACCAATGGAAATTGGAGGGTTACCACGATGATGAGTGGTCGAATGTTGAGGAGAAGAACAGCGTAACGTTTACCAATCTCGCTCCGAAAACATACACGTTTCATGTTCGTTCTGTTGGTCGCAACGGCATTTGGAATGAAGAATCACAGACGTTCACATTCACGGTTCTGGCTCCGTTTTGGTTTAGCTGGTGGTTTATTACACTCGCCATAATCGTTGTAGTGCTTTTGGTCTGGGGAATTGTGAAACTCAACCAACAGCGACACATCAGAGAAAACAAGAAATTACAACGGAAAGTGGATGAGCGCACCGTTGAACTTCGTGCGGAAAAGGAACGTTCTGACGAGTTGTTGCTGAACATTCTTCCGCTGGAAACAGCTGAAGAATTGAAGGAAAAAGGTTACGCTTCTGTGCAACGGTATGAGAAGGTTTCGGTGCTGTTTACCGACTTCGTTGGATTTACCAACATTACCGAAGGCATCACGCATGAGGAGTTGGTTCGTTCGTTGGATGAGCATTTCCGAATGTTTGATGAAGTGATGGACAAGTACAGCATCGAGAAGATCAAGACAATTGGCGATGCGTACATGGCGGCTGGCGGCATCCCGACCAGAACCATTACCAATCCGCTGTCGGTGGTGGCAGCAGGTTTGGAGATGATTGCGCGGCTTCAACAATTGAATCAGCAAAAGGAATTGAAAGGAGAAAAAGCCTGGCAACTCCGTTTGGGAATCCACACAGGAAGCGTGATCTCTGGAGTTGTGGGCAAGAACAAATTCGCGTTTGATATTTGGGGCGATGCCGTGAATACCGCGGCCAGAATGGAAAGCAGCGGAGAGGTTATGAAAGTGAATGTGAGCGGTTCGACCTACGAATTGATCAAGGATTATTTTGAGTGTACGCCACGCGGAAAGATCAAAGCCAAAAACAAGGGTGAGATTGAAATGTACTTCGTGGATCGGTTAAAATCTTCCTTCAGCGAAGACGAAACGGGCTTTGTAGCAAACGCCACTTTTATGGCTTTGCTCGGAAACGAATCGAAAGAAATTTCGTCTG
>CAYWET010000022.1:56528-57784 GCA_964457245.1 uncultured Chryseobacterium sp. | reverse complement strand
TTCAAGCAAGCAACGGTTGGAGATAACAAAACTTCCAAGCCAGGGATGTTCGATATGAAAGGTCAATTCAAGTGGAAAGCTTGGAAAGACAAAAGTGGCATGTCTCAAGATGATGCAGCTGATGCTTATGTAGCTCTTGTTGACGAACTGCTAAGAAAGTACGCTCACTCTTAAGCTGCCTGGGCAACAGGAATCCTCAGATCATCAGGATATTGTTTTTGTAGCGCCTTAACACGCGGATTCATCACCGCGAACCAAAGAGGCGGAACTAACGCCAACACGATCATACCAGGATAGCCAGTTGGCATTTGAGGTGCATCATCAAAATGCCGTAGAATCTGATACTTGCGGCTCGCTTTGTAGTGATGATCGCTGTGTCGGGTAAGTTCAAACAGTAATAATCTTCCCATTGGGTGATTGCTGTTCCAACTATGGATTGGCAGCACTTTCTTAAAACCTTTCTCTGTTTTATGGCGAGCAAGTCCGTAGTGCTCAACGTAATTCACCACTTCAAGAAGCGAGAAGCCAATAACCGAAGCAATTAACGTGAGCAGCATGGTTTGAATTCCGAAAACCGCTGCAACACCAACCAAAAGACCTACCTGACAGAAAGCATAGAAGATCATCTCATTACGCCAGTGGTACCAAGGCAAGTTGCTCTTTTTCAAACGCTGTAGCTCCAAGTTCCAAGCAGAGGCGTACCCTCGAAATACCGATCGGAACCAAAACGTGTAGAAAAGCTCTCCATATCTTGACGTAGCAGGATCCTCTTCCGTACTCACATTCTTATGATGACCGCGATTGTGCTCAATAAAGAAATGCATGTATTGGGCCGTAAGCAACAGTGCTTTCGCCATCCATTGTTCTGACTTTTTCTTTCTGTGGCCGAGCTCATGCGCTACATTGATTCCGAAAGCAGCACATCCAATTCCCATGGTGAAGGTCATTCCCGCCATCTCATACAGCGCAAGACCCGGTTTACTTACCTCATACATGAAGAATATGAACAGTGCCCATTGCACAGGAACTATGGCATAAACCAAGTAGTCGTAAATCCTGTCTTCCTTCTCCACTTCTTCCTCGGCCTCAGAAAGATTGATCGTTGAGCCTTTGCTGATCAACTCAATGATCGGAATCATGATGTAAACGAAAACAGGCAGGAACCAAGCCCACACTCCTTTCTCGTATAGCGTGTAGAATCCGAAAACAGGAATCAGAAATACAAATAGGTACTTAAGCGCTCTGAATTTTGGCAT
>CAYWET010000022.1:0-56428 GCA_964457245.1 uncultured Chryseobacterium sp. | reverse complement strand
CGAAAACAGGAATCAGAAATACAAATAGGTACTTAAGCGCTCTGAATTTTGGCATTACGACAGTTTTTTGATTGACACTAATGTAGAAAGAAAAATCAAAAAGTAAACTATTTTTCATTTTTAGTTTACTTTTACATCAATGGGACGGCAATCAGTTGAGAAGAAACGTATAAAAGACCCTAGAAAAAGAGAGGATTGGGTTGAATTGCTACTTCCCTACTTTATCCAAAATGGTATCAAAGCCACTCCAATTGATGAAGTTGTTGCCATACTTGGAAAGTCCAAAGCCACGGTTTACAAGCACTTCGAATCGCACCACGAAATTGTCTCGTTAGTCATCGCTCGAAAGCTGAACGACCTCAAACATTTCGTTCCAATCCTTGCAGAATCTTCAAAGTCTTACCAAGAACGATACGTTTTGGCGGTTGCGTACATTTCCAAACATTTGGGAGATGTGAGCAACGTTTTCCTCTCTGACCTGAAAGAGGTTTATCCCGACCTGTGGAATCTCATAAATTCCTTCAAATTGCTGGCTTTGAACGAACTCCGCACGTTTTACATCAGCGGAATTCAAGATGGAACATTTGAAGACATTAATCCTGACCTGATGGTTCTCAGTGATGAGCTTTTCTTCGATGCGCTGACCAATCCAGAATACCTTACTTCGAAAGGATTGAACCTACAAGCAGCATTCGAAAGCTATTTCAAGATGCGTTTCAATGGGATTTTGAAGCGAGGTTGAACCATTCATCAGACTTACCTTCGCCACCATGAAAGTTGCCGTTATCGGAGGTGGTGCCGCTGGGTTCTTTGCCGCAATACAAGCGAAGGAAAATCATCCAAGTTCTTATGTCACCATTTTCGAGAAATCACAGAAGCTTTTGGCAAAAGTGAAGGTTTCTGGAGGCGGCAGATGCAACGTTACGAATGGAACGGATTCCATTGCCGAACTGGCAAAAGGTTATCCACGAGGAGAAAAACAGCTAAAAAAGGCTTTCTCACAATTCAACACGAAGGATACTTGGAGGTGGTTTGAAAAACGTGGAGTAAAACTCTACACGCAAGATGATAATCGGGTGTTTCCGAAATCAAATGATTCGCAGACCATCATTGATTGTTTGATAAATGAAACGAAGCGACTTGGAATTCAAATCCGAACAGGAATTGGCGTTTCAAGAATTGAACGTACCGAAGACCATATTCGATTGCATTTTTCGGAGAATGAATATCAGGAACTCGACAAAGTTGTAGTCGCTACTGGCGGTTCACCAAAACGGTCTGGATTCGAATGGTTAGAAAAATTGGGGCATGAAATTGTAGAGCCAGTCCCATCGCTTTTCACTTTCAATATGCCGAATGAATCCATCACAGAATTGATGGGTGTAGTTGCTGAAAATGCACTGGTCAGCATACAAGGAACAAAGTTGAAAGCCCAAGGTCCGTTGCTTATCACTCATTGGGGAATGAGCGGCCCCGCTATTCTTAAACTTTCCGCATTTGGGGCAAGAATCTTGAGCGAGATGAGTTACCAGTTCAAAGTTCAAGCGAATTGGATTGGAGAACCGAATTACGAGAAGGCATCTGAACTATTGAAAGAATCGCTGAAAGCAAACCCGAACAAGCAGATATCGAACGTCAAACCATTTGCCTTGCCTGACCGTTTGTGGCAATTTCTGCTTCAGCGGAGCGAAATACCTGAAGACAAAAAATCGAGTGAACTGAGCAAAAAACAGCTCAACAAAATGGTAAATACACTCACAAACGATGAGTTTTCAGTGAGCGGAAAAACCACATTCAAAGAGGAATTTGTGACTTGCGGAGGTGTAAGTCTATCGTCTGTGAATTTCAACACAATGGAAAGTCGTGTAGTGCCAAACCTCTACTTTGCAGGAGAAGTATTGGATATTGATGGCATTACTGGCGGCTACAATTTTCAAGCCGCTTGGACTACAGCATTTATCGCAGGAAAAGTACAATAGCGAAGAGTGAATAGCGACCAGCGAATAGAAAAATCTAACGAGTAATAAAGTTGCCAATGACCATCACATTAATCAGGTTCAGGCGTCAGTAACCCCAATAACTTAAAACCCGATAACGTAATAACCAATGGCTCTGAACATCGTTCTTATTGAACCAGAAATACCGAACAATACAGGAAACATCGGACGGCTGAGTTTAGCATCTGGGAGCAAACTCCATCTGGTCAAACCATTCGGGTTTGAACTTTCAGATTCTCGGGTAAAACGTGCTGGGTTGGATTACTGGCAGCATGTTGATTTGCAGATATACGAAAGTGCTAAAGCGTTTTTCGCTATTCATTCTGACAAGAAAATGGCTTTTCTAAGCAGCCATGGAACCAAGTCTGTTTATGACATTCCTTTTGAGGATGACATGTTCCTTGTGTTTGGAAAAGAATCAGTCGGACTTTCTGAAGAAATCACCTCAGCAAACTCAGACAAACTTTACAAGATCCATATATACTCTGAGCACATCAGAAGCCTCAATTTGGCAAATGCGGTCAGCGTGGTTGTTTATGAAGGTTTGAGACAGTTAGATCTGAAAGACTCAGATTCAGACGAAAGTTTGAATCAGATACATAACTCCTAAAACAATAGGAAGAATGCTGTAAGCAACCAGATGGATAGCATTACCTTTTGATTCTCCCCAAGCACTTTTCATGGCTGTCAACTTTCTCAATTTCTCGGGCGAAGAATTTCTGAGAAAAAGCGTGTAGCCACCAAAACAGATTGCAAACAATCCTAGTACTGCTGAAAACCAATCGAACTCCATGGGTATTATTTAATCAGTGAAAGTCCTTCAATGGCAGATTCATCATCTGGAGAAAGCAAAAGCACCTTATTGAAAAGCACCTTGGCCTCGCGCATCTTGCCCATTTTAAGGCTGGTCCACGCCATCATCAGATTGAAATCGTAATCGAACGGATAAAGGTTGAATCCAACCTGAAAGTGCTGAAGCGCTTTGTCAAATTCTTCACGGCCGTAAAAGATCAAACCAAGACGATAATGCGCTTGTGAATTTTTGGCATCAATACGAAGAATGTTCTCATACTGCGTTTTAACCTGATCCCAATTTCCAACTGCCGCAGCTGGATAAACGTACCCGAATTTAGCCTCAACAGAAGCTGGCATAAGGTCTATCGCCTTCTTGTAATAAGCCATGGATTCTGTAAAAAGTCCCGCTGAATAATGCAACCAACCTAAACGAAGATTCAGCTCGTAAGAGGTTTCGCTGTAAACAGCCTTAAGGTCTTTAATGGCTCCAGTAAAATCGCTTTCAGCCTCTTTAGTGTAGCTACTCTTAAAAGCCGTTTGCAACGCGGACGATTGTCCGAATACACCTACCGAAACGACAACTGATAATGCTAGTGTGACAATCCTTTTCATGCTTAGAAATTATAGTTCAAACCTACGTAGAATGAGTGAATCGTGAAGAGTTCAGAGATTTCAACATCCTCCTCTATCACAATCGTTTCAGGAATATCTCTTATTAGTTGATAATACTGTCTTGATTCAAGCGAATAAGTCAGAGAAATACCGAGTTTTTCAGTTGGGTAATAGCTTGGTGTTAACGACCACATCCAGTTCAATCTGTCACTGCTATTGTTGGCAAAATCCAAGCCAACATCCTCAAACGCGATTACGCGATTGTTCCAAGTAAAGGAACTGCGAAGCCAAGCTTTTTTAAATAGGTTTCCTCCAATGGTTTGACGAACAAACGGATGTGGTGCATCTCCACCAAAATTGTATCCTCCAGATGTAACCGTGAAAAATTTCAGGTTGCTAAGTGGATACCAGGTCAACGACCCGCCTACCATATACTTATTGGTATCGGTATCCTGAAAATATCCACCGATTGCAGTCAAACCTACATTCCCGACCTGTTGCTTAACCGCAACCGTGGCACTCAGATCGTAAACCTTATTTCCGCCCGATTCCCAGTATTGCATAATAAACGATGGCGTAACTGTTGTGCGCTTCGCCACTTGAATACTTAGTGAAGCCAAATACCCTACTTGCCAAACATTCGAACTCGTGGAGCCCGTTGGCGTTATGGACTGCGGCCTTGATTGCTGCAAATAATTAAGCCCATGGTTAAGTGTAAGTCTCTTTCCTAATTGGTGATTTAAGAATAACGAAACGTAAGGCATGTTACTGGGAGTTTCCAATTCTACCGTGACAGGATTACCAAGCGGATCTGGTGGAAGATTAACTTGAAAACTATTTGGTGTCGACACTCGATAACCACCAATAACAGAAATACCACTCAGCCATTTCGGTCTGATGACTTTGATGGTATCCCTATCTGAACCTGACATTTTGATGGATTTCACCAACGCAGTAGCCGAATTCCCTGCGTAAACGGATGACCAGTAACCGTAACGCTTAGCAAACGGGTCAGCGCTATTGAATTTCAACGCCTTTTCGAACTCTTTTTCGGCTTTGAAATATTTACCAAGCATGAAATTGGCATATCCATTTCTAGCACGGATGTAGTAATAATCCGCCCCAGCTTCTTTCGCCAATTTTCCAAGTCGGACAACCTCTTTCCAATCGCCTTTCATGTAGGCTTCATAGTGAGCTTTATCAGACCATTCTTGAGAATGACCAACCAAGGCTACCAACACAAGTGATATGACAACTACTGCACTTCGCATGTGTATATTTTTTGGTTGTCATTCGTACTTACAATGAATTTGGAGAGTCCTTTCTCGTCCAGTTCAATTCGGTAGTTCTTTTCCAACTGTTTGCTACCAAGTGCTTTTACCTGAAGCAATGAACTGAGCTTCATCCATTCAGCTTCCAGCGAATCATCTATCTCGTCATAACTCATCTGATAATCAGCTTTCACAACGGGATAAAATGGCGAAGCAACATCCAGCAATCCTTTCAGCAAACCCGAATAAATATCGTTGACAGGGAAATGGTCCGTAACCTTTAGGCCGTGATAGAACCCAAGCAAAACCTTGTAAGCGCCTGTGTAGAATTCGAAAAGTGGCGAGTTCTTGTCTCCGATGAATCGCGTGAAATAGAACAGCGTTTCATTGTTCACGAAGTAGGCAATTGCCTCCGTTGTGTGGCAATAGATGTACGTGAGATTGTAGGCATCGGTAAACACTTCCCACTCGAATTTCTCGCCATCAGACTCCATGTTAAGGTGCATACCAGGAATCAGGTTGAATGCCTTTTTCAGTAGCGGATTGACCTTCACATTGGCGATGGTCTGACCTTCCTTCGGATAATCGAACGCATGGAATTTCTGACCATCCGCGGTCTTCTCCATGTAATAAGCCAAAGGATATTTCAGCGTCTTACTACCAATGTAAGGCGTTGCCTGCATCTGGAAATGAATGTGTGGCTCAGGCGAACGCCCAGAATTCCCGAGAGAAGCAATGACCTGCCCTTTTTTCACATGGTCACCTTCTTCAACTTTTATGCTTCCTTTTTTCAGGTGGCTCAGCTTGGTAAAAAGTCCTTCACCATGTTTAATGACCACGGTGTTTCCCCAATTTTCATTTAGATTAACACCTCCAACGTTGTTGTCTTCTACGTCATTCTCAACGGCCGCAACCCAACCAGCTTGCGGAGCTACAACCGGTCTGTTGTAACCATAGAAATCCTCCAGCCGTGTTCCAGGGCTTCGGTACGTTTTCTGGTCTTCATCTTGAATCACAAAATCGAATGCCTCCTTCCATTCTCCCTTGTGCGTGATATCTCCGTCATGACCTTGCGAGATGGTCCATTCTCCGTAAAACGGTAGATAAATATGGAAGTAGGTCTCGTTAGCGTAACGCTCTTTCTGATTCAGGAAACGGTAGAGGTTTATTTCTGGTGAATAGGATTGTTCAGTGATGGTTGTGAGTCCTTTTGGTGCTGGACGTAACTTCAAAACATATAGTGTAACCAGAACAAGAACGTTATAAGGGAGTGAATAGATCGGAAGCTGAACAACTGCAAACACGTTTCCGATTGCTGCTATCAGAATGGCAATTACAGGTGATGCCAGCGCCACCAACAGGAATGTTCCTCGCGATGGAATAGTGAAGAATCCGCCTAAAGCAATAGCCGAAAGAATGAAGTTGAAACCGATGTAGCTGTAGTGCAAATGGGAGAACTGGCCTTCCATAAATCCGAAGAACAGATAACCGCTAAAGAAACCGACCAACGATAGTACAAAAGCGATTCTCGAAAACCGGATAAGTCCGATCATAATGACCAAGCCAGCTAGGATATTGAACTGAAAGAAGATCGCCCCAAGTGAACGCAGGTAAATATCAATGATATCTGGTATCGGCAGATTATCAACCGCCTCATAGAAGCTTACCAATGCTTCGCCACCATAAGACCATAACTCGTTAATGGTGTAAATACCACGTTCGGTGAGATGTAATCCACCAAACTCCCTTCCTACCAAGAGCACAGTCCAAACCCCGAACAAAAATGGCACACTCATTATCGGCAATCCATATTTAGTGAACTGCGCATTTATGGCCAAGGTGAAGAAGAGCGTGAAGACTGACATCAAAACGAGCATCAAAAGGAATGGCACGTTCATATCGTAATAGACGGCCATGACCATGCCCACCATCACGCTGTTGAAACTGTACATCCCTTCACGGATGTTCTTATGGTCGAAACCAAGGAAATAGGCAACGAGAATGGAAACCAACCCTGCAACAATGGCGCTGATTCCAACAAATGGGTCAATGAATGAGCACAGCAATAACACCACGGCAAAAACCTTGTCGAGGCTGAAAAAAATCTGGGAGTAGCTATGTAGCAGCCCCTCCCAGATCAATTTCCATGTGTATTGTTTTGTCTGCGACATAGGCGTAAGCTTCAAGCTACAAGTCGAAAGCAAAATCTGAAACCTCGCACAAGCAGGAATCCGAAAACCTCTACCAATGGCGGAACCTCAATTTTCAATTGAATCCCTTGTGACTTACGACTTGCAACTTGCGACTCAATCATAGTTTAAACTGTTTCAGGTAATCAGGCATCACTTCCTGCTGATCAATATTGTCTAACGTCTCGCGCTTTCTCACTTCGTGCGATTTGCCTTGTTTATCAATCATCACAACCGCTGGCCGAAGCGCAATGAATTGCATCCATTGCGTCATATTGTAAGCGCCAACCGTATGCACAACCACGTGGTCGCCTCGTTTCAAAGGCGGAAGCGTAACATTCTCACGGACCACATCAATGTTCATGCAAAGTGGACCGTACATCACAGAATCTTCAGTGTGATGGCTGAACTCTTGTGCTGGACTGATCTTGTGGTCGTACCAGAATGACGTGAAAAGAATGTTCACACCAAAGTCCATAATGGTCGCCTTTCGCCCATCGCTCAATCGCTTGTTAGAGATTACGGAACCAAGCAACGAACCCGCTTCATCAACCAACGCTCTACCTGTTTCCAGAATCAGCAATGGCAACTCGTCTTCAACAAATCCTGCGTTCATAATGGCTGTTGAAATGGCCTCGGCATAATCATCAAACGAAGGCGAAGTATCTGGTCCCGAAAGGAACGAGCCTTTCAACGTGTTGGAAGATGCAAAACCTCCACCCATATCGATGTACTGGATTTTCTTGTTGTATTTCTTCTGAATGCTCAAAGCCAACTCAGAAAGCTTGGTTGCGGCAACTCCGTAGGCATTAGCGGTAAGCATAAACGTTCCAATGTGACTATGAAGTCCGACAAGATCCATGTGATCGTTGAGGATGATCTTGTTGATGGCATCCCAAGCTTGGCCGTTCTCATAGTTGAACCCGAATCGATCCCACATTGGGTAAATGCCTGTATCCATGTTGATTCGGATGGCCACTTTCGGACGAATTCCCGTCTCTTCGCAAAGCTCAGTTAGCGTGTAGAGTTCGTCCAAGTGATCGATATGGATCAACGAGTTATTCTCCATGGCTAATCGCAACTCTTCAACCGTCTTATCTGGTCCATTGAAGATGATTTTGGAACCTGGAACACCGTTTTTCAAAGCTTTTTGGTATTCAAATCCTGAAACAACCTCTGCCCAAGAACCCATTCGATGATAAACGTTACAGACCGCGCTGATATAATTGGTCTTGTAGCTCCACGCGAATTGAACCTTAGGGTATCGCGTGTTGAACGCACGCAAGGCAGACTGGTAGGTTTCCTCGATTTTCCGTTCCGAAATGACGAATAATGGAGACCCATATTCCTGTATCAGATCAGCAACACCGTTATCGTCAATGTGCGTAACCGGTTCGTACTCAGTTCGCGTTCCGAACTTGTTCATCACCCCCGTATTTAGTCTACGGATTATTGGTCGTTCATATCTCTGCTTGTCCATATCTTTCAAGTTATAAGCCGCAAGCTTCAAGCGACAAGTTCATACTCCGTTAACTGTTTATTGAGCGTTTCAAACCACTCAGCATTTTCTGTATTTCAGTAGTGTCTTCCAATAGATTCGGCTGAATCTCAGCTAATTCAGAATTGGTGCGTTTTAATATCAAAAGCTGCGTTTCAAGCTCGAACGCTGAACCCAAGGCAATATCCAGAAACCGCGAAAACTCCTTGTCAGAACTTCTTCCTGCTCCCTCGGCAATGTTGGATGGAATCGAAACGGCAGACCGACTCAACTGTGAACCCAACGATATTTTCTCACTCATTTCCATCTTGTCAACTATTTCAAACACGTTTTCAACCAAATCCATTGATTTCTGCCATACCAGCAACTTCTTAAAATCCTTCATTCTTGCAGCTTGAGGCTTTCTTCTTGTAGCTAGCTTGCCCTCTTTTTTCGCTTTGGGCCGAGCTCGCCCGTGGTGGAGATTTCTTCGAATTCCTTCATGTCCACAATCATATCCCAAGAATATCTGATGAACATCTTACCGACCTCGTAATCGGTAAACGGAGTTACCTTCTCTCCCATTCCGATTTTGACGGCTGCTTCTGGAAGATTCTGACCGCAACCAACCGCTAAATACACCCAAGCAGGGAATCGAGGATTGATCTCGAGCAGATAGTACTCGTCATCGCTGGTTTTGATGTACTCGAGTTCCATACCACCTTTCCATTTGCACTGGCTGATGAGGTTCTCGCATTCATCCAACAATCCTTGGTCGTCAATACTTACACCTGCCCAAGCTTTTCCTTTATCCGTGATGTATTGCTTACGCATCGGAACCATCCCAACGGTGTTGCCCTCGCCATCGCCAAGAGCCACAATATTCACTTCCGTGCCGTAAACGAATTCCTGAATCACAATCGGCAATCCCCATTTGGCGGCCAACTTGTTGAAATGCGCTTCAACCTGACCTTTGTTGTAGGCGATGTGCGCATCATAGAACTGGCCTTTTACAACCATTGGATATGTAAAATCCTTTGCGAGGTCTTGAATTTCGGCTGGCGAGAATATCATCTTGCTTTTCGGCACTCGTAGTCCGTACTTCTCTCCAAACTCTTCCAAATTCACTTTGTGTCGAGACTCGAATTGATCAACTGTAGGAAGGCAGGTTTTAATGCCTAACTCCTTCTCCATTCTGTCCGAAAGTTTAATGAAATTGAATAACTCTGCATCGAAATTCGGGAAGAGGAAATCGATGTTCTCAAGCGAATTGATGTACGCCATACGGCCATAAACTATCTCCGTTCCCGACTTCGGAAAAGGAATCTGATACACCTGATCCACCATGTCATGCATGTAAATACCTGGCTCTAGTGTTTCATAGCTTAAACCGATGACACGCACCTCAAATTCTTCGCTATCGCGCAGCGCACGAATAACTGGAATTCCAGGACCTGGGCTGTCGATATTGTTCAGTCCGGTTACGGCTATTGTGAGTTGCTTTTTCATGATTTCTAGGCGTCTAGAAGTTTGTACTGCCCCAACATTTTCAGGAAATCGTAGTAGTCTTTCTCCAGCGTTTCCTCATCGATATTGTACCATGTACGAACAGTGGTTTTAATCTCCGATTCGCTCTTGCCTTCTTTCATCAACTTGAGGATGTCTGTACCAACTCCGTTCAATGAGAATGAATCTCCCGTGGTCGGATTGAAAACGAATCCTGATTCGCTAACGGCTATGTTTTTCTTTAGACTGATCATGGCTATCGGTTTAGTTAGTTATCCTAATCTCTTCTTCAAAGTACGTGGTTGAGGCTGCGTTTTCTTTTACAGTATTGATAGATCGTTGTGTAACATTCAAATTCGGTTTGTACCCTTCTGAAAAGGAAAGGTTATCAGACCAGTTGATCAAGCGGGATTCTCTGGCCTCCTTTACCTTCCTTAAATTGTTTGGGCGTTACTCCAGTAACCTGCTTGAACTGATTGCTGAGATACTGCACACTACTGTATCCCATCTGATACGATATCTCACTTAACGTTAGGTCTTGATAGCTGAGGAGTTCCTTAACACGCTCAATCTTCAGCAGAATAATGTACTTCTCTAGTGTTGTGTTGGTCTGTTCCGAGAAAACCCGACTCAATTGATGGTACGGCATTCCCGTTCTTTCGCTCAAGTGATCGGAATTCCTGATCAATGAATTGGCATTGTTTCCATGATAAAACAGCTCGATGGCCGCAGCCTTTATCATTTCAACTGTCTGCTGACCTTCATCCTCAACAAGTGCGAACCCAATGGACGGGAGTGCATCTATAAATTGAGCCAGTTGCCGTTCATCGTCAAAACCCACAACCGCTCTACCTAAGGAGATGCGCTCCACTTCCGACATCTCTAAAGACTTCAGCATCTGCCTCACAGCAGTAATGCAGCGGGTGCTGACCATGTTTCGTATGTGAAGCTCTTCCGTGTTCATCGTTTGCCAAATTAAGGTTCTTCTAGGCAAACCACGTTTACATGATTCCAATCAGTTTTAATGAAATCGAAAAACTGGGCAAAAAAAAACGCCCACTTAAACAGTGAGCGTCTCCTTTAAATTCGAAGTGAATTACTTCAACTCGCAGCTTTCGTAAGCATTTGCAACGATGTCACAAGAATCCTCAGCGTCAGCTTTTCTCACTTTAGAGTAGCTAGCAGCAGTTACTGTTTCACCGCTTGCATCCTCACAAACACAATCAAAATCGCCTGTGCAAGAAGTCAAACTAGCAGCAAACAAAGCAACTGAAGCAATAGCAAATACCTTTTTCATTTTCTTTAGTTTTTAGGTTAATTGATTAAGACACGCCAAACTTAAAACAAATCCTTTAACACGCAACTACCACAAATCAAATTGCGGTGGTTTTAATAATCATTTAAACACCAGATGATCTGGCACAAAAAAGGCCGACCCCCGAAAGAGCCGACCTACCCACATTATACCAACCAATTATTCGATGGTAACGGATTGGGTCACTACTGTTTCATTCACAAACCAAAAGTTCTTCGATTCGAAAATCTGCTCCTCAACGATGTATGCGGCAGCCTGAGCAAAACTTGGCCCAGTACCCATACTGTCTATTTCGGCAGACGTGAATGTGCTTGATGTTGCATTACCGGGTTCGTAATGAACTACGCCTCCAAGCATAAAAATTACCGAATCTGCACCTTGCACTCCATTGACTGTAAGAACATAATCAGCTCCCTTGGACACGGTCTCATCGCTATTTATCTCTCCAACAGTTGGAAAACCAACAGAGGTGGTATGGTCAATAGCCGGAACACCAGGCGAACCAGATACTACCCAGCTTGGATCTCCATCAAACTCAATACCCTTGTAATTGGTTTGAGAAGGTATAAAGACGTATGATCCATTTTCCTGTTCTGTCAATTGCTCATCTTCGCAGCTTACGGTACCGCCATTAATAAAAGTTGAATAGTCCGTACCATTAAAGAATACACCAACGGCCAAGCCTAGATCAATAGGTGTGGCAGGAAAACCAGGAACCCCGGGATCGTAAATTGTTTGACTTTTAACTGCAGATAAGGTTCCATAACCACCTTCCAAGGTTGGTGTTGGAGGGTTACTTGATGGATCACTAGGAGTTTCTGGAATTTCATCGCCAGGGTTATCAAGATTACACGAGGCAACCGTTGCTGAAACCACTCCGAGAAGCATCAGAAACCGTCCCCATCTTAACGTTTCACTTAAAATTTTCATGACTTTTAGATTAAGAGTTAATTGAATAATTGGTTAGTTCCACAAAGCACGGCAGCGCAAAGTGGTCTGGGGTACGCAGTTTTACGTAATTGTCAATTATTCGGGCAAAAACTCAGTCAGAATCCAATTACCTTCTTGATGAAATATGGGACCAAGTTCATCAGAAAACTGGCATGTTTCAAGATTGTCTAAACGATAGTCTATTCGTTTATGCTCCCCGCGATAATTACGTCTCTGATACAGTTTGACAGCGTGGGCTCGAGCATCAATCCCATCCAAATTCTCCATGGAAACCCCATATATGGTCTTGAAATTCTCATACCAAGGCAACATAAAAAACGGCTCATGAATAATAGCCTGATAGTGAATGGGCATGCTGCGTTTGGCTTGGCAACCGAATGCGTTATTATCCGGTGAAACCAACACAGAAATATCCTTAGGTGTGTTTTCGGCAATCCAGAAATGCATTTTTTCCAGATCGGAGTAGTTGCGATTTCCGATCATATATTTTCCTTGAAAAGATTCGGGCAGACACTTTGAATTGGTGATAGCGAATAGCAACAAGAGACAAAGAGGTAAGGAGACAAGAGTTATACGCTTTCTGAACTTGAAAATCGAAACGAAACCAGTGATCAACTGTCCCAACAACCCAGCAATCATGATAGAACTGAAAGCTCCCATCCAAACCGTAGTTTTAAACCATTGAACCTTGCCGAGCTCAAGTAATCCCAAATGCTCCAACCCCAACCAATAAAAAAGCATTCCTAAAAGGCCAAGGGAAACAAAACCCAAGTAGAATTTCTTATCCTGCGGCTTGGTCAAATAATAGCTAAGCAATCCTAATCCTAGCAGACCGAAGAACTTGATGTAATGAGTAAGTGGGAATAAACTGGGGACATAATGATGATGATTTCTGAAGCGATAAAGAATTTCGTAGTAGAGTTCTTTGTCGTAATGCATGGTTTCACCGAATTGCCGTGAGAAAATTGGGATGAGGATAAACGCTGCTACTACCAAATAAGGAATTCCAAATTGCAGCACTGACTTCCAATCTCTCCGAATCAGTAATTGAATTCCACCGAATACAAGAAACAATTGAAATCCAACAAGCGGTTGAAAGAGTGTCGCAAAACCCAACAAAATTCCTCCAAACACATATTGCTGAATAATTACCAGATATATAGCTGGTGCAGCAAAAGCTATAGCAATTGTACCAGAAATAAGCCCTGGGTACATAATGTGATTGCCACCAACGGTAAAACCATGAAAAACGAACAGAGCAAAAACCGGAGCCAGAAATACGCTCCACTGGTTTTTGAACCAATTGTAAGCTATTTGCATCAAAGAATAACTCAGCAATGAAATGCTAGCGAGCATAGAAACAAATGCTCCAAGTTCCAAACCAATCGTCTTTTCTAAAAACAATGCTAGATACTCGTAATAAAAACGAACTGTAAAAACGGAGTTCGAAGCATTCACGAAATAATCATGCGGGTAAAGTTGATCATCAAGCAATTGATAAACCTGTGGCAAATGTTCAGCCTGATCATTGGTATTGAACTGGTAACCATAATACGCGATAAACGCAACCGCCAAAAGGAATGAAAACGACCACTGACTATATCTGTACCAACTCATATCTAAAACTGGATCAAAGGTATTCTGATTTAACGGGAAGGGGCACCAGATCTTTTCAAACCAGAACAAGCAATGTTACCTTCGCACAATCCGAATGCAGAAAAACCCTCTTCCAACGCACATTTATTGGTTCGCCCCTTACGATTTAAGCTGCCCAAGCACTAGATATAGAGGCAAGTATCCATTGAACGAAATAAAAGAAAAGCACGGTATAACGTTCGATTTTATCTATCCAGAAAGAAAGGCTCTTAAATATCTAATGTTTTTGAAAACCTACTTATCCGTTCTTTTATTCAGAAAACCTGATTCGCTGATCGTTGTCCAAAAAGTTACAAGTAACCGACTCTACGCCAAAACCTTAAAATTTTTGGTTGCAGTCAGAAAAAACAAAACTCTTTACGATATCGATGATGCTGAGTATTGTAGAAATCCCACAAGGACTCTTCATTACTTTCTCAAAAACTGTAATTCAATTTCCGTTGGTAGCGATATGCTTTATAACTATTGCTCAAGCTTCAACAATAATGTATTCGTAAATACTTCTCCCGTGTCCGACCATGGTTACACCAAGCTGAACCGAAGCAAAAAGCTTCACATTGGGTGGGTTGGAGATTTTGGCAACGGGAAAGAAAAAACTGCCGAATTCTCTCATAAGACCAGCTTGTACAAACTGTTGTTCCCAGCTTTACTAAAGATTGAATTCCCATATAAGCTAAGTCTTATCGGAGTCAAAAACCCATTGGACATCCCTGAAATCGAAGATTACTTTTCTACGCAGGAAAGTATTGAATTGAACATCCCTACAAACCTAAGTTGGCAACCTGACAAATGGATTTACAAGGTCATTTCTGAGTTTGACGTAGGCATTGCCTTGATGATAGACCACACATTTACCCGGGCAAAGTCGGCTTTCAAGGCAAAGCAATACCTGTCTTGTGGAGTGCCAGTAATAGCCAGTAATGTTGGCGAAAACGAAAAGTTTGTCAAACCTGGTCTGAACGGATTTTTAGTTACTGACGAGGATGAACTCATTAATGCAATCAACAATATCAAATCGATGAAAGACTCCTCGTATATCCAACTGTCCAAAAATGCATTAGAGGAGAAGAACTGCTTTTCACTACGTTCTTATTGCGAGAAACTCATAGAATCTGCCTATACCCTTTCCTAGGTAAAGAACTTCCGAATGGTCGCTTAATCATCTGTAGGTGCGAATTACCGTTAAATTCGTGGGCAAGATAGCCATGAACAAACGCATTCTACTTGTTGAAGACGAGGAAAGCCTGCAAGACACAATTAAGTTGAACTTGGAGTTAGAAGGCTATGAGGTTTCTGCCGTGAACAATGGCAAAACCGCCTTGGAAGAATTCGCGCGGAAGCGTTTTGATCTGGTTATTCTGGATGTGATGCTTCCTGAGGTTGATGGCTTCACGATTTGCCAGACCATCCGACTGGAAAACACCCAAGTGCCGATTCTGTTTCTTACAGCTAAAAGTTCTGCCGAAGACCGCATTTTCGGTCTTAAAATCGGTGGTGATGATTACCTGACCAAGCCGTTCAATCTGGATGAATTCCTGTTGCGTGTTCAAGCCTTATTAAAGCGCGGAGCGAACGACACAGACAAAACAGTTGACTCGTTTGAATTCGGAAACTGCCACATTGACTTTAACGCGTTTACCATTACAGACCTTCAAGGAAATGAGCACCAACTCTCCAAACGCGAAATAAAATTGCTACGGTTGTTTGTAGAAAGAAGAAACGAGGTTCTTTCTCGTGAAACGATTCTGGAAACCGTTTGGGGCTACGATGTTTTTCCGTCAACCCGAACCATCGACAATTACATTCTGGCATTTAGAAAGTATTTTGAGAAAGACCCAAAAGACCCGCAACATTTTCTTTCCGTTAGGAGTGTGGGTTATAAATTCGTGGCCTAAATCAGGTAGATTCTAGGCATTGATGGGTAAAGTAGAGTTGGATTTTGGCTGTCTGGAACTCAGACAAGATGGAGTTCTGTACTGGAAACCCCAAAGCGGCCAGACATCAGTAAAACTTGAAGAATTAGAACAGATGCTTGAGGCGGCATTTCAATTGACCAACAATCAGCCTCGACCATTCCTATCTGACAACAGACAATACGAAAGTTTAGGTTTTGCCGAAAGGCAGTATGTTGGCGACAACATACATCGATTTGCCTCCTCAGTAGCAATTCTTGAAAGTAGCCCAGTCGTCAGATTCATTAGCCACACGATCAATCAATTCTTCCCTCCTAAGGTTGAAATACAGATGTTCAAGACTGAAGAAGAGGCGTTGGAGTGGTTAACAACTACCTGATTATTGAAAGATTAACAATTTGGAGAGCTCGCTAATCTTATTTTCGCTGCAGTCTTAATCAACCCCAATTAAAAATGCTTTCTAGAATCCTGTTCTGCCTTTCCCTGTTGGGTTGGCAGCTTGCTGTTGCCCAAAACATCAACCCAAAAGATGTTACCATTATCCGAGATTCGTTAGGTGTTCCGCACATACATGGTAAAACCGATGCCGATGCAGCTTACGGACTGGCGTACGCACATTCTGAAGACAATTTCTCCGACATGCAAGAGGCCGTGATGGCGGGCAAAGGTTTGATGGGCAGCTACAAAGGAAAAGATGGTGTTCTGTTCGATTTCGGGTTGAAGTTCTTGAATATCGATTCTCTGGTTGATGCCCGATTCGAGAAAGACCTTTCCCCTAAATTCCGTTCGATATTGGCCGCATACGCACAGGCATTGAACGACTACGCAGCCGCAAATCCGAAGGAGGTTATTCTCAAGAAAACCTTTCCCGTAACGGCCAAAGACCTTGTAAAAAGTTCCACGCTGAGCGTTTCGTTAATGGCAGGCTTGGGAATGGGTCTCAAAGCCGTGAATGAAAATCGAGTAGAGGAATTCCTTGGTTCGAATGAAGCTCATACAGGAACAGGTTCTAACGCGTTGGCGGTTGCACCTGAGAAAATGGCTGACGGAAACGCGTATCTCCTCATCAATTCTCACCAACCAATTGAAGGCCGTTTTGCTTGGTACGAAGCGCATGTTATGAGCGATGAAGGCTGGAACTGCGTTGGAGGTCTTTTCCCTGGCGGAACAAGCGTTTTCGTGGGTTCCAACTCGAATTTGGGCTGGGGACACACGTTCAATTACCACCAGTTTGGAGACATCTACAAGTTGGAAATAAACCCTAAGAACAAAAACCAATACAAGTACGATGGCGAATGGCGCGATTTCTACGTTAAAAAGATAAAGCTGAAAGTAAAGATCATTGGAATGAAAATTCCGGTGAGCAAGAAAGTGAAGTACTGTGCTTACGGACCTGTTTTCGAGAACAAATACGGTTCCTGGGCATTCCGTTTTCCTGCTTACAACGACATCCGTGCTACGGAACAATGGTTCTTAATGAACAAGGCTGAAAACTTTGGACAGTTCACGAAAGCCATGGAAATGCAAGCGGTTCCGTTATTCAATACGGTTTATGCCGATAAGGATGGAAACATCATGTTGCACTCTGGCGGTAAGGTTCCCAAGAGAAATCCGAAATTGAATTGGAGTGCTCCGATTACCGCCAATACTTCCGATTACCGTTGGACAGAAATTCTGGATTACAACCGATTACCACACGTAGAAAATCCAGAATGCGGTTACGTGTTTAACGCCAATAACACGCCATTGCATTGCACAGGCGATAGCTGCAATTGGGAAGAATACTTCCCTGGTTTGCAAACGTTTATGTACAACCGTGGCGAGCGTTTTGAAACGTTGATGGCCGAGCATGAAGGCGCGTTTACCGAGTCTGACCTCGACCGTATTAAATACGACCATGCTTACCAACCCAACGGCATTTACGAAACCAAGTTTGCCGCCATGTTCAATTTAGATGAAAGCAAATACCCAGACATTGCTGATGCCATTCAGAAACTGAAAAAGTGGGATAGAAAAGGAAACGCGGATAACATGGATGCGGCCCTTGCCATGGTAACGCACGATTTCCTTCGTCAAGAAGTAAACGGACCGTTTGCGTTGCTGATGGTGCGACCGCAAGACCTAAATGAAGAAATGGCCGTTGATGCTATTCGCAAAGCGAAAAAACTGTTACTAAAAACACACCGAACGTTGGATGTTCCGCTAGGCGATGTACAACGTTTAATTCGTGGCGATAAGAGCCTGCCAGCACATGGATTACGTGAGGTTCCGAGAGCAACTGACACCAAACTTCACGACAAGAAAAAGGGCATTTACAAAGTAACAGGTGGCGATGGCTACATACAGGTTGTCCGATTTGGAAAAGACGGCACGGATGTCAGAAGCATCAACGCTTTAGGCGCGAGCAATCATCCAGACAGTCCGCATTACAACGACCAAATGGAAATGTTTACCAACCACGAGTACCGTCCAATTTATTTCGAAAGAGAAAAACTTGAAAAAGCTGCCGAACGGATTTATCACCCAGGGGAATGACTACGCGTAAGGCTGTGTATTCAATACCCAAATCTCAAAAAGACGTCAACGAGCAGTCAACTCTTTTTAAGGCAAAAACAGCAAACATTGAGGCAAAAACAGGAGTTTTTGAGATAAAAACTCCTGTTTTCATGATGGACACAGCTATATTCAGCCTCATGATTGCTCTTTTAACGATAAGAATCGCTATTGGCAACACAAATACAACTGTTTCCAGGTCAAAAACAGCAGTCATTGAAGCAAAAGCTGGGGTTTTAGAAGTTTCGACTGCTATATATATTCTAAAAGCAGTGATCGGAAATCTATTTCTCAGAAATTTCAATTCCCTATTTTGCTTTGTTAAAGGTCGTAAAACCTTATTTTTCAGCACATTAATTAAACGAACGCCATAGCGGGCTAAACGCAACCTTGCGTTTAGCAAATAGTTGGGGTTAATTCGAAATAGGCACCGTGGCTTGGATATTTTCATTGTGGGTTGAAACCGAGAGTGTGGACAAGGAAAACGCAGTCCTCGATTATTTTAGTTCTTTCAAATTCCTTGACAAGAACCAGAAATACAATATTCTGACACATCAAGGCGGAATGGTAACGGTCGGAGGAATAAGCGAAAGCGGAATTACATCTAAGGCAGACGCTATTGAAATGACGTTGATCGGTCAAAAGTTTTACGACCTGCTAAAAAATGCACCGGAATTTCGTTTCGCCTTAGTTGGAGTGGAAGTTGACGGAGTTAGAAGTTACACCGAACTTATGGAAGACCCAGAATTTGTCGCACGACAAAAAGGATTGGTCATTCGGAAAGACATTTACGAAACTTTTGAAAAACCAGACCAGTACGTTGTGTTCAGCGAAAATCATTTGTGGATTCCTTACGAAGGAGAAAAATGGAAAAACTAACCCCAACATCTGCTATCAAAATAGGGCGTGACGACAGGTACGCAAGCTCAGTTGTTTCTACCAAGTTCTGTTTCGACTGAAAGGTCGAAGGAGTTAAAGCCCTATTTTCATAGCAGTACCCGTTGTGGTGTATTGAAAAAAGCTATGAGACAGCTCACATTTATTCTCTCATGTCTACTCTTGTTCTCCTGTAATTCGGACACGGTGGAAATGACGCCATTTGAACAAAGTTTTGCCACGAAATATGAAGCCGACAGAGTTTCCATTACCTATAACCATGAAACAATGGAAACCAACGGACGACTGACAGAAGACCGAACTTTCATGCTCTGTGAAATCGTTAATTCAAAACCAATCAATCGTTCATTTGACAATCAACTTGAGCTTTATGACAAGGCTAAAACTCTTGCTGACGAATTAGTGAAAAATGCTATTCCAAATGAGGATTTTGACTACTCCGAGGTTCAGGTCAATGTTGTCAAGAAAAACGGTATTTGGATAATCCAAAATGCAAAGACCAAAACTTTCAATTTCGACAAGTAATCGTGCAAAGCAAGGGTAATTTAAAGGACTTCATTCCGCTTGGACTATTATCTATTGTTGGTATTGGTTCGGCTATTCAAGTGCTTTTTACGGACTACATTTTTGAGCCGACAGCTTACGTTGGTTTAACTCTTCTTGCTGTTTGCGCTGTTCTATTCTTTCTAAATCTCAGATGGTACCGTTACGCAATGGGTTTTGTTCTCATCATTGGTACGCTAGGTCTGGTAAGTTTTTCAACTGTAATCATGAGCGTTGGAATAGGTTTTCTTCAGTTCCATCTAATTCCACTTGTCGTGTTAATTGTGTTTGCATCCATTTACAATTCAAGAATACCGAAAGCAGTTCACAGTCTTCTTGGGACATACAAGACAGAAGAAGAAATCAAGGAGCTGACCAGAAGCCGTGTGGACAGCTTCAAACGGACATTTAAAGACTTGTCGGACAGTGAAATTGACAGACGTCTGCAAACCAAACTTGTACCCGAAGCCTTACAGGCGTTGGACGAGCTGAAAAAAGAAAGAAACAACACACCACAACAACCGCTAAAATCTAATGCTTAGGACGGTACGTCAGTCAGTCTCAGTTTCGTTCTGCGCTGTCCGTGCATGGCGAAGGGACGGCAGTTTCTAACGCATTATCTTTAGCGGAAACCGTTGGGGTTAATAACGAAATGAGACCGCTTATCACTTTGATTTTGTGTCAATTAGTGACACTCATTCAGGCTCAACCTGTTGAAGTTTCAGCGAAAACGATTAAGGAGATTTTCATAGGTGAAACAAGTAAATTGAATTGGGACAAACCGGAAAGTATTACCGATCTAAACAATGTTTGGCTAACCTGCAATGTGGACAGCTTTTATTACAAATCCGACACCATCATTCTCTTTAACCACAAGTACGCGTACTTCGAAATGAAGTGTGCTCAACATCTGGAGTGGTTTTTTGCTTCTAATCACAGGTTGCACTACCGAGACTGCTTCTACCAACAGGAACCTCCAAGAGGTGGAGCATTGAACTTTCCTCCTCACCGTTGGAAGGTGAAACAGCAACAATCAAAGACAACAGTGGAACTCAAGATGAAAGGAAAGACAACGGACAGGTTTGAAGTTATATCTCTTGACCTTCAACTACATCGAGGAATGGCGGACCAACCGATGTACGTCCTGACGTTGAAAAGAATAAATTACTAACCCCAACACCCGCTAAAATCTAATGCGTGCGACAGTACGTCAGTCGGTCTCAGTTCCGTTCTGCGCTGTTTGTGCATGGCGAAAGGACGGCAGTTTCTAACGCATTATCTTTAGCGGAAACCGTTGGGGCCAATATTAAAAAGACGCATGAAGAAGCATTTTATCGTATCACAACCGCCATTGACAAGTAAGTACCAAATGCTCGTTGACGACATGAGCGAAAAGCGAAACTTCGGGTGGACGAATGACATCGACAAAATCGAATACAACAAGAAACTTCTGGGCGAAGAGTTCAATATGGAACTTACCATAAAAAACATGTTCACGGACGAAGGAATAAGTTCTGTTTTTCCAGTTGGCGCATTCATTACCGTATTGCAAATGCGTAAAGACGAAAAAGAAGGTAAAATGACTTTCATGGACTACGATACTGACATGACCGAAGACGAATTGCGAAACCTTTTACTCGGTGTGTTCTCTGAAAACATCACAAATTCCTGTATCAATGTTTATCGGGTTTTGCGTGAAAACTTTACAAAAGAAGACGACACGGTAGAACTCTTAGTGCCGAATGTCGACATCAATTGACGTATCTTTTCATCTGATACTTTATCGTACTCTCGAATGACAATTGGTTTTTTCATGTTCATAGTTTTAAAAAGAAAAATACTGGCCCCAACAATCGCTAAAATTCACACCTGCCAACCCACACCGTTTGCGAAATTTTAGCGGCACCGTTGTGTGTAATTAAAAGGGACACCACCGAAGTGAGATAATGAAAACGACACTAATCAAATCTGGCGACCCTATTACGGAAAGTGACATTTCAGAGTTTGAAGCGACTTATAAAGTTCAGCTACCCGAAGATTACAAGGACTTTCTAGTCGAAAACAATGGCGGTCGACCGGAAAAGAATTTTTTTCCTTTTCAAGATGACGGTTTTATTATCGCCTGGTTCTTTAATTTGAAGAATGGCAAAGACACCCTTGAGTGGACATTGCAACTCTTATGGATTGCTGAACAAACCATTCCAAGAAATTTACTTCCAGTAGCTAGAGGTCAAGGAGCTGATTTTTATTGCATTTGTTTGGACAGTAACAATTATGGAAAAGTATTCCTGTGGTATGGAAATATTGACGAGGAACCCTTTGAGGTAGCAAGTTCATTTTCAGAACTTGTTGATGGTCTTCAAGACGAACCCGAATGAAAAGAAAGAAAAACTACACACAACAATGCCTAAAAATATTGCGTGGGACGGTACGTCAATCAGTCTCAGTTTCGTTCTGCTACGTTACCGTATCTGGAAATCTCAGTGGTTTCAAAACGCAATACTTTTAGGCGCACCGTTGTGTGTAATTGAAAAACGAACGTGGACGAGGAAACTGCTCAATACATTTTCAACTACTTCGGCCATCTAATGAACGACAGGGAAAGACAGGCTTGGAGACATTATTCAACGACCGTCAAAATGGGAAGTGACCCAAGCCCCGCGAGAATTAGAGTTTCCAAAAAGAGTGGCTGGTTGACGGAAGACCCAGAAGTACTTCAATTGCTGACTGAAGGTTATGACAACTTCATTCTGACAACCGCGAACAGAATTCTTCAAGACAACATTGACGAAGTGAAATTTAACAACTGTCCAAATTGCGGACGGCTGACTCGCACTCCGAAAGCGAAGCAATGCCGCCACTGCGGACACGATTGGCATTGAAAAAAGAAAGAAACAACTACACACAACAAAAGCTAAGTGTCAGGGCTATGGTATTGTGTAACTTGGGGCAAATCACATCGCGCTCGTGTTCGTCACGGTGGACAGGCTATCGCCCGTCTCCCGCCCGAACACTTAGCTGAACCGTTAGCGCACATTCAAAAAATGACGAACACGACAATCATAATTATACTATCAATTTTGACTTTTTCCGCTTACGGACAAACGAGTAAAGACTGTGACAAAATAAGAGCTGACAGACCTCATTTTGCCAATTATAAGGCAGGAAAGGTGGACAGTTTAATTTCAATTGACTTAGATGTAATTGGAAATTGTATCGAACTTGATTCCATCGACAAGAAAATCCTAAACCCTCAAATTCTTGCGGTTCAAATGATTCAACTGACAACTGACAATAAAGAAATTAATTATGGAAACATAATCGACTATATCAATGATTTTAAGTCCACTGACCAATATCAAAAAGGAAGATTAGCCTTTGAATTCACATTAGAATACGAAAACAAAATTGTTAATCGAGCCGAGAGCGTCCAAGTCCGACAGAATTTTCAAAATATGGGCTTTTCAGATTCAGACCTAAACGAAATGATGACTACGGTTTATTCAGTTGAAAACTCAAATTTGACATATAAGGAAGCCTTTTCTGCATTTATTCAATCAAAGGAACATAAGCAAAAGGCTGAACCGGCTCAACAACCTGATTTGCTTTTTGGACACTTCAACGAAATTGACACGATAAATCAGTTAAAAGTAAAAGGACAAACAAAACCTACCTTACTCTATTTCACAGGTTGGGGGGACATTAACGGACGTAAAATGGAAGAAGCATTTTTCAATGACCGAGAAATTCAAAACCTTTTTAATGAATACAACTGTTTCCTCGGTTACGCAGACGACAGGTCAGCAATTACACCTATTCAACAGAAACAATTTCCTGACAAGAAAATGAAAACAAAGGGACAATACATTAGCGAAATTGAAAAATCACTTTTCCCAAAAGCATATCAACCAATAATTGTAATCGTTGACTCAAACTTTGAATTGGTCGACTCTTATAGTTACAACAAGGAAAAACAGGACTTGATTGAATTTTTAAAAAGAAATAAAAACGTGCGCTAACAAAAACTATAAGCAAGCGGGGCGACAGTGAAAAACGAAACGATAAAACTATTAACTAACTTTCGGCTCGGCTGACAGGAAAGCGCTTCTAAAGCCCGCCTGCTCATAGTCAAACCGTTGGAGTTAATTTGAAATGAGCATCATTCCAATCAATAGAGAAGTCTGGATTGGGTCGTTTTGGTACGAGCTCGAAAATGACTTGGGAGAATTCAAGGAGATTGAAGTTACTTGGACACTTACCATTGACGTTGATGACGGCTCTTTCAAGGGTGTGCGCATTGACGAAGAAACCAAAGACCTTTTTGGTACTGAAGTGAGCGTGAACGGTTTCAAGGAAGGAGATGAAATCAGTTTCGTTGTCAAATATCCATTCAACTACTACTCTGACGACTTGACGGGAGACCTAATCGCTCTGAGCGACCAACCGCATCCTGGTGCGAAATATTTCGGGACGTGGAATTCAGGTGAAAAGAAATATGAAGGTCGGTGGACGGTTGACCTCTTTGAGGAACCAATAGGTGAATTCCAAACCGACACGATTGTAAGTTCGATAGAGGGCGACTGGGAAATGAAAAGAAAAAACTAACTCCAACAAGAGCTAAGTGTCAGGGCTATGGTATTGCGTAACTTGGGGCAAAACACATCGCGCTCGTGTTCGTCACGGTGGACAGGCTATCGCCCGTTTCCCGCCCGAACACTTAGCTAAACCGTTGTGTGTAATTGAAAAAGCCACCCGAAATGATGTCAAGGCCAAGAATACTTGGAGGTGTTGGATTACTGTTGTTCATACATCTCCTTCTTGGTTTTCTGAATTACATATTTGTAAGCGGAGTGGTTATGGATGACCAGTTTATGGTAGGAATGACTGTAGCGTTTCTTGTAATTCAATTCCTTCTTCTCCTTCTGTTTATGAACGAATGCAAACTGATTTTCATACGGGAAGACAAGATTGATTTCAGAAATCCCATTTTACCCTTTTTGAAAAAAACCTACGACTGGACTGACTTCGACTATTTTATAACTGCTGACGAAAGCAGAAAACATGGGAGCAACGATGCGGTTTGGCTGGTGAAGGACGAAAAGCTAATAGTTCGATTTTCAAGTGCCTACTACTCGAACTATGACAAGCTGAAAGCGAATTTAAAACTGGAGAATAGAGGAAACATTCATGCTGACTTCTTTTCGCAAGTTGGTGTTCGCTATTTGGGACAAAAAATTGAAACAACTACACACAACAACCGCTAAAACCTAATGCTTGTGACGGTACGTCAGTCGGTCTCAGTTTCGTTCTGTATCGTCCGTGCATGGCGAAAGGACGGCAGTTTCTAACGCATTATCTTTAGCGGAAACCGTTGACAAACATTAAAAACCAAGACGTGAAACGAATACTTTCCATCATTCTTGTTTTGCTGAGTGCAATATTGAATCAAACCACTGGTCAGACACTAGAAGTTGATACCAACTTTACAGCTCAATTTTTGGTAGAAAATATGTTATCGTCTTCTTCGGTTCAGGTATCCAATGCCCAGTACTTTGGGAATAATCAGGCACTGGGTTCTTTTAATGGAGCCAATTCAAATATTGGGCTTAGTTCAGGTATTATTTTGAGTACGGGGCTTGCAATTGATGCGGAGGGCCCTGTAGATAGCACAGAGCAAGTTGACCTGGGAACTTCTCTTTCAAATACGGGAGATATAACCTTGGAGTCGATAAATGGTGGGATAGGGACATTTGATGCTGCCAGTTTGGAGTTTGACTTCGTCACTGACTCGTCAATGGTTAGTCTTAGGTATGTTTTTGCCTCTGATGATTATATGTTCTATGTAGGTAGTGGAGTGTCTGATGCAATTGCATTGTTCATTTCTGGCCCTGGAATCTCTGGAGAACAGAATATTGCCTTGGTACCCAATTCTAATGACCCCGTGAATATTGATAATATCAATGCCAACGTAAATAGTGGCTTGTATGTTGATAACGAAAATCCAGCTGGTCTTACAGTAGGATATAACGGATTTACGGTACCACTTACAGCATCCATTTCGGTTACTCCCGGTGTTATGTATCACGCAAGGATAGTTATTGCAGATTCTGGAGATGATCTTGTTGATAGTGCTTTGCTGATTGATGCCAATAGCTTGTCAGGCTCATCAAATGTTACGGGTAATGGCCCATGCGCAGCTTCATTTAGCCTATTCCCAAACCCATTTGAAATGCATAGTTGGTTTGCTCTTGATGGCAGTGTTGGGGTTAGTCCCATGACATACACGTGGGATTGGGGAGACGGAATGAATTCCGTAGGTCAGTACGTAAGCCACACATATGATTCTGCTGGTTATTACAACATCTGTCTGACCATAACAGATGCAATTGGCTGCTCAGGTACGTATTGCGATAATTCAACCTACATCTACAAGACCATGCAAATGGTAACCGTTAACGTGGTGAATGAACTGCCGAATGGAATTGCTGAAAACGAACCGGATGCACCTGTTGTTTTTTATCCTAACCCGACTTCAGGAAAGTTGCAAATTGACATAGGTACAAGTTCAAATAATGTGACCATCAATGCTTACAGTCTGCTCGGAGAGTTGGTTGGTTCTGAAATGAGGAATGTCAACGGACTTATTGCATACGATATGCCGAAAGAAAAAGGCGTTTATATTATTCGGCTGGTTTATCCTGACGGAAAAGTGTTTAATCTGAAAGCGGTGAAAGAATAAAACCGTTTGCCAACAAGGGCTATGAAAACATGCTCTGCGGGACACGTTTCATAGCCAAACCGTTGGGCATAATTAGAAAATGAAGTCGGAGCACAAGCAAATACTGACACTTCTGGAACACTATCTGAAATCTCATCCAGAACAACGCTTTGGACAGGCACTCTTCAATCTTGGTGTGAACGAATTTGTTCAACCAATGGACCACAATGCACTACGACATCAGATCCGTGACATTCACGGTGACGCTGACAATGACATATTACAGCGAATGAAACACAGATTGGAATGGTTCGCACTTCAACAGCAGATTTTTGAAAAGGTGAGTGCTGTCGACACGCTAGCAGGGATGACCGTAAACGAACGACTTTACGTGACGGGTTTGTTTGACCTCTTTGACAAATACAGGTCAACGAACGAACGGTTTGCCCGACATATCCTTTCAGTTCTTGAGGTTTCAAGTTCTGACATCGATAAAATTTTAAAGAAATAACTGGTGTCAAGAAGCGCTGGGTATCAGGCCACGGTAATTCGTAAATTAAAGCCAATCACTTCGGCCCCGTGTTGGTCACGATGGACAGGCTATCGCCCGTCTCGCGCCTGAACACTTAGCTGAACCGTTAAGAAAACGTTCACAACTTCATTGCCATAAATTTTGACCCCGATTCTTCGAGGTTAATTTTGCCTCAAAGAATTAGAAATGGCATCATTTGAACTGACAGGAAAACTGAAAGCCGTGATGGATGTGCAGACATTCAACAGCGGTTTTACCAAGAGAGAATTTGTAGTAACCACAGAAGAGCAATATCCTCAGGATATCAAGTTTGAACTCATTAAAGACAAAACCTCATTGGTTGACGCGTTCAAACCCAACGACCCGATCAAAGTGAGTTTCAACGTTCGCGGAAACGAGTACAACGGAAAATATTATGTGAATCTGCAAGCCTGGCGTTTAGAGAAAGATGCCGCAGGAAATGGTGCTCCGATTCCACCTCCGCTAGACCCAATGGCCGAGCCAGTTGCTGCGGCTTCTGCACCTCCTTCCAATTCCGGAACAATTGACGATATTGGGGAAGACGATCTTCCATTCTAAAACTTGAACTATGAGCCAGAAGAGACTAGAACGAAAAGAGGGTAAACTGCTTGGTGTATGCGCTGGAATTGGCGAATACATGGATTTAGACCCGACCGTAATTCGAATTGCTTTTATCCTATTTCTCTTCTTTGCTGGCGGTGGCGTATTGCTTTACTTGATTCTTGCGCTGGTAATGCCAAAGGCATATTGAAATGGCCGAAGTTGCCATTCTCATAACTGGTCTTATCATCAACGGATTGGGAATTGTAGGTTGCATTGTTCCCGCACTTCCCGGACCATTTATCAGTTGGCTATCGCTGTTTCTCTTCTTCTTTCTGCCCGACCATGAGATTGGTGTTTGGACGCTGGTCATTTCTGGCGTATTCATGGCCATTGTTACGGCACTTGATTACATCATTCCGGTTTTAGGTGCCAAGAAATTCGGTTCATCTCGTGAGGGAGTTTGGGGTGGTACGATCGGTATTGTGGTTGGGCTGTTCTTCTTCCCTCCTATTGGCATTATTCTCGGCCCGTTGATCGGAACCGTGGTTGGCGACATGCTAGCTGGAGGAACATTTACCAAAGCACTGAACAGTGGTGTTGGATCATTACTGGGATTTGTGATAGGAACAGGCATTAAACTCACCTTTTGCATTGTCGTACTGTTCATGTTCACCATCAAAGCAGGTGGTGCGCTCAGTGATGTTTTCAGTACTTGGTTCATGTAGCGTATGAGAAAAACTAGGAATCTACTTTTTGGATCAGTATTCAGCCTTATCGGATTTAGCCATTTGAACGCACAGGTGTTTTCACCTGAGCGAATCACAGCATGGGAAAACGCTGGTCTTACAACCGAACTGCAAGCTCCAACCAACGTTGTAAACATTACTGACTTTGGTGCGGATAACACGGGAACAACCAGTTGCAATACAGCCTACACTGATGCAATTGCAAGTTTGAACGGTGCAGCTGGCACCATCTTCTTTCCGGAAGGTGAATACTATTTCGATGCTAGCCTAACGCTTCCAGATAGCGTCTTTTTAAAAGGTGAATCGAGCAGCACTGAACTGAAATTTGACCTTGGTGGAACGGGCGATCTGATACGTATAAGTGGTTCTACCAGTGCTGCTGAAATTCCGTTGGCCGCAGGTGCCTTGAAGGGAACTTACCAACTGAGTTTGGATAACGCTTCTGGACTTGAGGCAGGAGATGTGATTCGACTTTACATGTTTGATGAAGATCTCATGTTTTCTTCTTGGGCTTACGGAACTCTTGGTCAGGTGGTGGAAATTGAATCCATAAATGGAAATGTGCTTACGCTGGTTGATCCGCTGAATCATCTTTATCCGTTAGGTCGAACTCCGTACATCAGGAAACTGAATCCCGTAAGAGCGGCTGGAATTGAATGTCTATCCATCGAAAGGTTGGATGCTTCTTCTGGCCAAACAGATAACATCTTCATCAACAATGCTTATAACTGTGTGATTCGAAATGTGATGAGTGACAAATGCAACTTTGCCCACATAGCCATTAATTCGTCTGCTCACATTCTTGTGGAAGGAAGTTACTTTCATCACGCCCACGCTTACGGTGGCGGTGGGCAAGGATATGGTGTTGTTAATCAGACTGCCACAAGTTTTTGTCTGACCGAAAACAATGCTTTTGAACATCTTCGGCATTCCATGCTAATTCAGTCCGGAGCTAATGGCAATGTTTACGGCTACAACTATTCTTATGACCCATTTTGGGAAGATGGCTTCCTACCTGCCAATTCGGCCGGAGATGCGGTTCTCCACGGTAATTACACTTATCTGAATCTCTTTGAGGGCAATACCATCCAAAATATCGTGGTAGATGCATCGCATGGAAGTAATGGTCCTTACAACACTTTCTTACGCAACCGTGCTGAGCTTTACGGGTTCTTTTCAGACTCAGGAACACCAACTGATTCTATGAATATTGTGGGAAATGAGATAACGAACAACACAGGCTGGCCCTATGGTTTGTTCAGTGTAAACGGAAACGGTGCTTATTCATTCGGCAATAACGTTAACGGCACAGTCACACCTTCCAACACTTCTAACGTTGTGACCAACACCTTGTATTTGAATGAATCATCTCTACCCGATTATCTTGTTTCAGAACAATTGCCCATGGCAGGTTATCCGTTGGCGATGAATCAAAAATTGCTTCCGGCCGAAACCCGCTTTGATAACCAAATTTACGTGAGTTGCGCTGAGCTGATTTCTTCGGTTCCATCAAAGGAGAAAATAGAACTCATTGGATTTGCAAGTGGCGAGCTGATAATAGACGCATCGCTAATGCCAGCAACCGTTCATTATTTCGATATGAATGGACGGCTGGTTTACACTGACGAATCAAATTCAACACGCATGCAAATGCCAGAGCTTAGCAACGGCATTTATGTTGTGCAGGTCGTTGGCCGAAAAGAAATTCACAACACCAAGGTTTTGATCACTCCATGACATTTTAGTTCGCGAAGAATTAAATCTTCACGGACTCAAATCAAACAACTGTATATCACATGAACGCCCAAACAATCACTGACCTCCTCAAAAAAGCAACAATCGCATTGATCATTTCTGGAGGAGCAGCTTGGGCGCTTTGGTGGGCTGCTAATCTCGTTCGGTAAACTCCGAATTACAGCGAAGCCAACTCCTTCGGAGCGTGCTTTGCCTCTTCTGAAATATCTCCAGACAACGAACCTAGAAAAGTTAGAATACTCTCCACTTCATCGTCAGAAAGACGCTTTCTGAGATTGATTTCGGCCATGATGTTCACTGCTTCGGCAAGATCATTTACGCTTCCATCGTGGAAGTAAGGTCCGGTTTCATGAATATTTCTCAAGCTAGGAACCTTGAACATGAACTTATCGGCCTCGTTTTCAGTCACGGCAAAACGTCCGTAATCAACGTTTTCACTGCCTGTGTAATGCCAGTATTCTTTGAACTGACCAAACTTCTGAAAAGAATTTGCTCCCAACATCGGCCCATTGTGGCATGTAATGCAACCAGCATCCATAAAGGTTTTCAACCCTTCTTTCTCAGCTACAGTTAAGGCATGAGAATCTCCATTCAGATAATCGTCAAACCTTGAAGGTGTAATAAGCGTACGTTCAAATGCAGCAATCGCCTTTTGCACATTCAAATACGTAATTGGAGAGCTTGAACCAGGGTAAGCCGCAGCGAACATGTCTTTGTACATATCCACGCCTTTCAATCGATCAACAAGAAAATCTTTACTTGGAATAGCCATTTCAACTGGATTGAGAATCGGCCCACCAGCCTGTTCTTCCACATCTTTATTTCTACCATCCCAAAACTGAAGAAAATGGTGAGCTGCGTTCAGAACTGTTGGTGAGTTTCGATCTCCGAAACCACCATCATCACCTTGAGATGTTGGCAGATTATCAACGCCCGCAGTGGCCAAGTTGTGGCAAGAATTACAGCTGATGTTTCCTTCTTTGGAAAGTCGCTTATCGAAGTACAGCATCTTCCCCAACTTCACTTTTTCTTCCGTGATCGGGTTTTCTGGATTTTCCGCTGGAGTACCGGAAATCGGCTTAAAAATCTTCTTGGCCTTATCTGCCACTTGGCCATCCATACGCATGTGCTCAGCAAATTGGGCCGCATTATTATTTGTCTGATGCGTATCCGAGTGGTCACCGCAGCTAGCAAGGAACACCACAGAAGCAAAAATTGTCAGTTTAGTCGATGTCTTCATTCTTAATATTGGTTTCTAAGCGCGAATTAAGAAAATACTTCCCCGTAATATGTGATAGAAATCACTGGTTTGAACAATTAGGATGAGTGATGTTTACATTTGGAAAAACATCGGTATGCGGAAGAAAGACAAACGGTTTGAACTAGAAGGTGAGATTGTCACCTTGATCTATGAGGACAACAGAAATACGGTTCACTTCGATTATCATGTTGATATTGATGATGTTGACTACAGCATTATGCTTGACCTCTACACGCGTAACGCTCGTAATGGAGCGATTTTCCTGTTGCATCAAACACGTGGAACAAGTTCTGTGGACGTGCTGAAAAAGATGCTTGACCACCTGAAACGGGAGAATCTGTCGGATGAAAAGTACAGCTATACCGTAAAGTGGATTGATCGGAATGACTCAGACAAAATAGAGCATGTTTCCTACTTCTACGAAAGCTCTGAGCGCGAGGTGAGAAAGAAGTTCTTTTACAATAGGCGTGAAGAGGATTTCCTTGTAACCATTGAGAAAAATCCAATGGCGTGACACCAGAAGAGAAGTTCATATTGGTCGCAAATGGAATGGAGCACCATCAAGGAGTTACTCTAGGTAAAATGATGTCATCTCCGGGTATTCAGTACAACGGAAAGAACTTCGCATTCTTCTATCAGGATCAAATGGTTTTCCGCCTAGGGCGTGAATGGAAACCAGAAGATAATGGCATCTCAGAATGGCAACACCTATCGCCATTTAAAAAGAAAGCCCCGCTTTACGATTGGTTCTGTATCACTGCCAAAGATGCAGACCTGTGGGCCGAACTTGCCAATAAAGCCTTGAGTAGAATGATTGCAGGAAAGTAAGTCTAACCTGCGATGAATTAACTCAGCCGAAATCTGAAAAAGACAACCAGTTAACGTTCTGGCTTCTGAAAATGTTGAAATTCGCGACCTAACTTTTCGACTTAATAATGAAAAACCTCTACCTAATTCTACTAGCCATTTTGGGACTAAATGTCTCTACTACTTATGCTCAGCAAAGCTGCTCTTTCATTATCCATGTTGATGGCGACAGTGGAACCGACAATACTACTTGCGGAGAAGAAGGAACTCCTTGCGCTACCATTAATTACGGTATTCAACGAGCGGAAACCGAAGGCTTCTCTGATGTCCGCATTGCGGTTACAGCTAACCCATACTCCGAAATAATAGTAATAGAAGATGGAATTAGTCTCTGGGGAGGTTTTGATTCACAATGGGCGCTTACCGGAACATCAACTGTAGAAGGAGGCTTGGACAACAATGGTCAGGTTTATACCATTATGGCTCACGGCATTTCAACAGAAACCGTCATCTCGGATATCACGGTTCTGGCACCAAATGCTCTTATTGAAGGAAATAGTTCTTACGGAATTCATGTAGCCAATAGTAGCGAACTTGTTTTGCAGCGGGTTTCCATTGAAGGTGGAACAGGAGCTCAAGGCGCAGGTGGCAATGACGGAACCGATGCAACCACTGTTGCATCAAATGGACTTGACGGTGAAGATGGCGATGAGTTCAATACCTCATGTAATGATGATGACTCTGGAGATGGCGGAGCTGGTGCGGTGACTACCGGGTTCCCAAGTACGGCAGGAGGTAATGGTGGTAGAGGTGGTTACATGGACGATGATTGCAGTGGCTTCCCAGACCTAGATGCCACTGGAGGTGTAAATGGCAGTAGTGCTACCGTATTCGTAACAAATAGCTTCGGATACCGAGGAGGTGGCGGTGGAACGTGCTCCAATGGTAACCCGGGTAACGATGGTCAAACGGTGCACGGAGCGGGAGGTGCTGGAGCAACTACATCGGCAACGGTAAACGGACTTTATTGGGAAGCTACTACGGCAGATGCGGGCACGCTAGGTGAAAATGGCACCGGTGGCGGTGGCGGTGGCGGCTCTGGCGGCTGCGATGACGGTACCGATTCTTATGGTGCTGGCGGTGGCGGTGGCGGTTCAGGCGGTATTGCCGCATCAACTGTTGGTACTGGTGGACGCTCTGGAGGAAACAGCGCAACCCTATTCCTGATCAACTCTACATGTTCGCTTATAGATTGTGAATTCACATTAGGCTCTGGAGGAATTGGCGGAGACGGAGGTGCAAGCGGTGAAGGTACTGCCGGAGGACAAGGTGGCAATGGCGGAAACGGTCCGGGCACAGGAGATGGTGGAGATGGCGGAGACGGTGGAGACGGTGGAAACAGCGGTGGCGGTGGCGGTGGTTCCGCTGGCTCGGCTTACGGAATTTACGGTGTCAACTCTACCATTAATAGAACAGGTTCAACCTTCACTGGCGGAACTGCCGGTGTAATCGGATCTGGGGGATCAGGAACTCCTGCTGGTGTTGCTGGAACCAATGGTTCGGCCGGAGAAGTCCTGAATGTGGCAGGTACCATCACCGATAATACGGTCGCATTAACTCTTGAACCAGACCCTTGTGTTGAAATTATCACTGCAGACCTCAATACACTTGAGTTCTGTGCTGGCGAAACTGCAACGGTGACGTTCAACGCAGTTGGAAGTTTCTCTGGTTCAAATGTTTTTACCGCTCAGTTATCTGATGCCAGCGGAGATTTCACTACCCCAGTTGACATTGGCTCAATTACATCTGGTACACCAGGACCGATTACCGTCACTTTCCCTAGCAACACACCGCAAGGAAGTGGATATTTGATTCGAGTGAATTCAACCGCTTCTCCAAGTACTGGAGTTGCTGCAGTTGCCAACATCACGATCAACGCATTGCCAAATGTGGTTGCAAATGCGTCTTCTGCAACAGTTTGCGCTGGAGAAATGGTAACGCTTACTGGAAGCGGTGCCGACAGCTACCTATGGGGAAATAACGTGACAGATGGCGTGGCCTTCTTGCCATTGGCTACGGCTTACTACACTGTACTCGGAACCGATAATAGCACCCAGTGTTTCAATTTCGATTCGGTTCTCGTAACCGTTAATCCATTGCCAGACACTTCGGTTGTAATCAACGGAAATCAGTTGGGAGCCGTGCTCACCGGAGCCACGTATCAATGGGTGGATTGCGATAACAACTATGCTGCTTTGAGCGGAGAAGAGAATCAGACATTCACCGCAATTTCTTCTGGAAATTATGCTTTGGTGGTAAGCCAGAATGGATGTGCAGACACATCATCATGCTATAACGTTATGACCGTTGGTCTGCGCGATTCGGAGCAGGAAACGGTGCTTCTTCTCTACCCTAATCCGAGCAACGGACAGTTCCAAATGATAACTAACTCGGCAAGCCCGATGGAAGTAACCATATTCAACGTGGCAGGGCAAACCGTTTACACCAAAGGAAACGTTACTTCAAATAGCGTAATAGACATTACAGGCGCTGAAAATGGTATGTACTACGTGAGGTTCAGTAATGATGAAATGAACCTTCTTCGACAGGTTATAGTCCAGTGACGGGCCTAAAGTCACCGTAAGTGGAATTACTTACCGTTATTGACTTTGTGAGACTTAGAAAATCTTTACAGAAGCATTTCTGGCAATGGATTGTGCCTATTGCATTTGTGCTTATCAACATTGCGATAAAGCTTCGGTACATCAAGTATCCTTCAATTGCAATAGATGAGCCTTTCTCCATTTATTATTCTCAATTTGACATTGACACCATAATTCGGTTTCTGAGCACAGGCAACAATCCGCCTCTGTTTGAAATCATCTTGCACTATTGGATAAAGGTTTTTGGCATAAGTGAACTTTCTGTTCGGTTTTTACCGTGTTTGTTCAGTAGCCTATCGGTATTTTTCATTTATCGGATTGGTCAAAAGTTTTTCAAGCCCGCAGCAGGAGCAATCGCAAGCTTATTATTTACGCTTTCCAACTACCACATTTTCTTTGCTCACGAAGCAAGGGTATATCCGATATTCTTGTTTCTAACATGCGTTTCCATATACTGCTTTTTAAATCTGGTACATGACCCGAAAAATAGACGCCATCAGGTTTTGCTCGTTGTTTCAAACACTTTGATCATCTACGCCCATTTTTTCGGCTTTTTTGTTTTACTCACGCAATTTCTAGGAATCATCACGATAGGTGCATTCCGAAAGACCGCGTTGAAACAAATACTTGTTTCATTTGGGGTAACTGGCCTACTCTACTTACCATATTCTGCTGTTATCTTAAAACGGTTTATTGCTACCAGCCAAGGAGGCACTTGGGTAACGCCCGTATCTGACATTGAACAGCTTCAACACATGGTGTACCTCTGGCTAAATGGAAATAAAGCGGTATCTGTAATTTTTTTAATAACCGTTTGGGTCATTCTTCAACGATTCATTTTCCAACTTTCAACTCCTAAATTCTTTGGGTACATCATATCAGCCATTTCAACTTTTTACCTGTTGTTCTGCTTTTCACAATTAGAAAACACCCTTCCGTGGTTCGGGCAATTCAGACATGATTTTCTTACTATGGCTTCCTATGTTGTTTTTATAATAGGTCTAGTGATAATTGCCATGCTAGATAAAAAAACTACTACTAGTATGAAGTTGATACTTCTGTGGTTTTTTCTTCCCCTTCTAACCATATTTACCGGGTCAATTTGGATACCTGCATTCGTTGACCGATATGTGATCTTCGTTACTCCGGCTTTTTATGTTTTGCTTTCCATTGGGCTTATGTCCTTACAAAAATCTTTGAGATTCCCTTTATCTTTTTTGACCGTGACATTACTTCTAACAACCTTTAATATGAATGTATCGAACTCGCATGATGTTAAGAGAATGGTTGAACAAGTGAAAGAATTAGAAGGACAAAGTGAAGAAACCATTGTTTACATATGCCCCGACTATTTCGATATTAACTTCGCCTACTACTATGATCAGAATTACTTCAAGGACGTAGACTTGGAGAGTGATGATGACATGAAGAAGAACTTGAGAATGAATCTGCGCTCCGCAAATGTTTATCCTATCAAAAACTTCTGCGAGATTGACACTTCTGTATTTAAACGTGGCTGTACAATTCTATATGTGGATGCTGCTGCCGATTTCAGCTATCAAGGAAACAACATTTACGAGTTCCTTAGATTCAATATGGACACCATTACAAGCCATTACATTTCTCTGCATTATAATGTTCATGAGTTCAAACACCAAGAAAATTTGTCAATTGAGGAAAAGCCGGACACCACACAACTGTACATGGTGATAGAATAAGTTTAACTCGTAAAGGATTTGGCAATTGAGCTTACGCCAACTACAACTTCCTCCATATAGCTCCTAGAGAGCCAATAGATGCTGTTGAAACCGCAACAAGAACTACTCCCAACATTAGGTTTCCATATATGAATGAGCCGGCAGCAAATAAAGCTGAATAAACAACCGTACAGCCAAGGAACATTCCAAGAATCTGCAATGGCAAGTTTCCTGTGGCCGAAACCGTTCCTGACCTATAGTTTTTCCAACCAATAGTAGGATTCACTCTTTCGCAAAACCCCTTCAGCGTTTCTTCTGTTTCGGGCTGAGTTAGGAATGTCAGCGTAAGCCACCCAATTGTTGTGATGGCTACCCCTACAACCAATTTATAATTGGCGGGAACCAATTCTGGAGCAACCACTTCGAGTACCACCGCAACCATAAATGAAATGACCATTCCGCTGATCTCTGTCCACGCATTTATGCGCCACCAGAACCAACGCAGAATGAAAATGAGCCCTGTACCTGCACCTATTTGCATCAGAATATTGAACGCTTGTAACGCATTACTCAATGCTAACGCAAACAGTGCTGCAAGCACCATCAACAATAAAGTTGAAACACGGCCAACCAAGACCAACTCCTTTTCCGAAGCATCGGGTTTGACAAACCGCTGGTAGAAATCGTTCACCACGTAAGAACTTCCCCAATTGAGATGCGTGGAAATCGTGCTCATGAAAGCTGCTACCAAAGAGGCGATGACCAAACCGAGCAACCCAGCTGGCAAGAAGGTCAGCATAGCTGGATACGCCAAGTCATCATTGATGATGGAGGCATCAATGTGCGGAAATGCCTGTTGAATGCTGTCCAGATTCGGGAATACAACCACGGAGCAAAGAGCAATGATAATCCATGGCCAAGGTCGCAAAGCGTAATGCGAAATATTGAACAGCAACGTTGCTCCCATTGCGTTCTGCTCATCTTTTGCTGCCAACATTCGTTGCGCAATGTAACCTCCACCGCCTGGCTCGGCTCCAGGATACCAAACACTCCACCATTGCACGGCAAGCGGAATGATGAGCAATGGAATAAGACTTTCTGTATCGGAGAAATCAGGAAGAAAATTGGTTAACGAGGCTACTTCTTGATTCGCTAGAAGATTCTCCAAACCTCCAACTTGTGGTAGGTCAAGCAGCAGATTTGCAGCCCAAACCGTACCGACCATCGCAAGGATAAACTGAAAGAAATCGGTGATGAGAACACCACGTAAACCACCCAGCGAGCTGTAAAGAACCGTAACGACACTTGCAATCGTCAGCGTTTGAATCGCAGTCAACCCAAGCATTACGCCACCAATTTTAATGGCCGCCAAACACACGGTGGCCATGATCATTACATTGAAGAAAACTCCAAGATAAAGTGCTCGGAATCCGCGTAAGAAAGCAGCGCTTTTTCCGCCATAACGTATCTCGTAAAACTCAAGGTCTGTAAGCACGCCAGAGCGCCTCCAAAGCTTTGAATACACAAATACGGTTAACATTCCCGTTAGGAGAAATGCCCACCAAACCCAGTTGCCCGAAACTCCATTCTTCCGAACAATATCAGTTACCAAGTTGGGCGTATCTGCGGAAAACGTTGTAGCCACCATGGAGATTCCAAGAAGCCACCACGGCATATTTCTTCCCGATAGGAAAAACTCGGAAGCGCTACTTCCCGCCCTGCGCGAAACAACGATTCCGATAATGAGCGATACAATGAAAAAGGCCGCGATGATGGACCAATCGAGTGTTGTGAGTTGCATACTGAAAATTAGATGGCTCTGAGACCGAAAATCCGAGAAGCTTAACGAACTATTAACAGCAACACGTTGATGGTCGGACCACCTAACAGGCCATACAAGAAATCGGGTTTCTATATTCGCGACAAATAACCAATACACATGAAACCGACACTACTGATACTTGCTGCTGGAATGGGCAGCCGATATGGAGGATTGAAGCAGATCGATCCGCTAGGACCCAACGGAGAAACCATTATCGAATATTCGATCTATGATGCTATTCAGGCAGGTTTTGGCAAGGTGGTTTTTGTGATTCGCGAAAGCTTTGCGGATGATTTCAAAGCGCGTTTCACAGGAAAGTTCGATGACAAGATCGAAATCGCTTATGCGTTTCAAGATGTGAATACACCTGTTGAAGGCGTGGAAAACATTCCGCACCGTGAAAAGCCGTGGGGAACTATGCACGCGGTTTTGGTTGCGCATGATGTAATCAATGAACCATTTGCGGTCATCAATGCAGATGACTTTTATGGAGCGGATGGTTTCCACCAGATTGCTGGATTCTTGAAAAACAAGTGTTCTGAGAATACTTATACGATGGTTGGTTATGTGCTTCGCAACACGCTAAGCGAGCACGGACAAGTAAGCCGTGGTGTTTGCGTTGCGGATGCTGACAACAACTTGGCAAAGGTTGATGAGCGCACCAAAATTCATTGGGAAGGAGAAAAAGTGGTCTACCATGACGAAGCTGGTTCTCACGAAGTGAATCCAGACAGCGTGGTTTCCATGAACTTCTGGGGCTTCCACCCGAATATTTTCGAGGTGAGCCGACACATGTTCATAGATTTTGTGAAGGAGAACAAAGACAACCCGAAAGCCGAGTTCTTCATTCCGCTGGTGGCTGATACACTTATCAATTCTGGCGAAGCGAAATTCCCGATTCTTACAAGCAACGACCGCTGGCACGGAGTAACATATATTGAAGACCGTCCAGTTGTTGTTGAGGCGTTCCAGAAAATGGTGGATGACGGAAAATATCCGAGCCCGCTTTGGTGAAACAAACAAATTGAAAAGAAGCCGGCTTGACCGGCTTTTTTTATGCCCGATCCCAAGTAACTTTATCGCATGCCTGCAAACAAATACGCGCTTCTCCGCTACCGAATTATTGATGATTGCCTGACCAACAAGGCTCGCAAATTCCCCACCAAAGAAGACCTCCAGTATGCCTGCGAACAGGCGCTGTATGGCAGTTCTGGCGAGCGTGTTTCCATTAGTACCATTGAGAAGGACATGTGGGCCATGAAGAATGAGGGCGAATTGGGCTACTATGCTCCAATTGCCTATTCCAAATTGGAAAAAGGCTACTACTACACAGATGCAGATTATACCATTAAGGAGATTTCGCTTAGCGAAGAGGATAAAGAAGCCATTCGCTTTGCTGCCAACACGCTTTTTCAATTTAAAGACCTGGCAATTTTTGACCAGTTCGGCTCTGCCATTCAGAAGATCATGGATCGTTTGAGTATCTCGCCTGAAATGCAAGATGAAGCCATTGAACGTTTTGTTCAGTTTGAGAACACACCAATGGCAAAAGGCACCGAACTACTTCCAGAATTGCTCCAAGCCATTAAGGAATGTCGCGAGGTTCGTTTCAGATACACATCATTTATAGATGAAAGTGAAAGCGAACGAGTGTTACACCCTTATTTACTCAAGGAGTATCGCAACCGCTGGTACGTGATTGGTAAGGATGCCGATGGTGGGAAGATCAAAACGTTTGGGTTGGATCGAATCTCAGATCTATCCATCAGAGAAAACGTTTTTGTTGTTGATAAAACGTTTGACCCAGAAGTTCTTTTTAAGTACAGCTTCGGAATAACCGCAGGCGGCAAACCAGAAAAGGTCGTCTTAAAATTCGCACCGCAAGAAGGCCGTTACGTAAAGGCACAACCGCTTCATCCAACGCAGAAAATCATCTCAGAAAACGAAGATGGATTGACTATTCAATTGAAGGTAATACCAAGCTATGAGCTGAAGGCAACCATCCGATCTTTCGGCACAAACGTTGAGGTAATTGAGCCTTCAGACCTTCTCAAAAAATATTGAATCATATATTCGCTTAAAATCAAAAATCAATGAAGTATCTATCACTTATAATTGGCCTGTTGGCCGCTTCTTTTCAATCAAATGCCCAAGACCTTTTAGCCCAAGCCAAATCAGGAGATAATTGGGGCTACATCAACACCAAAGGCGAGTTTGTAATCGATGCGCAGTACAAGAATTGTCACGCATTTTCTGAAGGGTTTGCACCTATTTATGATAAGAAAGCAAAGACATTTTACTTCATCAAACCAGATGGTTCTAAACTGGATACAGAAATCGATAAGTTCAAACTGAAGAACATTTTCGGGTTTGGCACCAAGGGTTTTGAGGATGGATTGGTTCCTGTTCAGGTTGGAAAACAATGGGGTTATCTGAATACCTCAGGAAAACTGTTGGTTCCTGCTAAGTTCGACAAAGCACAGGAATTCAACAGCGGATTTGGTGTCACAGAGAGTAGTAATCGATTTTACATCATCTCAAAAGACGGAAGCGAGAAACAAGTTGATATCTCCGGTTTGGAAGATGTCAAGCGTTTTTCTGAAGGACTAGCACCTTACCGAGTTAATGGCCAATGGGGTTTCATAAATACAGAAGGAGCGGTAGTGATTGAGGCGCAATACAAAGGCATTGGATATTTAAGCGAAGGACTTGCTTGGGTAAAAAACGAAGCCGGACAAGTTGGTTTCATCGACTCAAAAGGCAATGTGAAAATTGACCTACAGTTTCAAGCCGCAAAAGAGTTTTCCGAAGGCTTAGCACGTGTAAAGAAGAATGATGCTTGGTTGTTTGTAGACCTCTCTGGTAAGGAAATTACTTCTGTAGGAGCTGACACCTACGGTAATTTTTCCAATGGTTTGGCTTATGCCAAGAAAAATGATGTGGTAGGTTTTGTAGGTAAAGACGGTAATTGGGTAATTGACGCCAAATTTGAGAAAGTGCGAGATTTTAAAAACGGTTATGCAGCAGTACGGAAGGGAGAAAATTGGGGATTCATAGACAAGACGGGCAATTGGGTAATTGAACCAACATTTGCAGGTGTTAAAGATTTCGAAAAGGTCAAATAACCTGCTCAATTTTCAGATCACTATCTTCGTAGCAAATTAAAATCACAAAAACTTAATGGGTAGATCGCAAGAAACATTCGGCAAAAAAGAAAGAGAAAAGAAGAAAGCAAAGAAGCGGAAGGAAAAGGAAGAGGCTAGACTTGCCAGAAAAGAAGAAGGTAAAAGCAGCTTCGATGATATGATCGCATATGTAGATGCGAACGGAAATATTGTGGACACTCCGCCTGAGCCAATTGACAAGAAAGAAGAGATCAAAGCCGAAGACATCGTTCTAGGTGTTCCCAAAAAGGATGAATCACTTGAAGATGATCCAGTAAGAACTGGAACAGTATCATTCTTTAACCACGAGAAAGGATACGGATTCATCAAAGATTCCGACAGTAAAGACAGCATTTTCGTTCACATCAATAATGTAGATGCAGACGAGATCAACGAGGGCAACAGAGTGAGTTACGAAACTCAGCCAGGGTTGAAAGGCCCAGAAGCCTGCAAGGTTAAATTGATCTAGAATTCAGAGAATTCGATAAAAAAAGGGCGGCCAAATGGCCGCCCTTTCTTTTTACACTCAACTTTAAATGTTAAGCCGATTGTTCTTCGCGAAGTGCTCTTCTAAGAATCTTACCTACGTTGGTCTTTGGCAATTCATCGCGGAACTCGATGTGTTTAGGTCGCTTATATCCAGTTAATTCTTCGTTGCAATAAGCTCTCAGCTCATCTTCCGTCAATGAAGGGTCTTTCTTAACCACAAAGATTTTCACCGCCTCATTCGATTTTGCATCTGGAACACCAATAGCTGCAACCTCCAGAACCTTATCATGAGACGCAACAACATCTTCCACCTCGTTCGGATAAACGTTGAACCCAGAAACAAGAATCATATCCTTGATTCTATCCACGATTGTGAAGTAGCCGTCTTCACTCATCACGGCAACGTCTCCGGTTCTCAACCAGCCATCTTTTATCACGTTGGCAGTTTCTTCTGGTCTGTTGTAATAGCCTTGCATTACTTGCGGGCCTTGGATGTTGATCTCGCCCCTCTCCCCTACCGGAACTTCATTTCCATTCTCATCGCAAAGCTTCATGTTTGTGGAAGGAACTGGAACACCGATCGTTCCAATTCTTGCGCGTCCATCAATCGGGTTTGCCGATGCAACTGGCGAACTCTCTGTCAATCCATAACCTTCAACCAGAAGGTTTCCAGTCACTTCCTGCCATCTTTCTGCCACCACTTTCTGAATGGCCATGGCTCCACCGATTGCCAACTTCAGCGAGCTGAAATCAAGCTTGCGGAATTCTTCATTGTTCAACAACCCATTAAAGAGTGTATTGACACCCGTAAGCACCGTCCATTTATGTTTTTGAAGTTCCTTGACGAATGCTGGAATGTCTCTTGGATTCGTGATCAGAACGTTCTTACCGCCCATGCAAATGAACGCCAAACAATTGACCGTCAACGAGAAAATATGATACATCGGAAGCGGAGTGATGACTACCTCCTCGCCTTCCGTAATGACATCGCCCATCAGACCGCGCATTTGCTCCATATTTGCAATCACGTTTCTGTGTGTAAGCACCGCACCTTTCGAAACGCCCGTTGTGCCACCCGTATATTGAAGGAAAGCCGTGTCCGTGTTCTTAATTTCAACTGGCTTCGGCTTCTGCCCACGGTCTTTCACAACATCCCTGAAATCAATCGTGTTTGGAAGGTTGTAATTCGGAACCATCTTTTTCACGTGCTTCAATACAAGGTTCACAATGAACTGCTTTGGCTGCGGAAAAAGGTCAGGAATTCGTGTAACGATAACGTGCTTCAATCCCGTTTTCGAAAGACAAGCCTCCAACTCGTTACAGAAATTGGCAACGATAACCACCGCCTTCGCGCCAGAATCGTTGAACTGATGCTCCATTTCACGCGAAGTGTAAAGCGGATTCACATTCACCACAATCATTCCTGCGAGTAAAGAGCCATAAATACAGATTGGGTATTGCAGCAAGTTCGGCATCTGAATCGCGATCTTATCGCCAGGAACAAGATCCGTGTTGTTCTGAATCCAAGCGGCAAAATTCTCTGAACGCTGCTTCAATTCGCGGAATGTCATCGGAACACCCATGTTCTCGAACGCAACCTTGTCTCCATATTTCTCGCAGCTTTCTTCGAAAGCCGCAACGATAGATGGGTAACTGTCTGGGTTGATTTCTTTCGGTGTGCCGCTGGCGTAATGCTGATGCCAAATGTAGTCTGCCATTTCTGATGCTTTAAGAGTTGTTAAGGCTAACAAATCTAATGTTTTGAGCGATGCGGTAGTTCCATTCAAACAAGGGTACATTTCCTAATTTTGCGCCCTTCAAAAAAGCACCCATGAGCGAGATTGCAGCGAAGTACGACCCAAGCAAAACGGAAGACAAATGGTACAGCTACTGGATGGAGAATGGATATTTCCATTCGGAGCCAGACGAGCGCGAACCGTACACCATTGTCATTCCGCCACCCAATGTGACGGGCGTTCTGCACATGGGCCACATGCTCAACAACACCATTCAAGATGTTTTGGTGCGCAGAGCGCGAATGCAAGGCTTCAACGCTTGTTGGGTTCCCGGAACCGACCACGCTTCGATTGCTACGGAAGCCAAGGTGGTCAAGAAGCTAAAGGATGAAGGCATCAACAAATGGGATATTTCCCGCGATGAATTCTTAGAACACGCTTGGGAATGGACGCACAAGCATGGCGGCATTATCCTCGAACAGTTGAAGAAACTCGGTGCTTCCTGCGATTGGGAACGAACGCGATTCACAATGGAAGATGACCTCAGCGATGCGGTTATTGACACGTTTATCGATCTATACGAGAAAGGTTTGGTTTACAAAGGGCATCGAATGGTGAATTGGGACCCTTCCGCCCTAACGGCCGTTTCTGATGAAGAGGTTAATCATAAAGAGGTTCAATCGAAGCTTTATTATGTAAAGTATCAGGTTGAGGGAACGGATGAATGGCTGACCATTGCCACTACTCGACCTGAGACCATTTTGGGTGATACCGCTATCTGCATCAATCCAAATGACGAGCGTTTCAAGCATTTGCATGGCAAGCGCGCCATTGTTCCGATGGTGAAGCGTAGCATTCCGATTATTCTGGACGAATACGTGGATATGGAATTCGGAACGGGGTGCTTGAAAGTGACGCCTGCCCACGATGAAAATGACTACCACTTAGGAGGAAAGCACAACCTCGAAACCATCGATATTCTGAACCCGAATGGAACGTTGAGCGAAGCCGCTGAATTCTACGTTGGAGAAGACCGATTTGTGGTTCGCAAGAAGATTACGAAAGACCTAGAAGCCGCTGGCAACTTGGTGAAAGTTGAAGATTACATGAACAAAGTCGGTTACTCCGAAAGAACCGATGCGGTAATTGAGCCACGCCTTTCAGAGCAATGGTTCGTGAGTATGAAAAAGCTGGCTGAACCAGCCTTGGAGCACGTTTTGAATGGAAACGTTCAGTTCCATCCGCCAAAGTTCATCAACACGTACAAGCATTGGATGGAGAACGTCCGCGATTGGTGTATCAGTCGCCAGTTGTGGTGGGGACAGCGCATTCCAGTTTGGTACAATCCAACTGGAGATTACGTGGTTGCCAAAACAGTTGAAGGCGCTATTGAAAAGTTCGCAGAGAAAGAAGAAAACTATTCTGCTTCTGAGTTGAGACAAGAAGAAGATGTGGTTGACACTTGGTTCTCTTCTTGGTTGTGGCCCATTTCGGTTTTTGACGGATTCAAGAATCCAGATAATGCGGATATTAACTACTACTACCCTACCAACGACCTTGTAACTGCACCAGAAATCCTATTCTTCTGGGTTGCCAGAATGATCATGGCGGGAGAGGAATACCGTGGCGAAGTTCCCTTCAAGAATGTATATCTGACTGGTATTGTTCGCGATAAGCAGCGCAGAAAAATGAGCAAGTCGCTTGGCAATTCTCCAGACCCATTGGAGCTGATCAAAGAATTCGGTGCGGATGGCGTTCGTGTCGGTATGCTGCTTTCATCTCCTGCAGGAAACGATCTACTGTTTGATGAAGGACTTTGCTTGCAGGGAAGAAACTTCAACAACAAGATCTGGAACTCCTTCAGATTGATAAAAGGTTGGGAAATTGATGAAAGCCTAGCTCAACCAGCGGAATGTAAAATTGCCATCGATTGGTTCAACTCGCGGTTCAGCAAAGAGCTTGAAGTGTTGGATGACCACTACTCAAAGTTCCGATTGAGCGATGCACTAATGACCACCTACAAGTTGGTTTGGGACGACTTCTGTTCTTGGTATTTAGAAATGGTGAAGCCAGCGTACCAAAAGCCAATTGATCGAGCAACATTGGACGCTACGGTTGAAATTCTGGAGAAACTGCTGAAGGTGCTTCATCCGTTCACGCCATTCATTACCGAAGAGATTTGGGATAATATGGGCGAGCACGGAAAAGAAGACCGTATGATTGTTGCTCCATGGCCAAAAGCTGAAGCGGTTGACGAAAAGCTGCTGTCTGGTTTCGAGAATGCGGAGAAGGTTATCATGGAGGTTCGAAGAATCCGTAATGAGAAGCAGATTGCTCCGAAAGAGAAATTGAGCCTTTTGGTTAAAGGAGACTACAACGATGCGTTCAACCCTGTGATTCAGAAATTGGCCAATCTAGAGTCGATTGAAGTAGCATCTGAAGCACCCGCTTCTGCAGCTGGATTTGTAGTAAAAGGCGTTGAGTTCTTCGTTCCATTGGAGGGTCTGGTTGATGCTTCTGAGGAAAAGGAAAAACTCGAAAAGGAACTCGATTACACCAAAGGATTCTTGAATTCCGTGAACAAGAAATTGAGCAACGAGCGGTTCGTTTCTGGTGCACCTGAGCAAGTGGTTCAAGCAGAGAAGAACAAAAAGGCAGACGCGGAAGCGAAGATCAAAGCATTAGAAGAACAACTGGCTGCAATGTAAGGGCGTATCGCAATACGCCCCTACACGTACCCTCGCACTTTGTAGCTAAGAAACCCTATCCATTCGTGGATGAGGCTGTGCCATCGATGAAAGTTCATGATTCGTGGCACAAGCAAATGGTCTATTTCGTAGCGTCTTTTCCCAACACCTTTCATAACGGGATATGGCTGCACATGAATTCCCTGTTTTTCAAAACAGGCAACCGCTCTTCGAATGTGCCCCGCTGATGTAATAAGCAAGAACTTCTTCTCGCCCGTTGCTTCCAGAATCGGCTTGGAATACAACGCATTTTGATGTGTGTTTAAACTCTTGTCTTCAAGCAGAATATCGTCTTTATCAATGTTGCAAAGCAGATACAACCGTTCCAGCATCTCACCTTCTCTGGTATTCGGTTCGAGGTAATTGGCGGCTCCTCCTGAGACCAGGATCTTTTCAATTTTTCCTTCGCGATACGGACGTAAAACGCCCAAATATCTATCTGCATTTCCGCCATATTTTACCATGTCGGTTTCGGCATCATAGTAAACGCCACCGCCCAGAACAATGGCCGTTTTTATCTCAGGGTCAATCTCCTCAATCCGCGTTACATCAACCTCCCAAATGCGAAGAAATTCATCTACAATGAAGGAATTGGAAAAGAAAAGCAGCATTCCAAATGCCCACCACAACAACCGTTTTCTACGTTTCTGATTGTACGTAAGCAATGCCAACACAAGCAGAATCAGTACCCACGTAAATGGATACAGAAAAAATTCGGTGCGCCTTATGAGGAACTGAATATTGAGCAGCATTGGTGTAAAGATGGCACATCTGACAAATACTTTTCTAATTTGACCTCATGGAATGGCAGAATTGGGCGGGCAACATTCGGTTTGATGCGAAGCGCATTACGCAACCGACCAGCACGGAAGAAGTGCAGGAACTGCTCAATAACTCAAATGGAAAGGTGCGCTGCTTCGGGACAGGACACTCCTGGAGTGCGCTGATCCCGACCGATGACCTGCTGATTGACACCAGCAAGCTGAACCGTGTGCTTTCCATTGACCGCGAGAAGAACCAGGCCACGATACAAGCTGGCGCGAAGCTGAAAGACCTGAACTTGGAGCTTTGGAAAAACGGTTATGCCTTTTCCAATCTTGGCTCTATTGCCGAACAGAGTTTGGCGGGCGCCATTTCCACGGCAACGCATGGTTCGGGTATCGGATTTCAGATTTTGGGTTCGATGGTGGAGAGCTTCAAGTTGGTAAAAGCCGATGGCGAAGTTCTGGTGGTTGAGAAAGACACGGAGCTTTTCAAAACTGCGCTGATATCGTTTGGATCGCTGGGTATCATTACCGAAATGACCATCAACGTGATGCCGAAATTTCAGCTGCACGAGCGTTCGGGCATTATGGATTTTGAGGAAGTGTGCGACAACATTCTCGATTGGGTGAAGGAGCACGACCACATCAAAATGTGGTGGTTTCCGCACACGGATAAGATGATGGTGTACCGCTACCAGCGCACACAGGAATCCGTGAACGACACATGGTTCCGACAGAAGCTGATGGACGAATGGGTTTCGGTGTATTTCTACCGCCTGATGCTTTGGTGGGGAAACCGAAAACCGACCAGAAGAATGGCTATCAACAGCAAGGTTCTGACGCCTTTCTTGGCGGATGTGGACAGGATTGAACGCAGCTACAAGGTGTTCAATGTGCCCGAACCGCCCATACACCGCGAAACGGAGTGGGCGTTTGACATCAACCATGCTCCTACCCTGTTCCGGGAGTACAAAAAGATGGTGGAAACGAAGGGCCACCTGATGAACTTCATCCAGGAGATACGGTTTGTGAAGGGTGATGATTTTGCGCTGAGCCCGTGCCATGGCCGCGATAGCGTTTACATTGGTTGTTACAATGCCGACAACCGCGGTTGGGACGAACTGCTTGCCGATTTTGAAGAACAGATCGGTATCAAATACAATGGCCGCCCGCATTGGGGCAAGGAATTCAATGTGGGTACGGATCATCTCCGATCGGTTTACCCGAAATGGGATGATTTCTTGAAGCTACGCTCGGAAATGGATGCGAAAGGGAGGTTTATGAATTCTATGCTGGAAGGGCTTTTTGGTTAAGCTCGTCATTGTGAGGACGTAGGACGAAGCAATCTACTTCTGTTTAGTATTACTTATCTGTCCTTTTCCCTTGATGGAAAAGAACGAAAAGATCAAGGCTGACTAAAGTTGGTTGAGGAAATGCTACAGACACCGCCTACGCTGATGAAAAGAACTCGCCCGTTTGTGACGGGCTCAAACAGCTTTTCATCTTTTGGCCTGCGCTGCGTTTGATACTTCGACAAGCTCAGTACAGGTTTCTAAACCACCTTTAGAAGGCCGCGTGGTGGGCATGCCCGAGGCTAGAGGGAAATATGAGCCGACACGGAGAGCATATAAGTGGACACGAACCGTGTATTGATCAACACGAAGGGTGTATGACATGACACGAGGGAAATATTGCTTGACACGAGCAAAATATGAGAAGACCAGAGCCAAGTATGGGTTGACACGAGGTGATCATGTGCTGACACGAGGCAAATATGACCTCACACGAATGAAATATGAGCCGACACGAGGACTTTATGACAGGAAATGAGGGGGCGGCACTCAATACAGACGTGCACCAGTTGAAAAAACTGCATCCCACCTAAATTGACTAAAGCTCACTTCAACACCTTACGTTTAGATGGAGGCAAGGGCTTACAGCAGTCAATAAGCCTAACAGTAATATTGGATGTATCCGGATTGTTTTTCTGAATCGAATCTAAAAGACCTTTCTTCGAACTAAACTTCTTTGGTTCATCGAACGAATTGGATTTACACCACAAAACCAAGTAAATACCTGATTCAGTTCCCATGCTCTCCATGTACTTTGGGAGCTGCGAATTAATGGCGCTTTCAACATCTTGGTGATGCGCTTTTTTAACCTCCACCGCGACTTGTAATACCTGCTCTTGCTTATTTGTGCAGGAAAATAGAATGTCAACATTACCATTAGCCTCCTGTACTTCTCTAGCCAGCTTGATTCCTTTAACCTTGCAGTAATTATCAAGAACATTACAGATATATGGATGCACCTCAACTTCATTTTTGGGAATTTTACACGTCTGATCCCTCCAAAAATTATTATATCCACCTTTCAGAGCAACCTCACGTTCAAGCACGGTATCAATCAATTCCGTAACGAAGTCTTTTAACTCTTCGTCCGTTTCGAAATAGTCGGTAGGATTTCCGAGGATGACATCGTTAATCAAACTCTTGATCTCAACAAATTCACTACTGATATCACAAAGAGTGGAATTCAAACCAGCTTTCTCATGCTTTTCCAATACGTGATACTTAAAGAAATGTGGGGTTTTACTCTCACCGCACTCCTTGCAATTGCATGGTACAAGTTCTTCAAAACCAAGTTTGTTAGTCTTATTAAACTCCCTGTGTACTTCTGCAATCAACATTCTAACAGCCGCTAGAAGCCCTTTCTTATTGTCCCCCGCAATTGATATTTTGACCTTTCCGTTGATATAATCCTCAGTAACCAACGCCTGTGTGTTCTCATGACTTAATACAACCCCGTACTTCCAAAACAAGTCATCCTTTATGAAACCATGGCTCTTAACTATGAATCTGCTAACGATGCCGGCTGGCATGAATTCATACCTGTACTCAAACTGCAGGGTTTGCTCCATCTTCCAAATTAGAGATTTCGGTTGATCAGGAGGAAGCATATCTGGCGCTATATAACCAGTACCGTCAGCCAGTTCAAAGCATAGGCCATAGTCAAGCATAAGTCCAAGAAGCTCGGCTTGCTTGGTTTCAAATCGTGATTCATGCCAAATCGCGGACAGATTAGCATCCGAAAACTTGCCGTTCTGATCAAAAACAATGTCGCTGTCCAAAACCTTGTACATCCCATCAACGCACCAATCCGTGTTTACGAACACCGTCTTCTTAAGCAATAAGTTATCACTGTGATGAACTATTACTCCTAAATCATTCAAATACGCACTCAGGAAATCGGCTCGAATCTGATCCAAATGATTTGCTGCACAAATCTCTAAATAGTCGTTATATGGGATATAGTCCTTCTCCTCCGATAACCGTTCCAATTCGTTCCTTACATCAACCCAATGATTTGATAATGTTTGTTTCGTTTGAGGCAAATAATTGACCCCTTTTTCAATGACTTTTTTTAGCGTGTTAATTGTTCCTTCAAAGCCATCCGCACAACTTACATCCACAAATCCAATGATATTTGGAAACTGAGACTGATACAAAGTCTCAGGTAGAAGTTTCTTCCGCTCGTCAAACTTGCTCAATACAACAATTACAGGGCTATTGTTGCTAAATAGGCTTATGGTACTAAGCCAATGAAAAACGTCCTGATAATTACTCTCATCCCTTGCCTCTGTTAGAAAAAGGTAAAGTGATCGGTTCGTAAGAAATACCTGATGTGTCGCATCGTATTTTTCTTGACCACCAAAATCCCAAATATTGAACTTGAAGGAATCTGACCTTTTAAGCCCCTTCATTTTTAAGCTAAATGGATTTTTTAACACATCAATTCCCACTGTGGTGTCACTTTCGTCCAAGGAATACTTAGGATTAATAAGCTTTTTCGTCAACACGGTTTTGCCAACATCTCCTCGTCCAACAACAACCATTTTTGCTTCGTAGAGGTACTCCTCCGAATCTGCCTCAATTTTTGACTGCAAGTAATTCCGAATGGAATCCAATCCATCTTCAACAATACTATCCGGGATGTTTAAAATATCTAGGCCAGAGACACGCAACTTTGTCAATTCGACCAAATCCAATATACCGCTTGGTATCTCATCTATACTGTTACGTTCGGCCGTTGTTTTGTACGCCACATTGGAAATATCAATTTCACGAAGATGTTTCAGTTCTAGTATCGTTAAAGGAAACTTCTTTAAACTGTTATTTGGCAACATCAAGGCCTGAAGCTTAGTGAGCAGCTTTATCTTATCCGGAATTTTCGAAATCGAATTATCATCTAACTCTAACCGAATCAAATTTCTCTGGTTAAATACGAATTCTGGTATCTTCAGCAGACCACAATTCTTTAACCATACCCATTCAAGTTTTTGTAGTTTGTTTAATTCGCTTGGAAAAATTGGATTAAACCAATCGCTCAAAAACAACACTTGGAGACTTGCTAATTTGGACAGCTCGGCTGGCACAGTTTCAGTTCGATAACCATTTGCAACCAACTTTCGGAGTTTGCCCAACTTAAAGACCTCAGATGGAAACTCGGAAGCTCCGAAACCGTTAAGATATAGGTAAGTTAAATTCGGAGGGAGTCCGTTAATTCTTCCGATTTTGGTTTGACCAAGGTTTAAATATTCTAGAGCGTTCCAAGCGTTCAAATCCTCGGGTAATTCCTCGAAAGAGCATTTACTCAGAGAAATCTCACGAAGTTTTTTAAGTTCATATAGATGATTTGGAAAACTGTTTAGTTTGATTCGCAGCTCTAGTTTCTTAAGTTTTGTAAGACGTAGAATATTTCTTGAAATTTCATCAACCTCTAAAATCGACCCACCTATATACAGTTCCTCCAAATTGGTTAGTTCAAATAATTCATCAGGCCAATTGGAAAAAGACTCATTGCTGGAATACAGGCGTAAAACCTTCTTTCCAGTTTTCTTAGCTTCCTTTATTTGAGTTAGAATCGATTTTTGCTTTTTCGCCATATTCATTGAGAGGTAAATTTGAGACCATACTAAGCCAAAGTAACAATATGTGGAGTGGAAACCACTCTTACTTTTCAAGAAAATGATTTACCTAGAAAACTACGGGCAACTATAATCTCCACACCACAATTCGGACTTGGGAAATTCTTTGTCAATTAAGGCCATTACATATCTCATTGGCTAATCAAAAGCGTTAGGGATTGTAGCGGCATCCTTTTCTTTTTCCTTCCCTGTGCCCTTCGACAGGCTCAGGGTACGCCTGCCCGAAAAAGAAAAGATATAGCGGAAAGCCCGACCCCGCGCTTGGTAGGCTTCCCTGTCCTTCGATACAACGCACTGCGTGCGCCACTCAGGATGACGCTCGCCTACGCTGCGCGGGGGAACGCCCTAATGGTCAATAAACCCCAAAGGCTAAATCGTAAATTCGCGGAATAACACGAGACGATGCAGGAAGTAGCGCCATACAGACCGAAGAATAAGATCAGAATTGTGACCGCGGCCAGCCTTTTTGACGGGCACGATGCGGCCATCAACATTATGCGCAGGATCATACAGAGCACGGGCTGCGAGGTGATCCATTTGGGGCACGACCGCAGCGTGGAGGAAGTGGTGAACTGCGCTATTCAGGAGGATGTGCAGGCCATTGCGATGACGAGTTACCAGGGCGGCCACACGGAGTATTTCAAGTACATGCACGACCTGCTGAAGGAGAAGGGCGCGGGGCACATCAAGATATTCGGTGGCGGTGGCGGAACCATTCTGCCCGAGGAGATTAAGGAGCTGCACGCGTACGGCATTTCGCGCATTTACCACCCTGACGATGGCCGCGAGATGGGCCTACAGGGCATGATAAACGACATGGTGGAGCAATGCGATTTCCCAACGGGGATGAACCTGAACGGGGAAGCAAGCCGCTTGGACAAACGCCAATGGGTGGACATTGCGAAGCTGATTTCGGCCGCTGAGAACAACTTGGAGGGCAACAAGGATGTGTTTGCCAAGGTGGATGCGGATGCGGAAAGATCGACCACACCTGTGCTTGGAATTACGGGTACGGGCGGTGCTGGAAAGTCATCGTTGGTGGATGAGCTGGTGCGCAGGTACCTGATCGATTTCCCTGAGAAAACAATCGCTATTGTTTCGGTGGATCCATCGAAGCGAAAAACGGGCGGTGCGCTTTTGGGCGACCGTATCCGTATGAATGCCATCAGGAACCCGCGTGTTTTTATGCGTTCGTTGGCCACGCGCCAAAGCAATTTGGCGTTGAGCAAACACGTGCAGGAAGCGGTGGACATTCTGAAGGCCGCGCATTACGACCTGATCATACTTGAGACTTCGGGCATTGGCCAGAGCGATACGGAGATCATGGATCACAGCGATGTTTCGTTGTATGTGATGACGCCTGAGTTCGGGGCGGCCACGCAGTTGGAGAAGATCGACATGCTTGATTTTGCCGATCTGGTGGCCATCAACAAGTTTGATAAACGTGGTGCGTTGGATGCGATCCGCGATGTGAAGAAGCAGTACAAGCGCAACCGCCAGTTGTGGGATATGAAGGATGAGGACGTTCCTGTTTACGGAACGATTGCCAGTCAGTTCAACGATCCGGGCACCAATTCGCTGTACAAGGCCATTATGGATGAGGTGGTGAAGAAAACGGGTGCCGACCTGCAATCCACGTTCGAGATAACTGATGAGATGAGCGAGAAGGTGTTCGTCATACCACCGAACAGAACGCGTTACTTATCTGAAATCTCTGAGAACAACCGTGCGTACGATAAGTGGGTGAATGAGCAGGCGGAAGTTGCCGACAAACTGTTTGGGTTGAATGAGGCTATTAAGTTGTTTGGTGGTGCTGATATGTTGACCTCCCCCAGCCCCGCACAGAATAATGACCTCCCCCAACCCCTCCTTTCGAAGGAGGGGAGCGTGAGCTCCGATTCAGGTTTTCATAAAACAGAATCGACTTACAAGCAAGGCAATTCGGTCATGAATTTGCCGCAGCTGAAAACATTCAGGCAACAGTTGCGGTCGAATATGACTCCTGCGGAAGCACAGCTATGGGAGAACCTGAAAGAGAAGAAACTGGAAGGAAGAAAATTCCGAAGACAACACAGCGTTGGAAACTACATCCTTGATTTCTATTGTCCTTCTGAGAAGCTGGCGATTGAGCTAGATGGAGAAGCACACAATAATGAAAGCGCGGAAGAGTACGATCACGAACGAACCCTGTTCTTAAATCAGTTTGGCATCAAGGTCATCCGATTTGAGAATAAGTTGGTCTTTGAAAGTTTAGATGCGGTGCTGGAAGCCATTTCGGAAGAATTTGGGTGGAGTGATGACCACCCCCAGCCCCTCCTTTCAAAGGAGGGGAGTTCGGGCTCCGAGCAGACGTCTGATCAGGGTGTCAGTTCCCCTCCTGGGAAGGAGGGGTTAGGGGTGGTCGAAGAGCTCATTCAAAAGTTCAATCAGACCAAACTCGACCTCGACCCGCGCAATTGGCTGATCATTGAAGAGTGGCCACAGCAGGCGCAGCGCTACAAGGACGAGTTTTACAAGTTCAAGGTGCGCGACAAGGAGATCAAGATCAAGACGCACACGGAGAGCTTGAGCCACCTTCAAATCCCGAAGGTTGCCACACCGAAATACCGCAACTGGGGCGACCTGTTGAAGTGGATCTTGCAGGAGAATGTTCCTGGCGAATTCCCGTACACGGCAGGTATCTATCCGTTTAAACGCGAGGGCGAAGACCCGACCAGAATGTTTGCGGGAGAAGGCGGTCCAGAACGTACGAACAGACGTTTCCACTACGTTTCGTTGGCGATGCCAGCCAAGCGATTGAGTACGGCTTTCGATAGTGTGACGCTGTACGGAAACGACCCAGACCACCGACCTGACATCTACGGAAAGGTAGGTAACTCAGGCGTGAGCATCTGCTGTTTGGATGATGCGAAAAAGCTTTACTCAGGTTTCGACCTGACCAACCCGATGACCTCGGTTTCGATGACCATCAACGGTCCCGCACCGATGTTGCTTGGGTTCTTTATGAACGCGGCCATTGATCAGGAATGCGAGAAATACATCCGCGCCAACGGCTTGGAAAGTGAAGTCGAGAAAAAGAAAAAGGAAAAATGGGATGATGCTGGTCTCAAGCGACCTGAATATCAGGGAGAACTTCCCGAAGGAAATGATGGATTGGGATTGTTACTACTTGGAGTAACGGGAGATGAAGTGCTTCCAGCCGATGTGTATGCCAAGATAAAAGCAGATGCGCTAAGCAAGGTCAGAGGAACCGTTCAGGCGGATATTCTGAAGGAAGACCAAGCACAGAACACCTGCATTTTCAGCACGGAGTTCGCGCTGCGATTGATGGGCGATGTGCAGCAGTACTTCATCGAGCATAACGTGCGCAACTTCTACTCGGTGAGCATCAGCGGCTACCACATTGCCGAGGCGGGCGCCAACCCGATCTCTCAGTTGGCGTTCACGCTAGCCAACGGCTTCACGTATGTGGAATACTACCTGAGCCGTGGCATGGACATCAACAAGTTCGGGCCGAACCTGAGCTTCTTCTTCAGCAACGGTATCGACCCAGAATACGCGGTCATTGGTCGCGTGGCACGCAGAATTTGGGCCAAGGCGTTGAAGCAGAAATACGGTGCCGACCCACGTGCGCAAATGCTGAAGTACCACATCCAAACGAGTGGCAGAAGTTTGCACGCGCAGGAGATCGATTTCAACGACATCCGCACTACGCTACAGGCGCTGTACGCCATTTACGACAACTGCAACTCGCTACACACCAACGCTTACGATGAAGCGATCACAACTCCAACGGAGGAAAGCGTGCGCAGAGCGATGGCCATTCAGCTCATCATCAACCGTGAGTTGGGATTGGCCAAGAACGAGAACCCGATACAGGGTGCGTTCATCATCGAAGAACTGACCGACCTTGTGGAAGAGGCGGTACTACTTGAGTTCGACCGTCTTACCGAGCGCGGTGGCGTGCTGGGCGCGATGGAAACCATGTACCAGCGCAGCAAGATCCAAGAGGAAAGTCTGTACTACGAAACCCTGAAACACACGGGCGAATACCCGATCATTGGCGTGAACACGTTCCTCAGCAGCAAGGGTTCTCCTACTATTCTACCAAAAGAGGTGATACGTGCCACCACCGAGGAGAAGGAATACCAAATTGAAATGCTGGGCAACCTCCACAAGGCTAAATCCGAAAAGGCGGAAACCTCTTTGGAGCAACTGCAATATGCGGCCATCCAGAATGCGAACATGTTCGATGAAATGATGGAAGCGGCCAAGCATTGCTCCCTCGGACAGATCACCAA
>CAYWET010000021.1:0-58694 GCA_964457245.1 uncultured Chryseobacterium sp. | reverse complement strand
CCTTCGGGTTATGAGCCCGACGAGCTACCAACTGCTCCATCCCGCGATATATCTTAATCACTGCTACAACCTTAGCGCAGCAACCTGTTTTTCTAAGGGGCGGCAAATATATATTTTGTTCCTTTGCCAGCCAAATTTTGGAGCAAATTTTCATGACTCACAAAGCTGGTTTCGTCACAATAATTGGAAAACCCAATGTGGGCAAGTCAACTTTGATGAATGCTCTGATTGGTGAGAAACTTTCAATTACCAATCCGAAAGCTCAGACCACCAGACATAGAGTTCTTGGCATTTGGAATGATGATGAACACCAGATAGTGTTCTCAGACACTCCAGGAATTCTTGACCCGGCATATCAGCTACAAGAAAGCATGATGAGTGTGGTTGATTCAGCCATGAAGGATGCCGACCTCCTACTCTATTTGGTTGAAACGGCCGAACCGTTCAATCAGGAGTTGATTGATGAACTGAATAAGAAAGATTGTCCTGTTCTACTAGTATTGAACAAAGTCGACCTGAACCAACAGGAGGAAATTGCTCAACGGGTCTTTGAATGGAATCAGCAATTACCATCGGCACAAGTATTACCTGTTTCAGCATTACATAAGTTCAATACAAAGGAATTACTTGAGTTAATCAAGGAAAAACTTCCTGACCATCCACCCTATTACGACAAAGAGGACCTGACCGATAGGCCTGTTCGATTCTTTGTGTCAGAAATAATTCGCGAAGCGATTCTTAAACATTTTAAAAAGGAGATTCCGTATTCTGTAGAAGTGGTTGTGGAAGAATACAAAGAAGAAGCCAAGATGGATCGAATAAAGGCTACGATTTTTGTTGAACGCGAAACGCAGAAGATGATCATTATCGGGCAAGGTGGTCGGGCCATTAAAAGACTCGGAACAGATGCTCGGAAAGGCATCGAAAACTTTATTCAGAAGAAGGTGTTTTTGGATCTAACGGTGAAGGTTAGAAAGGATTGGAGAAGTAATGAAAACGATCTTAAGGAATTCGGATACCAGTAGAAGATGAGCAATATTGTAGCAATAGTAGGAAGACCGAATGTTGGTAAATCAACGCTGTTTAACAGACTGATAGGCCAGCGACAGGCCATTGTGGATGAGCAAAGTGGGGTAACTCGTGATAGAACCTACGGAAAATCTGAATGGAATGGTGTTGAGTTCAATGTGATTGACTCTGGAGGATACATTCAGGGGTCGGAAGATGTGTTTGAAGGCGAGATCAGAAAGCAAGTTGAAATTGCCATTGAGGAAGCCACTGTTCTACTTTTTGTGGTTGATGTAAGTTCTGGAATTATGGGTCCTGATGAAGTTGTGGCCAACCTTCTCAGACGTTCTGAAAAGCCAATAATTGTAGTTGTAAACAAGGTTGACAACGGAGATAGAATTGCCGATGCCACAGAATTCTATGCTTTGGGATTGGGCGATTATTTCTGCATTTCCAGCATCAACGGAAGTGGAACCGGAGAACTGCTGGATGAAGTGGTCAAACACCTTGATGCTGATAAGGAAGAAGAGGTTTCGGAGTTGCCTCGATTTGCTATTGTTGGCAGACCTAATGTTGGGAAGTCAAGTCTTACCAATGCGCTTTTGGGTCAGGAAAGAAACATTGTAACGGATGTTGCTGGAACCACACGAGATGCCATTGACAGCCACTACAGCGCTTACGGATTTGAGTTTACGCTGGTTGACACGGCAGGTATTCGAAAGAAAAAATCGGTGCATGAAGACGTGGAATTCTATTCCGTTCTTCGTTCAATTCGTGCCATTGAAAGCTGTGATGTGTGCATTCTGATGATCGATGCTACGCAAGGTTTTGAGCATCAGGACATGGCCATTTTCGGGCTTGCAAAAAAGAACCACAAGGGCGTGGTTATTCTGGTAAACAAGTGGGATCTGGTGGAAAAAGACACCATGACCACCAAGAAGTATTCTGAACTGATTCAGTCGAAAATTGCTCCGTTCAAGGATGTTCCAATTCTGTTTGTGAGTGCTTTGACCAAACAGCGAATTCACAAAGCGTTGGAAACCGCAGTTTCAGTTTACAAGAATCGCACACAGAAAATTTCAACAAGCAAGTTGAACGATCTGATGATTCCAATAATCAAAGCCACTCCTCCACCGAGTGTGAAGCATCATTACATCAAGATCAAATTCGTGACGCAGTTGCCCACACACTTCCCGTCATTCGCGTTTTTCTGCAACCACCCAAAATATGTTAGAGAAGATTACAGAAGGTTTTTAGAAAACAAGATTCGTGAGAACTTCAATTTCGAAGGAGTGCCGATTGAAATCTACATGAGAAAGAAGTAAACCTCGAAAACGTTAAAACAAAAAAGGGAGCCAATTGGCTCCCTTTTCATTTTACACTACTTAAGACATCAGTATGCTGATTGAGGCAATTCAACATCTTCATCAATATTGAATTCTTTGACCAATTCATTCACTTTATCAAGCTTTTCCCAAGCAAAGGTTTCTACCTCTTTGTAGAATTTCCCGTCCTTTTCAGTGACACCTTTTCCAGAGTAGTAAACCTCAACTTCCTTGGTTTCGCTAGTACGACCGAAGTGACCATAAGAAGCGGTCTCTGAGAAAACCGGATTCTTAAGACCGAATCTCTCAACAATGGCGGCTGGTCTCATATCAAAGAACTTGCTTACTCGCTCAGAAATTTGAGCATCTGTAAGTTTCTTACCGTTCTCCCAAAGTTTGGCAGTTTTATAAGTATTGATGTGCATACTAACTGGCTCTGCAACACCGATTGCGTATGCAACTTGAACCAAAGCCTGCTCGCAAACTCCTGCTTCAACCAGGTTTTTAGCAACGTGACGCGCAGCATAGGCCGCACTTCTATCAACCTTAGAAGAATCTTTTCCAGAGAATGCTCCACCACCGTGAGCTCCACGACCACCGTATGTGTCAACAATGATCTTTCTTCCTGTAAGGCCAACATCTCCGTGTGGACCACCGATCACAAATTTCCCAGTTGGGTTAACGTGAAGAATAATACGATCCTGCCATCCTCTACCGAACAGTTTTCTAATTCTAGCAGGCAACTTCTTCAATACTCTTCTTAGAACAATGTCCCGAACATCCTTCTTAATCTGAGCAAGCATGGCTTTCTCCTCATCAAAGTCATCGTGCTGTGTAGAAACTACGATAGTGTGAACCCTAACTGGTTTACCTCTATCATTGTACTCAATCGTTACCTGAGACTTACTGTCTGGCCCTAAGTAATTCATCTGTCGGCCGTTCTCCTTTCGTATAGCGGCCAACTCCTTAAGAATCATATGAGACAGCAACAATGAAACAGGAATCTTACTTTCGGTTTCGTTGGTTGCGTAGCCGAACATCATCCCTTGGTCTCCAGCACCTTGTTCTTTATGAAGTCCTTCGCCTTCTACAACACCCTGACGGATATCGCCAGACTGTTCGTGGATGGCAGAAATAACCCCACACGATTCAGAATCGAACTTGTAAGAAGCTTTGGTGTAACCGATTTTCTTGACAGTGTTTCTGACGATATCGTCAACCTTCACTTTTCCTTCTCCTCTTGAAGAAATCTCTCCTCCAACAACCACAAGGCCGGTTGTACAGAACGTTTCACAAGCTACTTTAGAGTCTGGGTCATGACGCAAAAACTCGTCAAGCATTGCGTCCGAAATCTGATCTGCAACCTTATCTGGATGCCCTTCTGAAACTGATTCTGATGTAAACAAATAAGCCATTTATTGAAATTTAGGCGTTAACACTGTATTAAAATTGAGCTGCGAAAGGTAAACTTTTTTAGAATTACCCACCACTAAAAATCATCAATTGCAAAAAATTTAAGAAGTGTGCTTACGGAAGAGCTCCTCCAAGCTTTCATCTTCATGCTTCAGTGTGAGAACCAAAGCACCAGCGTTTCTGGCCCATTCCGCTACAACCTTTCTTAGGTCAGAATCGGAGTTGCCTTTCAAACGATATGCAAATCCTTCAAGATGTTCTACAAGCTCAACTCCATCAATTGCTTGCAATGCTTCTAACTCAACCGCAGCATCGAATTCGGCCATTACGGTCTGCTCAACTTTTCCAGCGGTATCTTTCGTCTTGCGGTCCGTTACAATTTTGCCTTTATCAATGATGATAATCCGGTCCGAAACGGCCTCAACCTCCTGCATAATGTGCGAAGAGAACATCACGGTCTTATCCTTACCCAATTCCTTGATCAGGCTTCGAATATCTTGTAATTGATTTGGGTCTAGACCAGAAGTCGGTTCATCCAGAATCAAAACCTCCGGATCATGGATCAACGCCTGTGCAATTCCAACACGTTGCTTATATCCTTTCGAAAGCTGCCCGATCTGTTTATGTTGTTCTCTTCCAAGCCCAGTAACCGCAATCATCTTCTCAACCCGCTCACTGACTTCAGATGTGATTCCGTAAAGTCCGCATACGAACTGCAGGTATTCCTTGACATACATATCGTAGTAAAGCGGATTGCTTTCTGGAAGATAGCCAACAAGCGACCGAACCTTCATTGAATCACTTTCAATATCAAAGCCATCAACCGTAACTTTTCCTTCAGTTGGAGGAATGAAGCACGAAATGATCTTCATCATGGTCGATTTCCCTGCTCCGTTGGGGCCTAGAAAGCCCAGCACCTCTCCTTTCTTCACTTCAAAAGACACATTATCGAGCGCCTTCTGTTCTCCATATAGCTTGGTTACGCCTTCTACTTTTATCGACATAGAAATAATTTGAGGTGAAATTAATAATTGGCCTTCGGCTAGAAAGTATATTTGGAGTTGATGAGCAACGAGCAGAACGGCACAATAGTACGCAGCACCGGAAGTTGGAGTACCGTTCTTACTGATAGTGGCAAAAAACTGGAATGTAAACTCCGCGGTCAGTTCAGAAAACAAGGACTTCGGACAACAAATCCGGTGGCGGTTGGTGATCAGGTCACCTTTACAACTCAAGAAGACGGAACAGGATTCATAACCGAGATTGGCGACCGCAAGAATTATATCATCCGAAAATCGGTAAACCTGAGTAAGGAAGTGCATGTAATTGCATCCAATCTTGATCAGGCCATCATCATCGCAACAGTGGCGCAACCGCGAACCTCTCTTGGTTTTATTGACCGTTTTCTGTGCGTTGCGGAAGCTTACCGTATTCCAGCAATGGTTGTTCTGAATAAGATCGATCTATATGATTCTCAAGATCTGAAAGAACTTAATGCAGAATACCGAGCAGTGTATGAAAAAGCTGGTTATCAGGTATTCGAAGTTTCTTCTGAAACAGGCGATGGAATCAATGATATAAAGACTCAACTCAAGGACAAGGTGTCTTTAGTTTTCGGCCATTCTGGAGTTGGGAAAAGCACGTTTCTGAACGCAATTCAACCAGACCTGGAGCTCAAAACCGGAGAAATTTCTGACGTTCACAGCAAAGGAAAGCACACCACCACATTTGCAGAAATGTTCCAACTCGATATTGGCGGTTCTGTAATTGACACACCTGGCGTGAAGGAATTTGGTCTAGTGAATATGGAACTGAACGAGATCTCGCATTTCTTTCCCGACATTTTTCAGGTATCAGAAAATTGCAAATTCGGCAACTGTGTGCATGTAAATGAGCCGGGTTGCGCGGTAAAGCAAGCCGTAGAAGCTGGCACTATTTCTGAAAGTCGGTACACAAGTTATATTAGCATACTTGAGAGCATAGAATGACCGAGTTTCTTTTAAACATACACGATACCGGTTGGGAGGTCATTCTCTCATTTGCTGTAGCCAATATCATTGCGCAGGTCATTAAGATCTTGACGGTGGCCATCAAGAAACGCACGTTCAAATGGACTATTCTTTTCGCCACTGGAGGGATGCCATCAAGCCATAGTTCCACAGTTGTGGGTATGGCCACTTCAGTTGGGTTGATCGATGGATTCGCATCCACAACGTATGCTATTGCTGTTTGCTTTGCGACAGTTGTAATGTTCGATGCAGCCGGCTTGCGCAGAAATGCCAGTAAGCAGGCGATGGTGCTGAATAGAATGATCAAACAGCTTCTTTCTCCTGATTCTGAAACAGGAAAAGTAAAACTCAAAGAATTCCTCGGGCACACGCCTACTGAAGTACTGGTTGGTGCTCTACTCGGTGTCGCGGTTAGCTTAGCCATTCATTTCGGGCCAGATTATATGTGAACACACTACCGCAGGGTTCGCTTGCCCTCCTTATTAGTGTGCAGGTTATTTCACATATTTGTTCAAACTAACATCTCTACAAATGAAATCACTTCTAAGTACGATTACGCTGTCCTTGATATTTTCTTTCGCCAGTTTTGCACAGGCCCCTCAACTGCTCAATTATAGCGGTGTTGCACGAGACAATATGGGTGATGTTATTGCCAACCAAGCCCTTGGCGTTAAACTCGATCTTCGACAGTACACCACTACGGGCTCTGTAATCTACTCAGAAACGCATTCTACAACCACCAACGATTTCGGTCAATTCAACCTTAAGATCGGTGGAGGAACACCGTCAACAGGTAATTTCAGTTCTGTGGATTGGTCTGACGGCCCCTATTTTCAAGAGGTGAGTTTGGATATTACAGGCGGAACCAACTATGTTTCCATGGGTGTATCTCAATTGCTTTCGGTTCCATACGCACTTTACGCAGAAACTGCTGGAGGTGGAATGGTTGGCCCAACCGGTGCAACGGGTGCTACTGGTTCGACCGGCCCTGCAGGCATTGGTGGCTCAGTTGGCCCCACTGGACCTACTGGCCCAGCCGGTGTTCCTGGAAGTCAATTGGCAACGGGAACCAGCGGTCAAACCCTATACCACAATGGTTCTGACTGGGCAGCCACATCTAATCTCCACAACAATGGAACAACCATTGGAATTGGAACGACCACCCCAAACCCAAATGCCGCCATTGAAATTACCTCTGGTGGAGGTGACAAAGGAGTTCTGCTACCACGAATGAACACGGTGCAACGATCGTTGCTATCCTCAACACTAAGTAATAATCCAGCAAACGAAGGGTTGATTGTCTATGATGTAGACCTCGACCAGATATGCTATTGGGTTTCGAATCTTTCTGAATGGCAATGTCTAATTGGTGGTGGTTCTTCCGTTCCTTCAGGCGCAATTAACATGTGGTCTGGTACCGTTGCATCAATTCCTACAGGGTGGTCTCTTTGCGATGGCAGTAACGGCACACCTGATCTTACAGACAAGTTTATCATATCAGTGTCTAGTAGCTTGGAAAATCCCGGAACCGCACCTGTTAACGGTTTCTTTGTGGATGTTGAATCTGGTTCAGCCACAGCACCAGACAGAAACTTCTTTAAATTGGCTTACATCATGAAATTATAAGCTGCTTTTTCTGAACAAGTATTCTTAACACAGATCAGCTTTCAATTTCTTTAGCTTTGCGCTTCGCATGGCTAGGTTCACCAAAGAGCAGTTAGAAAGTTTCTCAAACAGACGGGACGTTATTCGATGTGCAAAGGAGAATAATGTTTCTCTTGGTAAGCACATTCGCAACCGAGAATATGAGGTTGAGCTTGCCAAGTTGCAGGAGCAGTTAGTAAGCCTACAAAGATGGATCTACAAGAAGAAACTTCGTGTAGCTATTCTCTTGGAAGGAAGAGATGCATCGGGTAAAGGTGGTACGATCAAACGCTTCACAGAGCACTTGAATCCGCGTTCTAGCAGAGTGGTTGCCCTCAATAAGCCGACAGAACTGGAAAAAGGCCAGTGGTTCTTTAGACGTTACATCAGTCAACTACCCGAACCTGGAGAGATTGTATTCTTTGACCGAAGTTGGTACAACCGGGCAGTAGTTGAACCTGTGATGGGTTTCTGCACCAAAGAGCAGTACAATCAGTTCATGGTGCAGGTGCCAGAATTCGAACACATGCTTTACGAAGATGGTGTTATCATCATCAAATTCTGGTTCTCAATTACCAAAGAAGAGCAGAAAAAACGCTTTGACTCGAGAATGCAGAACCCATTGAAGCAATGGAAATTCAGCCCGGTGGACATGAAGGGTCAGGAATATTGGGACCGTTACACCTATTACAAAGAGCAGATGTTTGCCAAGACCCATACCAATTTCAGTCCGTGGGTAATTGTAAAAACCAACAGCAAACGCACCGCACGTTTGGAAAGCATGCGTTACATCCTTTCCAGGTTTGATTATGAGGGCAAAGAGAATTCGCAAACGGTGCTCCTACCCGACCCGAATGTTATTCTAAGATATTATCGCCACATCCAACAGCTAGATGTCTGATCAACAGGTAAAAATAGACCTCACGGAAGAAGATGTGGAACTGCTGAACTCAAAGACAGGTCTGCGTCAATTAGTTCGTTCATCCAAAGTCAACTTAGAAAAGGCGTTGGCCTACGCTCGGTATGACAAGCGACTGAAAGAGTTGCAAGCTGAGATCATAAAACTTCAAGAATGGGTAATGAACAACGAGAAGAAGTTGGTCGTCATTTATGAAGGTCGTGATGCTGCCGGGAAAGGTGGGGCAATCCGGAGAGCAACGGCACACATTAATCCACGGACTTTCCGAGTGGAAGCTTTGGATAAACCTTCGCATGAGGAATCCGGCTCTTGGTATTTTCAGCGTTACGTAAGAAGATTACCTATTCCTGGAGAGATGGTTTTCTTCGACCGAAGTTGGTACAACCGTGCAGTTGTTGAACCAGTAAACGGATTCTGCACGCAAGAGCAGTATGACATCTTCATGGAAAACGTGAATGAGTTTGAGAAGATGTTGGTTCAGGGCGATACTTACCTGATCAAAATGTATTTCTCGATCACCAAGCAGGAGCAGGCACGCAGATTCAAGGACATTAAGAAAGACCCGCTTAAGCGTTGGAAGATGAGCCCAGTAGATGAACGCGCTCAAGAGCTTTGGGATGAATACACCAAATACAAACAGGTAATGTTCGACAAAACGAACACGAACCTTTGCCCTTGGACGATCATTGACGCGAACGATAAAACCGAGGCCCGCATCAACTCATTGGAACATATCCTCAATACGGTTCCTTACAAGAGTTAGAAGTCAATAGAGGATTCTGTTGATTTCCTAAATTCGAGGACATCAAACTATCCTCATGAGAACATTTTTCCTATTTACTCTTCTTTCTTTTACTCTTCATTCTCAAGCTCAGGAATTTGACCTGAGTACACTTAGCACTTCAAATCCCGACACATTCAACCTGCCTTGGCCACCTTATGTGTTCGAACATTGGGTATGGGAAGACGAAAGCACACAGGAAAGTGCCCTGACAATAGTAGATGACTACATCTCAAGAGGCATTCCCGTTAGTGCCATCATTATTGATTCTCCTTGGGAAACCGGTTACAATACCTTTGAGTGGGACACGACACTTTTCGCCAACGCACAATCGATGATTGACAGCCTTCATGCTAGAGATGTCAAAGTTTTGCTCTGGATAACCGGAATTGTCAATACCGATGTACAGCCCATGTACGATTACGCCAAAGACCAAGGCTACTTCATGAAACAAACTCAGTTTGACAACAACCCTGGAGTTGTAGATTGGTGGAAAGGAGAAGGAAGCCTTATAGATTGGTTCAACCCAGACGCGGTTACTTGGTGGAAAGGCCTAATGGACAATATGCTTGATATGGGTATTGATGGTTGGAAATGCGATGGCACCGATTTCTCTGTCATTACAACTCCCTACTCTCCGGGCGATGGAGGTTATCATTTTAATCGAACAGATTACTCACATGCTTATTATCAGATTCATTTCGACTACACGCGTGAAGTTTTGGGAGATGACCGAGTGATACATGCTAGGCCGGTTGATAATTATGGAAGCGAAACAGGAACGGACATCGGTGGCGCACAAGCAGCATTCTCTCCAGTAGAAACCAGTTTTGCAGCTTGGGTTGGTGATCAGGATGGAACATTTGAAGGAATGGTTTGGGCACTGAACAGCATGTATCATTCTTTCGATATGGGATACTTCTCCTTCGGCTCAGACATTGGCGGTTACCGAGACGATGACAACTACCCAACTCTCGGTCGTTCCAAGGAACTCTTCATCCGGTGGGCGCAGTTAGGCACATTCTGTGGGTTGATGGAAAACGGTGGCGGAGGCGAACACCGCCCATGGATGTTTGATCAGGAAACCGAAGACATCTATAAAGACCTTGTTGAAAAGCGATACCTCCTGGTTCCGTACCTGATGGATAACAGTGGCGAATATTTTGACAATCAGCTTTCGTTGATGCAGTTCTTTAACAAGACTGATTACAGCTACATGCTTGGACCAGACATTTTCGTGGCTCCATTCCTTGAAGAAGGAACAAGCATAACGGTCAATTTCCCGGCTGGCAACGAATGGATCTATCTCTACAACAGCAGCCAGGTTTATACTGGTGGAATAACAGAAACGTTGACCATTCCATACACCGAATATCCGGTGTTCATTAAAGGAGAATCTCTTTCCATCAATGAGTTAACCGAAGCTCAAGTAGCGGTTTATCCAAACCCCGCGGATAACCAGTTGAACATCAAACTCATTGAGACAGGCCGCGCTAACTCTTCCATTGAGTTGTTTGATATGACAGGCAAATTGGTTTATTCTGAAAACTTCAACATTTCTGTAATCTCTGTTGACATTTCAGACTTACCAGAAGGGGTTTATCAGTGCAGAATTACCGTGGACGGAAAAACAGCCAACCGCAAAGTGGTTAAACAATAAACCATGCATCGATTCCGATCCAGAGTAAGTGTTGTCATTCTGGCGTTCATCTTACTCTCCGTTGTTCCAGGGTTCTTCTTGGGAGAACCAAATCAGGAAGCTTGGATTGCTTACTCGGTTCTAGGCGGCAGCATCGGGCTTGTTCTTCTCATGCTTTTTGGAATGCAATATGTAATCGGAGAAGATCTTCTGATTATCAAATTAGGGCCAATTCCCTATGGCAAAATCAAGCTGTCCGATATAAAAGCAGTTGAGCGCTCATACAATCCACTATCATCTCCGGCAGCGTCTCTTAAACGTTTATGCGTTTCTTCGGAAAAACGGGATATACTCATCCTCCAGCAAACGAAGAAGAATTCATCCGCATTCTGAAATCAAAAAACTCAAACATCAAAATCGACATAGTCGATAAAAAAGATTGGTGGCGTTTTTGGGATTGGGATATCTGAAGCCAACCTCCTACGCGAAATACTTCATCATCCAATCCTTCGCATAAATGGTAATCAGAAAATTGGCCATAAGGTTGAATGGCATCGCAATCATGGAACCAAGTAAAAAGTGCTTATTCCTGACCGGAGAAAGTGCCAAAGCGTAATTCACTGGTGGTGAAATAAACAGAATTAACCGCAGAACAATCACAGTTCTCAATGGCTTTTCCAACAAATTATCGAGCTGCTTTTTAATGAAGGGTTGTTTGATTTCACCAAGCGGTTCACCAGCAATCATCCTCGTGAACTTAAAGTGGGCTATCATCGACAGCAAGGTTGAAATGTAGCCGACCGCCAAACCTGTAACATCATCGTAAACCAAGAACAGAATGAACAGAAAGATCATTCCCGGTACGTTCATTAGTGTACCGATTATGTAGACAACCGTGAATATGACCAGACCGAAACTTCCTGTATTCTGAATGGTCTGCGTGAGGTATTCCAGACCGAAATACTTGCTAACTCCAGAATGACGGCTGATGTACATCAACACCAGCGTTAGTGTTAAGAGCAGAATAAGCCTTATGAGTGTTTTTCGAGACAAGCGTCTGGTGGTTGACCGACTTCTAATTTAGCCCAATAAAACGAGAATAGTAAAGTCATCAAAGCTTTCTAACAGGTTTCGGTTTTAGTTCCATTTCGTTGAACATAAATGCTAATAACCTCGACTGCATATGAACCCACGAATTGTATGACGATGTTAATCCATGCCCAACTCCAAAATTCCACAGTAAAACTCGATTACTGAGCTTGGGAATATTCTGCATTCTAGCAACCATCCTATATGATTGCGAAGCATTCACTCTATCATCAGATTCGTTTGTTACAAACAAGCATGAGGGATATATTGAATCCTGTAAATGATAGTATGGAGAAAGCTTATGTCTGATTCGAAAACCCAACGAATCTGCCAATCTGCCATATTCTGTCTGCAATGGACCAAAGGACAGTAAGTCATAAACCCCAACAATGGGCATGGCAACCCTAAACAGATCCGGTCTTTTAACCATTGCACTTGCAATTACAAATCCACCATGAGACGTACCTATCGATGCCAAATATTCGGGCTTACAGAAACCCTCACGGACAAGGAACTCTGCTGCACCAATGAAATCTCTAACCGTATTCTCCTTGTTCAAGCCTTCTCCTTGTTCATGCCATTCAGCTCCAAGTTCTCCTCCTCCACGAACCATAGCCTTCGCATAAACTCCCCCTTGCTCCAACAGATAAACAATAGATTGGTCAAAAAACTGCTCGTATACAATTCCATACCCACCGTATACCTCTAGCAATGTTGGGTTAGTTCCATCTGCATTGAATTTGTCTTTGTGATTGATCGTTATCACAGGTATCTCAACACTATCTTCCGACAGAAAAACATGTCTTTTGAACTCGTACTTGTCAAAGTCAAAATGGTCTTGTTCAGTGCTAATCTTAGAAATGAAACTATTTGTTCGAATATTAAACAGACCATACAGTTCAGGCTCTACTACGGAGGCTAACGTAATCCCGACAATCGAATCACTTCTTGTACCGGATAACTCCAGAAAAGATTTTCCCTCTTCCGCGGGTATTTGAAACACCATTTGACCATCGAAATCGAAAACCACGAATTCTTCTTGTCCGAAATCATCAAATACGGTTAATACTCTATTGTCAGCAACGATGCACTTTGACAATCTCTTGTTCCCGAAAGAATCTGGGAGAAAGTTTTTGAAGTTTGTCGGGTCATTCGGATCAAGCAACAAAAGCCGAAGTTGTTGTGATTGATAATCTGTCTTTACCAGTAGCTTTTCGTTGACCTCGTCAATTATCTCAAAATGGTCTTCGAAGTCTTTTAGTATTAGTCTCAGACCAGCGTAATTATCAGTTAAGTCGTCAACGTAAACATTCAGTTTATCATTTTTGGATTCGTTTTCACTGACCACCAAGAACCTCTCATTCTGAGAAGCGAACACGTTAAAAGCAAAGGTCATGTCTCCTCTTCTCGTGAATACCAAGCTGTCTTGCTTCTGAGTCGTTTCAATTCGATGGTAATAAACGGAAGATGTCAACTTGGTGGGGGTTATTTCGTCAAACCTGTAGTCTTCCACATTTTCAATTCGTTTAGTTCTAGTCAAGTAATCGGATTTCGTATAGTAAAACCCATCACCTTTCCAAGCGAAGCCACTGCGCTGATCAATCATTTCAGAAAATGTAAAACCACTGACCTTATCAGCCAACAACACTTCTTTTTGTAAATCAAAAACCTTGATGTTTTTGTCTTCTGAACCTTGAACACTGTAGCTGATCGCCAAATACCTTTGATTAGGTGAAAGAAAAACGTCCACTATATCTACATGATCGGCATCAGGTTCAAGCATTTCAGGAGTAATAAGTTCCTTGTCCCGTCCAGTATGAACATCTCGCAAGAAAAGGCTAGCTGTTTTTGCTTTCGAGCTACCTAGCAACCATCTGAAATAGTATTTACCTCGTTTTTCAAGTCTTAGTCGATCAAACCCTCCCAAATACTTAATGCCATTAACAATCCGGTGTTTGAAATTTATATCCCTGAAATAATCAAGCGTGACCTCGTTTTGACTTTGAACCCACCGTTTAAGATTTTTGCTTTTTGAATCCTTAACCCATGAATAAGGGTCGACCACCTCAATTCCGAACCTTTCGTATCCAAAGGTGTCCTGTTTCAACTGTGGATACACGAATTCATTTGGCTGAGCTTTTGTTGCTTCAGCAAATACGAATTGCCCCACAACAATCAGGAAAATCAGATTATTTAAAACCGACATGCCCAAAACTAAAACGATTTATTGTGGAGTAGAATCTATTTTTCTAGAACCTCTTGTCAATTCTGATAGTTTTGTCAGCCTCAAAAACAAATTTAAATGGCACAGAAATATATGAGTATGCGCAACCTGCGCTTTTTGCTTCACGAGGTAATGAACGTGGAGGAATTGACCCAGTACCCTCGCTACGCGGATCACAACAAGGAGATGTTCGACATGATGTTGGATACCGCTAAGCAGATCTCAGACAACCTACTCTTCCCTATTTACGAGGAGATGGATGAGAAGAAGCCGAAAATGGGCGATGGCGTTGTGCATGTGCATCCGAAGATCAAGGATGTGATGAAAGAGACGGGAGAAAGCGGTTGGATCGTAGCGCAGGAAGATTATGAGCACGGAGGCCAGCAAATGCCACGTTCTGTTTACAGCGCAGCCAACTTCATATTCCATTCTGCAAACACATCGGCTGCATCTTTTTTCGGCCTTACAATGGGAGCAGCTGAGTTGATCTCATCTTTCGGAAGCAAGGAGCTTCAGGAAACATACATGAAGAAGATGTTTGCTGGCGAGTGGCAAGGAACAATGGCTTTGACCGAGCCACATGCTGGAAGTTCGTTGGGAGATATTTACTCATCGGCAACAGATGCTGGCGATGGTTCATATAGAATCAAAGGCCATAAGATTTTCATTTCTGCAGGAGACCACGATGGTGTTGAGAACGTTGTGCATCTGATGTTGGCCAAAATTGATGGCGCACCAGCAGGAAGTAAAGGAATCTCACTTTTCGTTGTACCAAAGTTTCGTGTTGAGAACGGAGAATTGGTCAACAACGATGTGTTTACCGCTGGTTTCGAAGACAAAATGGGTATGAAAGGTTGTCCAGTAATGCACCTCGTTTCTGGAGACAACGACAATTGCCACGGCTACTTGGTTGGAGAACCGAATAACGGATTGCGTTATATGTTCCAGATGATGAACGGTGCCAGAATCAGCGTTGGAATCATGTCTTGCGGACTTTCTTCTGCTGCTTATTACGCAGCGTTAGAATACGCCAATGAGCGTCCGCAAGGAAGAACGCCATCTAATCGAGATCTCGAATCTCCAATGGAAAACATCATCAATTATGCTGATGTAAAGCGAATGCTGCTTTTCCAGAAGTCGGTAATGGAAGGTGGTCTTTCACTTGTTCTTCAATGTGCGAAGTACGCTGACCTTGCCATTGTTTGCGAGGGCGCTGAGAAAGAGAAATACCAAATGCTTCTGGATCTTCTGACCCCGATGGCAAAAGCGTATCCTTCGGAAATGAGTGTACTGAGCACGAGCCAAGGAATGCAAGTACTGGGCGGTGCTGGATTCTGTAGCGATTTCCCGCTTCAGCAGTACTATCGTGATACGCGAATCAACCCTATTTATGAAGGAACAACGGGTATTCAGGCCATGGACCTTCTTGGAAGAAAAGTAACCATGAAAATGGGTGCCGCTGTGATGGCTTTCGGTGCAGAATTGCAAGAAACCATCAAAGAAGGAATGGCGGTTGAAGCATTGAAACCGAGAGCCGAGAAGTTGGCTGCTTCTGCCACCAAGTTCCAAGAAGTTACCATGAAGCTGATGAACTTGGCTCAGAACGAAAAACCAGAAGTTTTCTTGGCAGACGCCACACTTTACTTGGAAAATGCTGGAATTCTAGCTGTTGCTTGGCAATGGTTGAAGCAAGCTTTGGTTGTTGAGAAGAAATTGGCAGAAAACCCTTCGGGAGATGAGTTAAACTTCTACAAAGGCAAACAAGCAGCGTTCGAATTCTACTATGAGTATGAACTTCCAAAGTCAATAGGTCTTACAAAACGTTTGTTGAGCGATTATCGTCTAACACTCGAATTGAACACTGAGTACATCAACTGATGAGCTACGAAACTTTTGAGTATTCCGTTGAAGGTCACATTGCATATGTGGCCTTCAACCGACCCGAGAAGGTGAATGCCCTGAACGAGGTTGCTTGGAAGGAACTCAAGGAGATATTTGAATTGATCGATTCTACGGATGAAGTCCGTGTTGCCGTCCTTTCGGGAAATGGCAAACTTTTCTGTGCAGGAATCGACTTGGAATTGCTCATGTCGGTAAAGCAGGTTGAGAACATTGAATGCCACGGTAGACGAAGCGAACGGATATTGAAATTCGTGAAGGAACTTCAAGCTCCGATCAACGCAATAGAAATGTGTTCTAAACCAGTTGTTGCTGCCGTTCACAACGGTTGTATAGGCGGTGCGCTTGACATTATTGCTGCTTGCGATATGCGCTATTGCACCAATGACGCCTACTTCACCATCAAGGAAATAGACATGGGAATGGTAGCGGATCTTGGAACGCTGCAAAGGCTACCAAAATTCGTGAAGCCAGCAGCTGTGGCAGAAATGGCTTACACAGGCAAGAAAGTCGGAGCCGTTGAGGCTAAAGAAATCGGATTGGTCAACAATCATTTTGATGACAAGGAAACTCTGATGTCTGAAGTTCAAAAGCTTGCTGAAACGATTGCTTCAAAGTCGCCACTTTCCATTCGCGGAACTAAAGAAGTGCTTCGTCATACAAGAGATCATTCTGTGGAGGACGGATTGCACCACATGGCCGTTTGGAATGCCGCTATGCTAATGTCTGATGATCTAACTCAGGCATTTTTGTCGGCCATGACCAAGCAGAAACCGAACTTTAAAGATTGATCAGTAGCCAGAGTCTACCAATCTATTTCGTTCAACGTCACTTCGAGAATCGTTATTGACTTTGCCTTAAAAAATTGGCAATTGGCAAAAGGGTTTGGTTTATTTGTTGGAGCCAGTAGATTTTGTCAGTGGAACCTCACAAATTAGTTGACCTTGTACTCAAAGAGCTGATGGAAACCCTTCAGCCATCTATTAGTGTGAGGCGGGTTTTCGAGAGACAAGGCATCGATTACTCTGAGGAACTGATTCAAGAGATCGATCAGGTTCTGAACTCCAAAAGTCTAGTCGTTGAAAAAGACAAAGATTCTGCTGGCTATTCTTGCTATGCCATTACGGAAACTGGGCAAGACTTCCTGAAGACTTACGGTAGTTATACTAGGTATTTAAAAGGGCTTGAATCTGAAAAGAAAAAGGTTGAGCGAGCCAAGAAGAAAAAGCCATACAATGCACAAAAAGACATTGCGGGTGAAGCTCCTACGCCTTACGCTCCACCAGAAAAATCGTTTGTACAGCAAAATAAGATCGGGTTGGTGATTCTAATGTTGTTTGCTGTTCTTTTCTACATCGTTTCCAAACTCACAGAAACATGAAAGGCTTCTTTAGTTTAATTCTTCTTTTGGCAACAACTGCTTTAACGTTGAAAGGGCAAGATATTTCCAAACTCTATTGGATTGAAGGCGATTGGATCTCAAAGTCTGGTAATACTGTTGTAACCGAATCATGGTCAGTTAGAAATGACAGTACACTGGTTGGCAGTGGGCTCACCACGAAAAATGATCAGGTAACATTTGAGGAAGCTCTAATGATCGAACAGCGGATGGACTCCATTCGATACATCGCCATTCTGCCCAAAAAGACTGGAATATTCGGTCTTGAAAAAGTAAGCAAGGTTGGATTTTCCGTCATTGATCCTAAGAATGATTTCCCTTCTAGAATCGTTTACAAGAAAACCAAGACTGGAATGTCTGTCACTTTAGAAGGAAAAGGCAATAAACACGCAATGGATTTCGTAAGAAAGAAGCAGTAACTATTGGTATAATTGTTGCTTCAAGAATTTGAAAATACTGCTATGAAAGCCATTGCCCTTTTAACTTCAATCACCCTTTTACTCACCTCCTGCTCTGGTAGTCGACTTTACTTTACAGTTGAGACCAAACAGGAAATTGAAAACGCTGGTGTTGACCTATCTCAGGTTCAGTTTTACAATTCAGAGGAAATTATTCTTGCTCGGCAGATCAGCAAAGAAGAAGTTAAAGTGGCTGAAGGAAAAGTCCGTATTGAGAACGGAAGAAATATTGAAGAGATCATCATTCCGGCTAACACACCAGGAATCTGCGAGCTGCATGATGAGAAAACACTTAAGGTGAGTTTTGACGCTGGAGACGGAAGAACAATTCCATTTTTAGTGGAGAGACAAAATGAAGTGGTTGTTTCTGGCAGCTACTTTAAAATCGGGGCTAAAGAATGGACGCGCTCCGACCGAGGCAGAAGAATCGGGAAATTGGATTATGACGGAAAAGTGTATTCACTTGTACGAGGTGCAGAATCGAAACTGATGATAAACAAGGCGGTTTTGAACAAAGTAAACCGAGATACCCACGTAGCTAAAGGACGTAAACTCTGATAGCTACCTTTGCGCGCTGAAAAGCGCAATTCTATGGAACTTCTTATGACCAAAGTATGCATGACCAAGGATATTGGCGTGCACGGAAACCTGTTTGGGGGCATTATGCTCTCTTGGATTGATGAAGCGGCTGTTGCCATGAGCAACCGCATCTGCAAAACGCCAAACATGGTCACTAGAAAAATGACCGAAATCCTATTTGAGCGACCAGTTAAAGTTGGTTATACGATTAACATTTATGGAGAAGCCGTTTCCATGGGAAATACTTCCATTGCTCTGAATATTGAGGCAAGACGATATAACGTTTACACGGAGAAGGAGGAAATTGTCTGCACCACACAGATTGTTTTTGTTCGTATTGATGAAGACGGAAACAAGATTCCAATTGCGGGTGAAGTTAGACGCAGGTTTGCCGAATCAATGGAGAAGAAAGATTGATCAGCGGCTGAAAACGTATTCCGTTCCGCTTTTTCCAAATCCAGCTTTTTTGAATAGATCCTTAACCACACTTCCAGGATCTAGCCTTACCATAATGCTTCCCTTGGTGTAAACTTTGGTCTGGTTCAGTAATTCGGTAGCAACGCCCTTTCTTCTTTGGGTTTCGGCTATAGCCAGATAAACCAGAACATTCTCGGCAAAATACCCTTCAAAGTTGGTGCGGTTCACAACAGATACACCGATAATACTCTCATTTTCTCTTGCAATAACCACAAATCCACCTTGGTGCGGAAATTTACTCAGTGCGTACTCAATTGCCCTTGAGACATTTTCCCTCGAATCCAAGTAATCTTCCAAATTGACCAATAGGAAGTTGATGATAGCCTCCTTCTCAAGTGTGGTTACGAAATCTGTAGTATTGAGAAGTTGATATTCAGTCATCTGTTAAAAAATCCAAATTACCATGTCAGATAGCAACCTGAAACGCGAACTGCCTTTGCATTGGAAAAGGTCGCAACAATAAACTGAAAAACCTGTTGAATTACTAATTTCGGGGCGCCTTTTCGAGCACGCAACACAGCTAAAAAGAAGATTGAAAATGAGGAGATTGCTATTTGTTCTGTTATCAAGTGTGGCCTTAACCGCAATGGGTCAACAAAAAGGTTACGAGCTTAAGTTCAAAATGGAGGGGTGCCAAGAGGGGACCGCCATTCTCGCCTATTACTATGGCGACAAGCAGTACATTAAAGACAGTACCAAAATTGATGCTACTGGAAGTTTCACTTTTAAGGGAGATGAAGCTTTGGATCAGGGCATTTACATCACCGTTATGCCACCTGACAACAAGTATTTTGAGGTAATCATTGATGGTGATCAGGAGTTCAGCATGTCATCTAAATATGACACTCCTGTTAAGTCAATGAAGGTTACAGGAAATGAAGAGAACAAACGGTTCTATTCCTATTTGAACTTCTTGAACACTCAGAAGAAGAAAAGTGAGCCTCTTTCCAAACAGGCTGAAGAGCTAAAAGCTAAAGACAGCACGGGTTATCGCGACCTCCCTGAGTTCAAGAAACTGCAAGATCAAATGAGTGCGGTTGATGAGGAAGTAAAGGATTACAAGACCAAGTTCATTGAAGATTATCCTGATGCGTTGCTCACCAAGGTTTTCTTGGCCTCTAAAGACCCAGATGTACCTGAGCCCCCAGTGTTAGAAAACGGAAAAGTGGACAGTACTTTCTCCTACCGTTACTTCAAAGATCATTACTGGGATAATGTAGACCTCACTGACGACCGCATTCTGCGCACTCCTGTGTTTCACAATAAGTTGGAGCGGTTCATGACCAAAACCATTTACCAAGTGCCAGACTCAATCATTAAAGAGGCTACGCTTCTGATTGAGAAAACGCGCAAAAGCCAAGAGATTTTCAAGTACACCGTTTTCTGGATCACCAGTCATTTTGAGACTTCGAAACAAATGGGAATGGATGCTGTGTTTGTACACATGGCCAAAAACTATTACATGACGGGTCAGGCTTTTTGGGCAGATTCAACCACCATTGCCAAGATCGGAGACCGCGCCAGAAAATTGGATTACTCGTTGATCGGGAAGGTAGCTCCTAACCTTATTATGAAGGATACATCTGGAGTTTTCCAGATTCTTCATGCTATCCAGAAAGATTACACGATTGCTTATTTCTGGGATCCAACTTGTGGTCATTGTAAAAAGGTAACTCCTAAAGTGAAGGAGTTCTACGACAAGTTCAAGGATGAATTGGGTGTTGAAGTGTATGCGGTTCAAACCAATGCTGAGGAACACGATGAATGGTTGAAGTACATTAAGGAAAAGGAGTTAGATTGGATCAACGTGGAAGATCCAGAGCAGAAAACAGCCTACAAATATTTGTATGACATCTACTCTACTCCGGTTATTTACCTGCTTGACAAAGACAAGAAGATCATTGCCAAGCGCTTAGGTGCTGAAGACCTGGAAGGTTTTATCCGTCATCATAAAAAGAAAAGTTCTTAGTCCATACCTTAGCACAAAGATTTAACCATGCTTAACGCACGAAACCTGTTTGTTCTAGTACTAATCCTTACCGCGGCCGCATTGCGTGTTTGGGGTAATCTTCCATACAACTTTACGCCTGTAGCAGCCATTGCGCTGTTTGGCGGAGCCATGTTCAGGAATCGTTTAATGGCCTTTGTTCTACCATTGGCAATTATGATCATTTCTGACCTTTTCATTGGTTTTCATAGCAGCATGTTGGCTGTATATGCCGCGTTTTTGATTGTTGTTCTGATCGGGCGCGGAATCAGTGAGAGTCCGACCATGCTGAAATCACTGGGTGGAGCAGTACTAGGTTCTGTACTGTTTTTCCTGATTACCAATGCAGCTGCTTGGTGGGTACTTCCAGAATACACGAAAGACCTTTCTGGTTTGATGAACAGCTATGTGGCTGGTATTCCATTTTTCCGCGGAACATTTGCTGGCGACCTGCTTTTCACAACCATTTTCTTTGGCAGCTATAAGCTGGCCGGGATGCGTTTTCCTCAGCTGGTCAAAGCGTAAGTCTTGTTCAAAAATCCGCTTGCAATTACGGGTATCGCGCTACTAGTAGCCGCGGTGGTCAATGTCTATTTCTATTACTCGGGAACCGACCTGACGTATGTAGTTTCTCGAACGCTGTTTGCAAATATGCTTATCGTGCTTTCGCTGGTTCCGCTTTCTGAAGCAGTGAGAGTAAGACAATCGGAGCAACCCATTAGTGATATACCAAGTCGTATCAAGACAAGTATGAAAACGGTTGCGCTCTACGTTCTTGGCGTGGCGATCATCACTGCCATCCTGTTCAACATTTTTGCTGACCCATTGGTTGCCGCAAAGCTGAATGACATCTCAGCACAAGCCCAGCAATTCATTGATAGCGGAGAAATAACACAGGAACAGGCTGACAGCCGCTTACAGGCTATGGAGAAATTCTACACCGTTACCGTTTACCTTCCGGTATTGATGCTGACCAACCTGTTTGTAGGATTTGTAAGTTCGATTCCAGCTGCACTTCTCATCAAGAAGTAACAACGATTTTTAGCCAGACACTTTCTTGGCCAATTTCACTAGGTCAATTCCATCGAAAGTACCTGAACTCATCATCAGAAGATTCTTCCGCTTCCAGTTCGTTTCGAGCAGGTGTTGTCTAAGGTCGTCCGATTTGGTAAACACCTGAAGGTCTTTTCTAGCGAATGCTTTACGAACCTGTTTCTTGGTCAGTTCTGGTAGCTTTTTGTGTTTAATGGTCTTTGGATTGAAGTACACAATGGCTTCATCAGCAGCCTTCATGCTTTTCCGATACTCTTCCAAGAACTTCAAATTCAGTGAACTGAACGTATGCAATTCCAAGCAGGCAACGAGCTTTCGATCTTCAAACTGTTTCTGCACTGCTTCTACTGTAGCTTTTACTTTAGACGGAGAGTGAGCAAAATCCTTGAAAACCGATGCTTTCTTGGAACTGGCTAACAGTTCCAATCGCTTGGAAGCACCTTTAAAGCTTTGAATGGCCGCGTAGAAATCCTCTTCACTCACGCCCAAACTACCACATACCAATCTAGCGCCATTCATGTTCACCAAATTATGGTTGCCGAACACCTTTAGCGGAATCTTGCCCTTGTCCGTTAGTAAGTAGGTCGTTCCATCTTCAATGACATGAGGTGGCACTGAATACGGAAGCAACGAGATGTCACTATCGGCTTCTTCGGCCACTTTCTTCACTTCAGGATCATCAATGCAATAAATCAGCTTCCCATTCTTCCGAATAAGATCCACGAACATGGTAAACTGCTCCACGTAGTTATCAAACGTTGGGAAGACATTCACATGATCCCAAGCAATACCACTTAGTAGAGCTATGTTCGGTTTGTACAGGTGGAACTTCGGTCTTCGATCAATAGGGCTGCTCAAGTATTCATCTCCTTCAAGAATAGCAACCTTAGCTTCTTTGGTCAGCTTAACCATGGTATCGAAACCTTCCAGCTGTGCGCCTACCATGTAATCCGCATCGATTCCCACCTTATTCAGCACATGAAGAATCATGGCCGTAATAGTGGTTTTACCATGGCTACCGCCAATTACTACGCGGGTCTTATCCTTGGTCTGACGGTAGATATACTCTGGATAAGAGTAGATCTTCACTCCCAACTCTTTGGCCTTTGCCAATTCGGGGTTGTCAGCCCTTGCGTGCATACCAAGAATAACCGCATCCAGATCTTTGGTTATTCGTTCTGGATACCACCCCATTTCAGAGGGCAACAGACCATGCTTTTCCAAACGAGAACGTGAAGGTTCAAAAACCTCATCATCGGAGCCCGAAACTTCATAACCCTTGTGGTGAAGCGCCAGAGCGAGATTGTGCATGGCACTACCTCCAATTGCTATGAAATGGACCTTCATTTAAACCAATTGTTAAGCGAACGTTAACGGGTGCAAAATAAAGGCGTACAGCCATTCGCCAATGTTAAATTTTGGAGATTCGACAATGGTTATATTCGCCTAAAACCAGAACAGATGAATCTCTACAGCATAGAAACAGGAAACTTCAAGTTAGATGGCGGTGCCATGTTCGGTGTGGTACCTAAATCGCTTTGGCAGCGAACCAATCCGGCAGATGAAAACAACATGTGTACTTGGGCCATGCGTTGCCTTTTGATAGAAGACGGCAATCGGCTTATTCTTGTTGACAACGGTATTGGCGATAAGCAGGATGACAAGTTTCTGCGGCACTATTACTTACATGGAGATGCTACGCTGGAGAAAAGCCTGGCAAAACATGGATTCGGAAAAGATGACATTACGGATGTGTTCCTCACTCACTTGCATTTTGACCACTGTGGCGGAAGTGTAGTTTGGAATCGTGACCGCACAGGGTTCGAAATGAATTTCAAGAATGCCTCATACTGGAGTAATGACAAGCACTGGAAATGGGCAACCGAACCGAACAGACGTGAGCGTGCCAGTTTCCTCAAAGAGAACATCATTCCGATTGAAGAATCTGGGCAATTGAAGTTTGTAGAGGAAGGCCAACAATGGCACGAAAACATCGACCTGTTCTTTGCGCACGGCCATACCGAATCGCAGATGATTCCGCTCATCAACTACAAAGGAAAGACCATCGCTTTCATGGCCGATCTGCTACCATCGGTTGGCCACTTCCCTATTCCTTATGTAATGGGCTACGATACACGCCCATTGCTGACTTTAGATGAAAAAGAGAAGTTCCTGAAACAAGCTGCTGATAACGATTACATCCTCATGTTTGAGCACGATTCCATGAATGAATGCTGCACGGTTGTACACACGGACAAAGGAGTAAGAGCCGACAAGGTTTTGAAGTTGAGTGAGTTGTAACTTCCATCTTGATATTGACATCTTATTGAAAACACTACTTTTAACAAGATGCATTTAGCAACACTTAAAAACGCAGCGTTCATAACTATCACATTATGCTTCTCGGGCATAAATATGAGTTTTGCTCAATGTATCAGTTCCGTATTCGTTGAAATTTCCAATCCCAGCTTTGAAGGAAACCCTGCGGCACATGAAGTTCCACTACCTTGGAGCTCTTGCGTGGGCACTTCAGATACACAACCTGGTGCTCATGGGGTGAACGAACTCCCTTCTGATGGAAACACTTATTTAGGTCTAGTAGGAGCTACACCAAGTTGGCTTGAAGGCGCATCTCAAGAGCTTCAAACTCCACTTAATGCAAACACGGCATACAGTTTCGAAGTGGATCTCTCTGCAACCAGTTCATCTGATGGGGGAATAAACCCCAACGATTTTACCAGTTTAGAGATTTGGGGAGGAAACTCTTTGTGCCATAAAGGCGAACTGCTTTGGACCTCACCCATTATTGACCATGTTGGATGGCAAACCTATTTGGTCAATTTTATTCCTACAAGCGGTCATGATTTCATTTATTTGGTGGTGGCAAGTGGCACCAGTGCTTATCTATTGGTAGACAACATTAAAGAGTCTACTTTTCCGAGTACACTTAGTGTCTCAACTCCTATTGACAGCATGCTAACTTCCTGCTCTGTGGAATTGGCCGGAAGTGTTGATGCACTCTATATCGATTCCCTATTGATAGAAGGAGCATTTCAAAACTCACCGATATCTATTGCCGCTAATGACCCAACTTGGAGCATTAACCTGTCTTACACCGAAGGAGGTTATGAAGGAATTTCAGTATCAGCATATGCAACGGACACGCTTACTGGCAATCAGCTGGTCTGTTCTCAGGTAAACTTAACGATTGAGATAAATGCACCAGAAGCGGACTTCTCTGTTGTAGGCAACTGCTCAAATATTCCATTCGAATTCAATGATCTTTCAATTCCATATAATTCTGATACCATTGTTTCTTGGAACTGGAGTTTCACAGGTTTAGGAACCTCCACCGACCAAAACCCAACAGTGTTGCTAGACAGTCTAGATTTCGTTGATGTTCAACTTCTTGTTGAATCTTCGGACGGGTGTATGGATGATACCACCATATCAGTGGAAGTTTCAACGGCTCCCGATGTGAACTTTACGTTTACTGAAGTATGCTTGGGTGGGTCTACCAACTTCCATGACCTGAGCTATGAAGGTGATGAAAGCATTGTAAACTGGTCGTGGAACTTTGACGATGGTAACACATCTACCCTCGAAGATCCTGTGCATTCTTATGCTGATACGGGAGAATATCAGGTTCAGCTGGTAATTACAGATATGGCAGGTTGCACGGATTCCATTGTTCAGGGAGTTGAGGTTTTCCTCTGTACTTCAGTAAGCGAAGTCGAACTCCGCGAACTCATTTCAATCTACCCGAACCCAGTAACCGACCATCTACGAATAGAATCTGACCAGTACACCATCAATCGTTTTAGAATTTTTGATTCAGCAGGTAAACTGATCATGACCGAAGATGTTGAAAATGGAACTGTCAGTACTATTGCCCTGCCTCACCTTTCGTACGGAGTTTATTCTTTGGAGCTGACAATCAATGATAACGGTGTGATCTCTAAGCCAATCATCATTCGATAAACAACCCTTTTCATCCCCCATCGTTAATAAGTAGGAAGCCTAATTGACGGATTCGCTCTAATCAAAAAGGCAGAATTTTTAATTTCGGAAGGTGGCATCGAAAGGATGTCCGAACGCATGAAACAGCTTGCTAACCCCATATTAGCTACGATTGTTCTAACACTTATGAGTGTTTCGCATGTATGGTCGCAGTGTAGTGAGCTTACTCCGTTAGAAGTAGTCAATCCAGGTTTTGAAGGTCCAACTGCAGCGCACCAAACACCTGCTCCATGGAACACTTGCGGTATTACACCCGACACGCAACCGGGTTCTTGGGGGGTAACGCAGGCTCCCTCTGAGGGAAACAGCTACGTTGGATTTGTATACGGAAGTACTAGTTGGGAAGAAGGTGCCTCGCAGCAATTGAGTGGGGCCATGGAGGCCGGTATACAATATGATTTCACCATCGACCTTTCCGCAACACCTGCATCTGGTGGTGGCATCAATCCCAACTCGTTCTGTCGAATGGATATCTGGGGTTCCAGCTCACTTTGCGGACGTGACGAATTACTTTGGAGTTCGCCAACTGTAACGCATTATGGGTGGCAAACCTATAACGTTTCCATTACCCCAAGTCAGAACTGGACCCACATCTATTTCATTTGCAACTGTGGACCATTAGGCTACATCCTTCTCGATAATATCACTCCACTTCAAGCCAATAATCCGAATGTATTCATCACATCGCATGTAGATGGAGACGCAGAACAGTGCGGCTTTACAATTGAAGGCAATGTGAATGATGCCATTATCGACTCCGTGATTCTGACAGGAAATTTCCAAGGTTCACCGTTGTCTGCCACCATGAATGGATTGGATTGGTCAGCCCCATTAACATTCAATGGACCTGGCAATCAAACCGTCACCGCTACAGCCTATTATCTCGATCAGCAATTACAGGAAACTTGCGTCTCTACCCATGTTGATCTGGTCATCAACTCCCCTGCTTCCAACTTTACGTTTACCCAGCAATGCGATGGCACAGCTATTCCATTTACAGATGCATCCGTTCCATTTGGAGCAAGCACCATTACCGATTGGAACTGGGATTTTGGTGATGGAAACACCTCCACGCAACAGAACCCGACCAACCTGTACGGAGCATCTGGAACCTACACGGTAAGTTTGGAGATAACTGCCTCGGATGGTTGTTCAGTAACATCCACGCAAGATGTAACGGTGTATGAGAACCCAGCTGCAGATTTCAACTTTACCGAAGCCTGCGAAGGCGACATGACCGAATTCTGGAACGTGACCACCATTGGCATTGGAACCATAACCGACATCCTGTGGGATTTTGGTGATGGAAATACATCTACCCTACAAGACCCGACCCACTCCTACGCCAACCTTGGAGCTTATAATGTAACGCTTACAGCCACAACCTCAGATGGCTGTGTGGGCACCATCTCCCAGCAAGTGGGCATGTATCCGTTGCCTGAAGCAGATTTCAGCTTTGGCGATGCCTGTTTACAGACAGACTTTCAATTCACCGACCAATCTACCGTTACCACGGGTGTCGTAACGGCTTGGGATTGGACCTTTGGAGATGGTGGCACCTCCACTGTTCAGAACCCCACAAATCTTTACGCTGCAGACGGAACTTACAATGTAACGCTGATTGCCACTACCGACCATAACTGCTCAGATACCGAAACCCAGACCATAACGGTCTACCCATTGCCCGTAGCCGATTTTACACAGACGGACGAATGCGCCCTCATAACCATGAATTACACCGATGCATCTACCGTAACTTCTGGTAATGTGGATAGTTGGCAGTGGTATTTTGGTGACGGTGGTACTTCGCAAATTCAGAATGCCCCCCATGTTTTTGCTACTGGCGGCACCTACACCACGTCTCTAGTGGTTGGAACCGACCTAGGCTGTGAGGATTCTGTGGCCATGGATGTAACCGTTTATCCAAAACCCGAAGCAGAATTCCAATGGCTCAACGCTTGTTTAAACGAACCGAACACATTTATAGATGCGTCAACCATTACAGGTTCCATTATCAATGGTTGGGAATGGAATTTTGGCGACCCAAGCAATGGCACTTCTACCCAACAGTTTCCGACCTACACGTACACCAACCCTGGCAACTACACCGTTGAACTGATTGCCACTACGGCAGATGGTTGCAAGGATACCGTAGAGCACACAGCCGAAGTGTACGACCTACCCGTGGCCGATTTCACCTTTACGGACATCTGCGAGGATGACTCCATTCAATTTACCGATGCATCCACCATACCATCTGGCAGCATTTCAGGTTGGGAGTGGGATTTTGGAAACGGCAATTCGGCCCAGACGCAGCAAGCGCCTTATCAAGGTTACCCAATGGATAACTTCTATGATGTAGAGCTTATCGTTTCCTCTGGTTTTGGCTGTGCCGACACTATTGTACAGCAGATAGAAGTATTCCCGGTTCCTATTGCGGAATTTACGTTCGATAGTGTGTGTTTCCCGAATGAAATTCAATTCACCGACCTCTCCGACCCGAATGGCACCTACCCGATTACCAGTTGGACGTGGACCTTCAGTGATAATCAGACCAGCGCACAGCAATCGCCAAGCATCGATTTCATGATGCCGGGAACGTTCTCTGCAGAACTGCTCATAACCAATGGCCCTGGCTGTAAGAGCGATACCGCTGCTGGAGATGCAGTGGTGCACCCGTTGCCAGTAGCTGAGTTTATTGAGGGGCTGGCCACTTGTTTAGAAGACACCATTTTCTTTACCGAGAGTTCGTCCATTACCCCAGTTACCGATGATGAAATTGTAAACTGGACTTGGAATTTTGATGACGGCAATACCTCAACAGACGTTGAGCCATTTCATGTTTACCAAACGCACGACCTCTACAACGTAAACCTTACGGTGGAAACCAACCACGGATGTTTAGATGATGTGACCAATGTGGTAGAGATCTATCCGCTGCCCAATACGCAGTTCATTGCAGACCCACCGCAAGGTTGTGCTCCGTTGCGTGTTCAATTCTACGACCAGACCACTATTCCTAGTCCGTATGCACTTCAAAGCTGGGATTGGACATTGGGTAACGATTCGCTCATTTCCACTTCACCATCTCCTTTCCAAGTGTATAACCCAGAGCTAGAACCATTGGATATTGCTGAGTACGATATATCACTTACCGTAACCTCTACCAATGGCTGTATTACCCGATTGGACAAACCCGCTTACGTTACCGTCTATCCAAAACCGATTGCCGATTTTACCGTGGAGCCTGAGGTGCAGAACATCATCAAACCCCGTTTTGAACTGACGGACCTCTCTACAGAAAACGTGACCAACTGGAATTGGACCTTTGGCGATGGCACCTATGGTTGGGAACAGAACCCCGTGCATTATTATGATGCTATTGGAGATTATGGCATTGGGCTGATCGTGGAAACCCAATACGGCTGTAGCGATACCATTGGAAAATCTGTGAAAGTAGAGCCCATCTTTACCTTCTACATTCCGAACTCGTTTACACCAGATGCCGACAACATTAACGATACCTTCTATGGTACCGGAGAAGGTTTCGACTCTTATAACATGAAGATCTTTGATCGTTGGGGAGAATTCATCTTCGAATCGAACGACCCTGATTACCATTGGGATGGTTCCTACAAAGGCAAGCAAGTACAAATGGGCACCTATTCTTACCGCTTCTACGTAAAAGATTGGCAGGGCGATGACCACATTTATGAGGGTCATGTAACGCTACATAGGTAAAACCTATTTTTCAAGACAACTTCATCCACATTTATCCGTCAAAATGACGAACCGGTAGAAGGAAATGATTCCAGATCATTAACTTCGGTTCGAGCAGATTTTGACCGCAACCTACCCCATATCGTCTGTTTGTTCGTTTCTAGTTCAGAAACTAACCCTTGTCTTCCTTGCTGGATTTATTGCTTTCGGTGCTTCAGCACAGGAAATCTGCAATAATGCCATTGATGATGATGGAGACGGCCTCATTGATCTGAACGATGATGAATGCATCTGTGAAGGTTTTGGCGGAAGCTCAAACCTCTCTTCCCTCATTCCGAACAGTTCTTTTGAAGATAGAAGCTGTTGCCCTTCTGGTTACTCAGCTTTGAATTGTGCCGACACATGGATTCAGGCTTCTAACCCAACATCTGATTACTGGCATACCTGCGGACAAGCGGGCAGTAGTTATGATGGTCTACCTCCACTCCCTCCACCAGACGGACAGGGCTTCGTGGGCTTCATTCACATGAGTGGTTGGCAAGAGTATGTAGGCGCATGTCTAAATGCTACTATGGCCGCTGGACAACAATATGATTTCACTTTCTGGTTCGGACATACGAACAACAGCCCCCCAATTGAACTGACCTTTTATGGTACCCCCAACTGTGGTGACCTTCCGTTTGGTGGCAATGATTGTCCAACGGGGCAAGGTGGTTGGATAACATTAGGTTCCGAGACCATGGGTGGTGGAACCGGATGGGTGGAAGAACAGGTTTCGTTCACGCCTCCTATTGATATTAATGCGATTGTAGTAGGCGGTGCATGTGGAAGTGGCGGTGCCCGAACGTACTACTATCTAGACGATATGACACTTGTCTCTACCGAAGAGTTTGAAGTGCTTACCGTGCAGCAGCTCGGCCAGTATTGCGATAACAATATTGTGCTGGATGCAGAGGCCGACACCTTTGGCGGAACATGGCAATGGTACAAGGAAGGCATTGCCATCATTGGCGAAACCACAGACGATTATAACGTTCCGCCCGGAATGGCTGGAGTGGGTAACTACACCGCCACCTACACCATTGGTAGCCAATGCGAGTCTATTGACATTGAAGTAGTAGCACCAGATTTCCCGACCGCAGATTTCACCACGGCCAATGTGTGTTTTCCAGAAGATGTGGTTTTTACGGACCAGTCAGCTGTTGCCAGCGGAAGTATTACCAATTACAGCTGGGATTTCGGTGATAGTAACACCTCAAGCCAAGCAAGTCCAACACACAATTATGCCACAGATGGCACCTATACGGTAGAGCTGATCATTACAACGGACATCAATTGTGTGGCCACCTACCAAACGGATGTTACGGTTTACGCTAAACCTGAAGCTGATTTCACTTTTGTACCAGGTTGCTTAGGCGACCCAACCGTTTTCACCGACCAATCAAGCATTAACAGCCCCGGAAACATCACACAGTATGAATGGGGTTTTGGCGACTTGAACACCTCAACCGACCCCAATCCAGCTAATTATTATGCAGTTGAGAATACCTATAATGTTGAGCTCATTGTAAATAGCGGAGATGGGTGTGCTGATACGGCAACATCTGTTATTAACGTATACCCAAGCCCAGAAATTGACGTGGCGGGTTCAGATGAATGTACGCTAGATAACGTGCAATTCGTGAATAACTCCACCATTTCCAGCGGAAGTATTGTGGCACACGCTTGGGATTTTGGAGACACCAATACCGACCTGAATAACGCCCCATTGCATGTGTATGCACAACCTGCAACGTACAACGTAAGCTACACGGCTATCAGCGATCAAGGTTGTGTTTCTGACACCAGCTTCTTTGTCAATGCGTATCCAAATCCAGTTGCAGAACTGTCTGATGTGGACGCATGTTTTGGAGATGAAAACATCTTCATCAACACAAGCTTTGTGGATGCTCCTGGAACTATTGATGATATCATATTCCATCCGGGTGACGGGAATACTCAGAATACTGTTCCAGCGTCCTATCTCTATGGTGCACCCGGTGTTTATGATGTAGAATTGATAGTAATTACGCAGCACGGTTGCGATGACACTACCAACCTTACGACCACCGTTTACGACCTTCCTGTGGCCGATTTTAGTTTTACCAATATCTGCGAAGACGATTCGGTACTGTTCAATGACCTCTCCTCTATTCCATCTGGCAGTATAACTTCTTGGCAATGGGATTTCGGCAATAACCAAACGTCTATTGACCCGAATCCACCGTACCAAACCTACCCTGTTGATAGCACTTATCCTGTCTCATTGATCGTTGGTTCAGGCTTTGGTTGTTCTGACACATTGGAAGATGTGATAGAGGTCTATCCTGTGCCTGTTGCGGACTTTACGTTTGATAGCGTCTGTTATCCACTTGAAATTCAGTTTACCGATCTGTCGGACCCAAATGGTGCATACGACATTACCATTTGGAACTGGACATTCAATGACCCGAGCAATCAGACAAGTAACGTTCAGCATCCGCTGATGGACTTTGGTGCACCCGGAACTTACAGTGCGCAACTTCAGATAACCAATGACCCCGGTTGTAAGAGTTCATTTGGCGATGGCGATGCGGTGGTTCATCCACTGCCCGTTGCAGAATTTCCCGCTGGTTTGGCCACGTGTTTAGAAGACACGATTTTCTTCACGGACGAATCGACCATTACTCCAGTTACAGATGATGAGATTGTTGCGTGGACTTGGAATCTGGATGACTCCAACGTACTGACCACGCAGAATGGATTTCATGTTTATCAAGACCACAATCTTTACGATGTGAATCTTACGGTGGAGACCAACCACGCGTGTACTGATGATGTGACCAAAGTGGTAGAGATCTATCCGCTTCCGAATGTGGATTTCTCCTCTTCACCGTATCAAGGTTGTCAGCCGTTGCGTGTTCAGTTTATGGATGAAAGCTCCATTCCAGCACCATACGTACTTAATAGCTGGGAGTGGAATTTGGGCACGGATTCTTCTACTGCGCAGACTCCAAATCCGTTTCTGGTTTACAACCCGGAAATTGAACCGCTGGACATAGCGGAGTATGATATTTCACTGACGGTTACATCGGCTAACGGATGTGTAACTGAGATCTATCGCCCGAATTACATCACGGTTTACCCGAAACCAGAAGCTTTGTTTGCCACGGACGCTGAGGTAAGAGACATCATCAAACCACGGTTTGAATTCACTGATCTTTCCACAGAAAATGTCACCATTTGGGATTGGAGTCTTGGAGATGGCACGTACTCGAACCTTCAAAATCCGGTGCATTGGTATGCTGAAATTGGTGAATACCCAATTGAGTTAATTGTGGAAACACAATATGGTTGCACCGATACTATTGGTTCGAAAGTGAAAGTTGAGCCTGTTTATACGTTCTATGTTCCGAACTCCTTCACACCAGATGCAGATGGAATCAACGATGAATTCTTTGGCCTAGGTGAAGGTTATACCTCGTACGAAATGTGGGTTTACGACCGTTGGGGTGAACAGATCTTCTACTCCAATCAGGATGATTATCACTGGGATGGAACTTTCAACAGCAAACAAGTTCAGCAAGGAACCTACATCTACCGTTTCTATTTACTGGATTGGAAGGGCCACGACCATCAATACAAAGGCCGCGTAACGCTACACAGGTAAGGAATTAGAACTTATCCAGCTCTCCTGCTTTCTGCATCACCTTTACAAGCTTTCCGTTTGAGTACTTGGCTCGGTAGGTAATATTGCCGTCAAGATCCCAATAAGTATTGGTTCCGTGCAGTCTGCCGTTCAGATAATTGATATTGAACCACTTGGCACCGTGTTCGTACCAAGCTTGCGACATTCCATCCAACTTTCCATCGTTGTAAGTAAGCTCCTGAAAATTATAACCATTGGAATAGTACAATTTCCAAAGTCCGTGCTTCTGACCTTCCTTGTAGTCACCTTCCGCACGTAATTGACCCGTTTCGTGCCACTCGGTGCTGTGGCCGTGTTCTAAGCCATCCTTGTACATCTTATCGTACTGCTTGTTCCCGTTGGGGTACCAAAGCAATGCCTTTCCGTCACGCTGACCATTCTTGTAGTGAACATCAAACTTTGGCTCGCCTTTTTCGAAATAACCGAGCCACTGACCGTGCATTTGACCTTCAACGAACTCACCCGTCTCCTTAACCTGACCATTCTTGTAGTAAGATGTCCAAACACCCGTTTCCTTGTCATTGGAGAAAGCACCTTTGCTGAAATTCTCGCCAGTTTCATAGTACCGGTTCCACTCGCCTGTTTTCAACCCTGATGTAAACTTCCCTTCCTTCCACTTCGTTCCTTCCAATTCATAGAAGTACGTCCAATCTCCTTCAAGCTTATCTTGTTTGAATGAGCCTTTGCTTCCGAGCGTTCCGTTTTCGTAATAGAAACTCCACTCGCCTTCACGTTTGTCATCCGAAAAAGCACCAGTCATTTCGGTATTACCATTCTGATAATACCAAGAGAACTTACCCGTTTTCTTTCCTTCCTTGAACTGTCCGACCATACTCTGCTGACCGTTCAGATGCCATTGCTCTTCTTTTCCATCTTGTTGACCGTTATCGTAGTTGACAACCCGCTTTTTCTGACCTGTCTTGTAGAAGTGTTCCCACGTTCCGTGCTTTTCGCCATTTTTGAGTTGTCCTTCAAACTCAACCTTTCCATCTGGGAAATAGCTGATATTCTTCCCCGACTCCATTTGGCGATCACTGAGCAATTGACCGTCTCTGTACCAGCATTTCCAACGACCAACCTGCTTGTCGTCCTTGTATTTTCCTTCACAGAAAGGCTTGCCATCATCATAAAAGCTTTTCCAAAGTCCCTGCTTCAGGCTATCCACCATTTTGCCTTCTTCCTTCACCGTTCCGTTGGGCCAGAGCTCTCGGTAATCTTCTTCCTGCGCAAAAACGAGCACAGGTAAAATCGTCAATATCGTTAGGATGTGTCTCATATCACTTCAAAATTAGCTCCTTCACCACTTCCTCGCCCAGCTCCTTATTCATGTTTTCAACGATGTTTTCTTTAGCAAACGACAACTCATTTCTGAGTACCGAACTGTCCAATTTCACCGTCAGTTTACCTTTGCTGAAATAGATGTTTTTGGTTCGATTCTTCACGGATGGACCAAGCAAAGCGCCCCATAAATGCGTTACGCGAGTTTCCTTGGCTTTGTTCGCCATGGGGTGTTCAGCAAGCCATTCGTCAATGACCTTCTTCAGTGGTTGTTCGTTCGTGGAACGTCTTCTCATCCTTGAAAATCCTTCAAGAATGATTTCACATTGGAATCAATCCGATTCGTGATATTTTCCGAAGTCACTGGCTGAAATTTTTCTCCAATGATCTTCTCATACAATTCGATGTAGCGCGATGAAACGGTTTGCACGAACTCATCTGGCATGAACGGCATTTGCTGTCCGTCTTTCCCTTGAAATCCATTCTCCATCAACCATTCGCGTACAAACTCCTTTGAGAGCTGCTTCTGAGGCTCATCATTGGCCTGTCTTTCCTCATAACCTTCTGCATAGAAATAACGACTACTGTCTGGCGTGTGAATCTCATCCATCAAGTAAACTTCACCATTTCTCAACCCGAACTCATACTTCGTGTCAACAAGGATAAGCCCTTGTTTTTCAGCCATTTCAGAACCTCTTTGAAAAAGTGCCCGTGTGTACTTTTCCATTTGAATGTATTCCGCTTCGGGAACAATTCCTTGAGCAAGAATTTCCTCTCGGGAAATATCCTCATCATGGCCTTCTTCGGCTTTCGTAGCTGGGGTAATGATCGGTTCTGGAAAGCGATCATTCTCCTTCATCCCGTCAGGCATTGGAACACCGCATATCATCCGTTTTCCAGCTTTGTATTCGCGCCAAGCGTGGCCAGCCAAATAGCCTCGGATAACCATTTCCACTTTGTATGGCTGGCATCTGTAACCAGCTGAAACAACTGGGTCTGGCGTGCTCAGTAGCCAATTTGGAACGATGTCTTCGGTAGCTTTCAAAAACTTAGCAGCTATCTGCGTGAGAACCTGTCCTTTGAATGGAATTCCTTTCGGCAGAATGTGATCAAAAGCGGAGATACGATCACTCGCAACCATAACCAACAGGTCTTCACCGATGGAATACACATCACGAACCTTTCCCTTGTAAACATTAGTCTGTCCTGGGAACTCAAAATCTGAACGTATCAGCGTGTCTGGAAGTTTGGTTGCTTCACTCATCTTTATCCGACTTAGCGTAAATGTCTACAATTTTAGAAACCAGCGGGTGGCGCACAATATCCGAACCCGCCAGTTCAATAAATGAAATTCCTTTTGTGCCTTTCAGAAGCGTCCAAGCCTTTTGAAGCCCGCTACTGAACTTCTTCGGAAGGTCAACCTGGGTTACATCTCCTGTTATGATAAACTTGGCCGAGTTGCCCATTCGCGTTAGGAACATACGCATTTGAGGTTCGGTAGCATTCTGCGCCTCATCCAAAATCACGAATGCATGATCTAGCGTTCTACCACGCATGAAACCGAGTGGCGCGATCTGAATCACACCTTTCTCTAAATGCTCGGCAAGTTTGGCTGGCGGCAGCATATCCATCAATGCATCATACAATGGTTGCAAGTACGGATCAAGCTTTTCTTTCATGTCGCCAGGAAGAAAACCAATGCTCTCTCCTGCTTCAACCGCAGGACGTGTAAGGATGATTCGTTTCACCTCTCGCCTCTTCAGAGCTCTCACTGCTAAAGCCACAGCCGTATAGGTTTTTCCCGATCCAGCAGGACCGATAACGAAAACCATATCCGATTTCTCGACAGCCTTTACAATCTTCTTTTGGTTAGCAGTTCTTGCTCTTACCAGCGTTCCGTTCGGGCCGTAAACCAGAATCGAATCATCAGCTTCTTTCTCGTCAATCGTTTCGCTCAGAAGCAAGCGCTCCATTTCCTTCAAGGTCAGGTTTCCGTACTTCTGATAATGCGTTTGAAACTGTTTCAATCGCTGCTCAAAAAGTTTAGCCGAATCATCATCGCCAATGACTTTGATGTCGTGGCCACGAGCAACCAATTTCAGCTTCGGGAAATACCTGGAAACGATCTTGAGCTTATTCTCGTTCACCCCGAAAAACTCCAAGGGTGGAATCGGTTCTATGCTTAATGTTTTTTCGCCCAAACAGGTTCAGATTTGTGGTGTTTCAACTTTCAGCGCGTGCGCTTAATGTGTAGTTTTGAGAACGGTTACAAAGTAACGGAAATTGCCCTCAGAACGAACCAGAAAACCTGCCTTTTAACGAACAATGTCGATAATTACGTTGACCACCGATATGGGCTTGCGCGACCACTATGTCGGAGTTCTGAAAGGCACCATATTGAAGCTGTTTCCTGAGGCCAGAATCGTTGACCTTTCGCACGACATCAAGCCGTTTTATGTGCCCAGTGCAGCATTAACGGTGCGTAATTCGTTCAGAGATTTCCCGAAAGGAACAGTGCATTTGATCGGTGTTTCACCGAATCGCAGCCAACGAATCGACCACCTGGCAGTTGAATACGCTGGACAATATTTCATTGGTGCCGACAACGGCATGTTTCCGCTGATTTTTGAAAAGGCCCCAACCAGAATCTTCAACTTGGAACGCGTGGCAGAAACGGCTACTTCAAACGTATTCCCAACCCGAGACATTTTCGCGGTAGCAGCCACACATCTCGCCAAAGGCGGAATTATGGAAGTTTTGGGAAGACCTTCAGAGATCATGAACGACAGTGGCCGTTTCCACCCGATCATTGATGGTTCGGTTATCCGCGGACTTGCACTGCATGTGGATGTTTACGGCAACATCATCACCAATATTGATAAGAACCTATTCCAAACGGTTGGACAGAATCGGCCTTTCGAAATTCGTTTCAGACGCGAGCAACATGTCATCAATCGCATTTTCGATTCGTATGCTGATGTGCCAGAAGGCGAAAAAATGGCTTTATTTGGAGCTACGGGACTTTTGGAGATTGCCATCAATCGTTCCAATGCCGCGCAGTTGCTTGGCGTTATACACGAAGACGTAATCAGTATAGAATTCAGGTAAACCCGACCGAAATGATCACACGTATTGTACAGCTCACTTTTCAGGAACATTTGGTAGACGAATTCCTAAAAACTTTTGAAGAAAACGGCCCGAAGATCCGTGCAATGAAAGGTTGTCATGGCGTTGATCTGGTTCAAGATCTTTACCGTCCTTACGTTTTCTTCACGCTTAGCAAGTGGGAAAGCGAAGACGACCTGAACGCCTATCGGGAATCTGACCTGTTCCGAAACACGTGGAAAGTGACCAAATCACTTTTCTCAGTTCCAGCCCACGCTTGGTCTACGACCGATACTGGGAAGTGACATCCTATCTTTGGAGTAAATGACCACTACTCCACAATCCATTCTCAAAAAATACTGGGGCTACGACTCGTTTCGGGAGAAACAGTTGGAGATCATTCAGCATCCGTTGGATAGTAAGGATGTGCTGGCATTGCTACCAACTGGAGGTGGTAAATCGGTGTGTTTTCAGGTTCCAACGCTATGCATGGAAGGCATTTGCGTGGTGGTTTCGCCACTCATTGCACTGATGAAAGATCAGGTGGAAAACCTGAAAAAGAAAGGCATCAACGCAATTGCGTTGCATGCTGGAATGCACTTTTCACAGATTGATACCGCGCTGGACAATTGCGTGTATGGTGATGTCAAGTTTCTGTACCTCAGTCCTGAGCGGCTAAGAACTGAAATTGTGCAAGTGCGTTTACAAAAAATGAAGGTCTGCTTGATTGCGGTTGATGAAGCACATTGCATCTCTCAATGGGGTTATGATTTCCGTCCACCGTACTTGGAGATTGCGAATATCCGAGAATTATTGCCTGATGTTCCCGTAATGGCATTGACAGCCACGGCAACACCAAATGTTGTGGAAGACATTCAGGAAAAACTGCTTTTCAAGCAGAAATCGGTTGTTCGAAAAAGCTTTTCCAGACCGAACCTTTCTTACATGGTTTTGAAGGAAAGCAACATCAAAGGTCGCTTGCTCAGAATTTTGGAACGCACGCCAGGAAGTGCGGTCATTTACGTTCGAAACCGAAGAAGAACGCGAGAGATTTCCAATTTCCTGCAAACGCAGCATGTAAGTTCAACCTTTTATCATGCAGGGCTTTCCTTTGATGAACGGCAAACCCGTCAACAGGACTGGATTCAAGACAGAATACGAGTTATTGTAGCCACAAATGCCTTCGGAATGGGCATTGACAAACCCGATGTGCGGTCGGTGGTTCACCTCGGATTTCCAGACAATTTGGAATCGTATTTCCAAGAGGCGGGCCGGGCGGGCCGAGATGGAAACGAAGCTTACTGTGTGGCATTGGTAAACAACGCTGCTATCAACGAGCTGCGCAAGAAATTTGAATCGGAATTCCCAACCCGCGACCGTATTAAGGAAGTATATTATGCTTTGGGCAGTTCTCTTCAACTAGCTGAAGGAAGTGGTGAAGATGAATGGTTTGATTTTGATCTGGCTGCTTTCTGCGACCGCTACAATTGGAAACCGAAAGAGATCATGTCGGCCATTTCGTTCTTGGAAAAAGCCGATCATCTGATGGTTTCTGCCAATTCTGATCCGCGGTCAACCACCAAGATTTTGGTTAACAGCGAAACGCTATACGAACTGGAACTCCGCAATCCGAAAGTTGGGAAGCTGATCAAAGTCTTGCTTCGCTCCTACGGACGACTGTTTGAGGAATATATCGCAATCAATGAAAAATTGCTGGCAAAACGTGCTGGCTATTCATTAAAACAGGTTGATGCAATTCTGCAGAAACTGCATTCGTTGGAAGTGCTGGATTACAAACCTTCAACGGGTTTGCCGAAGATCACATTCGTTGGTGGGCGCATTCGTAAACAGGACATTCACATTTCGAAAGCCATTTACGAAGAGCGGATCAAACTCATCAAAGAGCGGATTGCCGCGGCCATTCATTTTGTGGAAACGGACAAGATTTGCCGAAGTCAAATGTTGCTCAAATACTTTGGCGAGACCGACAGCAAGCATTGTGGAAAATGTGATGTCTGCCGTGGACTTTCCAAACCAGAAGAAGCTGAGGTTGATTCCAGCGTCATCAAAGCGGAGATCAATTCAGAAACTGCTATTGATGAACTTGTTGAGAAACTGAAAGACCATCCAGAAAAAGCTGTTTTGAAAGCTGTTCAAACGCTGCTCGACAATAACGAACTGGTCTATCACATGAACGGAAAAGTGAGTCTTCCGTGAAGAAATTGCCTATCAGTTTTTACGACCGTGATGATGTGGTTCTGATTGCACAAGAACTCATTGGGAAAGTGCTTTGTACGAATATCGATGGCATTATCACCAAAGGAATCATCACCGAAACGGAAGCTTATGCGGGCGTGACGGATAAAGCTTCACATGCTTATTGCGGAAGGCGCACCAACCGCACTGAAATCATGTTCGGAAAACCTGGTATTTCATACGTCTACTTGTGCTATGGTGTGCATTCGCTTTTCAATGTGGTGACGAACAGGCAAGACATTCCGCATGCCGTTTTGGTTCGCGGCATTTATCCTTTGGAAGGAATCGAAACCGTCATTTCACGAAGGAAAACCAAAGAACCGTTACATCGCATTGCGGATGGCCCAGGTAAACTGACCAAAGCACTGGGAATTGAATTCCGTCAGCACAACAACCTTGATCTGCTTGGAGATTCGGTTTGGATTGAAGATCATTCAATTGAAGTGAATCCGAAGGAAATAGAAATCGGTCCGCGAATTGGAATTGATTACGCAGAAGAAGATGCACTACTTCCCTATCGGTTTCTTTGGAAGAACCCTACACCTTCACCCTGAAGTTCAGGGTTTATGATGCTGAAACGAGTTCAGCATGACGCGGCTAAACGGGTATCTTTGCCGCCCGCATGAAAACCGTCATTCTCAAAAAAGGAAAGGAAAAGTCGCTATTGCGAAGACATCGTTGGGTGTTTTCGGGTGCAATAGCGCGCACTTCACAAAACCTGAACAATAGTGAATTGGTCAGTGTGGAAACCAGCAAGGCTGAATTCCTCGGTATCGGGCACTACCACAATGGTTCGATTGCGGTTCGTATGCTCACATTTGAGAAAGAACGGATTGATCAATCGTTTTGGGATAAGCGATTACAGGATGCTTTAGACGTTCGAAACGGTATTGATCTGCCGAGTTCAGAAACCAACTGCTTCCGTTTGGTTCATGCTGAAGGCGATGGTTTACCAGGCTGCGTGATTGATATTTACAATGATTGCGCGGTTGTTCAAAGCCACACGGACGGCATGGCAAATGAGGTGGGTAAAATCGCGAAAGCGCTTGAAAACCTGAACGGACTTGAACTCAAAACCATCTACCATCGAAATCTTGCTCAGAAGAAGAATGAGTTCCTAAAAGGCAATGAATCGGAAGGAATTTCTCTTGAAAATGGACTAAAATTCAAAGTCAATTGGGTTGAAGGTCAGAAGACTGGTTTCTTTTTGGATCAGCGCGATAATCGTGCACTGGTTGGTCAATACGCCAAAGGCAGAAACGTGCTTAATACGTTCTGCTACACAGGAGGATTTTCCATCTATGCTTTGGCCAATCAAGCTAAGAAGGTTGTCTCTATGGATGTTTCTCAACCTGCAGTTGATCTTGCCGCAGAAAACGCAGAGATCAACGGGTTTTCAAAAAGTCACGAAGCAGTTTGTGAAGACGCATTCAAATACTTGGAACAGGCTTCAGGTTTTGATCTGGTTATTCTAGATCCACCTGCTTTCGCGAAATCAATCAAAGCACGCCACCGAGCGGTTCAGGGCTACAAACGCTTGAATGAAACCGCGCTAAAGCGAATTGAACCGAACGGATTATTGTTCACGTTCTCGTGCTCGCAAGTGGTATCTCCAGAATTGTTTGAGAAAACGGTGCTTTCGGCTGCAATCAATGCAGGAAGAAACGTCCGCGTGTTGCAACGATTGGGTCACGCAGCGGATCATCCTGTCAATATTTTCCATCCCGAAGGCGAATACCTGAAAGGACTCTTGTTACACGTAAGCTAATGCATGAGACCATTTCGTATCGCAACATCTGGCGTATCTCCTATCCGCTGATTCTCAGCTTCCTCGCCACCTCGGTCATAAACGTGACCGACACGGCTTTTATGGGCCGAATCAGCGATGTGGCGCTTGGTGCTACTGGTTTGGGCGGCATCTATTTTCTCATCTTTCTCATGACCGCTGTCGGGTTGGGAATCGGTGCGCAGATTATCATGGCGCGATACCACGGAGAAGGAAATCTGCCTCGAATTGGGCGTGTTTTCGACCACCTCATTTATTTGATGCTCCTTCTTGGAATTGCACTTATCGGAGTTCATTTCCTCATCGGTTCAACCATATTAGATCTCGTTATCGAATCGGACAACATTCTAGATGCGTGCGTTGAGTACATGGATATTCGGGCTTTGAGTTTTGTTCCAGCATTTTTGGCGGTCGGATACCGCTCGTTTCTGACTGGAGTTAGTGCCACGAGAGCCATTTCATACGCTTCAGGATTGATGGCCGCACTGAATTTCGTGTTCAACTATGCCTTGGTTTTTGGGAATTTCGGATTTCCGAGAATGGAAATTGAAGGAGCGGCTTGGGCATCTGTGCTATCTGAAGTAAGCGGACTTCTTTTCTTGATGGTCTGGGTTCAGGTCAAACAATTCGGAGCAGAATTCTCCGCTTTTCAGTTCAAAAATCCAGATTTTGCTGTGATTCGGAATATGCTGAAAGTCGGTTTTCCGATCATGATTCAGCACGTGGTTGCGCTCATGTCTTGGCTTACCTTTTTTCTGATGATTGAAGGTATGGGAGAACGCGCCTTGGCAATTTCAAATGTGGTTCGCGGTGCTTATTCCATTCTGATGATTCCGCTGATCGGAATTGCACAGGCAACGCAAACGCTGGTAAGCAATCTGATCGGACAAGGCGGAACTGAATTAGTTCCAAAACTCATCAAGCGACTTGTAATCACTTGTGTCGGTTCATCTTTCGTCATCATGGTTCTGAACTGGATTCATCCAGAATTCTCGCTTTCCATTTTCACGAATGATGTTTCGCTGGTTCAAGAATCGCTCTCAATTGTACCGATCATCAGCATTTCCATCCTGATCTTCGCATTGGGCGTTGTACTCATTTCGGTGGTTTCAGGAACTGGAAACACCCGCATGACGCTTTACATTGAGGCAGGAACGCTTCTATTTTATCTGGCGTATCTGTACACGGTGGTTCATTTGATTCCATCTTCACTCGAAGTAGTTTGGACTTCAGAATTCGTCTATTTCATTTTCATTTCGATTTTCGCGGGGCTCTATCTTCGGACTGGAAAATGGAGAAACACCAAGGTTCACGATTAATGGAAAAGCAGCGAATCGTTTTTATGGGAACGCCCGACTTTGCGGTGGCAACGCTCAAAGCATTGCTTGAAGCTGATGCAAATGTGGTCGGTGTAATCACAGCGCCAGACCGAAAAGCTGGTCGTGGCATGAAAATGCAGCCATCTGCCGTGAAGAAATTTGCTGTTGAGAACGGACTAAAGGTGCTCCAACCTACCAATCTGAAATCAGAGGAGTTTCTTGAAGAGTTACGCTCACTAGAAGCGACTTTACAAATTGTAGTCGCGTTTCGAATGCTTCCTGAAGTGGTTTGGAACATGCCAAAGCATGGCACATTCAATCTGCATGCTTCTCTCCTACCTCAATACCGTGGTGCTGCACCAATTAACTGGGCGATTATCAATGGTGAGAAGGAATCAGGTGTGACCACATTTTTCTTGCAACATCAGATTGATACGGGTGATGTGATCCTTCAAGAGAAAGTTCTGATTTCGGATGGCATGACCGCTGGAGAATTGCATGATGAATTGATGGAAGTCGGTTCGAAATTGGTGGTCAAAACATTGGAAGCGGTCGAATCTGGCAACTGCCCTTCTACTCCACAAGAGAATAGCTCTGAACTGAAAGAAGCACCGAAAATCTTCAAGGAAACATGCCAAATTGATTGGGATCGACCTGTTGATCAAGTTTACAACCTGATACGTGGATTATCGCCTTATCCTGCGGCATTTACAACAGTCTCTAATGGAACGGACGAACTTGGGCTGAAGATATTCCAAGCTAGAAAAACGAATAAAGAAGAAAGTGCAAAAACGGGAATTCTTTCTGTTGAAGATGGTAAGCTTTTCGTTTCCTGCGCTGACGGATGGCTGGAAATTCTAGAGCTTCAATTAGCAGGTAAAAAACGGATGAATACTGGTGATTTTCTGAGAGGCTTTGACCTTTCGGAATACAACTGTGATTAGAAGAATGTGTCGGCGTTAGGGATTGCAGCGGCATCCTTTTTCTCGTACCCTGAGGCACTCGAAGGGTAAAGAGAAAAAGATATAGCGGAAAGCCCGACCGCGCCTTTCAGAATCGACCGAAAACTTGAAGAAATATCTGCGCTGCAGGCTTCGAGAACCTCAGTCTACGGCCTCGCGCGGGAACGCCCTTCGACTTCGCTCAGGACAGACCCAAACTCTCGGAATCGCTTATCCAGTAAGGGATTCACGTAGTCACTTATCAACAAAGGATTGGTTTTATCAACAAAACGTTACGAATCGCAAAAGACCTCTTGCATCGGTTGGTTGGCCACATATATTTGAGCCGCTATTAAAGGATCATCATTAAAAAAATCACCATGAATAAGGCAGAATTAATTGAACAAGTTGCTTCAGGTGCGGGGCTATCTAAGGCAGACGCTAAACGCGCTCTTGACGCATTTATCAGTGCAACTACCACAGAATTGAAGAAGAAGGACGGACGTGTATCGTTGGTAGGTTTTGGTTCTTTCTCGGTTTCTAAACGTGCTGCGCGCTCGGGTAGAAATCCTAAGACCGGTGCTGCCATTAAGATTCCAGCTAAGAATGTTGTGCGTTTTAAGGCAGGAAGCGACCTTTCTGACGCTGTGAACTAAATCGTTCAGAACATCCACAATCTGAAGGGCTCCGATTACGGGGCCTTTCTTATTTTGGTACGCCATGAGCAAGCAAGAGAAGATAGATAGTTTTGACCCGAACGGGCCGGGTCTAAAGGATTCGGGATTGTTCGGATTGCCGTTTAGCGAAGAGGATGCCGAGGTGGTGATTCTGCCCGTTCCGTGGGATGTAACGGTTTCTTTTGGTGATGGGACTCGAAACGGTCCTGAAGCCATTCTGTGGGCATCTAAACAGGTTGACCTTTACTATTCGGGCATAAAGGATGCTTGGAAAATGGGCATTACGATGCGTGATGTTCCGATGGAATGGAAAGACCTGAACAAACATTACAGGAAGAAGGCCGAATTTGTAATTGAACAGCTTGAAAATGGCGCTTCGGAAGATGATGAAGCCATAGTTGAAGTGCTTTCCGAAATCAATGAGCAGTGTGGTGAATTGGTCGATTATGTATTCAATAGGTCAAATCGCTTTTTAGATGAAGGGAAACTAGTTGCCGTTTTAGGTGGCGACCACAGTTCACCTTTGGGTCTGATAAAAGCGTTAAGCGAGCGACATGATTCATTTGGAATTCTTCAGGTTGATGCGCATGCCGACCTTCGCGAAGCGTACGAAGGCTTTACCTATTCTCATGCTTCGATTATGCGAAATGCACTGGAGCAAGAAAGCGTAACTAAATTAGTTTCAGTAGGGCTTCGAGATGTCTGTGATGAGGAAATGGACTTCATTTTCAACTCAAACGACCGTATTGTGGGCTACTTTGATGAGCATATGAAAAGCAAACTATTCAATGGTTCTACATGGGATTCCATTTGTACTGACATCATATCCGAACTACCAGAAAAGATTTACATCAGCTTTGATATTGACGGTTTGGAACCAAGTCTTTGTCCTGCTACAGGAACTCCTGTTCCGGGCGGATTGACGTTTGAGCAGGCAGTTTATCTCATCAAGAAAGTGGTTACTTCCGGTAAAACCATTATTGGATTTGACCTTTGCGAAGTGTCTCCTTCTGAAACCGGTTGGGATACAAATGTTGGCGCCAGAATGCTTTATCATCTGTGCAATCAGATGGGAGCCTCGAACGGCAAAATGCCGTCCGAGAATGAATAATGTAAAATGAAGAATTAAAAATTGAGAGCAGACTCACCAATTTGATTTTTCATGCTTAATTCATCATTAATAATTTGAGCTCGCTCTTAAAATATCTCCAGTCGTTTGTCACGGAAAACAAGAACGAGCTAATTGCATCTCGGCTCAAAGAGCGTACTCGCTATCTCACGGTAGTTCTTGAGGACATTTTCGAATCGCATAATGCAAGTGCCGTAATCCGAAGCGCGGATTGCTTTGGCATTCAGGACGTTCATATTATTGAGAACACGAATTACTACGAAATCAATCCGAAGGTGGTTCGTGGCGCGACCAAATGGACCACACTTCATCAATACCGAGAAGACCACGATAACACGACTTTCTGTATCAATCAGTTGAAAAAGCAAGGCTATAAGATCGTGGCTACGAGTCCGCATACAGATAGCACTTCTCTACAGGAACTTCCGGTGGATGAACCGTTGGCAGTGATGTTCGGTACGGAGAAACTAGGCCTTTCCGATAACGCTTTTGAGCTGGCTGATTATTACATGTATATCCCAATGCATGGGTTTACAGAAAGCTTGAACATTTCCGTTTCAGCAGCAATTACGTTGCAACACTTAGCGCATCGCATTCGGAAGGAAAATGTAAACTGGCAACTATCTGAACAGGAACATGCCGAACTTCTTGACCATTGGACGCGGCTTTGCTTGAAAAACCCTGATGGGTTGGAAAGGAAATTTTTAGCGGATAATCAGGCCTGACCATTCAAAATCAGAGCGAAGGCAATTGCCTTAACATTCCAAACTTTGAAATCAGGTAACTTAGTGCGGAATACTTTCACCAAATGAAGAAAATTACCGCAGCACTTTTCAGCGTCCTGCTTTTTACTGCTTGTCAGCAAGAACAAAAAGGACCTAGCACAAAGCCATTCGAGCACTTTCATTTTCAGCGCAGCTACCCGCTCGAAAAGCTGGATTATCGCGCCTACGATGCCGCTATGGCAGAAGCTAGGAACATCAAACGCCTTTCGAATCAATCGGCTAGGAGTGGCGACTGGCGGTTAGAAGGTCCAACTAACATCGGTGGTAGAATCAACTGTATTGAGGTTGATCCCACGAACGAAAGTATCATCTATGCGGGGAGTTCAAATGGTGGCATTTTCAAAACGACAGATGGCGGTACAAATTGGAACCCGGTTGCAGACGATTTCAGCTACATGGCAATCGGTGATATTGCCATCGACCCAAACAACAGTCAGATTATATATGCCGGAACCGGAGACCCTAACATCAGCGGATTGCCACACATTGGAGACGGCATCTACAAGAGTTTAGATGGAGGCGCAACCTGGAACCACATGGGTCTGACCGAACCTCGCATTGTCTCAAAGATCATCGTGAATCCTCAAAACAGCAATCAGGTTTTTGCCGCAACAATGGGAATTCCTTTCGAGCGCAATAATTTCCGCGGACTTTATCGATCTGACGATGGAGGACAAAATTGGCAACAGGTGTTGTTTGTTTCTGACGAATCTGGAGTCATAGACCTCGTTATTGATCCTGAAACTCCTTCCACCATTTATGCCGCGAGCTGGAACAGAGTCCGAAATAACCAAGAGAGTATGGCCGCAGGGCCGGATGCGAAAATTTTCAAGTCAACTGATTCCGGTGATAACTGGACACAGCTGCAAAATGGTCTGCCTACTGGGAACCTTTCTAGAATTGGCTTGGCGATTTCGCAAACCAATTCGAATGTACTTTACGCGGTGTATGTTGATGATGATTACGAACTGGAAGGGTTATACAAAACCATCGATGCTGGCGCAAATTGGACAGCTGTGAACATAAATGGAGTTGATCCACTGCTTGTAAATGGTTTCGGCTGGTACTTCGGTCAGGTGCGAATCAATCCGTCTAATCATGATCACATTTCGCTTCTTGGCGTTGAAATGTACACCACTTACGATGGCGGAGCCAATTGGGAACGGAGTGTTCCAGAATGGTGGACATATGAAGTTCACGCAGACAAGCACGACATGGTTTACCTACCATCAGGAGCGGTTTTATTAGCCACAGACGGTGGTATTTACAAGTGCAATCAGCAACAATTGGGAATCTGGAACCGCTTGGATAATATCCCGAACACCCAATTTTACCGAGTAGCGGTTAGTCCATATCAATCAGAAACTTATTCTGGGGGAGCACAAGACAACGGAACCAGTGAAGGAAACTACCAAAGCTTGAACGCTTGGCCTCGAATTTTTGGTGGTGATGGATTTCAACCGGTTTATGACTCTTACGATGAGTACTTCATGTACTGTGAGACACAGAATGGCGGTCTTTATTATCTCGACCTGTGGGATGGTTATGCAGAAGATTTCACCTATGGAATCGACCAGAATGATAGACGGAACTGGGATATGCCATACTTTAAAAGCGTCCACAATTCGGATAGATTCTACACAGGCACTTATCGGGTTTATCGAAATGATGATGCACCATATGGTTCTTGGTATCCCATTAGTTCTGACCTAACTGATGGTGTGATCTTTGGCGATATGTTTCACAATATCACAACGGTTGAAGAATCCCCTGTTACTGAAGACAAACTCTATGCTGGAACTTCAGACGGAAATGTTTGGCGATTGCTGAGTTCGGGTGGTTCTTGGGAAAACATAACCACCGGGCTTCCAGACCATTATGTCACCAACATTAAAGCTTCACCAAATTTTGGTTCCACAGTTTACGTAACGCATTCAGGCTATAAGATGAACGACTTTATTTCTCACGTCCATCGGTCGGATGATAATGGTGATACGTGGATTGATATTTCTGGAGATCTACCTCAAACGGCCGTCAACCATATCGAAGTTCTTAACGATACTGCCCTTTTTGTTGCAACCGATGATGGTGTATATGGAACCCTTAATGGTGGTACGAATTGGAGCAGGATTGGCAATATGCCTTTGATGACGGTTCCCGATATTGAAATTGACCATGCGGCTCAGCGACTTGTAGCTGGCACCTTTGCGCGTTCAATAATGAGTTACCCATTGGCAGATTTCTTGGCGCAGGCCCCAGTTGGAATTACTGATAATGAGGCAAATTACCGATCAACCTATCCTAATCCAGCTAATGATAAGGTTTTCTTTAGCGTTGGAGATGAAGCGGTGAATCTCCAGATTTTCAGTTCGTCAGGACATTTGGTGAAATCGGTCAAGAATTACTCAAACTCAATGAGTGTGGATATTTCAGAACTAGGTTCTGGCACCTACATCTGGATAGCAGAAGGTAACCAGCCACTAACTGGAAGATTCGTTAAAATGTAAGTCAGTCTATGGCTCTCTAACGAACCTGATAGTTTCAACTCCTTTTTCAAATTCAACTTGAAGTAGATAAACTCCTGGAACCAGTTTGCTTACATCCAGTACGTTGGATGCATCTGAAGAACGATACAACACTTCCCCTAGCACTGAATACACCGTTTTGGCGATTATGGGCGACTTGCTTTCTATTTGAAGCAGCGAATTGGTAGGATTCGGGTAAACCCCAATGAAAATCGAGTTTTCTGCAACCGAAAGCCCAAGATCATCGCATTCTCCAGATGTCTTGCTGTAAAGTGGAAAAGTGCCATCCTGATAGCACCTTAGAGTATAGAAACAATCGTCAATTGGAGATTCTGGACAAAAGTGACGCGAAGGAAAAAACCAGCCATCCATCGGACCAAACCTATCATTGATTTTCCCATGATATCCTACATCAGACACCGAATCCAGTCTGGAAGGCCAATACCAATTCAATTGAAAACCATTGATGTTGGTGGTGCCTGTTGAATCAACGATCAATTTGGAGTAGTCACAGCCCGAACTACCAATTGACCCAGACACTTCCAAGGTATCTCCAGCTGATGCAGCGAGAAAAAACAGTGGCGCAAACGAGCCATTTTCAAACGAGTAAACAGTGTCTCCCGATAAATGCAGATAAATCGGTGCTCCTTCATATTCTGAATAGACATATTCTCCAAATTGTCCAGTAGTCACATTATTGTCAAATACAGAAAGTTGTTGAACGGACTTACTCTGGATAACGGTGTCCGAATCATAGGTCACAGTTCGTATTCCACCACTACTCAAACAATTTATGTCAAAATGCCATACAGCTCCAGGCTGCACCCAACCAGATTGCGCGAAGCCAGAGAAGCTAACTAAGCAAAATATTAAAACAGTAAAGCGCATTCTATAATTTCGTTTGCATGAAGCTACTGATATTTATCGTTGCCTTGATTTCACCATGTGCTGGTCTAACTCAGAACAATAAAATCCTTCATTACGCGGAAACATCAGGTTTTGACCACGGAACAAGAACCGTTTCTCTTCAGATGTTTCAGAACATTGCTTTGGCTGAAGGTTTTCAGATTGATGATGACCAAACGGGAGATGCTTTCAACACTTTGAGTAATCTACAGCAATACGCTATGGTTGTTTTCAGCAACACTTCGGGAAATTCTATTCTTGATGCAACTCAGCGTGCCAACTTTGAATCTTACATCAACGGTGGTGGTTCGTATCTCGGAATTCACGCAGCTACAGACACGTATCGCCACAGCACAGCAAATGGTTCTTCAACAGGAACTTGGGATTTTTACGCTGAGTTGGTCGGTGCAAGTGTTCAGCAGAATCCTAATCATGTCTCTGGAACTCCGCAGTACGATATGAATCACATAGGCATGCATCCGACAACTGAGAATTTACCAGATCTTTGGACAAAGAACGAGGAATACTATTACTGGGAGAACGGTTTTTTCGGTAACGACAATTCGATTGTTTTGGAAGTTGAAGAAACGTTAGGCCCAAACAACATGGTCAACAGTTACGATGTTCCAAGACCCATGTCCTGGTATCGGGAATTGAATACAGGTGGAAAGATGTTCTACACGGCACTTGGTCATGCCACATCCAATTACACATCAGACCAGAACTTCATTCAGCATATTACCGATGCTCTGCTTTGGATCGTCTCCACGCCTACTTCATCAACCGCATTCAATGACAAAGAAGAGAACTTGGTGGTGGCAGTTTCCGATGGTCAATTGCATGTCCATCTGGATGGCCAAATTCCTGATCATACTCAACTTCGAAATATTCTTGGGCAAACGGTTTTGACAACTTCTAAATCCTCCACTCTTGAAACAAAAAAGCTTCCAGCAGGATTGTACCTACTGGAAGCCTCTGATGGGAAAACAATGGTTTTCCGAAAGGTCTATTTGAACTGATCAGTAACCGAAAATCTCTTCGAGCGATAGCTCTTTTACCTCTCCAAGCTCTTTCAACGCTTTCATGTCCATGTCGGTCTTCTTGCCGATCACACAATAAACGTAAGGTCTGTTTGCAATGTCTTTGTTGAAGTAAGCTCGAACATCATCCAAGGTCAACTTACCCAACTCTCCATACATACGTTCAAGCAAGTTATAGTCAATATTCTTGTCCTCGTAAGAACGGTAAGTCCAGTAAATGCTGGCTTTGGTAACCCGATTCGATTCAATCTGCTTGAGAGCGGAGAGTTTAGACTCTTCGAACTGTGCTTCGGTTCCCGCTGGAATCGAATCCATCAACTGTTGCATGGCTTCAAGGGCATCTGCCAACTTGTTATTCTGGGTTCCGATGTACGCATTCACGTAATGCGACTCATCTGGCTTAGCCGGAGTAGAAACATACGCATACGCTGAGTATGCCAACGCTTTTGCCTCACGAATCTCTTGAAATATCAATGAGGAAAGTCCGCTACCAAAGAACGTGTTGAACTGACTGATAAGTGCCGCCTTTTCAGGATTGTACTTCTCACTTTTCGACATCATGGTCATTTCAGTCTGAACCATATCGTAATCAGCAAAATAGACTACGCTCTCGTCTGTCGGCAATTCTTCAAACTTCTTCGGGTTCTCAACAACTAAAGGTGTTTCTGGAAGTGGGTGCTTCTCCTTCAATTTTGCAGAAACATCATCAATAGACGATTTGCCATAGTAAAGAATTCGGTGTTTGTAATTCGCCAAGTTGTGAATGATGTCAATGAGTTCATCCGCGGTCAGCGCCATCAATTCCTCTTCACTTAGCAGATTATTGAACTTGTTCTCTGGACCGTACTTTACGTAATCCTTCAAACCTTCCATAATACGCCACTTATCTTTCTTGTTATCCTCACGCTGCTTCAAAATATCAGCTTTGAGGTTTTCCAATGCAGCTGTGTCTGCTTTTGCATTGCGAAGAACATGCTCCATCAACTCAAGTCCGGCATCAAACGACTCCTCGATTCCCGACAGAGACACATACACCTTCCAAGAAGAGGCATTTGGACGTAAATCCAAGCCAAGCTTGTATAGCTCGGTTTTGATCTCCTCGTTGGTGTATTTATCGGTTCCAAGAAAATCCAAGTATTGCAACGCCACACCAACTTTTGGCTCATTCTTTAGGTCATCATCCAATTCGATGAAAAGCCTGAAAAGGTCGTTCGTTTTGTTCTCTACGTGGTAAAGCGGAAAACCTTCTGCCAATTGCTTCTGACCAAGGTCTTTCTCGAAGTTGACGAATTCTGGTTTCAATCGAATAGATTCCATCGAATCCACCTTCTGATAAAAAGCAGACTGTGTTTCTCGGTTGATGTCAACTGGAGTGATCTGCGGTTTATCAACCTTGTAAACATCATCGTTTGTTCCAGTTTTCTTGTAAACGATGCCGTAATTGTTGTTGAATTTCTCCGTAGCCCAAGCCGACAATTCCTCTTTGGTGATTGTTGCCATCGTGTCCAACCGTGTTACGTACTCTTTCCAGTCCGTTCCGAGAATAAACGCATCTGCTAACAGATAAGCGCGCAGCCAGTTGTACTCAAACTCTTGTAGTCGGTCAACTTTATTGTTTCGAATGATGGATGACAATAGCTCCTCAGAGAAATCACCCTTTTTCACTCGCTCAATCTGTTCCAAAAGAAGATCTCTTACTTCTTCCAAACTTTGACCAGATTTAGGATTACCGCTAATGCTGAATTCTGAGTAATCGCGCAAGCTACCACCCCACGCATTTGCTCTTAGAACCTTCTGTTTCTGAATAAGGTCGAGGTCCATCAAACCCGCTGTTCCGTTTGAAAGTACCTGAGAGAATAGCTCCAACATTATCGCGTCTTCAGAGTGGTATCCATCCAAACGGTAATTGATGTTGACCCACTCTTTCATTGGGCCGTAAACCGTGGTGTCTCGCACTTCTGTAATTGGGTCTTCTTTCGGATGAACCGGTTGCGTGAGTTCCTTGCGCTCCATTCCTCCGAAGTATTTCTTGATCATTTCAAGCGCTTGATCCGGGTCGAAATCTCCCGCAAGGACAATTGCCATGTTGTTGGGCACATAGTACTTATCGAAATACTCGTGAATCTTGACCATGGAAGGATTCTTCAAGTGTTCACCCGTTCCGAGCGTGGTCTGCGTTCCGTACGGATGTTTCTTGTACATCAGATGATCCATTGCCTTCGCAGCTTTACGATAGTCGTTGTCCTGTGCGCGATTGAACTCCTCGTAAACTGCTTCCAACTCCGTGTGGAACAACCTCAAAACCAACTCCGAGAAACGCTCGGCTTCCACTTTCATCCATTTCTCCAACTCAGTTGAAGGAATATCGTTGATGTACATGGTCTGCTCCAAAGACGTAAATGCGTTGGTTCCCTGTGCACCAAGCGAATTGATCATTTTATCGTACTCATTCGGAATGGCGTACTTGGCCGCCTCACCAGAAACCGAATCGATCTTGGCATAAATTTCCTTTCGCTTTACATCATCCGTTTCAGCTCGGTGCTGTTCGTATAGGTCAGATATCTGATCAAGCAAAACTTTTTCCTTCTCCCAATCCAGCGTGGCGAACTCTGAAGTTCCTTTAAAGAGCATGTGCTCCAAGTAGTGCGCAAGTCCTGTGGCATCGCTTGGGTCATTCGAACTTCCTGTATTAACCGCAATGAAGGTTTGAATTCTTGGCTTCTCCTTATTAACTGAGAAATAGACTTTCAATCCATTATCCAACTCATAGAATTGGGCATCGATGGGGTCAACAAATTCATTTTGTTTCGATTGATTCTGATTGCAACCGACAATTGCAATGACTGACAACGCCAAGATGGCCGTAGCAAACTTTCTCATGGTGGTAGGTTTTGGTTAATGGCTAAATGAGGACACCTAAACTATGAAAAAGGCCAGCTAATGCCGGCCTCATTTCTTGCAAGTATGTTGCGAACGTTATTCAGTGAACGCATACTCAGCAGGAATCACACCAACATTGAATGTGTCAATAGGTGTTCCGTTCGATTGATAACTATACACTTTTCCGTTGGAAACGAAGTCGCCTGCGTCTGAAACATAGACAACATCATCAGCTGGATCAACACCGCACTTGTAGGCAAAAGCTGTTGAAAAAGCTGTAGTTGGAAGTGCGTTATCTGCTATGCTCATCTGGTACACCTGACCATCAACGTAATAAAGCGTGTTGCCATCTCCACTGATCTCCAAATTGCCAGGATAGTTATTGGTTGACGGGAAATTCAACGTAAGCTCAACACTCATATCGGATGGATTGACACGTGCCAGTTTCGGTACCTCGGTTCCCCAACCCCCGTTTGTAAGCACCCAAAGCTTACCATTGGCATCTACGGCCAAATTAGATGGGCCAATACCCACATTGACGCTATCCAAAACCTCATCGGTTGCGGCACTCACCTTGTAAACCTGATTAGCTGTAGTTCCAGCCACAAGTAGATGATCGTTCAACACCACCAAATGTTCCGTTTGCCCAGAAATATTCACGCTCCCTACAACTGCCAATGTTTGAGGATTGATAACTGATATAGTTGAAAACAGATCGGATACATAGGCTTTTGCGTCACTGAGAAACGCCATATATCTAGGTGAGGAAAGGCCGGTGATCGTACCAACCGAAGTAAGTCCGTTTAAATCAACTACTTCAATTTTCCCAGAATTGTTGACCACAATATAACCTCTATCACCACGGAGCTCCATACTCTGAGCAACATCGCCTAAGGGTACGCTGCCGTTCACAGAACTGAACACACCATTAGACATCAATTCGGTGTCTTTACTGTAGAACGACAACGATGCGTTACCGGCCTGAAAACCTCCCTCATGTACCACAAAAACCCCATTTTCAAACGAAGTGATCTCACAATTTGGTCCAGAATAACCATCCGGGCATTGGCAATCGCCTTCTACGCACACACCACCGTTCTGGCAGGAAGTGTCTTCGCACCCATCCTTGTTATTACATGAATTCATGACGGCCAATCCGCCACATACAAGCATTAATTGAAACAGTTTTTTCATAAGAATTGATAATTAAGATTGATTAGAAATGAACGGCCTGGCATTGGTCGCCAAGCAATAGTTTGATAGTCTTTATTGAACAGGTTATCGATGGTGAAATTCAACCCGATAGCATGTTTCTTGAACTTGTGGGTATACCCGAACGACACGTAACTCAGCTGATACGCTGGCAGCGAACTCTGATTGTCGGAAGTAGTATATCGCAATCCGATGTAGTTGTGTCCGTACAGCAAAAACAGCCTTGAAACGTGAACAGAAATGTTGGCTTTCGCCTGATGTTTCGGCACGTAGATCAGCTGCTTACCGATAGATGCATCTGTTTCTGTTGCGCCTTCTTTAACCGTTGAGGAAACGAATGTGTAAGCCCCGTTCAACTTCAACAGAACTTTGCCAATGAAAACAGAGGTTTCCAGTTTGGCTTCAATTCCTTTTGATGAAACGGCCCGTTTATTCTGAGGCGTCCAAAGGCTTCCATCGGGCAGCCAGATGATCCAATTCTCAATCTCCGACTGAAAGTAAGTTCCCTCAGCTTTGAAATGGAATTGCTTAGAGTTGGCCTTAAAGCCCAAACCAGCTTCCCACGTAAAACCTGTTTCACTTTTCAGGTCAGGATTTCCGCCTGGGGCCCAGTAAAGGTCATTAAGCGTTGGTGGGCGGAAGTTTCTGGCCACGTTTCCTTTCGCGAAAAGCCATTTGGTCGGCTTTAGTTCTACTCCAACCAATCCTTGAACGGGGCTGAACACTCCGTCAATCACATCTTCACGAATCAGAACCTGCGCAGCAACCCATTTCTTCGGCACATACTTTAGCGAAGCAAAAGCAGCTTGCCAAAAACGCCAGTGTGGTTCGTATTTGTAAGCACTATCGGACTTTGCCGTTTCATTGAAAACATCTCCGCCCACTTCCATATGCAGGTTGTAACCCAAGTTCAATTTGTACCGAATCAAGTTCTTGTTGGCCTGATACAGATGATTGAAGGTGTATTCGTTATTGTCGAAGTATTCTTGCTTGCCGTAGATATACGATGCGGTTACGGCAATTTTTGACCGCTTCCCTACTCGCTTCCAGTTCAAAGCCGCCCAAACGTCTCTGTCAAACAGCGTTTCCTTGGTTGAAGCCATCAGCATGGTTGGCGGAAACTCCCTATCAACCTGCGCATAGTAAATGCTGGCTTTCAGGGTATTCCGTTTGTTAAGATGAACCCCAAAAGACCGTGTAAAACCAATGCGCTCGATGGCCGCATGTTCCAATTCTTTCTCTTCTTTTTGGATGCTGGCCAAATTCCTGAACGTGAAATTGTTTTTAGCAGTTTGGTACTCTACCGAAGTGCTGCCAAAGATCACCTTGAATCTATCGCGAAGCTGAACCGAAACACCATACGTTCCGAAAGAACCCGCATACAGGTTTAGCTCCGCATTGAGTCCGTTCTTCTTTCTGATCTGCAATGGCATGAGTTCAATGGTTCCTCCAATACCACCCGAATTGTTCGTCAAACCAGCGGCACCATACAATACACGCACATTGGAAATCCCGCTCAATGAGATAGTGGAAAGATCGGTCTGCCCCAACATGGGGTCGTTGACGGGAATGCCTTCCCAAACCAACTGTGTGTGCTGCGAACCCGTTCCGCGAACCGAGAAATTGGCCACCCCGCCCGGACTATACGCCCTTGTAGAGATGAAACTCTCCGTTTCGAGCACTTGTTGCAGGCCGCGAGACCTGAGTAAATCATAAAGGACCGTGTTTGTTTCGGTAACGGACGCGCCAATGGCTTCCGCTATCTGCTGCTCCATGATGGTTACTTCCGGATAAACGATAGTATCGCTAACCTGCGCCACGCAGACCGCTTGCATCAAACATAAAAACAGGCACCAGCCTATACGTTTCATCTTTCATTCCTCTGAACCCGGCCTTTATCCCGAAGGCAATGGGAACGTGATGCTTTGGGCAGGTCTTCTGACTTACTCGAACCTGTTGGTCTTCCCTTCTTGCAAAAGTGACCGAGAATAACAGGTCTTATTCGAGCTTACAGCTGCGGGAACAGTCTCGGATCTTCACCGAATTCCCATTTTAATCTCGCACATCTGTTGTGATGATTGAGAACCTAAAGCGGTGCGAATGTAGGAATTAGATGTCAGATTGGAGACTTCAGATTCTAGACCGATCTACACATCTGTCTGACTACTGGTATCTGATATCTGTCGTCTATCCCTTCCGCTTCCCGCGCCACCATTGCTTCTTTGGCTTGGCGGTACCCGAACCAGCTTCCGACTGCCCGTTAGACTTCGGTTTTGGCTTTGGTTTGTTCCCTCGGTTACCTGCGCTAGGTTTTGCGCTCTTGCTCTTATTGCGCGGAGGGCGTTGTACCTGCTGTTTCTTAATTGGGGCGGTCTCAGGGTCTTGGGGCTCGAAACCTTCAACGATCTGTTTTTCCAGCGTCTCGCCCAGCAGCTTCTCAATGCCTTTTACATAATCCACTTCATCGCCACCAACAAGTGAAATGGCCTCACCACTGGCCCCTGCTCTACCCGTTCGGCCAATACGGTGTACATAATCGGCTGGTACATTGGGCAGCTCGTAATTGATAACGTGTGGCAACAACGGAATGTCCAATCCGCGGGCGGCAATGTCGGTTGCTACAAGCACCTTTATCTTTCCAGACTTGAACCCGGCCAATGCGTTTGTTCTGGCATTCTGCGTCTTATTACCATGTATGGCTGCCGAACTCACCTTGGCCTTATCCAGCTTCTTGCTCAACCTATTGGCGCCATGCTTGGTGCGCGTAAAGATGAGCACCTGCTGCCAGTCGCCATCTTTTATGAGCTTAATGGTCAGGGCGGTTTTCTTCGACTTGTCCACCCGTATCATGCGTTGCGAGATCTTCTCTACCGTGGTGTTCTCAGGCGTAGCCGAAACCGAAACAGGATTTCTCAGAAATGCATTGGCCAGTTTCTTGATCTCTTTAGAGAATGTAGCGCTGAACAACAGGTTCTGCCGCTTCTGAGGCAGGATATCCAGAATGCGGTTCAGATCGCGCTGAAAGCCCATATCTAACATGCGGTCTGCTTCATCCAACACCAACACTTCTACCTTATTCAGCTGAAGTAACTTTTGGTCATGAAGGTCCAAAAGCCTACCTGGCGTGGCCACTAGAATATCAACACCGCTCTTGAGTTTACGCACCTGCGGATTCTGATTGACCCCACCGAAAATGACAGTCTGTTTCAGGTCTAAAAACGCACCATATTCGCGCAGGTCATCATGTATCTGAGCCGCCAACTCGCGTGTTGGGGTCAGAATCAATGCGCGCACAGGTCGGTTATGGCGAAAGCCTTCATCAGAAAGCCTTTGCAGAATGGGCAGCGAGAAAGCAGCGGTCTTACCCGTACCTGTCTGTGCCGAAGCCAACACATCTTTACCTTCCAGCACAACTGGAATGGCTTTTTCCTGAATAGTTGAGGGTTGCTCGTATCCGAGCGCAGTAACGGCTTTTAGAAGGGCGT
>CAYWET010000020.1:0-58814 GCA_964457245.1 uncultured Chryseobacterium sp. | reverse complement strand
ACAAACATGGAATTGACAGATGATACGCGGCCACGCATGTGGTCTGGCGTGTACAATTGAAGAATGGTTTGCCGTACCACTACACTCACGCCATCCGTCACTCCGCTTAGGAACAATGCCACTAGCGATATCCAATAGATTTCTGACATTCCGAAAACAATAATGCAAAGCCCGAAGCCAAAAATGGCGGCCAGTAATTTTTTCCCTGCGTTCTTATTCAGAGGGAAATACGCCACGAACATCATAATCAGGAAAGAACCAACCGCAGGTGCTGCACGAAGAAAACCGAATCCTACCGAACCTACTTTCAGAATATCCTGTGCGTAAACAGGAAGGAGAGCAATAGCGCCACCGAATAACACGGCAAACATGTCAAGCGTTATGGCGCCCAATATTTCCTTGGTTCTGAATACGAAACGGATGCCTTCTTTCAGGCTTTGTCCAATGGCTTCGCCCTTATTCTTATTTCGAATTTCCTGTGGAGGAATCTGCAGCAGCAATAGTAACGCCACTACTGCCACGCCCACAATCAAAAGCATAGACCAATGCACACCTAAGTATCCAATGGCCAAACCACCTGCCGCAGGCCCAGCTACCGCACCCGACTGCCAAGCCACACTGCTCCAAGTAGCTCCGTTCGGGTAGCTCTCTTTCGGAATAACCAATGAGAAAAGCGAGAACACCGTTGGGCCAATAAACGAACGCACCACACCTCCGCAGAACACCAGTGCATATATCATATAAATGAGCGTATCGGTACTTAGCCCGTCCGTAACATGCGGCCAAGTAAACAGGAACAATCCTGAGCTGATGGACAGGAATCCTAGAATACATTTCACCAAGAGGTTGCGCTTTTCAGATTGATCTACAATATGCCCGGCAAACAACGCCAGCGACATGGCCGGTACCACTTCCATCAGTCCGATGAGTCCAAGTGATAACGGGTCTTTGGTCAGTCGATAAACCTCCCATTCCACCACCACGAACTGCATGGCCCACGCAAACACAAGCCCGAATCTTAGAGCGAAGAATATCCTGAACTGGGGAATTCGGAGGGCTTCGTATGGGTCCTTGGAGCTCATGTTTTCGGTGCGCGAAGGTATGGATGAAGTAGTGGAACACGGTTGTTGATGAAATGATTTCAATGTTTTAACATTTGTTTAGTTGCGCATGCAACCTTTATATTACTTTTGACCCCGAAATGAAAAAAGGAGTACCTGCTGGATTTGAACATTTGATGCTTCCATGGATCGGAAAAACCATGAAGCATATTGACCTGTACATCAATGCTAGGTTGAGCGAGAAGGGCGTAAATCTATCTCGTCAACAGGTGGTGTTGATGAAGATTCTAAATGAAGATGGGCCACTTCCGCAGAACAATCTGGCATTTCTTACAGATCGAGACAAGACGAGTCTTACCCGATTGGTCAACGGTATGGAGAAGAAAAATCTGGTTGCCAGAACCACCTCTCCAGAAGACAAACGCGTCAATTTGGTGCACATTACCAAAAAAGGTGAAAAAGTGTTGAACGAAACGGCTCCCGCGTTGTTGGCAATAGCTAATGAAATGGAGAGTGGGATTTCTGCTGAAGAAGTCGAGACGGTAATCCGGGTAATGGGGAAAATTCAAGAAAACATTAAAATTAGTTGTAATAGCAACAATCATTGATAATGGTAAGAAAGATCATTGTAGTCGTAGTGAGTTTGGCCATTCTGGCGGGAGGTGTTTTTCTCAAAAAGACATTGGAAGACAGTAAAAAGCCACCCGTTAAAAAGAAGGAGAAGCAGGTCACTACGGTTTTCACGACAACGGTGAAAAATGGCGTGGTGCCAATTCTATTGGAAGCCACAGGAACTATTGAGGCCAAGAACCGTGTTGAACTCTATGCAGAGGTTCAAGGTGTGATGACCTCATCTGCAGGGAATTTCAAGGCAGGAGAACGCTATGCAAAAGGAAGCACGTTGGTCTCTATCGATTCGGATGTGTACCGCGCAGGCCTGATGGCACAGAAGAGCACGTTGCAGAATCTCATCACTGCTGCGTTGGCAGATATCCGATTGGATTTCCCTCAGTCGTTCGATAAATGGAGCGGTTATCTGTCCAAAATTGATGTGAACAAACCACTTCCTGAATTGCCTGAAACAGCTTCAGACAAGGAGAAGATGTTCATCACTGGAAGGAATATCTACACCACCTACTACAACATCCGCAATATGGAGCTGACGTTGGCCAAATACAACCTTTCGGCACCATTTGACGGCATTCTAACAGAGGCGTTGGTTACACAAGGTACGCTGGTGCGCCCTGGTCAAAAGTTGGGGACATTTATTGAACCAACTGTTTACGAAATGGAAGCTCCAGTGAGTTCAACGTTGGTCAAATTCCTTAAGGTTGGACAGACGGTTGACGTACAAAGCACTGAAAGTAGCAACCGCAAATGGAAAGGTGCCATCACTCGGATCAACGGTATGGTGAACACAGAAACACAAACCGTGAATGTGTACATCCAGCTTTCTGGAGAAGGATTGGACGAAGGCATGTACGCTACAGCGAGTGTTTCTGCCACCAAGGCCGAAGATGCATTTGAGATTGACAGAAGCGTGCTTTTCAATTCTGATCAAGTGTACGTGGCAAAGGATTCGGTTCTGATTCAAAAGACCATCGACCCTGTGTATTTCAACGAGAAAACCGTGGTGGTAAAAGGTCTGGCTGATGGCGAAGAAGTGTTGGCCAAAATGCCTCCTGGCTCCTACCCTGGGATGAAAATCTCCATCTACACCGAGAAGTGAGAATTGAACCTCAAACCCTGAATAGAAAATGAGAGCTATCATTTCCCACTTCATCAAATTTCCGGTTGCGGTAAACGTGGCCATCATTGCCTTCCTAGCGCTTGGATATGTAGGAATGAAATCGCTCCGATCGAGCTTCTTCCCGTTGCAGGATTCCAAGGTCATCACCGTTCAGGTGGCATATCCTGGAGCTTCGCCTGCGGAGATGGAAGAAGGCGTTGTGCTCAAAATTGAGGACAACTTGCGCGGATTGGTCGGTGTAGACCGATTCACTTCTGCCTCTTCCGAGAACACAGCTTTGATAACCATTGAGGCCGAAAAAGGCTACGACATTAACGTTTTACTGGCCGATGTCAAGAACGCGGTGGACAAGGTTCCTTCCTTCCCTGCATTGATGGAACCGCCCGTTGTGGCCAAGAAGGAAAACCTGAATGTGGCCATCGATTTTGAGGTGAACGGTGAGAACATTTCCCTCAAAACACTCAAAACCATTGGCCGTGAAGTAGAGAATGATCTGCGTGGTATTGACGGTATTTCACAAGTAGAAATCAAAGGCTTTCCAGATGAGGAGATTACGGTTTCCTTGAATGAAGAGCAGCTGAGAGCGTATGGTCTCACCTTTCGAGAAGTGGCCAATGCGGTTGCCAATGAGAACATATTGGTAACGGGTGGCTCCATTAAAACGCAAGCGGAAGACTACCTGATCCGTGTGAACAATCGTTCGTATTACGGCAAAGAACTGGACAACATCATCCTTAAGACGAATGCTAATGGTGCCAAGGTGAGGTTGCGAGATGTAGCCGTGGTAGAAGACGCTTGGTCAGAAACGCCCGACCGTACCTTTTATAATGGACAACCCTCGGTTTCGCTCAGCATCAGCACCACCAATAGCGAAGACCTGATCGTGGCTTCGGAAAAAGTGACCGCGTACACGGTAGATTTCAACGAAACGCACGAGAATGTGCAGCTGAGCATTACTAACGACCGTTCTCAGGTAATTGTAGAACGTACCAAACTGTTGATGGAAAACGGTGCGCAAGGAATTTTCCTTGTTCTATTCTTCCTTTCACTGTTCTTACGTCCAAGGTTGGCAGCATGGGTGGCATTCGGTATTCCGATTTCGTTCATGGGAATGTTCATGGCCGCATCGTATTTCGACATTACCATCAACGTGCTTTCTCTTTTCGGGATGATCATTGTGATCGGTATTCTGGTGGATGACGGTATCGTGATTGCGGAAAACATCTTCCATCATTACGAGAAAGGAAAAGGCAGAATTCAAGCGGCCATTGATGGGACAATGGAAGTGCTTCCTGCCATTACATCGGCCATTCTGACCACGCTGGTAGCATTCTCAACCTTCTTTTTCTTGGATGGTCGAATCGGAGAATTCTTCGGTGAGGTTTCGCTGGTGGTTATTCTCACGTTGTCGTTCTCGTTGATTGAAGCGCTCATTATTCTACCCGCACACGTATCGCACTCAAAAGCACTTTCCGACACGCAGAAAACGTATTGGTTCAACGCTTGGGCCAACAAGGCCATGGACTTTATGCGCGATAAATTGTATTCGCCATTCCTTCACTTTTTTATGCGATACAAGATCCTTGGCTTCTCCATCATGATTGCGCTGTTCATGATCACCATCGGAGCCATTGGCGGTGGAATCATCAAGACCACGTTCTTCCCTGTTATTGCATCCGATCAGGTTAATGTGACGCTGAAAATGCCGCAGGGAATCAACCCTGAAGAAACCGAGCGCATAATTTCTGAGATTGAAGCGGTTGCTTGGGAAGTCAACGCAGAATACTCCGAAAAACAAACGGGCGATAAGGATGTGTTTGAGAACATCATCAAGCGAATCGGGCCTGGAACAGCCAACGCATCGTTGAAAATCAACCTACTACCAGGTGAGGAACGCGATTTCACCGCAGGCGTCATTGCAGATGCCATTGCTTCAAAAACCAAGGAATATCCTGAAGCGGAAAGCTTGATCTTCGATTCGGGTTCCAACTTTGGAGGAAAGCCTGTTTCGGTTTCGCTGCTCGGATACAATATCGAAGAATTGAAAGCGGCCAAAGTGGAAATGAAGGCCAAGTTGAAGGAGAATACGCTGCTTCGCGACATCAGCGATAACGACCCTGCTGGTATCAAAGAGATCAAAGTACAACTGAAGGACAAAGCCTATTTGCTTGGCTTCACTCTGAATGATGTGATTGGGCAGGTCCGTGCAGGTTTCAACGGTTTGCAGGTTCAGCGTTTTCAGCGCGGACAAGATGAGATCATTGTGTGGGTGCGCTACGAGCGCGACAATCGTTCTTCCATCAAGGATTTTGACGATATGCGCATCGTCTCTCCAAAGGGAGACCGCGTTCCACTGAGCGAGATTGCAGATTACAGCATTGAGCGTGGTGAGATCAGCATCAATCACCTGGATGGTAAGCGCGAGATAAAAGTGGAAGCCGACCTAAAAGATCCGAAAGAAAGCGCCAGCGATATTTTGGTTGATATTCAGGACAACATTATGCCTGAGATCCGTTCGAAATACCCATCGGTTTCGGCACTGTATGAAGGTCAGAACCGTGAGGCAGGCAAGGTTATCGGTTCAGCCAAGAAGGTGTTCCCAGTCATCATCTTCCTTATTTACATCATCATTGCGTTCACGTTCCGTTCATACATGCAGCCACTGCTGCTCATCATTATGATTCCGTTTGCGCTAATTGGTGTGGCTTGGGGCCACTGGCTGCATGGATTTCCCGTCAACATACTTTCATTCCTTGGCATCATTGCATTGATTGGAATTATTGTGAACGATGGCCTTGTTCTCGTAAGTAAACTGAACAGTTATTTGCAAGAAGGCCACCCGTTTGATGAAGCCATCATTCACGCAGGAAGATCGCGTTTCCGTGCTATTTTCCTCACGTCCATTACCACTATTGCAGGTTTGTCTCCGCTCATTTTGGAGAAGAGTCGGCAGGCGCAATTCCTTATTCCGATGGCGATAGCCGTGGCATACGGAATAGCCATCGCTACCATCCTCACATTGGTAATGTTGCCGATGCTGCTTTCTGTAGGAAATAGCCTCAAAGTGTATGCTTACTGGGTTTGGGAAGGTCGCAAACCGACCAAAGAAGAAGTTGAACCTGCGGTGGAAGAAATGCAGGAATTGACTGAAGAAGGAGAGGATATTGAGCACGGTTTGGATGACTGGGACGAATCTGGAGAGCCAAAGAATTTAGAAGCGAGTAACGATGATCAGTAGAGTTTTCATATTTCTGGTGTTGGGTACACAACTCGGTATGGCGCAGAATGTGCTTACCCGCGATGAAGCGATGAAACTCGCGCTTCAGCACAACTACGACATTCAGGTGGCAGAGAAGAACATCGAATCTGCCAAGAACAACAAGAGCATTTATAACACCGGTTTTCTTCCGACCGCTTCTGCTTCTGGTGGTGCAACGGTAACATACAATGCTGGCGAGAACGAAACGGTGCAAGGGACCAATTCGTTTGATGCCACCGATGCGTACAGTTACAATGCTTCTGTGGGTGTCAACTACGTGATTTTCAATGGGCTTGGTCGTATGTACAACTATAAGCAGTTGAAGGAACAGCACAATCTCACGGAGCTACAAGCAAAGCAGATCATTGAGAACACTATGCTGCAACTTTCGAGTTCATACTTTGAAATTGCTCAGTTGACTGAAACGGTGGAGATTTTAAAGAATGCTCTTGATGTCTCCTCTACCCGATTGAAACGCGCCAATTACAGCAAGGAATATGGTCAGTCAACGCAATTGGATGTGTTAAATGCAGAAGTGGATGTGAACAATGATAGTATTAACCTGCTCAATACCATGCAGCAGTTGGAGAATGCCAAGCGCAATCTCAATCTGATTATGGGAAGAGCGTTGGACACCGATTTTGCAGTTGACACCAACGTAGCATTTTCGATGGCCTTGTCCAACGAAGAGCTTATTGCCAAAGCGTTGGAGCGCAACATTCAGATTGAGCAGACCAAAAGTCAATTGCGTAATAGCGAATACGCCATTAAGGCTAGTCGCTCGGGTTGGTTTCCTTCGCTGTCGGCCAATGCAGCTTATGCGTATCAAGGACAACAAAACCCAAATGGCGCATTCCTAACGGGAAGCACGAGTTACGGTCCGCAAGCGGGGCTAAGTTTGAGTTGGAACATCTTTGATGGCGGTACGACCAAAACCAGAACGCAAAGTGCCAAAATCGCGCTCGAAACGCAGAAAATCCAGCAAGAGCAGACCACGCTTTCAGTGCAACGAGATGTTTTGAATGCTTATTCAAGCTACCAGAATGCGCTGTTTGTTCTACAAGCGCAACAAACCAATTTGGCCACTACGCAGCGCAACTTCGACCGTAGCAACGAAATGTACAAGCAAGGTCAGGTTACCTCTATTGAATTCCGACAAGCGCAACTCAATATGCTGAATGCTCAGAACAGCTACAGCCAAGCCAAGTACAACGCTAAGAATGCGGAGTTGCAATTGAAGCAATTGGCTGGGATTCTTTTGGAGGAGTAACATCATCTTAAACTGAGTTGCTTAAATTCGAATCAACAACCTAACCGATTCGAATGAAAAACCTATTCGCTACTCTCCTACTGATTTCATCACTTAGTGCCTTTGGTCAGATCGGCCTACCAGACGCGAACTTTGGCGTAAACGGAATTGCTTCTATTGACCTTGGTGGAAATGATGATTTCTATGACCTGAAGGTCCTTCCGGACGGTAAGATTCTATGCGTGGTCAAGTACGCTGCTTCTGGAACAACGCAGTATTATACAGCGGTTTGTAGAGTAAATCCAGATGGCTCGCTAGATGCGAGTTATGGAACAAACGGGTTTGTTGTTTTGCCAGATCAGGTTTACCTGCAAGACCAATATTTCCAGATGGATATTGACGACCAAAACCGAGCAGTTGTGGCAGCAAGCGTTGAGCAGGCAATTATCGTTTATCGACTCACTACAAGCGGTGTACTCGACACCGATTTCAGTTTCGATGGTCAGGTAACGGTTGAGTTCTCATTAGAGGATGAACCGCTGGCGGATGTGGAGATTCAAGCAGACGGAAAGATCGTTGTTGCAGCCAGCAGCGATGAAGGGTTTACAGCGGCCAGATTGAATGCCGATGGCACTTTCGATAATTCGTTCGGTTCGAATGGAAAGCAATCGCACGGAGTGCAAGGAATGGAACGCGCGGAAGATATGGTCATACAACCAGATGGTAAGATTCTGATCTGCGGCCAAACCGATGATGGATTCGGGAATTGGGTTGGCATCATTCGTATGAATGTGGATGGCACACTCGATACTTCTTTTGATGACGATGGCAAGCAAGTGAAAGTGATCAACAGCAATGAACGCGCTTACGCCATTGAGTTGCAGTCAGACGGGAAAATCCTTGTTTTTGGTAGAACAAGCCTTTCAACTTTAGATCAAAAAGGAATCATTCTTCGGTACAATACGGATGGCTCCGAAGACAACACATTCGATTCTGATGGACTTTTGGAAGTGAACTTCTCAGGTTTAGCTGATTGGCTTACGATTGGAATTGTACAACCTGATGACAAGATCCTAGCTGGCGGATTCTACGATTTCAACAATACAGACATTCCGATATGGGTTACGCGAGCAAGCGAAGATGGTGTGTTTGACACGGACTTCTCCACCGATGGATCCACCACCGTTTCACTTTCGGGAATTGACCTTTACACAAGAGCTCTAGATTTTGCCCCGAATGGCGACCTGATAATTGGCGCTGGAGATTCTGAAAATGCTGATGATAAGGACATTCGTTTGGTCAAAATCAAAACGGGGCTCAACATCGGCATCAATGACCTTGAAGAAAAGATTGTCTCGGTTTATCCAAATCCAACCAACGATGTTTTGAACTTGAACCTTTCAGAGTTTGATGCTGGGCGAAAGGTAATCCGCGTTTTTGATGGTTCTGGAAAGCTTGTTCTGGAATCCGCTGCCAATTCAACAAACTCTCAGGTTGATTTAACCGATTTGTCAAAGGGAATCTACACCTGTGTTGTCCTTTCAGAAACTGAGTCCGCAACGGTTCAATTCAGTAAGAACTGATGAATAAGCTTAGAGAGCTTTTTCTGCTCAATCCAAACATCATTCACCTCAATCATGGCTCATTTGGCGCGTGTCCAAAACCCATTTTTGAAGACTACCAGCAATGGCAGTTAGAGTTGGAACGGGACACAGTTCATTTTTTTGCCCGCAGAGGGCCAGAACTACTATTCAATTCTCGGAAAGCATTAGGCGATTTTATTGGTTGCCACGCAGATGATGTGGTTTACACCATGAATCCGAGCTACGCGATGAACATCATTGCCAAAAGCTTTGCATTAGAGAAGGGGGATGAGATTCTAGCAACCGACTTGGAGTACGGAGCCATGGACCGCACTTGGCGCTATTACTGTAGCGAAGTTGGTGCGAAATATGTTCAACAAAAAATCACACTACCAGTTACAAGTAAGGATCAGATTATTGATGAGTTTTTCGCAGGACTCACTAAGAAAACCAAGGCCATTTTCATAAGCCATATTACCAGTACTACAGGTCTTATTCTTCCAATAGAGGAGATTTGCGAACAAGCAAAGAAAAAAGGACTGATCGCTATTGTTGATGGTGCGCATGTTCCTGGTCAGCTACCTCTGAACCTATCAGCATTACAGGCCGATATTTACACTGGAGCCTGCCACAAATGGCTGCTCACACCCAAGGGAAGTTCGTTTCTGTATGTAAGGCGTGGGCTACAGTCTCAGTTTGACCCATTGGTTATCAGCTGGGGATATGAAAGCGATAATCCAACCAACTCCCAATTCATTGATTACCATCAATTGCAAGGCACGCGCGACTTCTCAGCATTTCTTACAATTCCGAAGGCGCTTGAATTCCGAAATGAGTTTGATTGGGAGAAAGTTTCTGCCGCAGCGAGAAAAATATCACAGGACAATTATCATCGATTTGCAGATGCAGCAAATGGAGAAATGGTTTGCATGGTTTCCGATGATTTCCTTTCCCAAATGTGCAGTTTGGAGATTGATTGCCGAGATAATGTCAAACTCAGCTCATTGCTTTATGATCGCTACGATATTGAAACACCTGTATTTCGGCATAATGACAGAACTTACATCCGATACAGTTTTCAAGGCTACAATTCTCAATCTGACCTAGATAGGCTTTTTGAAGCATTAATAGAGATCAGAAGAACCACTGACCTTCTGAATTGATATCAAATCGTTTAAAAGAAAAGCCCGTACTCTCTTAAGAATACGGACTTTTGAAAGACGGGAAATAAGTAATTCCAACTACTTTTTATGAACCTTGTTTCGAATACGGCTTAAGGTTTCTGGCGTGATTCCCAGCATTGATGCAATGTATCGCAACGGGACATGCTTCAGAATCTTAGCTTCGTTATCGAGCATTTTGCGGTATCTGTCTTCAGGACTTAGACTCAAGTAATCCACTACTCTACTTTCCATATATCCATAAACCTGCTCAGTGATCAGTCTTCCTAGACGTTCCCATTTAGGGAAACGCTCATAAAGCTCTTCCATACTTTCCTTGCTCATTACAAGCAATTCACAATCGGTAATGGCCTGAATGTATGACATTGAAGGGCGTTGCAGCGTAAAACTTGTGTGAGCCGTAACCACATTATGTTTGGTCAGCACCATAGTGGTCACCTCCTGTTCGTTTATCTCATAATATGTTCGAACAAAACCCTTGGTAATAAAACCGATTGTGTTACAGACTATGCCCTCATCAGCGAAATACTCTCCTGCCGGAATACTCATTGGCTTGAAGTGAGACATGATGACATCCATCTCCTCATCGGTAAAATCTACAATACTTTGAATGTAATTCTGAACGGCAAATGAGCCTTCTAATCTTTCGAGTACCTGTTGCATGATTTTGAACTTAAAAATTGATTTAAGTCAAATGTAGCTGGGCGCTTAGTACGGTCTAAAAAAGATGGTTCGGATGGTTTATTCGCACCGCAAAAAGTGCCAATTCAGACCAGTTTTGACCAAAAGAAAAGCGGCCAATTGGCCGCTTCGGGATGTTCGGGAAATATTCGTTTAGCTTGCTACCCGTAACGTAATGGTAGTAAACGTTTGAACCAACTGAACCTCGCTCACTTGCCCATCGTTGTAGATGTATCGTTCTACTCCACCGTTCGGCAGCTTGATTTCATACTTATGGTCGCCCAAATTAATTACAGGCAATTCTTGTCCAAACTTTTCATGAAACAAGGCCGATCTATCAATCGGTTCTTCAAAGAACAAACTGGCCGAACTGTATTCTGCAGCGCTACAAGCAATTTCGCTGAGCTTAATTCCTTCTTGCTTTACATATCGCTGACCGTTCCATTTCAATGATGTGCTTGATTCCAGATCGTTGTTAACCCAAGTCTTTAGGTCAGATGCAACCAACTTCTTGTCATCAAAAGAACTTCTCATAACGAACTTATGAGACATCTTTCCAATCAAACCGGCTGAAGTTTCCGTCTCAACACGAAACGTTTCCGAAGTACCGATAACAGTCTTATTCACGCGGTGTGTTCCAATTGGGGTTCCATCTAGTGAAACCTCGAACTTAAAATCATTTGATTCTGCACTTGGGCCGAAGGAATTCAGCATAAACGCTGCAGGCACCAAAACGAACAATAGCTTTTTCATGATTTTGCGCTTTTGGTACTGTTACCAATTTCAGAGCAAAATCGTTAGGTCGTTTGTCGATAATATTTATTGCAACGGAAAAATTTAGGTCTTAGAAAGACAAATGTTCAATCCTCATACTCATAACGGAGAATCTCAATATCGTTCTTTAGCCGTTCCATGTCATCCTTGGAGGTCCCATCGTAAAACCCACGGATTTTCCGCTCTTTATCAACCAATATGAAGTTCTCCGTGTGGATGAAGTCGTTCACGCCACCGTCTCCTTCCGTGGTAACGGCAAAGTAGCTTCTGCGAGCCAACTCATAGATGTGTTTTTTGGAACCTGTGGTAAGCTTCCATTTTTCTGGGTCTGCGCCATTTTCAACTCCATATTCGGCAAGAACAGGAACACTATCAATCTGAGGCGTTACCGAATGCGATAGGAACATGATGTCTGAATCCTTCGCATAGAATTTAGAAAGCTCGCTAAGGTTGGCCGTCATTTTCGGGCAAATGCTCGGGCATGTAGTGAAGAAGAAATCTGCCACATATATTTTATTCTCGAAATCGGCATTTGTAATCGTATCACCAGTTTGATCTACAAGCTTGAAATCCGCAATTCGATGTGCTTTGGCCGTTCGCTGCATGTCGGTATCAACCAATTCAGGATTTACATCTGACGGCTGAAAAACCTGCAATCTTTGCTTCTTTTTCAGCATCGGATAGACCACGATCATACCCACTATCCAGATCAAAATAAACGCCAGTATTGCCCACTTTCCTTTCATTCTGCAAAAATGCCACATTTTAAAGTATCACCCAGCTACATCACATTACCTTAGACGCTGATTAAGGTCATGATCGAGTTACACCGGAAATCAAGCGAACCTGCTCCATCAAGTTGGAAACTGGACAAGTTTCATCTTGAATCGGTCAGCGAGACCCATCACATCATATTGGCCTGCCTATTCTTGGCTGCCGCATTCACCATCTACTCATTACTGAACGTGACCATAATTTCATTGCTGGAAGCAAGCAGATGGTTGGTCATTTTCGGGTTGACGGGCTTTTTTACTTCCTACCTGATTCGTAACCGATTTGGTTTGAGTCTACTCGATGGGCTGTATTACAGCGTGTTTGGTGTGGCACCATTGGCAATGGCATTTTTTCTGATCGTTAATGCAAGTTGCTCCGAAACCACCACGGAAATTCACCAGATTATTGACATTGAGTTCGAAGGCAGCGGATTTACATACGTTTTGAGAGATAGTACTTATCAGGATGTTTGGAGAATACGAAACATGGCAGATGGTCCGAAAACAGCTTCACCAGTATTGAAACTCATTGTCTGCAACGGAGTTTTCGGATACAAGGTGATCAGAGACAAAGAAGTTCTTTAAATGAGCATAACTTGCGGCAAAATTCAATGATGAAAAACCTATTAGTTGTCGCCACATCTCTAGCGCTAGCCATTGTGCTTTGGGGTTGCCCGTACCAATCGTCTGTTCCATTATCAGTAGCAAGCGAGAAAGTCAACAAACAAGTTCTAGGAACTTGGATCCCGAAACACGAAGCTGGAAAAGCAAATCCTGAGTACTACGTTATTGGAAAACGCGATTCGTTGCATTACAGGATTGACCATTTTCAGTTCAATGAGAACGACACGTCTTACTCAGTAAAGGAATACGTGGCTTGGACCACCCGTATTGAAAACATTCTTTTCATGAATGTTCAGGAAACTGGCAAGCCTCAGCATTACATACACCGATTGGATGTAATGGGAGATGACCTGATGATTCTTTATCAAGTAACTGCCAATATTGATGAGCAGTTCAAGAAGTCTGACGAAATGAAGAAGTTCTTTCAGAAGCACATGAAGGTGAGCTTCTTCTATAATTCTGATGAGGTTGAGCTGATCAGAAAAGAGGAGTAACGAATCGCATGTCTTCTTTGATGATGCGTGATTCGACATCTAGATATCGAAGCAGAATCAATTGCGCTTTCGGCCATTCATAGCCACGTAATTCGCTTTCATAATCGAATTGCTGAACAAGTCTTCCTTGCGTGTCGTAAGCAAGAATCTGAAATACTTCTGAGGAAGAAATTATCGCATCTCCAATACCAACCAATACCAATGGTTCTGAGAACGAGCTACAACCTTGGGTTGTGATGGCTTCCACCATATACGTTCCGCTAGATATCATTTCGTACTCAGGCTGATTCGCCCCTGGAATCGGGCTACCATCTAAATACCATTGATAGGAATTGTATGAGCCTGAAGCCAGTAAAGTCCCTCCTTGATCAGTGATACTCACAACTGGAGATACAAACACAGAGACTGCTTGCGTGGTAGTTATTGAAGGCGCATCGAGATGATTGAAAACCACCACAGAAACATCATGGGTTCCCGCAGATTGCCAAATCACCCCAACAATTGAAGAATCGGAATTAGCTGAAACAATTGTGCCTTGTTCAAAACTCCAGCATGCTCTTCCATCTTGCGGCATGTTCAAAACCTGAAAAACAGAAGTATCTCCCGAACAAACTGGTTCGGAGAAACTAATCACAGGCTGTTCTGGCCGAATATTCTCGTACAGAAACGAAATGATACTGTCTGTAATGGGCGACCAATGTTCCGTAGGGCCATCAATCATTACATTATTCACATTCACTCCCCAAATGTTGTGTCCAACTCCTGGAAACGTGTTCAATTCGGCATTACCGCCAAGATTATTCACACGAGAAGCAATGTTTAACGAACCATAAACTTCTGGCATCAGAAACAGCGCAGTGAACGGAAATCCGTAATCGTAAGGAACAATCAGATCATCGGTTCCATGAAACAATGTCATTGGCACCAATTCATCTTGCTGAATAAAGTTGGTATCCATCAACGCACCCCACAGATTGATGATTCCACGAACATTGGATGTATGATTGAAACTGTTCCCTGAGCAACTTACACAGCCAAGATCAGGGTTAATGCCGCCAATACCAGATTGGTATGTTGCAGCTGGTCGCTCGATTTCATCCAAAAACACTGCGTGCATGGCCGAAAACCCACCCGCGCTAACTCCACCAACAAATACGTAGTTGGTATCGATACCATAATCGTTGGAGTATTCTTTCAGATACCTAATTGCTGCATTATAATCCTGTGCAGCCCGATATATGGCACGCACACCACTCGATGAACTCGCCACGTTCATATTCATTCGGTAATTGATGCTTGCCGTAACGTAACCTTTCTTGGCCAAACTGTCGCAAGTGGCCGCAACATCTTCATCCTCTTTGGTTCCAACCAAATAACCGCCACCGTACGCCAAAATCACCAACGGACGATTTTCCAGATCATCCCCAACGGGGAAATAAACATCCATTGTCATGTCTTGATCTACAGTGACATTCTCAGCAACATAAACCGCTGTCAACGCTGGAGAATTCCCATATATAACGTCCTGACTAACAGATGATTGAAAAATATTACTTAAATATCTTTCAGAAGTACAATTTTGTGCAATAAGTTGAGCTGAAATCAGCATCAACAGCCATATGGAAAGCGCGTTTTTCATGCTTTCAAAGCCGCTAGAATATCCTCTGGTTTAGGCCGCACCCGATAATTGGAAGTAAGGTCTGCATAAACCACCTTACCCTTTTCGTTGATGACAAACGTGGTTGGCTTTGGCACATCGCTTTCAAAGCCGAGCACTTCAAATCCTTTTGGCGTTCCTGCAACATGAAGTATTCCGAGTTTCTTGGCGGCTTCATTGTTCACATCAACCAGAAAATCGTAGTCCATTCCAACCTTCTTGGCGTGTCTTCTACTCTTCTCATGAGATTGTGGGCTGATCAGTGCAATTTTCACCTCAAGGTCATTGAATTGCTGTTCAAACTTTTTGAGCTCATTAACCTGAGCCGTGCATATCGGACACCAATTTCCACGATAGAAAATGACCAATCGCTTCTCGCCTTCCCAATCGCTTGATTCAAGTTTACTTCCATCGTAATCCTCTAAGGGAATATTCGGCAATTTCTTACCGACTTTGATCTTGTCCTTGCTTCTATCTCCAATGTCTGAATACCAGGCCACGTAAGCCAACCATCCTGAAAGGGAAATGAACGCCAAAAGTGGCGCTGCGGAAGCTATCTGTTGAGCGTAACTCGTGTAAACCGAGTATAGCGTTCCGACAAAAATTCCGATGGAAAAACCAGCCAATCCAGGTGAAGTTCTAGGAACGTTGGCCAAATAAAGCCAAGCGAAATAGAAAGCAACCTGTCCAGAAGCGACAGTAACTGCAATCCAGATGGATGTTGAGCCGCTCTCCGTTGCCAGCATGAAAAGTCCGATTGCCGTAACCACAACGCTGTAGGTAACCAGCGTGGACAGAAACCACGACTTCAGTTTGTTCTCAAAAGTTGGAGACATTGATTCAAATTTAGTGGCTGGCGAGCAAATTCTTCACCCGATCTGGGTAATTACTGATGATTCCATCAACTCCCAAACTGAGAATCTTCTCAATATCCTCTTCGCTATTTACAGTCCAAACATGAACCACTTTTCCGAGTTCGTGAATCTTATCTACCAGCTTTTGCTTGGCCGCTCCTTTGCTGATGCCAAAACCTTCTACAAAATCATACTTCGAGAGTTTTACTGCATGAAGTTTGAAGTCGAGCATCAAACCACCTGAATACGAAACAAACAGTTTCTGTAATCGGATTTCGGGATGCTTTGCGTGAATATGAAAAAGCACTTTATCGTTAAAACTATGCACCAAAGCCCATTTTTCAGCTTTGTATTTCTTGATGAGTTTGACCACATTATCCTCAATTCCGGGATAGGTTTTGTTACCAGCTTTTATCTCAATAACGAACTGCGTTTTACCATCCATGAGTTCAAAAACCTGCTCCAAGATTGGAATCGGTTCATTGGCAAATTCAGCTTCGAAGTTTCCGAACGCCTTCACCTGTTGCAGTTCTTCCCATGACTTCTCTCCTACTTTTCCATTCGAATCCGTTGTGCGCTCAAGGGATTTATCATGCAGACAAACTACTACGCCATCTGAAGATTGCTGCACGTCAACCTCAATTCGATCAACCCCTATTTCTAACGCTTTTTTGATTGCCGATAACGTGTTTTCTGGAGCATAGCCAGAAGCACCGCGGTGGGCAGTTACCAAAACGTTCTGAGCAACAATTTGAGTTGAAAGCATAACTAGAATAAACATCAAACGCATGTTGCGAATGTACACCAACCAAGAAGTTTAAATAGCTTCAACGCGGAGAAATGACGCAATCAGAAAAACATATAGTTCCGAGCTTGGATCAAAAAATAAGGCTCTCTGATTACGTTGGAGGTATTTTCAACTTGATTCCTTCCCGAAAAGGAATGAAGAAAGCCCTTGACAAAGGTTGGGTTCGTATTAATGGCAAATCGGCATCAACCGGTGATTTTCTTTCTGGCGGAGAAACTATTGAGCTCACTGTTTCAGAAGAAAAAACGCGACCTGAAATTGATCTGGATCTTGAGGTCATTTTCGAGGATGATTTTCTTGCCATCATCAATAAACCAGCTGGAATTGAAGTAAGTGGAAACCGCAAATGGACCATTGAAAATGCACTGAAACGAAACCTGAAGCCAAGTTCACAACCAGATGCATTGACTTATCCAGAAGCTATTCATCGTTTGGATTACCCTACAACTGGAGCATTATTGATCGGCAAAACTCGGAAGTCGGTTTCTGAACTCAATCGAATGTTTGCTGAGAAAGATATCCGGAAAACCTACTTGGCTGTTTCCATTGGAGAAATGGAAGCCGAAGGAGTGGTCGATTCGCCAATTGATGGAAAGGAATCCGTTTCAAGATTCAAGGTTTTGAATTCCGTTTTATCTGAACGATTTCGAAAGTTGAACTTACTTGAGTTGAACTTGGAAACTGGTAGAAGACATCAGCTGCGTAAACATCTTTCTTCTATCGGAAATCCGATTTTGGGAGACAGAGATTATGGCATTGATGGGATGATTTTGAAAGGAAAAGGATTGTATCTGCATTCACGGTCGCTCCATTTCAAACATCCGTTTACCGATGAACAATTGGCTGTTGATGCTCCGATTCCAAAGAAATTCCCGAAGCTATTTCCCTAGCTAACTTTGCGGTGTGGAAACTGGCAAACAAACACGCATTAACAAATACCTGAGTGAGGTGGGATACTGCTCGCGCAGAGCGGCTGATAAACTCATTGAGGAAGGTCGCGTGACCATTAATGGTTCCGTGCCAGAAATGGGAACAAAGATCTCTGATGGAGATGAGGTTCGTGTTGATGGAAAGTTGGTTTCCGAACCGACCGAAAAGCCCGTTTACATCGCATTCAACAAGCCAATTGGTATTGTTTGCACCACCGATACGCGAGTCGAGAAAGACAACATCATCGATTATATCAATTACCCAAAACGCATCTTCCCGATTGGCCGATTGGATAAGATGAGCGAAGGATTGATTTTCCTTACGAATGATGGTGATATCGTAAATAAGATTCTACGCGCTCGGAACAATCACGAGAAGGAATATATGGTAAATGTGAACAAGCCGATCACACCAGAATTCATCGAACAGATGAGCAACGGTGTTCCAATTCTCGATACGGTTACGCGAAAATGCAAGGTGGAGCAAATCACTAAGAATCGCTTTAAAATTGTGCTTACGCAAGGTTTGAACCGACAGATCAGACGAATGTGCGAACATTTGGATTACAAAGTGGTCAAGCTCAAACGCACACGAATCATGAATGTGGAACTGGATATTCCTGTTGGGCAATATCGCGACCTCACGCCAAAGGAACTAGCAGAGATCAACAGTATGGTTGAAAATTCATCGAAAACGGTTTGAGCAAGAAAATCTCCGTCATAGGAAGCGGTTTCTCTGGCTTGGCGGCAGCGGCAAGCTGTGCTCAAAACGGCCATGACGTATCGGTTTATGAGAAGAACCATCACATTGGTGGTCGCGCGCGGAAATTTGAAGTAGACGGCTTTGTTTTCGACATGGGACCTAGTTGGTATTGGATGCCCGAAGTATTCGAGAATTTCTACCAACGATTCGGTCATACCGCTTCCAATTTCTATCAGTTGGACAGGCTTTCTCCCTCCTACCGTGTTTACTTCGGCAAGGATGACCAAATGGACATTCCTGCTTCCATGGATGAGATCTACGATTGGATTGAGACCATCGAAAAGGGTTCTGCTGCTAAGCTGAAAAAGTTTCTTGCGGAAGCGAAGTACAAGTATGAGGTTGGAATGGGTGAATTCGTATTCAAACCGAGTCTTTCATTCACTGAATTCCTTGACCCAAAACTCATTTCAAGTGTGTTCCGATTGGACATGTTCCAATCTATCAGCAAACACATTCGCAGCTATTTCAAAGACCCGAAACTCATTCAGATTCTGGAATTTCCTGTATTGTTTTTGGGAGCAAAACCAAACGAAACTCCGGCCATGTATTCTTTGATGAATTATGCCGATTGGTCGCTCGGAACGTGGTATCCGCAAGGTGGCATGCACAAGATCATTGAGGCAATGGAATCCATCTGTTTGGAGCAAGGCGTGAAAATCCAGACTGATGCCAACGTCCAGCGCATCAACGCTAATGGCAATAAAGCCACTGGAATAGAGATCAACGGGAAGCAAATTCCATCAGATATCATCATCGGAAGTGCTGATTACCATCACGTGGAACAACATCTCTTAGACGAGAAATATCGCAACTACACGGAAGATTATTGGGATAAGAAACAGTTATCTCCGTCTTGTCTCATTTACTATGTCGGGGTTAAGAAGAAACTGAGTGGGTTGCTGCATCACACGCTCTTTTTCGATACAGATTTTGACAAACATCTAGGCGAAATTTATGACACAAAAGAATGGCCAAGCAATCCGCTATTCTACGTTTGCGCGCCATCTAAAACCGATGATTCTGTAGCACCAGAAGGGTGTGAAAACCTCTTCATTCTTATACCTGTTGCGGTAGATCTGAAAGACGATGAAGATACCCGAGACCGTTACTTCGATATTGTGATGGAACGCATGGAACACATCACGGGAGAAAGCATTAAAGAACACGTGGTTTACAAGCGCAGTTACGCACATCGCGATTACATAACTGATTACAATGGGTACAAAGGCAACGCCTTCGGGTTGGCAAATACGTTGAAACAAACGGCCATTTTAAAGCCATCGCTAAAGAATAAACGCCTGAAAAACCTTTTCTTTGCAGGACAGTTGACCACTCCAGGTCCGGGCGTGCCACCTTCATTGATTTCAGGTCAGGTTGTGGCAGCTCAGATAGAAAAGGAAATCGGTCATAAGCGTTGAGAGAAGTTGAATCAGACAGATAATCAGAAGGTACTTTTTGACCGCGTGTCTTACCGATGTAGTAAATCGGTTACGAATACTTACAGCACTTCTTTCTCGCTTGCCATCAAGTTTTTGCATAGTGATTTTGCCGATCCCATTCATGGAATTTATGGTTTCGTAAGGTTGGCTGACGAGATTGTGGATAGCTTCCATAGTTATTCAAAATCTGACCTCTTAATTCGTTTCAGATCAGAAACCTATCAAGCAATTGAAGAAGGAATCTCGCTGAATCCTATTCTCAACAGTTTCCAGTTTGTGGTGAAGGAGTTTGGAATTGAGCGGGAATTGATAGACCGTTTTCTGGCCAGTATGGAAATGGATCTTCACAAAGAAGATTATACACAAGCACAATACGAAGAATACATTTTAGGTTCAGCCGAAGTTGTAGGTCTGATGTGCCTAAAGGTGTTCACGGAAGGAAATATTGAAATGTATGAGGCATTGAAGCCGTCAGCAATGAAACTCGGTTCTGCGTTTCAGAAGATCAATTTCCTACGCGATCTGAATGCCGATTATAACAACCTTGGCCGGTCGTATTTCCCCGGAATTGATGTTTCAAGACTGGACGATGAAACCAAGCGAAAGATCGAGGCAGACATTCAAGCAGACTTTGACGAAGGTTACAAAGGCATTCTGAAACTGCCGAAGAAAGCACGTTTCGGGGTTTATTTGGCTTACATCTACTACACCGCACTGTTCAAGAAGATCTCGAACACGCCTTCAGCACAGATCATGCAAGAACGCATTAGCATTTCAAAACCAAGAAAGGCATCGTTGTTGTTCGGTTCTTACGTCCGACACAGTTTCAATTTACTCTAAGTGCGATGCGAGCATTACTCGCCATTTTCCTTTTGTGCTCAACCACCGTGGTAGCGCAAGACACATTACTGAATTTTGTTCGGCAGAACGTTGGTGAAATGTTCAAGACCGAAGAGGTCTGCTTGAACATCTACAATGCATTTGAACAGACGGATTATCAGGACAATAATCTGCTTCTTGGTTATCATGGCGCAGCGCTTTTGGGCATGGCGCGTCATGCTCCTAATGTGTTCAAGAAAATGTCGTTTTTCAGTGATGGAAAGGAACTTTTGGAGAAGTCTATTGATATGGATCACGATAATGTGGAACTGCGTTTTCTACGGTTGACCATTCAAACGAACATTCCCAGCTTTCTTGGTTACAGCGATAGTAAGGAAAGTGACAAGGCTTTTGTCCTGAACCATTTGGAAGAAGCCAAAAGCGAGACCTTTAAAACCAAGGTTCGTAACTTCATCAAACACGCAGAAGAACAAGGGAAGTTATGATTGAGTAATTAGCGAATATGCGAATTAGGACAAATGAAAAGTAAAGACCTTAACACCAATTCGCACATTGCTCTCATTCGCTTATCGTAAACGAATGCAAATACTGATCAACATATCAATCATCATCGCCTCTTTCTGGGCAATGGAGTTTGTGGCTTGGTTTGCACACAAGTATGTGATGCACACTTTTGGCTGGGCGCTGCATCGCGATCATCATCAGCCACATGACGGTTTCTTCCAACGCAACGACTGGTTTGCGTTGATATTTGCCATTCCGAGTTGGCTGAACATGCAATTCGGTGTAATGGCCGGCTTTGATTTTCGGTTTTACATCGGCCTTGGAATCCTGTTCTATGGCATTGCCTACGTTACGGTTCATGAAGTGATCATCCATAACCGTTGGGGAACACGCAGCAAGATCAAAAACTGGTATTTCCAAGGACTGGCACGGGCTCATTTTGCTCACCATAAGCACCAGGAGAAAGAAGATGGTGAGTGCTTTGGGATGCTGGTGGTTCCTTTCAAATACTTCAAGAAAACCAGCAAGTGAAGTATACTTACCTGCTGGTCGACCTCTGCTCTATCGCTGTTCCGTTTGCCTTCTCGTTCGAAAGCAAACTACAGTTCTACAAAAAGTGGAAAGCCCTTTTTCCTGCCATTCTTGTTCCAGCTATTCTTTTTCTGATCTGGGATAGCATCTTTACCGCTCAAGGCGTTTGGGGGTTTAACGAACAATACATTACTGGAATCAAAATCGGGAATCTTCCGCTAGAAGAGATTCTGTTTTTCATCTGCATTCCGTATGCCTGCGTTTTCAGTTACGAGGTGCTCAACTACTTCGTGAAGCAAGATGTATTGGGAAAGTATGCCCGTTATGGTGCAACAATCTTAGCATACGTTTTAGTGGCAGTCGCTTTTCAGTACTCCAATCAAGCCTACACTTTCTGGACCGCTGTTCTGACTTTTATCTTTCTAATAATTCACCTAGTGGTTCTCAAGAAGCCATATTGGAGCCGATTGGTATTTGCGTACTTGGTCATTCTCGTTCCATTTTTCATCACCAACGGAATCCTCACTGGAACAGGATTGGAGAATCCTGTAGTTTGGTACAACGATGAGGAAAACCTTGGTGTTCGATTGCTCACCATTCCTGTAGAAGATTCAATCTATGGTTTTCTATTGATCGGATTGAACATCACTATTTACGAACAGATCAAATCATGACATTGAGATTGCTGCAGTCGTACCTTCTTCGAAATGACGAGCATCTTCTTGTCGCTATTCACTATTCACTTTTCGCTTCTTCAGAATGAAAATTGGCCTTCAGACATGGGGAACTGAAGGTGATTTTACGCCTTTTCTAGCACTTGCGAACGGACTTGCAAATGCGGGTCATCAGGTCAAATTAGCTTACACAAGCATTGATGGACGCGATTATTCACATCGAAATGACAACGGCCAAATAGAATTGATTCGTGCAAACGGCAATGTTCCAGTTTCGGCTAAGTTCAATCCGTACGCCATTGAAGCTAAACCAGGTTCTTTCAAAGAGTATTCAGCTTTGCTTGAAAATTACTTTGAGCCGTACACAGAAGCCATGTACGATGCATCTTCCGAACTTTGCCAAGAATGCGACCTGGTAATTGGCCATGCGGTATGCCACACACTTCTAACTGCAAGTCAGAAATTCAATGTACCACGAATTTCACTCGTACTGACACCTTTGGTTGTTCGGTCCGATTATGCTTCGCCAATTGGCGTTCCGCTCGGTAAAATGCTGAATTCCTTTCTGTGGAATGTTGGTGGTGCAGTGGCAACACAACAGTGGTTCAAAACTGGGAAAGCAATCCGTAAACGAGAAGGCCTACCAGCCATCAAAAGCTTACAAAAGGAACTATTTACTTCTGCAGTTCTGACACTGATAGCTGTAAGTGAAGCACTTGTACCAAGACAATCAGATTGGAACGAATCGGTTAAAGTCACAGGATTTCTAAATCCGGCTTCAGCCAATTCTAAATCAGAAATACCAGAAGCGCTGAAAACCTTTTTGGAAAATGGTGAAGCTCCTGTTTATATGACCTTTGGCTCATGCACGCAATTTGACGTTAAAGGTTCCACGGAATTAATGGTTGAAGCTGCCTGGCTTTCAGGTAAACGAACCATCATTCAATCTGATTGGAGTACGGTCAAAAAGCCTCTCGACCCAAACATCTGCTGTGTGGAACAGGTAGCGCATGCTGAGGTATTTCCGCTTTGCTCGTTAATTGTTCATCATGGTGGTGCAGGAACAACTCAAGCGGCATTACTTGCTGGCAAACCGTCAGTAGTAGTTGCTCATGGTTTTGACCAAACCTATTGGGCAAATCAGATATATGAACAGCAGCTTGGCGGAAGGCCTTTATTAAGAAGTTCAGCAACAGCCGTGGAGTTATCCAAGGAAATCAATCAGACTTTAAGTTCGCAAAGCATCAAGCAAAACGCTCTACGAGTTGGAAACCAAATGTCTGCAGAAAACGGAGTTGAAAAGGCCATATTTGAAATCGAAAAAGTGATGAAAAGATGATGGAAGGAAACCTTAGTAAGATGCCGGCTGAGTTGGCCGATCCAATTCAGTACACCCTAAGACTTGGAGATGATGTATTGAACTTGAATGAACTTCTAGGCAAAAAGCTACGAATTGATTTTGAAGGAAGAATCAATTGTGTTGCCTGTGGAAGGATAACCAAGAAAGCATTTGGACAAGGTTTCTGTTATCCGTGCTTTGCCAACGCACCAGAAAATGCAGAGTGTATCGTTCGGCCTGAGTTGTGCGAAGGCCATCTTGGTAAAGGTCGTGACCCAGAATGGGAGAAGAAATACCATGTTCAACCGCACGTGGTTTATTTGGCATTAAGCAGCGGACTGAAGGTTGGTATCACAAGGAAAACACAAGTTCCTACACGTTGGATAGATCAAGGAGCATCACAAGCAATTATTTTGGCCGAAGTACCATACAGAAGATTGTCTGGTGAAATTGAAGTTGCTCTGAAAGAACATTATAACGATAAGACCAACTGGCAACGGATGTTGAAAGGTCAGGTTTTGGAAACAGACCTGATTGAAAAAAAGCAGGAAGCTACCACCCTACTTCCAGATGAATTAAGTCAATATGTTCTAGGAGATGACGTGGTCTACAATCTTCATTTTCCACATTTGGATGTTCCAGAGAAGGTAAAAAGCATCCGGTTGGAAAAGCAAAATTCGCTGGAAGGCATTCTGACAGGTATAAAAGGACAATATCTGATACTCGACAACCTGAACGTTATCAACATTAGAAACCATGCTGGCTACTTTGTGAGATTCAGTTATTGAAAATCCGTTCATCGATGGTTTAAATAACTTGATCTTACGTTAATCAATATTCGTCTTCCTTTTTACTATTTTGCGAGCCGATTTCACTTGCACAATTCAGATTCAAGAGAAAACACATGAAAAGACTTTTTACTCTCCTTGCCATAGCCGCCCTTACAATTCCATTCAATCAAGCGAATGCTCAAACGGCTGCTTGCCAAAACCTTACCGTACAACTAGATGGTACCGGAAACTACTCTTTTGCGATTGGAAGCTCAAGCCCGGCTGTGGATCAGTCCCAACTTGTTCCTGGAGGAGTCTTTACAGGTTTAGCCGCTTGGCAGTCCTTTACTGCGGGTGTTGATGGCATTCTATTTAGTGTGAGTTTGGACTTTTCGTCAAGTTATACCCCTGCTACAACAGCAACAGTAAATGTTTATTCTGGAGAAGGAACTGGCGGTTCGCTAATCGCTCAAATGATTTACTCAAACCCGACAACTTTTAACGGAACCACCGAATTTATTTTAGACGAAACGATAGATCTGGTTTCAGGAAACCAGTACACGGTACAATTGGTTGATGACAACTCTGACCCGTTTAATATTCGAAATCAAGGTAATGGTAGTTTGTACACCGGTGGAATCAGTAACGACCCAACTAAAGACCTTGTATTTAGCACCAAGATTCTACAAAGACCAGATATAGATAACGGCTCTACGGATGCCACTTATGGTCTGGCTTCTTTTGGAGTTGATGTGAGTTCTTTCAATTGCTCTAATCTTGGAGCGAACACAGTTACTCTAACAGTTACCAACAATAACGCTTCAAGTGTCACTTGTACTTCTACCGTTACTGTTGAGGATAACGAGATTCCTATTGCCAACTGTCAAAACCAAACTGTAGATCTTGATGCCTCCGGAATGGCAACTATTTCGACTGGAGACATCGACAATGGAAGCTCAGATAATTGTACACTAACTCTGTCTTTGGACATTACAAGTTTTACTTGCGCTGATGTTGGTACTAACACGGTTATGTTGACTGTCGAGGATCCAGCTGGAAACACTGATGACTGTACAGCAACGGTTACAGTGAATGACAACGAAAACCCTGATGCCCAATGTCAGGATCACACACTGGTATTGGATGGCTCCGGAGCAGCCACATTGACAACAGGTGATGTCAATAACGGTTCTTCAGATAACTGCGCGATAAACTCCATCAGTCTAAGCAAAACGGCATTTAACTGTACCGATGTTGGTACAAACACCGTTACGCTAACGGTAGAAGATGTAAACAGTAATACTTCTACCTGTACGGCTACAATTACGGTTGAAGACAATCAAATTCCAACCATAACTTGCCCGTCAAATATTGTTGTTTGTGCTGAAGATGGAAGTGGAGCACCTGTTTCATACTCGTCCGTTGTTGGTAGCGACAACTGTACCTTCAGCATTGCTCAAACGGATGGTGGAAGTTTAACAAGTGGTAGTACATTCCCAGTTGGAACAACCAATCAAGAATGGACAATTACAGATGCTTCAACGAATCAAGCCTCATGTTCGTTCACCATTACTGTAGATGCCAAACCAGTTGCCGATTTCTCTTTCTCACCAGCATGTGAAGGTGAAACCACATTCTTTACCGATCTATCTACCATTGACCCATCTTCGAGTATCGCTACCTGGCAGTGGGATATGAATGATGGAAGTTCGCTGATTGGTCTTGTAGATCCAGCACATGTTTTTGCGGATACCGGAAGCTACGATGTGGAGTTGGTAGTAACTTCTTCTGAAGGATGTACGGATACTTCAACTCAGGCGGTTCATGTTGGACCAGTGCCATCAGCATCTTTCACAGTTGCCAACGCATGCGAAGGAAACCCAACAGCTTTCACCAATACTTCAACAATAGACGCTGGAACATTAAGCTACGCTTGGGATTTTGGTGACACCAACACTTCTGCTGACGAAAACCCAAGCCATACTTATGCAGTGGATGGAACGTACACAGTTACGCTTACGGTTACTAGCGACAATGGCTGCGAGGATGTAACGACCGCATCTGTAGAAGTCTTGGACTCTCCTACTGCCCTATTCACAGCTTCCACAGTTTGTGATGGATCTACAACAACTTTCACGAACCTGAGTACAGGTGGTGGAACGCTGACTTACGCTTGGGATTTTGGCGACAGCAATTCGTCAACCGATGCGAACCCTACACACATGTATGCATCTGATGGCTCATACGCGGTTACGTTAACAGTAACGAACGATGACGGATGTATTGATGTGCATACTGCCAACGTTACTGTGAATCCGCTTCCAACTGTGGATTTCACATTCAGCGATGCTTGTGAAGGAACCCCTGTTATGTTCACCAATACATCTACTTCTGGAAGTAACAATTGGGATTTTGGTGATCTGAGCAGCTCTACTTTAACAAACCCAACCCATACCTACACCACATTCGGAACTTACGATGTAGTATTGGTTGTAACTGATGCAAACTTCTGTATCAATTCAGACACGCAGCAGATTGAAATTTTCGACTTGCCTGACTTCACTTTGACGCCAACAGATGTTCTATGCTATGGAGAAGCAACTGGAAACATCGTTGCAAATCCTCAGGGCACACCAACATTCCCTTGGTCTTTCAGTTTGAACAATGGAACTCCACAGATCAATGACACGTTCCTTGACCTTCCGGCTGGCAATTATGATGTTACTGTAGAAGATGCAAACGGTTGCGAGTTCACCGTAAGTACAGTTGTTTCTCAGCCATCAGATACGCTCGGAATCGACATTAATAGTTTGATTGACGTTGCTTGTCATGGAGATGCCTCAGGCGAAATTGATGTTGAAGGAACAGGAGGAACTGCTCCATATATGTATTCCGTGGATGCTGGTCCGCAGCAATCAACAGGGATGTTCTCAGGACTCACAGCAGGAACACATTCAGTTCAAATCGAAGACGCAAATGCTTGTGTTTTCGATACCACTATAACCTTAACCGAGCCTGATACATTAGTATTGACACTGACCAATTCAATGGACCTTCTGTGTAACGGGGACAACTCGGGTGAGTTGAGCGTTGCAGGAACAGGAGGTGTCGCACCTTATCAGTACAACTTAAATGGTGGCGGCTATGTGGCAGACAGTGCCTTCTACGGACTTTCTGCTGGAAACTATATTGTTGGAGTACTTGACGCAAATGGTTGCACAGACACGCTTCACGTTACGCTTACAGAACCTGGCATCTTGATGCTTTCTCTGCTTGGCAGTGATGATGCCAATTGCTTTGGCGAGGCCAATGGGTGGATTGAAGTTGCCGCTGCTTCTGGAACTCCAGATTATCAGTACAGCATTAACGGAACCAGCTTTGTTGGTTCGGGCCTTTTCCAAGGACTGAACGCTGGCACCTACACGCTAACTGTTATGGACGACAATGGATGTTTGGATAGCTTGACCACAAGCATATTTGAACCGCCATTGTTATCGATTGAGACCAACTCTAGCCCAGTTGCCTGTTTTGGAGAATCCACTGGCGAGATCGAAGTGATTGCAATAGGCGGTACTCCCGGACCGGTTCTTGGCTACAATTTTTCAATTGATAACGGTGGAAGTTTTACCACAAATGGTGGTTCCTTTATCGGTCTTGCAGCAGATGAATATCTAGTGGTTGTTGCGGACACCAATGGCTGTACTGCTTCGGAAAGTGTGGTTATCTCCGAGCCATCTGCGGCATTCAACCTTTCGGTTGATGTTACTAATGCATTATGCTTGGATTCTGCATCAGGAGAAGCGCTATTGATTGGTTCTGGAGGTACGCCAACTTATACCTATTCATCTGACAACTTGAGTTTTGTCAGTAGTCCGAACTTCGGTGGCTTTGCTGCTGGAAACTACACATTGTATTCTCAGGATATTAATGGATGTGCCGATAGCGTTTCATTTACAGTTGGCGAACCATCTAGCTCTGTAAACATCAACAGTATATTGACCAATAACCCAGCCTGTCCGAATGAGGCATCTGGAACAGCTTCAGTATCTGTAAGTGGTGGAACACCTGGTTACATGTATTCATCAAATGCAGGAAACACTTTCCAATCAAGCCAGATTTTAACGGGCTTGAATGGTGGTGGTCATTTGATTGTGGTTCAAGATGCCAATGGATGTGTGGATTCGGATACAATCATGCTCGTAAGTCCGACATTGCTTGACGTAACAATTGACACAATTGTCGGTGTTGACTGTGAGGGTGATGTGAATGGTGAGATTCACGTGACTGGAACTGGTGGTACTCCATCTTACACCTACACGCTGAACGGAGGGGGTATTAACACAACCGGTGACTTCATTGGACGTACTGACGGAAACTACACCCTGACCGTAATGGATGTGAATGGTTGTTCTCATTCAGAGTCGATTGTTATTCCTGCCGGGCAAATGCTACCGGTAGCAAACTTCAATTACTCGGTTAGCGGAACGGCAGTTCAGTTCAATAACCTTTCTGAATATGGAGATAGTTACTACTGGCAGTTTGGAGATGCCGTGAATAGCACTGATGAAAACCCAATACATGTTTACGATAATCCAGGGGAATTCTGGGTAACCCTTACGGTGTATAATGATTGTGACTCGACTTCAACTGCTATTTTAATTTCGACCATAATGCCTGGTATTGATGGAGTTGAAGGTGTGAGTTTCAACCTCTTCCCTAACCCTGCAAGTAGCCTATTGAATCTTCAAGTGAGTAAAACATTGGAGAACGATTTGACTCTGGAAATAATCTCTGTTTCAGGACAGGTTTTAAGATTAGAACAACTACCGAAAATGAATTCAACGGATGTTAAGCAGGTTGATGTGAGTAGTCTTGCCCAAGGCGTTTATTACCTCAGGTTAATTGGAGAGAATCAGCAATCCGTAATGAGATTCGATATAATCAAATAAGAAAATGTCAAGGATGAAAAAAATGAGAATCCTGTTTTCGATACTTACTTTTGGAGCCCTACAGGCTCATGCAACAGTTGACGCAGTTGACTTTCAAACCACGCTGGTTTGTGCAGGTTCGCAGACAACACTTACAAGTACATCTACTGTATCTGGCGGAGCAACCATCACTGATTGGAATTGGGATTTGGACGCGGACGGACAATTCGATGATGCGTCCGGCCCTAGTATCAGTTATCAGTTCCCGGCTGCAGGCGTTTACAATGTCGGACTTCAGATAATTACTGACATGGATCCGCCTGCTGCGGCATACAAGCTGATTACGGTAAACCCTGTTCCAACTGCGAATTTTTCAGCCCCTGATGTTTGTGAAGGTACGGTAAGTGCATTGGCAGATCAGTCAACCATTTCTGGTAATGGCTCCATTACAAACTGGGAGTGGGACTTGGACAATGATGGATTGTATGACAATGCCACAGGCAGCGTGATTGCACACGACTTCGTGAATGCTGGAAGTTATATAGTTGGGCTTCAGGTTACTAGTGACCAAGGATGTCAATCTACTACCACTGAAAATGTAACAGTTGATCCGATGCCAACTGTTGAGTTTACCGCTACGGAGATTTGTCTGGGTAATCAGACGGAACTTGAAGGAACTACCACTATCGCATCAGGTCAGGTGGTAAGTTATGAGTGGGAGTTGAACGAGGAATTCGGAATGACCCCATACAATGATGCTACTGGACAATCGACCACCTATCAGTTTGGTGCAGATGGCAACTACCAAATCGGTTTGCAAGTAACATCCGATCAGGGATGTGTGAATCAGGCAGTTCAGGTAGTGACAATTGCCCCTTTCCCATTTGTTGGATTTGTCACTGGCAACGCCTGTCAAAGCCAGATTGTAAATTTTGAAAATACTACCAACAACATTGTTGGGACCATTGATTACGATTGGACTTTTGGTAACGAAGGAACTTCAACGGACTATGAGCCAACATTCACCTTCAGTGGTGCTGGAGCTGTACAGGTAACACTCATTGGAACAACATCTTTTGGTTGCGCTGACACCATGATTCAAACGGTACAGGTCTATCCTACTCCGTTGGCAGATTTCACTTTCACTGAGGTATGTATTGGTGAAGAGACCGAGTTCACTAACCAAACAGACCCAAAAGGTGCCACCATTGATGAATATGATTGGTTCTTTGGTGACGGTGATCAAGGATTTGGAAATAACCCAAGTCATGAGTACGCCACTGCTGACAGCTTCCTCGTAGCAATGGTAGCCAGTACCACAGACGGTTGTTACGATACGGTTGAGCATTATGTCAATGTTTGGGCGCTTCCCGTACCCGTTATTACATCTGACGGTCCACTGGAATTCTGCGATGGTGAGCAGGTTACTCTTTCGGTAAGTCCAATGGGGGATGTCAGACTTTGGAGTACTGGAGATGACACGCAATCAACCACTGTTGATACTACTGGTAATTACAATGTCCAAATTATTGACATGCATGGTTGTAAGGGAAATGCAGATGTTGATGTGGTAAGTCACCTGCTTCCTGAAATCACTGTTAGCAACGACACATTGATCAGCCTTGGTCAAAGTGTGACGCTTTGGGCTGAAGGAGCAGACCATTCTTACAGCTGGTCGCCAGAAACATACCTTGATGACCCAACCATTCAGACACCTGAAAGTATTACTCCGAAAGAAACCATTACCTACACCGTTACCGGAGGAGACATACATTACTATATCGGTGTCCCTTTCTACTGCTACTCAAGTGCAGATGTAACTGTTGAAGTGAATGTGGATTACAACTTGGGACCAGTGAATCTCTTCACACCGAATGGAGACAATTCCAACACTCGCTTCTACATCGAAAACTTGGAGTGCTATGAAGATTGCATTGTTAAAGTTTACAACCGTTGGGGAACTGAGGTTTATTCATCTGATAAAGACGAAGATGAGGATGATTCTGGTTTCTGGATCGGAACACGCGGTGGAGACGAATTGCCTGATGGCACTTACTACTATATCATTGAATGTGATGGTAAAGAAGACCGATTCGATGGAGCAGTTACCATTTTTAGAGGGGACAAACGCAGTTACTAGGAAATAACGAGATATGAGAAAGATATACGTTACACTATTCATGGTTGGCCTTGTTTTACAGGGTATGAACGTAATGGCGCAGCAAACGCGACTGTCCAGCCTGTATAAGGAAAATCGATTTCTGATCAACCCTTCAAACGCTGGTTATAGCGAAGGTCTAGTTGGCTACATCAACTACAGAAACCAATGGACGAATGTGGTTGGGTCACCAACTACAGGACTTGTCAGTTTGCACACTCCACTTGGAAAGAATACAAACGTTGGTACAAATATCGTTTACGATAAGACCAGCTTTATGACAACGGTTAACGCGAAGTTGGCCTATGCTCATGACATCAAATTGGCTCCTGACCATCAACTTTCTTTAGGAGTTGGTCTTGGTATCAACCATACCCAACTAGACCTTACAGATGCTGTAGTTGAAGACCCATCTGACATTCTTCTTCAAAATGACAACATCGGAAGCACCACCTTTGATCTTGATGCAGGTCTGAGATACAGTTGGAAAGGCTTGCTTGAAATCGGAATTGCTGCACCGCATGTAATCGAGTCAATTGCCGAGATTAGAGCTAAAGAAAACAGCGCCACTTACAATCTATCTAGACACTTTAGTGGATATGTAGGTTATGATTTTTGGATAAAAGAAGATTGGTTGGTGGCTCCTTCTGCCATGGTTCGTTGGTTGCCATACAACGACAACATCAGTTATGATGGAACGGTAAAATTTGGGTGGAAAGAACACGTTTGGCTGTCATTTACTTGGAGAGCTGAAACAGGTCCAGTTGCGGGTGTTGGATTCCAAGTGGCTGATAAATTCGTGTTCGGATACGCATACGACTTTACTTTGAATGGTTTGGATGGAAATCCAGGTGCCCCTTGGAGCAACGAGATCATGGTCGGTTTCAAATTGGATGGATTCAAGAAAAAATTCAAGAAGCTTGAGGATGACATGGCTCGTATGCAAGAAGACAATGAGCTATTGAACAGCAGAATGGATTCTCTCGAAACCGAATTGAATTCGAAAATGGATTCATTGGGTAACGAAGTTCAAGGAATTAAGGACACGGATATTCAGCAAGATGAAGACATCAAACGTCTTCAGGAAGAAATCAACAAACTCAACAAAGAAATTGAGGATGTTAATAGCCGTATGATTGATACCAACATGCTGAAAGGCATGCTACAACGAGTTACTCCTTACGAAAATGAGGATGGCTCAATAGGCATGAAAAGAGAAGCTTTGGAAAGCGGATATTACGTGGTAATCGAGTCTTTCAGAAAACTGGAAAACGCTTGGAAAGCGGTTGACATTTGGAAAACAAAAGGCCGTAACCCGATTATTGTTTACAATGAGGAGCGCAAGTGGTTCTACGTGTATTCTGAGAAGTTTGACGACATCAAACCTGCTTTGAAGGAAATGCGGAAGACGCGTAAAAAAGATGTTCCTGATGCTTGGGTGCACAAGTATCGCATTGATGCAAAAGACCTCGAAAAGGAATAATGCCGTTACTAACTGAACTACAAAAGGCCAACTGGAAATTCAAACTAGTTGGCCTTTTTAAAATCCGAATGATCGGTTTTGTGGGAGCGAGACTTGTCTCCTACTCCGAAGAGGAAACTGTGATCAAAATCCCTCTGAATTGGCGAACGCGCAATCATTTGGGAAGCATGTATTTCGGTGCGTTGGCCACTGGTGCCGATGTTACTGGCGCTTGGATCGCGTTTGATTATTTAGCCAAAACAAAAGCTCGCGTTTCGATTGTTTTCAAGGATCTGGAAGCGGAGTTTCTGAAACGTGCTGATGGAGATGTACACTTCACGTGTATGGATGGTAAGAATGTGTTGGAAGCATTTATACAAACGATGGCTGATGGAGAACGGAAAAATGTTGACTTGGAAGTTATCGCTACCGTTCCGTCAAAGTACCAATCTGAGCCCGTTGCCAAGTTCAGAATGACACTCAGCATGAGGCATAAAGGCTAAACCGGGTCAACATCCGGAACGAACTGTACCGACCGGAATTCTTTTTCAGCGTTCACTTTTTGGATTAGCTCAAATATTTGATGCTTTCGCTGACCGATATTCTGGCCGCCCATTTTCAAAATGATCTGTTTGTTGTAGCGATTTCGAACGCGTTGTACCAACGGGTACTCCGGGCCAAGCAACAACTTATCCGGAATCGGTTCTAAGGCTTTAGCAAGCGCTGCAGCGGCAGCATCCACCTTATCTCTATCTCGATGACGAACCGTGATACAGATGATGCGGATGAATGGTGGGTATCGAAACAGTTTCCGCTGCCCCAATTCCGCCTCGTACATTCCCTGATAGTCATTCTTCACAACTTGATCAATAATGAAGTGCTCTGGAGTTGATGTCTGTATAACCACCAAACCTCTTTTCCCTCTTCTTCCCGCTCTTCCACTAACCTGAGCCATAAGCTGATAAGCGCGTTCAAGCGAACGGAAATCCGGATAACCCAGCAACTGATCTGCATTCATGATTCCAACCAGACCAACGTGCTCAAAATCCAATCCCTTGGTCACCATTTGAGTTCCGACCAGAATATCAACGCGATGCTCCTCAAAATCTGAAATAATCTGCGCATAAGCATGTTTACCACGCGTAGTATCCATATCCATTCGGGCAACTCGCGCCTCTGGAAAATGCAGCGCTAACTCCTCCTCAATTTGCTCGGTGCCGAAACCCTTGGTTTTAATAAAAGTCGAACGGCAACTCGGACAGACCTTTGGAACAACATCGGTATGTCCACAATAATGGCATCTGAGGTCTTGACTGTACTTATGATAGGCAAGCGAAATATCGCAGTTGATACAATCTGGAACCCAGCCACAACTGTTGCACTGCACAAAACTTGAATACCCTCTCCTATTCTGGAAAATGATAGTCTGCTTGTTGGCGCCCAGCATCTCAGAAATTCGCTGAAGAAGCTGAGATGAAAACGGACCTTTCATAGTCTCGTTTTTCCGCTCAACTTTCAGATCACAGAGCTCAATATGTGGCAATTTGACCTTCCCAAATCGCTCTGTCAATCGAACCAGACCGATTCTACCACGCTTGCCGTTGTAATACGCCTCAATACTTGGTGTTGCAGAACCAAGAAGCAATTTGCCGCCAGCTTGCTTACACAGGTAGGCCGCAGAATCTCGAGTTAGATAACGTGGCGCTGGATCTTGTTGTTTGAAAGTGTGCTCGTGTTCCTCGTCCATGATAACGAGACCCAAGTTTTTGAACGGCAGAAACAATGATGAACGGACACCAAGAATAACCTTGTAACAAGAATCTGTCAGCTGCTTCTTCCAAACCTCAACCCTCTCGTTATCCGACATTTTGGAATGATAAATTCCAACTCGCTCTCCAAAATGTTTCTGTAATCGTTGAATGATCTGTGTGGTCAATGCAATCTCCGGTAACATGTACAGAACCTGTTCACCTCGTTCGAGATATTCCTCAATAAGTCGAATGTAGATTTCCGTCTTTCCACTTCCGGTAACGCCATGAAGCAGAACTGCATCCTTTTCCGTTAGTTGAGATTTCAACTCATCAAAGCATTGCTGTTGCGTATCAGTTAGTACTATCTGAGAGGTTGCCCAAGATGCAGTTTCGGTCAATCGACTGATTTCTCGCTCCTCCTTCTTTAGAATCTCTTTCTTAACCAGCTGGTCCAGTGCAGCCGAGGAAACGCCATGTTCAGAAACTAGAATTTGCCGTTTTACTATTCCTTTTTCCTTCCCGGTTTTTGAAAGTTGAATAAACTGCATAAAGGCCCCAAGTTGCTTTGGTGCACGATTCAAAGCTTCGAAAGTCTGTTCTAAATTCTGCTTGTCATTGAGCCAAGTCTCTAACTTATAAACCACTTCCTTTTTGGGCTTGAACTTTTGCTGTAACTCTTCATATTGCACTAAAATCCGCTTCTCAACCATAGCACGAATTGTAGCGTGCGCTTGCGTTTTGCGAATAATCTGTCCAATCTCCTCAAGCGTTAAAAACGTTGAATTACCGAGTGCTTCCAGCACATCCAATTCCTCAGTAGTCAAACCTTCCGTCTCGCCAGAATAATCAGGATGAATAGCCAATCGGCTTTCGCTAGAAAGTTTCATTCCTGATGGAATGGCCGCTTGCATCACATCACCCAAATGGCACAGATAGTATTGGCGCATCCAATCCCAAAACTTGAGTTGCGCATCAAGAACAATCGGTTGATCATCCAAAAACTCCTCTACATACTTTGCCTGATAACCGACTGGCGGTCGATCATGCTGCTCAAGAACAATTCCCGTGTACAGCTTTCTTCGCCCAAAAGGAACCACCACGCGCTTGCCAACCTCAACCATTTCCTCCAAGGCACGAGGAATACGATAAGTGAACGTTCCTTTCAGCGGAATGGGCAAAATCACCTCAACAAAAAGTGCCAACTTCTGCATGGCCACAAGGTAGCATTGATCGATGAATGGAACTCAAATCCAAGGCAATCCAACCATATTTAATTGCTAAGATCTTATCAGATTGTTAATTGAACTACGCATCGAATTGATCGATTAATTTCAGGACACCAACTCAAAATCATGAAACACCTTTCCTTTCTATCAATTTTCCTTTTCTCAGCCCTTCTGGTTTTCGGTCAGTCGGATATTAGCCAAAGAAGTGACGTTAACCCAGCCTTGGCACCGTTTTACCACGGGGTTGCCTCTGGCGATCCACTTTCAGACAGAGTTATCATCTGGACCCGATACACGCCAGATGCAACTGGCGACCCTGTTACGGTAAACTGGGAAATGGCAACAGACACTGGGTTCACCAACGTTGTTCAGACCGGAAACATGATGACCCAATCCAACCGTGATTGGACCGTAAAGGTTGATGTAACAGGCTTACAATCAAACACCTGGTATTACTATCGTTTTGAGTACGATGGCGACTATTCCATTGTTGGACGCACGCGAACTGCACCTACCGGCATGGTAGACTCATTAAGATTTGCAGTTGTTTCGTGCTCAGATTATGTTGATGGATATTTCCATGGGTACAGAAAGATCACGGAGAGAAACGATGTCGATGCGGTCATACACCTTGGAGACTACATTTATGAGAATGGTTCTGAAGGTAGCATTGGCAGACCGCATGATCCACTGGAGCGGATAACAGAATTGGATGATTACCGTCAGCGCTATTCGCAATACCGATTAGATGCCGATTTGCGTTGCGTGCATCAGATGTATCCTTTCATCAATGTTTGGGATGACCATGAGCTGGCAAACAACGCTTGGATGGGAGGTGCACAAGCACATGACGAACCAGCAGATGGACTTTGGGAAGACCGCAAAGGGTTTGCCGCTCGTGCTTACCATGAGTGGATTCCTTTCAGGGAACCAAACCCAAACGACTCTATGCAGATTTACCGCACCTTACAATGGGGGGAATTAGCCGATCTATTTATGGCCGATACTCGAATTATTGGGCGTGATGAACAGGACGCAAATGCCATATCCGATCCAGACAGACATATAATAGGAGAAACCCAATTGGGTTGGCTGACCAATGAAATGGCGAACAGCACAGCTCGGTGGAAACTCCTTGGTCAACAAGTTATGATGGGAGCGTTGGAAATTCCTGGAATCGGTATTCCACCAGCTAGCGAAGACTCTTGGAATGGGTACCAATGGGAGCGCGAGAACTTGTACGATTCTGTTTTGGTGCACGACATTGAGAATCTGGTGGTTCTAACAGGAGACATTCATACTGCTTGGGCTATTAACCTTGAAAAAGGCAGCAGCAAAGTGGGGGTTGAATTTGTCTGTAGTAGCGTAACTACCATGAATTCACCACTTCCAGTACCCGGTTCAGTTATCCCTAATCTGGTTTCACATATTGAATACGCGCAACTTACTGGTCACGGATATTATGTGCTTGATATTAACCAAGAACGCGTGCAGGTAGATTTTCAATGGATAGGCGATATTGAAGACGCATCAGATAATAGCGAAACATCTGGGCCTTTCTGGTACACTAACGATGCTTCCAGAGTTTTGACCGAAGCTAATTCAGCTTCAGTTCCTCGGTCGGACTTCCCTATTCTGCAACCAACTAGTGCTTGCGTTACTGAATCCGATGACACCTCTGGAACTGGAATCACGGAACCTGTTGCAGCCGTATTCGGCACCTACCCTAACCCATTTTGGGAAGACTTTGTGGTGAAAACCTACTTGTTCGATAGCGAGAATGTCCAAATTCAACTGTTCGATGTTTCAGGCGCATTGGTCACAGAAGTTTCTCCAATGAAGCTCAACGCGGGCCTTCATTATCTTCAAGTAAATGGCGGCAATATCCCAGCAGGAACATACCTTCTAAAACTCACAATTGGTGATAAGGTCTTCTCGAGAACCGTGATGAGGATGTAGAAATTCCACACTTTAGGTAACTTCATCTAAAAAGGTGCGTTCTAATGTAGAATGCACCTTTTTGCTTTGCATCTAGGTTCAGACCAACACCATGTCGTTTTTAAAGAAAGTCTGGAATCATCCGATCATACAGCGAACGCTGTACTTCTTCCCATTCCGACTGGTGGTGCTTCACCTCAAGAAGAACTACATCCTACTCTTTTTCTGGGTTGCGCTGGGTGCATTTGTAACTGGTTATGTGGGTAAAGGCTACGGAGTTCCTTACCTGTTCTGGGATCCAGAATACATGGGTAGGGTAGATTTCTGGTCTTTCTTGATACTCGGCTTTTCGTTTGGTGGGTTTCTAATGGCATTTCACATTTCGAGTTATATCCAAAATGCTTACCGATTCCCCTTTCTGGCCACCCTCAATAAACCCTTCTTCAAGTACTCGCTGAACAACTCTATTATACCGGGCATCTTCTTGGCCGTGTACATCTACAAGATCGTTGAATTTCAATACAGCAACGAACTTCATTTAATGAGCGATGACCTAGAGGTCAAAACACTTCTGATGTGGGACATTCTAGGTTTCATAGCTGGGATTCTCCTATTCATGATTCCTGGTCACACCTACTTTCTAGCATTAAGCCGAAACATTTTCAAAGTGTTCGGAATTGACCCGAATGCAGTTGGGAAACAAAAGAAATCAGGTCGAACGGTTCAGACATTAATGTTGAAGAACCTGGAGTGGCGTAATGTAAAGGCGCGTACCGAAAACGAATACGACTGGAAAGTCGTCACCTACATGGTCAACTGGTTTAAGGTGGCGCTCACCCGAGACACCGATCACTACGACCGGTTAATGCTACAGAAGGTCTTTCAGCAGAATCACATGATTGCTGCCGTGTTCGAAATCGTGGTCTTAGCAACCTTTATCATTCTCGGAAACTATCGCGAAACCCCAGAACTCACCATTCCTGCTGGAGCGGTAATTTTCCTCACATGTACCATGCTTCTTATGGTTACAAGTGCCATTCACACCGCCCTGCGAGGCTGGTCTACGGTTTTCCTGATTGCGATGATTGTGGTGGTGCACCTCTTGGTGCAAGAAGATATCCTTCTATATGAAAGCCGAGCCTACGGGATGAACTACGATGGTCCGAAGGCAGCTTACTCGGTCGATTCCTTGGCCAAGATTCAGCAAGACTTTGCCATTTATGAGAAGGATGTCAATCATCACCATGAAATTCTCAAGAATTGGAAGAGGAAAAACATAGAAAGACGTTGGGAGAAACCTAAGTTGGTCATCGTATGTGTAACGGGTGGTGGCGCCAGATCGGCCCTGTGGGCGTATAAATCCATGCAGGTTGCAGACAGCATCACCAATGGCGAATTGATGAAACACACGCACCTCATGAATGGCGCGTCTGGTGGTATGTTCGGATTGGCTTACCGAAGAGAACTTTATCTGAGGTCATTATCAGATACTTCCATCAACCTCAATGACCCCAAGTATGTGGAAGACATGGGCAAGGACGTGCTCAATCCGATGGGTACGGCCATTGCTACCAACGATTGGTTCATTCGCTTTCAGAAGTTTAGAGATGGAACTTACATCTACACCAAAGACCGCGGTTATGCCCTAGAAAAACAGTTCAACGAGAACACCAGAGGCATGCTAGACGGCCGTCTTGGCGATTATGCTCAACCAGAACAAGCGGCCGATATTCCTTTGATGTACTTCTCTCCTAGCATCATTAATGATGGCCGCTCGTTATACATCAGTTCGCAACCAATTGCTCATTTAACTTTTAACCACCCGAGCTTGTTGAAAGGCCAAGCCTTGCAAACGGGTGTGGAATTCAGAAGGCTTTTTAAAGACCAAGACGCAGACAACACCTGGATTACTACCGTACTGCGGATGAACGCCACCTTCCCGTACATCACACCTCAGGTTTCGCTGCCATCAGACCCGGTTATTGAAGTTATGGATGCGGGTTTCCGAGATACCTACGGAACGTCACTTGCGCTGAAACATCTGTACGCCATTCGTAAATGGGTAGAAAGAAATACGAGCGGAGTGGTAATTCTTCAGATTCGAGACAGCAGAAAGATTGAACCGATCAAGGAAAACCCACCTCGGTCGCTTTTCAATCACATTACCAATCCTCTCGGCCATATTTACGACAACCTTTTCGTAATGCAGGATTACATCAATGATGACCTTATTGTTTACGCGCAAGATTGGCTTAAAACAGACCTCGATGTGATCGACCTCGAACTTACTCGTCCAGAATTGGAAGACATCTCGCTCAGTTGGCATCTGACAACCAAGGAGAAAGATATTATCAAACGTTCTGCCTATAACGAGAAGAATCAGGCCGCAATGCAACGGCTCAAAGAATTGCTTTCTAAGCAGAAATAAGTCGCAGTCAGTCATGCTGAACTTGGTTCAGCATCTTTTCCAACATGGGTTTATTTACGCTGAAATAAGCTGCGCAGATAAAGATTCAGGTATTCAGTATGATAAAAGCTGTTCAACTTGCTTCGCGAAGCGGTTCTTCGGCAGGAACCCCCACTCCAGATCACTAGCAAAAGGTACTGGCGTATCTAAACTCGCAGAACGCAGCACAGGCGCATCCAAATACTCAAAAGCGTTTTCCGTAATAAACGCAGATAACTCAGAGGACAAACCTCCGGTCAGCGTGTCCTCATGTAAAATGATGGCTCTCCCCGTCTTTTTAACCGTTTCCAGAATCGCTTCCTTGTCATAGGGTTGTAATGTTCGCAGGTCAAGCAGATCAGCACTGATCTCAGCATGTTCTTCTAGAAACTCCAGTGCCCAATGCACGCCAATTCCATAAGTAATAATGGAAAGTAGAGTCCCTTCACGAAGAAGTTTGGCTTTGCCTATCTCTACATTGTAATATCCTTCGGGAACATCTTCTCGAACGCTTCTGTAAAGCGCCTTTTGTTCGAAAAACAACACAGGGTTTGGATCTTCAAAAGAAGAAATCAGCATTCCCTTAGCATCGGAAGGAAAGGCGGGGTAAACTACCTTCAATCCTGGTGTATGAATAAACCAAGCCTCATTACTCTGCGAATGATACGGGCCTGCTCCTACTCCAGCTCCCGTTGGCATTCTCACCACTACATCAGCATTTTGGCCCCAACGGTAATGCGCTTTGGCCAAGTTGTTCACGATCTGGTTGAATCCACAGCTAACGAAATCCGCAAATTGCATTTCTACCATCGACTTTCTTCCCATAATGGAAAGCCCCAAGGCTGTGCCTAAAATGGCCGACTCGCAAAGCGGTGTATTCCGTACGCGGTCTTTTCCAAAATCCTCCACAAAACCTTCGGTAATCTTGAAAACACCTCCGTATTCCGCAATATCCTGCCCCATCAATACCAGATCGGGGAATTCCTTCATCGCTTCGCGAAGCCCATCAGAAATGGCATCTACCAATCGCATTTCCGTTTTGACAGAAGATGGCTCTTTCAATTGAAATGAGAATGGAGCAAATACATCTGCCAACTCTGTTTCCTCATTGAAAGAAATGGCTGGCTCATTGAATGCCACCTCAAGTCCAGCGGAGATCTCCGCCATAATAGCGGCCTTAACCCCAGCTTCGATACTATCATTAAGAATACCTTCAGTTCGCAAAAAAGCCTGATAGTTCACAATTGGGTCTTTTTCCACCCACTGTTCCATCAATTCCTTCGGCACGTATTTCGTGCCAGAAGCTTCTTCATGTCCTCGCATCCTGAAGGTGAGGCATTCCAGCAACACAGGCTTGGGGTTGGCGCTGATTTCCTGCTTCAGTTTAGAAACCGCAGTATAAACCTCTAAAAGATTGTTCCCATCAACCTGAACGCCTTCAATGCCATAACCAATGGCCTTATCAATGAATTGCTTGCATCGGAACTGCTCGTTACTTGGTGTACTCAGGCCATATCCATTGTTCTCCACAATGAAAATGACAGGAAGGTTCCATACAGCAGCAACATTCAAGCTTTCATGAAAATCACCTTCGCTTGCGCCTCCGTCTCCAGTAAATACCGCAGTTACCTTTCCACTATTTGCTAATTGATGCGCAAGTCCTATTCCATCCGCCACCCCCATTTGCGGACCTAAGTGCGAGATCATTCCTACAATATGATGCGAATTCGACCCAAAATGGAAGCTTCTGTCTCGCCCCTTCGTAAATCCAGAAGCCTTTCCTTGAAACTGCCCAAACAATCTTTCTAACGGAACATTCCTCGAAGTGAATACACCGAGATTACGGTGCATTGGCAGAATGTATTCATCCTCATCAAGTGCGCCAGTTACACCTACGGAGATCGCCTCCTGTCCAATACCAGAAAACCATTTACTAATCTTGCCTTGCCTCAACAGCACCAGCATCTTCTCCTCAATAAGTCTTGGCTTCAGTAACTGTTTGTATAGTTCTAAAAGCAACTTATCTGTCAAACTTCCCCGCTGGAATTCCATGTTTCTTATAATCCAACCAAATGTAGAAAAACAGAAATCCCATTAGGTACATCAATTGAATACAAATGGCCGATTCTTCTACATTTGTCAATAACAAACACGTGATATGCTTAGGGTAATCGTAATTCTGATTTTTGCTTTGTTTATTGGTTCTTGTAAAAAAGACCCATGCAAAGATGTTACCTGCGAGCATGGAACGTGTAATGACGGCAGTTGTCTTTGCGAAACCGGTTACGAGGGTTCTAATTGTGAAACTGAACAGCGCCTTGCGTTTGTGGGTAACTATAATGTTACAGAAACCTGTGGCCCGAACAGTTACAACTTCACCATTAACATACTTGCAGACACTGAGAATGTTAACGAATTGAGCATACACAACTTTGGAGACCTCAATTTCAACATTACGGCAACTGTTGATGGCACATCAATTTCAATAGTAGACCAAAGCGGAAATGGTAAAACCGTGAATGGTAGTGGAGAACTGGTGGATGGGGTACTATCAATTTCCTACACCTTGGAAACCACGTCTGGTCAGTCCATTGACTGTACCCTTACTGGCACCTTAGAATAAACCTATCCACATCCAAGTCTTGAAAACTCGGTGAAACCGTGAATGCTGGTTTTTCTACATTTGCAATCGTTCAATCAAAAAACTTTAATAAAATGAAAACAAGATTATTTCAAATTTTAGGAGTAGCAGCAATTGCAACTCTAGGACTTGCTTCTTGCGAGACTGACCCATGTGATGGCGTAGAATGTGGTGTTAATGGAGACTGTCTTGACGGAGAATGTATCTGTGCAGATGGTTTTGGTGGCGAAGATTGCTCTACTGACTATTGCGAAGCACTAGTTTGTGATGCTACTGGTGGTGTCAAAACGGGTACATCAGGAGGATGTGATTGTGTTTGTAATGATTATTACGAAGGCGATGATTGTTCTGAAACATTCAGTGCGAAATTTGTAAAGCAAGCGGCTGCAGTAAGTGATGAAGTGTTCATTCAAGGTTCGACAACCCCTACTACACTTACCTATGAGCTAACAATTGCGGCTGATGGACCGGGAGGATTAACAATTAATAATCTTTCCGATTTTGGAACTACAATTAACGCGATGGTTGACGCAAGCAATGCGCTGCGATTCACATTCAATGATACTGACGCTCAGGATAGAGACTTTGAAGGTGAAGGAGTAATTAATGCTGGCGGGACCGAAATTGTAATTGATTATACGGTTACTTATACTGACAATACGTCTGACACAGGTCAAGCTACTGTTACGCTATAAGAAGTTCTCTATGGAAATGTAAACCTGAAAGGCGGTCACATCGACCGCCTTTTTTATTCCTAAAATTTGATACCCTAACGCTTGCGAAGCACAGTAAGAGTAAATCGACCTTGAAGCCTTAACAATCTTGATAGAAATAGAAAAGCCACCCTAAGGTGGCTTTTCCATTCTTTAACAAATAGGTAAATAAACTACTACGATCCGCCTCGTTTCTTTTGACTCTCAGCGTTACCTTTCTCAACGGCTCCTCCCCTCACTTTTTGGCTCTCTGCATCACCCTTTTCTACAGCTGAACCGCGTTCTTTTTGTGGGTTATCTTCCTTCACCTCTTCAGTAGCAGCTTGTGCTTCTGCCTCGGCAGCAGCAGCTTCAGCAGCAGCGGCAGCGGCAGCAGCTTCCGCATCCAACTTAGCTTGTTCGGCAGCTTTAATAGAATCCAAACGTGCCTGCTCCATAGCAGCTTTCTCTTCAGCACTTGGTCCACCACCGCAAGATGCCAGTGCAAGCGTTCCGCCCACTAAGGCCATTGCAAATACTTTTTTCATAGTTTAAAATTTATTTGGTTATGAGTTGGAGCAAATTTAGTTTTTATTCTAGCCAAGCCAAGTAACTAGAATCCAACCCTGACAAACTGTTTATATTTGAGACCTAATTTCAGAACCATGAACAGAACCCTTTTGGTTGTTTTTCTTTTACTATCTGCCACCAGCTTGGCCTTCTATTCTTGCAACCAGAACTATGGCTGCACAGAAACCACCGCAGACAATTACAACGCTGAGGCCAAGAAAGACGATGGCACCTGCGTGCCTGCTCGCGATAAGCTCATTGGTAATTACCGCTACACAAAAACTTGGGAAGACGTGATTTTCGGAGGTAATTCAGTGGAATCAGGTACAATGCTGGCTACGGAAAGTAAAGACGGATTCAATTACTTCAACCTCTTTTTGGATGGCTGGTTTTTGATTGATGGCTCAATCTCTCAAAATACACTTAGCATAGATCGTTTTACCCAAGAAGACACTGTACCAAATAGTGGTGGTATTATCTGGATACGGAGTTACAGTGCTACTGGCGAATGGTTGGAAGATGACACCGTTGATATGCAAATTCAGCTGGTAACTACCGTACCTCTTTGGGATACCGCAAGTGCAGACTTCATTGAAATTCCTCAGACCTACGAATACTATTTCACCAAAGAATAGTAACAATCTTAGAAGGTTTGCGTAGGAGCCGACAAACCTAACCCCAAGTAACCTTGCGGAACACGCTCCTATTCATGGTGATGTCATTGGTGGTCAGTTGCAAAAAGCACACTGGTTGTACCGAGTTCGGTTCAGAGAACTTTGACCCTGAAGCTGTTATTGATGACGGCTCCTGCATTCACATCAGAGACAAGTTCATCGGTAATTTTACTGTTAACTCAGATTGCTTTGCAGATAATTACCAGAGAACAATAGTAGAAGCCATTGACGATAACACCGTTGTAATAAGTAACCTGGCAGATACGTTAGGTAGTGTGAATGCTCGGGTTTATGGGGAGAACATTACAATAGAATTACAGACGGTGCAACCTTCTGTCAAGGTAGAAGGAGCCGGAGTCTACACTGAAGACGACACAATATCAATAAGCTACAGAATACGTGATTCAAGAAGTGGAACTGAGATAATTACCGATTGTCTGGAGTGGTGCTCGAAAATGTAAATCAAATATTCGCTAGAGATAATCATGATTTCACATTTTGTTACCTTCACGGGTTAAATCTCGACCAATAAGCATTTATCCATGAGGAGAAAGTTTGAAACGATACTAATCTGCTTACTTGCCGCACTTACAATTGTTGGCTGTGTCAAGAAACGTGGATGCACAGATGCTTACGCTGATAATTATGACCCTGAAGCAAAGCAAGATGACGATACGTGTGAGCCTACCCGAGACAAGTTCATCGGAACTTTTTTGAGTAACGGTACCATTTTGGTTCAGACAAACCCAGACTCATTGGTTCCTTACGAAGACGTGATTGTCAGTATCATTGATTCTACCTTGGAAGAATCTGACCGAACAGGGCTTCTCTTGGGAATCAAGAATATGGACCCAGATTATAATGACCTGACTCTGGATGGTCTCGTATCTGGCACTTACAACTTCGAAATAGTAAATCAGGACATTGAAGGTGTTACCTACTACGGAGATGGGAACATCAATGGTCGCGTTTTGGAAATGTACATTACTCGACTGGGTGCTTGGGATACCATTTTTGGCCCACCGGATATTATAACCAGAGACACATTGATCCTGAACATTTACGGTCTTAAAGAATTAGAGCCTTAATTCGTTAAACACCTGGTATGAACAGTCTTAGAAAAGCATTGAACCATATTATCCCTGCACTAGTTGTAGTTGCTTGTGGCATGACCATCGTTTTGAGTGGCTGCAGAGAAGAAACCGGTTGTACAAATCGTAAAGCAGACAACTACAACCCAGACGCTGTACGCGATGATGGTTCTTGCATCAATGCTCGCGATAAATTTCTAGGGGTTTATCGTATTCTTCACATTAATTGGCCAGATAGTTTTCCAAATTATTTAGATGGAACCCCGCGTTACATGGTAATTGCAGAAGACAACCTGCGTGAAGTAAAAGACGACATCAAGTTTCTCAATTTTGGACAAGATAGTATTACGGTTAGAGCATTGGTTGACAAGAACTTCATCACTATACCTAGACAGAATCTGAGTTCTGGCAACTTAAAACTAATTTATTGGGGTGAAGGCCATATTGATGACGATTACCATTTAACCATTCTGTACAACACCACGTTGGAAGATGGAACTTCGGTTTGCAAAGATTGTGTGATTTTTGCTGACCAAGATTGGTAGCTGAATGACCGAAGTTTTCTGGAAAAGATTTACTGGTTCTCTTTTCATTGCGTTTTCTACACTCCAGTTTACGCGGCTGGTTTTTCACCTAAATCTTAGAAATCATTTTGACGCGACTTCTGCGGAAGTTCTTCAAGCATTTTTAATAGGTTTTCAGTTTGATGCCGTAGCGATTACCTATTTATTAGGCGCTTTCTTTTTGGTACTTCCGTTTTTAAACGGAGGTTGGCCAGAGAAACTAGCCAAATGGTATTTCTTGTTGATGCTCGGTGCAATGAACTTTCTTAATTGTGCCGATGCCGAGTTCTTTAAATTCACTGCAAGGCGCTCAACGGATGACCTTTTTGAGTTTGCATTCCTGAGTAATGACATTTGGAATATTGCGCCCAACCTACTCAGTCACTTCTGGTATTTGGTATTGGCCTCGCTGGCAACATTCCTTTTCTCTTATTGGGCAATTGGGCGGTTATTCAGGGTTGAAACACAACTATCAATATCTGTTGGGAAAAAGACACTGACCCTTTTGCCAATTGGAATCTTACTCGCAATTGGGGCAAGGGGTGGTTTTCATCCAATACCATTATCCATAATCGATGCTTCAAAACTCTCCAACCCAAAACTGAACTCAGTTGCGCTGAGCACACCATTTACCATTATCAAAACAATTGGCATGTCCGAACTGGACGATTTCGATTTTCCAGATGAGGAATTGACCGATCTAAGTCCGATTGTTGAACCAAAGCCATCCGTTTATCATGGCATCGCCAAAGGTCACAATGTAGTTGTTATAATTGTTGAAAGCCTTGCTACAGAATATGTCGGAGCTCTGAACGGATTCGGAACTCCCTATACTCCATTTGTTGATTCGCTGTGTACAAAATCATTGGTATTTGAGAACAGTTATGCCAACGGTCATCGTTCCATAGAAGGAATTGCAGCAATCACCGCCTCTATTCCAACTTTGATGTATGAGCCTTATTCCACCTCTCGCTATGCGAGTAACAAGATCAACAGTTTGGCCAACCTGCTAAAACCCATCGGTTACCACACCAGTTTTGTGCATGGTGGCAATAAAAACTCAATGAACTTTGAATCGTTTGCCGGACAAGCCGGTTATGACCTATTCTATGATAGAAACGATTACCCATACCCTGACAAACATTACGATGGCGTTTGGGGCATTTCCGATCACTACATGCTCAACCAATGCGTTGATTTATTCTCGGAATTATCGAAGCCATTCTTCAGTACCATTTTCACTTTATCCAGCCACCATCCTTACACCATTCCGGAAGAATATCAGAATCGTTTTCCTAAAGGTACACTTCCAATTCATGAAAGTATTGGATACGCAGATGAATCACTCAGGCTATTTTTTGAGAATGCCTCAAAAACCGATTGGTATGAAAACACGCTGTTTGTCATTACCGCTGACCACACATCCCTTTCCGAGCATATAAAGTATGAAACTCGGTTAGAATCGCTTAGAGTGCCCGTCATCCTTTTTCATCCGTCCGACAGTCTTCTTACAGGGAGACAACAGCAAATCGTTCAACAGATAGATGTTATGCCAACCGTCCTCGATCTGTTAGGATATGAAAAACCTTATTTCTCATTCGGTGTAAGTGCATTAGACAATAAATCGGTCCATTCAAGCATAGCGTTTAAATATGACCAGCACCAACTGTTTATGGATGGCCTATTAATTGGAATGGATAAGGGTAAAACCAATTTTGTTTTTCGACCAGATGAGAATGGTTGGTTCGATAAAAACCTTTTAAACGAACAGAATATTGATATTAGCCGCCAAGAAGCCTATCTGAAAACGTTCATGCACAATTATTCGAAGGCATTAACTGAGAATAGAATGACCTACGAAAATTGGAGCTCACAAACACCATGAAGACTAAAATTCGGATTATTGTCAACCCAGTTTCGGGAAGCGGTAGAAGGAAAAAGGCGCTGAAAATGATAGATCAGCATCTTGACCGTGACAAGTTCGATTTTGAAATTGTAAAAACCGAACGTCACAAACACGCGATTGAGCTCACAAAGCAAGGCATTGAAAATGGTTGCAAAGCTGTGGTAATTGTTGGTGGAGACGGTTCCATTAATCAAGTTGGCGCAACATTGGCTGGAACAGGCGTTGCACTTGGAATCATTCCCGCTGGTTCAGGAAATGGGCTATCGAGATCGCTGGGAATTTCGATGAACCCAAAAAAGGCGGTCGAGAACATCAACAACTTCAATTTCAGAACAATTGACACGGGTTTGGCAAATAGTAAAGCGTTTATGAATATGTCTGGTGTTGGATTTGACGCAGCAGTTTCAGACGCGTTTCATCAACAGAAAACACGTGGACTTTTCAAATACTTCATGGTTGGTGTTCCGTTGCTTTTCAACTACAAACTACAGACCTACAAGATAAATGCAGATGGCCGAGAGTTTGAACGAAAAGCTTGGCAAATTGCGTTGGCAAATTCACCTCAGTATGGCAACGATGCGTTGGTAGCGCCCAAGGCCGAAGTTGATGATGGCATGCTAGATGCGGTGGTATTAAATCCCATGCCGATATCTCAAATGTTCCTCAACTTCTACCGTCTCTTTCGAGGAACACTGCATCAAAGCAAATACATCAAAACGTTCAAGTTCAAAGAGATGACCATAACGCAAGAACGAAATGATGTTGCCCACCTGGATGGCGACCCCTTTGAACTTGGACAGGAAGTCAACATCAAAATCAACCCTTTGTCACTGAAAGTAATTGTACCCGATGGGAAAGGATAAGCCAAAAACCAGCAAGGGATTGGAAAGCCTTGGTGCGCTTTTCAACGTGGAGCCAAGTGATGATTCAGAGCTCGAAAACGAGGTTGATGAGAACGTTGAAGAATTAGATGCTTCCAAGATCGACCTTCGTGTTCAGTTAGATAAGAAACAGCGCAAAGGTAAGGCAGTAACTCTCGTTACAGGTTTTGGTGACCTGCACGAAGATGACATCGCTGACCTTGCTAAAATGCTGAAACAGAAATGTGGTGTTGGCGGTGGTGCTAAAAATGGCGAAATCCTAATTCAAGGTGACCACGTCAATAAGGTAATTGGACTGCTTAAGGACGAAGGTTTCAAAGTGAAACGTAGCGGAGGCTAACTGTGCGATATTTTCTCAAGCTCTCATACAACGGAACGGATTTTCATGGTTGGCAACGGCAAGAGAATTCTTCAACTATTCAGCAGGAAATTGAAGAGAAACTGAACACGATTCTTCAAGTTGAAACGCCAATAATGGGTTGTGGTAGAACCGACACAGGCGTTCATGCTAAAGAATACTTTGCGCATTTTGATGCAGATGAAATAAGCATTGAACTTCCAGACCTCAAACACAAACTGAATTCCATGCTTCCATGGGGAATTGCGATTGAGGTGATAATTCCTGTGTTTGATGAATCGCATGCCCGATTCAGCGCGGTGAGAAGAAGCTACGAGTACAGAATCATCACGGAGAAGAATCCGTTTGAACACGATACGGCTTACAAATTCAATATTCCATTGGATGTTGACGCTATGAACAAGGCGTGCGAATTGCTGTTGGGAGAAAAGGATTTCGGTTGTTTCTGTAAGGCCAATGCTGACAATGCAACGGACATCTGCACAGTTTATCACGCTTCGTGGAAATCGGAAAACAAACTACTTGTGTTCAACATAACTGCCAATAGATTCTTGAGAAATATGGTTCGCGCCATTGTAGGAACGCTATTGGAAGTTGGTCAAGGCCGAATGAATTTGGACGATTTTCAGGCAGTTCTGGATTCCAAAGACCGAAAAGCTGCTGGACGTTCAGTACCTGCGCACGGGTTATATTTGACCGCGGTTGAGTATCCGCAGGAAATCTTTCTGAAAACCCCGTGAGCGAAATAACTGGAAAAGCACTTGACCTCGATCTTTTGAGTCGGGTTTTGAAGTATGTAAAGCCGTACAAGGGACGCTTCTACTTCACGTTTTTCCTCACCATCTGTCTGGCCGGCCTCTCACCTCTCCGACCGCTGCTCATTCAGTACACGTTTGACAACTACATTGTAGTTCCTGATCCAGACGGATTGCTGATGATGACGCTCATTATAATTGGTGCGCTTCTACTGGAATCAATTACTTATTACTTCTACACATACTCCGCAAACTGGCTTGGTCAAACGGTTATCAAAGACCTTCGACTAGAGATCTATCGGCACATCAACCAACTGAAACTGAAGTATTTCGACAAAACCGCAATCGGGACGTTGGTGACCCGCGTTGTGTCTGATATCGAGACCATTGCCGACATTTTCAGCAACGGTATTCTCATCATTCTAGGAGACCTCCTGAAAATTGTAGTTATAGTTGGAGTGATGTTCTACAAGAACTGGCAGTTGTCATTGATTACACTATCAACCATTCCATTTCTACTTATCGCCACGTACATTTTCAAAAATGGAATTCGTTCATCTTTCCAGGAGGTTAGAACACAGGTTTCGAGACTGAATGCATTCCTTCAAGAACACATTACAGGAATGCACATCGTTCAGGTTTTTAATCGCGAAGAGCGCGAAATGGAGCGATTTAAGCACATCAATGCGCAGCATCGAGACGCGCATATTCGTTCGGTCTGGTACTACTCTATTTTCCTACCAGTGGTTGAAATCCTATCTGCTACTTCACTTGGATTATTGGTCTGGTGGGGCGGCCGCGAAGTAGTTGCGGGCAGTGCTTCAGTTGGCGAGATCGTGGCATTCATCCTGTTCATTCACATGCTATTCCGTCCGATTCGGGAACTGGCAGACAAGTTCAATACGCTACAAATGGGAATGGTAAGCTCCGAGCGTGTTTTCAGGGTTTTAGATACGGATGAGCACATCGAAGATTCTGGAACGCAGAAATCTCAGCGATTTGAAGGAAATATTGAATTTGAGAATGTGTGGTTTGCGTACAAGCAAGATGACTACGTTTTGAAAGATATTTCATTTAGCGTGAAGAATGGAGAAAGCCTTGCTCTTGTCGGTGCCACTGGTTCTGGAAAAACGAGCATCATTAATCTACTCAGCCGATTCTACGAATTCGAGAAGGGCGAAATCTCAATTGACGGACAAAGCATCAAGCAATATCCAAAGGAGTTCTTAAGACAGAATATTGCTGTGGTGCTACAGGATGTGTTCCTTTTTTCTGACACGATTTACAGAAACATCACGCTTGGCGATGATTCCATTTCGTTAGAAACCGTGACTCAAGCTGCGAAGGATTTCGGGGCTCATGAGTTCATTTCTGAACTTCCTGGTGGGTACGATTATAACGTAATGGAGCGCGGTGCAATGCTGTCTGTTGGTCAGCGGCAGCTTATCTCATTCATCCGTGCTTACGTGCACAATCCTGCCATTCTGGTGCTTGATGAAGCCACTTCCTCCATCGATACGGAAAGCGAACACATCATTCAGAAAGCTCTAGAGAAATTGATGGAAGGCCGAACGTCAATCGTTATTGCGCACCGATTGGCAACCATTCAGAATGCAGATAAGATCCTTGTGCTTGAGAAAGGGAAAATCCTAGAAATCGGTTCGCATCAAGAACTCCTAGAAAAGGACGGGCATTACCGAACGCTTTTCGAACTGCAATACAGTTAACGCAAGCGGTCTGCCGATCGAACAAGCTCATCGTCTTTCTTAATTCCTCGGAAAGCCAAGAAATAGAGAATAACATTCACCAAGAAGATCGCTAGAAACGGGCTGAAACTGGCCGATGCATTATCAGCAACCGAAGACAGTTTTCCTGAATAGAAATATATCAGACCTCCGATAACTGGTTGCAGAATCAATGCAATCTGAACCAACCGCATCTGGAACTTCCGGTTCTTGTACTGCATGATGCCGTAAACTGTAAGAAGCAATGCCAACGCAATAGTTCCCGCAATTGGGAAAGCACTTTCCAACGCTTCAACATTATCTCCCAACGCAACTATTTGAGTGGAATTTAAAGCAAACTCTACGCCTTCGGCAGATTCTGCTGTTGCCCAGTTCAAGTTCAAAAGAACTGGAATAATGAGCAAGATTCCAGCTAAGGCAAGATATACGGTTTGAATGCGTTGAATCATCAGATATTGAGTTTGAAACCGCAAAGAAAGGGTTTCCGAATTGACGAGAACCTATTTCCAAATTTTTCAACAATCAAGTTCAACATTCATTTAAAGTTGTATTATTGCCACGTATTCATTCCCGAATCGTTCTGGTTCAGGAAAATTCGAATCAACTCTGATCATACTACAATAAGCCCAAAGGGCGATCATAGCATACATATTACTCAAGTAAAATCATTTAATGTACAAGCAAGAAGAACTGACCAATATGCTGGTTGCGGACCTTCGCGACATCGCAAGTAAATTGGAAGTGGAGAATGTGGAAGGAATGCGAAAAGCAGACCTTGTGAAGGCGATTTCAGAAAAAGGCGGCTCTTCGTCTTCAGACGCAGCCGAAGAAAAACCAAAAAGGAAGCGTACCCGCGTTGCGAATGCGGAAGCTACTCCTGAACTTCCGCTGGGAGAAGAAGTAGAAAAGGTGGCAGAAAAGCCAGCTCCTAAACGTGGTAGAAAACCGAAATCGGAAGAATCATCTGACAACGGATCTGAAACAAAGACTGAGTCGAATTCTGAGAATAATCAGAACGATAACCGCGAAAGACGCGATTCGCGCAGAAACGACAACAACAACGGTCGTAATGACCGTAATGATCGAAACAACAGAAACGATCGGAATAATCAGAACGACAACCGCAAACAAGAGCAGGATGCGTTCTACAATTTTGATGGTGCTGTAATTTCTGAAGGTGTTTTGGAAACCATGCCTGATGGCTATGGATTCCTTCGTTCTTCGGATTACGACTACCTGTCTTCTCCAGATGACATTTACGTTTCGCAGTCGCAGATCAAATTGTTCGGTTTGAAAACCGGAGATACTGTGCGTGGAGAGGTTCGACCACCAAAACCGGGTGAGAAATACTTCCCTTTGATCAATGTGGAACGCATCAATGGACGCGACCCGGATTACGTTCGCGACCGTGTTTCTTTCGAGCACCTCACTCCCCTATTTCCTGAAGAGAAATTCAATATTGCTCCATCAGCAAAGGCAGGAATGTCTGCTCGTATAATGGATCTTTTTGCACCTATCGGGAAAGGTCAGCGTGGACTTATCGTAGCACAGCCAAAAACGGGTAAAACTGTTCTGCTTAAGGAAGTAGCGAACGCGATTGCAGAGAACCATCCAGAGGTTTACATGATCATTCTTCTGATTGATGAACGTCCTGAGGAAGTAACCGACATGTCTAGAAGCGTTAACGCTGAAGTGATTTCATCAACTTTTGATGAGCCTGCAGATAAGCACGTTAAGATTGCGAATATTGTTTTGGAGAAGGCCAAGCGACTGGTAGAATGTGGTCATGATGTGGTTATTCTACTGGATAGTATCACGCGTTTGGCGCGAGCTTACAATACGGTTCAGCCAGCTTCGGGTAAGATCTTGAGTGGTGGTGTTGATGCAAACGCGCTTCACAAACCAAAACGATTCTTTGGTGCTGCAAGAAAGATCGAGAAAGGCGGTTCGTTGACCATTCTTGCTACAGCTCTGACTGAAACAGGTTCGAAAATGGACGAAGTGATCTTTGAGGAATTCAAAGGAACTGGTAACATGGAGCTTCAATTGGATCGTAAGATCAGTAACAAGCGAATCTTCCCTGCTATCGACATTGTAGCTTCGAGCACGCGTAGAGATGATCTACTTGTTGACAAAGAACAACTACAACGTCTGTGGATTCTAAGAAACCACTTGGCCGATATGACGCCAGTGGAAGCAATGGAATTCCTCAGAGACCGAATAAGAGGAACACAGAGCAACGAAGAGTTCTTGATTTCTATGAACGGATAATCAGACAGAGATTCAATTCTAAAACCCTGTTCAACTTTGATTGAACAGGGTTTTCTTTTGGACTAAAAACTTATGTTTAAGCATGGCAAAAATTGAAGAGAATAAAAGACTCGTGCTATTGCTGGCTGTTCTTGCTTTGATTTATTCATCGTTCTTCTTTGTCAAACCGATCAACTTGACCACTGCCGACCTTGGCCGACACATCACCAATGGAGAACTGGTTGTGAACGGCTTGACTGATGTACTCTACAGAAATTTCTACTCGTACACGGAACCGAACCACGAATTCACCAACCACCATTGGGGAAGCGGAGTGCTTTTCTTTTATATCAAAGATTGGTTCGGATTTAAAGGTTTGTCTGTTTGGTATGTGCTAATGAACCTGATTGCGCTGTTTTTGATGGTCAAAGCTTCTTGGAAAAATGGCCCGTTGGTGATCCCGATCTTGGTTGGACTTTCCGTTGTTTCACTTCTCGCCTATCGCGTTGAAGTTCGTCCCGAAGGATTCAGCTACGCTTTGATTGCGGGCTATTATTTCTTGTTTTCCAAGTTGAAAACGAACTCGGACAAGTTCAAATTCATCTTACCACTACTTCTGCTGTTGCAGGTATTCTGGGTGAACATTCACATCTTTTTTTTCCTTGGAATTACCGTGGCAGGTGCGTTTTGGCTTGATGCACTTATCAACAGAAAAGATCAGATCAAGAATCAATCGATTCTCTTGATCAGCCTTGTGCTCGTAAGCTTGATAAATCCACATTTCTATAAAGGCTTACTGGCTCCATTGACCATTTTTAATGAATACGGATATATGGTTGCTGAGAACCAAACCATCTTGTTTATGCACGAACGATTTGGAAACCCTGAACTCTACCATTTCGAAATTTTCGGATTACTGGCCATAGTTCTCGTCATTCTAGCGTTGATCCGAAAACTCTGGAAAGAAAACCTACCGGAGTTGCTATTGCTTACCAGTTTCGGAATTCTTTCGGCCATTGCAGTAAGAGGGATTCCTCTGTTTGCGCTGTTCTTCATTCCGGTTGCTACTGCTGTAGCGAACAGCTATCTGGAAAACCTAGACTTCAAGACTAAACAGACCGCTTTCAAACTTTTACCAATTCTGGGAATCACATTCTGCGTGTTATTCACTGGATTGAAAGGAACGTATGCTTCCGCGCGGAAGGAATTTCAATCACCAGGATTGATTGAAAATATCAATGGCTGTGGCGAGTTTCTTCGCAAACAACAGATTCCGGGCCGCATCTTTAACAACTACGATATTGGCGGCTATCTCATCTATCATCTTCATGATAGAGAAAAGGTTTTTGTAGACAATCGTCCGGAAGCATATTCGGTTGCATTTTTCGATTCCATTTACAAGCCAATGCAGGAAAATGACGATCTGTGGAATCAGAAAATGGATGAATACAATTTGAATGTCATCTGTTTCTTCAGACATGACAACACGCCTTGGGCCCAACCGTTTCTTATCCGTAGAACGCAAGACCCTAATTGGGTTCCGATCTACGTAGACATGGCAACGCTGGTATTGATTCGGAATCGGGAGTCAAATCGTCCATGGATTCAACGGTTTGGAATTGACCGTAGCGTTTTCAGAAGTGTTCCAAATGGCTGATCTTGCATTATCCAAACCTCAAAAACAACCAAGAAATAACTGATCACAGTGTCATTTTTTTCAAAAAATAAAGATCTGATAGGTTTTCTGGTAAAACTCGGTGTGCTATGCGGAGTATATTTTCTGTGGTTCAAGCCGAATGTCTGGACGCTTCCGGTTATAAGTACGCTTTACGGATATCTGATTCATTACCTCTTGGTTTCATTAACTGACATTACCATTTGGGTTCTAAGTCTACTTGATTATGAGGCAATTGTGGTCAACCTTAGGCAAATTGACATGTATGACCTCGACTTCAACATTCATGTTCGCAATTACTGTTTGGGTGTTGATATGATGTTTGCTTTAACCGCATTGATCATCTCATTTCCAGGGAAATGGCTCGATAGACTTTGGTTCATTCCGCTTGGCCTTGTGGGAATCCATGCCATTAATGTTGCCCGTGTAGTGGCATTATGTGTTACTTGGATTCGATGGGGCACCAATGGCCCTTTTGATCACCACGATGTCTATAATATCGTAGCAGTTGTTTTCATCTTTATACTGTTTATGTTCTGGGTGAACCGTTACAAGAATAACTAGTTGCTCATTCTCACCATAGTTCAAGCGCAGTTGTCGGCACAACTACACTATGGTCTAGTTTTATAATCTATGTTTAAGTCATGAAGAAGAAAACCATCATTTGGGCAACATTCAGCATTGCCATTGTTGCCATCTCATTACAAGCATGTAAGAAAGACGAACCAGCAGAAGGAATTGACCTCGATTTGCTTAACATGGCCAATGAAACAAGTGGTTTTGTTTGGTTCCGGAATTCTGATGCATGGTTGCCAGCAAGCTCAGGAACCGGTCATAATTATTCAAACCTTAGAACTAGGTTCAATAGTACTGCAGCAACTCAGCTGGATGCTAGTGGCGAAGTAGTTCCTAACGCTCAATTCCCAGATGGTTCTCTAATAGCTAAGGAGTTGAGTGATGGAGGTTCGGTGGAGCGCTATGCAATTCTTTATAAGATGGCGGATAGCGAATTCTCTGACTCAAATGGATGGGTTTGGGGATATGTTAATGCAGACGGTACGGTTGCCACATCGGCTGAAGATAAAGGTTCGGGCTGTACAGGCTGTCACTCGCAAACAGGCAATATTGACCAGACCTTAATGAACAAGTACTTTGGCATTGACAACCAATTGCTGGAGATGGCTCGACAAACTACAGGATTCGTTTGGTACAAGAATTCAGATGCTTGGCTAGCAAAAAGTTCTGGGTCTGGGCACAACTATACAAGTCTTAGAACGAGATATAATTCCACTGCGGCCACCCAATTAGATGGAAATGGGATGGTTGCGGCCAATGCCACTTTTCCTGAAGGCTCACTAGTTGTAAAGGAATTGAGCAATGGAACCTCTGCTCAACGCTATGCCATTCTCTATAAACAAACCAATAGTGAACATGCAGATGACAATGGTTGGGTTTGGGGCTATATGAATCAAGACGGAAATATTGCTGCAAGCGCGAAAGAAAAAGGAGCCATTTGCACAAGTTGTCATTTACAATCAGACAACATCGACTATATGTTGATGAACAAGTTCTTCCCGTAAGATAAACGAGCACAAAATAATCGCCACATTTGTGGTTGATGGCGAAAACTAAGAACAGCTTTCAGAAGATTCTTTCACTTGTTTTCCTTGCGGGATACTTGCTGAATATTGTCTCATTCGAGAGCTTCCATCATGCAATTCATCATCACCATCATTCAGAACTCCACTCGGCAGAGGCCGAAGCCGATGCATGTCACCGTGCAATTTACCACGGAGATATTTCACAGGATTGCAACCACGCTAATCACTTATCAGAAACACCGACCAATTGCGAACTGTGTAAGGTTCTGAATTCAAGAAGTTCTGAGCTTCTTGTAACGGAACCTACTTCTACCCGCATACTTTGTTCATCAGTTGATGAACCACTTTTCGGTTCAGATTTCATTCTAGAACCAATTCTGCTCCAATCATTTCTTCGGGGTCCGCCCAACGCTTGATCAGTTCAGTTCGGCTTTAAGCCGAAAATTTTCTCTTGCATCCATTTCGGATGTACCGTTTTAAAACTGTTAACCGATCAAGAAATGAGTTACGGAATAATCCGCGCTTGGAAAAGCGCATCAGAATACGAGCGGGTGGAACAATTTCTACGCGCCATCATAGAATCAGATAAAGAATACCTCGCGAAAAACTGCGCTGCAGATATTGAGTTTACCGACCTTGTTGCGAACACAACTGTAAAAGGAGTTGAGCAACTCGCACAGCATTTAAAGACAAACTGGGGCCTTCCAAAAGGAAGTTTTGACATTGCCGATATTGAAATGACCTACGCAGATAAGAGCGAAACCGCATCGTTCGTGCTGAAAGTAGAAAACAAGCAAGCAGTTGGCTTACTAATGGTTGAGGAAAGCAACGGTCGCATTTCCAGTTGCAAATTGGCTTTGACCAAGCCTGAGTAGTTGTTTATTCATTTTATTGCAACATAGTTGCATGTTAAGAACAGATCACTACATTAGCCCTCGATAAACAAATTCAATAACCAAAAACATT
>CAYWET010000019.1:47198-61059 GCA_964457245.1 uncultured Chryseobacterium sp. | reverse complement strand
CTCTCCGTAACGCTCCGTTTCAGAACGGAATGGACGAATCATCTGCGAGTGGCAGTTGTAGCAACCTTCGCGTATGTAGATGTCTCTACCTTCCAATTCAAGTGGCGTGTATGGTTTCACGCTTGAGATGGTTGGAACGTTGCTGTCGATAAGCATGGTTGGGATGATCTCAATGGCTCCACCGATCGCGACAGCAACCAAACTGAACACCAACATTTGAACTGGTCTTCGCTCAATAGCTCTGTGCCAGCCTTCGCCTTTGTGAGAAGTGTAATCCTTGGTCAACGGTGCCGCAGAAGCTTCTTCCTCAGGTTGGAAAGAACCCTGCTTCATGGTCATTATCAAGTTATAAAGCATGGCAATTACACCGATGATGTAGATGCCGCCACCGAACGCTCTTGCCGCATACATCGGTTTGATCTGCGTTACGGTTTCTAAGAAGTTCGGGTAAGCCAAGAATCCTTCGGCTGTGAACTCTTTCCACATCAAACTCTGCGTGAATCCAGCCCAGTACATTGGCAATGCGTAGAAGATGATTCCGAGTGTTCCGATCCAGAAATGGAAGTTGGAAAGCTTGTCAGAATACATTTTGGTGTTCCACAGTTTTGGAACCAAATAGTAAAGGATTCCGAAGGTTAGGAAACCGTTCCAACCCAAACCACCAATGTGAACGTGAGCAATGGTCCAATCGGTAAAGTGGCTGATGGCATTCACGTTTTTCAGCGACATCATCGGCCCTTCAAACGTTGACATACCGTAGCAGGTAACCGCTACAACCATGAACTTCAGTACTGCGCTTTCGCGAACTCTATCCCAAGCTCCGCGAAGTGTTAGAAGTCCGTTAAGCATACCGCCCCAACTTGGCGCAATCAGCATGAAAGAGAACACAACTCCCAGGTTCTGTGCCCAATCAGGCAAAGCCGTGTACAACAAGTGGTGTGGACCCGCCCAGATGTAAATGAAGATCAACGCCCAGAAGTGGATAATCGATAGTCGATATGAGTAAACAGGTCTTCCAGAAGCCTTCGGAATGAAGTAGTACATCAATCCCAAGTATGGCGTGGTTAGGAAGAATGCCACCGCGTTGTGGCCGTACCACCATTGTACCAAGGCATCTTGAACACCAGCGTACCAGCTGTAACTTTTCAAGAAAGCAACAGGAAGCTCAAAGCTGTTCACGATGTGAAGCATCGCAACGGTAACAAACGTGGCAATGTAGAACCAAATGGCCACGTACAAATGACGCTCTCTTCGCTTCAGAATGGTCATGAACATGTTCAATCCGAACACCACCCAGATAAGCGCAATGGCAATATCGATGAACCATTCCAGCTCGGCATATTCCTTACCCGTTGTAATACCGAAAGGCAGCGTTGCCACCGCAGAGAGAATAATCAGCTGCCAACCCCAGAAGTTGATCCAGCTGAGCTTATCGCTCCACATTCTGGTTTTCAGCAAACGCTGAAGCGAGTAATAGACACCCATAAAGATGCCGTTCCCCACAAAGGCAAAAATCACCGCATTGGTGTGCAGCGGCCTTATCCGACCAAAGGTCAGATACTCTGTAAGGAAGTTGAACATGGGATCCACCATCTGCAGCGCAGCGGTAAGCCCCACAAGCATACCGATGATACCGAACGCCATGGTGGCGAAGGCAAATGCTCGGACAATGCTGTTGTCATAACGGAATGTTTCCTTTTCCATCTTTTTATTTATTGGTTTCTGAAGATTTTTTCTCGTCAAATAAGATTCTCATGGCAGGCGTCTGGTCGTCATCGTACTGACCCGTTCTTACAGCCCACAGAAAAGCAGCCAGAAACCCGACTGCGGCTATAATGCTGATTGCTATGAGTAGAAATATCACTTCCATCTTATGCAGCAAAGGAATCGCGCAACCGAAGGACAACTGCTGAGTGCAGTCACAGCCAAAACTGATGAATGTCAGAATTGCCGAAAACGGCTTTTTTTGAGTTCAAAATGCTGGCAACAGCCAAGCACTTGAACGGTAATTTAGAATGGTTCTAAACGGTGGGATTGGAGCTTGTCCTGAGCTTGTCGAAGGGCGTTACCCTACTGGTCGGGCTTTCCGCTATATCTTTTTTGTGAAAAACAAAAAAGGATGCCGCTGCAATCCCTAACGCGGCTAACCGTCCAGCTTGTTATTTTTCGGCTACATTTAGCATCAATCCTCAATCCCGAGAAATGACAATTAAAGAGGCCATTTTGAAAAGTCTTGATGACATCACGACTTTAACCAATTATCTGGAAGTGTATAATCACATAGTTAAATACGGCTATTATGATTTCGGAAAAGCCAAAACACCTTCCGCAACTATTTCAGCCCTACTCGGGGATTTCATAAGAAGCGGAGACTCTCGAGTAAAGCGAATCAAACAGGATGGTGGAACCTATTCATATTATCTAACCAAAAATGAACAAGAAATAGGGATAGAACTCCTTTCAGGGGCAACAGAAACTGTTACCGAGAAGTCATCAACTAAGAAAAATAGTTACGTAGAAAGGGATTTACATAAACTGCTTAGCAGTTACCTGAAAAACACGAAGGTTTACTCAAAAACAATTTTTCACGAGCAGTCAAAATATGGAAAGGACAGCAACCAAATCTGGACTCATCCAGATATGGTCGGAATCAAGTTTTTAAACCTGCAAACAAAAACAAGTCAAAACCTGCTGAAGTCAATAAATAGGATTGATACGTTTAAGTTGAGTTCCTATGAGCTCAAGAAGGAAATCAATAGCGACACGGAACTGAAAAAAGCCTTTTTCCAAGCAGTCTCTAATTCAAGTTGGGCAAATTATGGATACTTGGTTGCATTTGAGTTCAGCGATAGCCTATTAGACGAAATGGAGCGTCTAAGTCAGTCTTTCGGAATTGGAATAATTGAATTGAATTCTAATCCGTACAAAAGCAAAATCGTATTCCCAGCAAAGTACCGTGACCTTGACTTTAAAACCATTGACAAGCTTTGTAAAATCAATGAAGAATTTGAAATGTTTATCGAACAAGTAGATAAACTGATGACCGCTCAGGAGCGTTACTACAAGTCAACCGAAAAAGAGTTCTCAGAATTTTGTGACAGTTATTTTGATAATGATTCAGAAATAGAGGACTACTGTAAAGCGAAACACATTCCGATAGAACATTAGACTATCGTAATGACTTCTTCGCCAAAATCGTGGTGCTCACAGTTGTAAAAAGTACAATCACACCAGACTTTAGCCTCTTCTCAACTACCCCTTCTTATTTCTCAACAACAGCTTCCTGATTCCCGATGACTGCTTTTAGTTTGTCATAGACCACTACTTGTTACGAAACGGCAGCTATCTGATTTTCTAAGACATCTTTTTGTTTTTCTTAGACAAGGATTTGATTTACACAGACATTTATGGGTTTTTCTAAGACGTTAAAGGGATTTTATCAGGCGTCTTTTGGTTATGAAACGACCGCTTAGATTCAGGCAAGTCCACTTGTACTTAGAGCTAAATCCAACTTTTGCTTCGCCAAATACTGCTATAAGCTCTTGGAGCTAAACCAGAAGACTGAAATTGAATGTAATTGCACCAGCATAACCTAGAAACTGGTCAATTCTGTGCCTTGTAGCCTTTCCTAAAAGGCAACAGAAATCCCACTCCGAAATTCACATTGAGCAAATAGTACGTCATTAGACGTGCCTCTGCATTGGCGCGTAATTCCTGTTTTTGAGAACCGCGCTCAATTCCTTTGTCCAATGATTGTAGATAGGGCGAAATCCCGAATGGAACGAAACCCAATTGAATACCAGAACGCAGAACGAGAAAATCCCACAGAATGCGCTGTAGTCCGAACGTTATTGAGAACGCAGGTGAGAAAAAACGGTCGGAGTAGGAGTGGGCCACGTCATTTCCATTGTCGAATGGTCGGGTACGGATATCCAACAACATCAGATCGAATTTGACGTAGCTGCCTAAAGGTGCAATGCCGCCTTTACTTGGGTTTCGGAACACTTTATAATTGATTCCGTAACCATAACCGAAGATGCGAGCGTGATCAAACCGAGAGTCGATGTTCGGCACTAAAAGTTCATCAAATCCTGTCGTGCTCCAATCATATTTCATCCCTGTGTAAAACACATCGAAGGTTGCGCCAATGGTTCCGTTCCGCGCAATAACGTAATCGAGGTCAGTTGTACTTCGAAAGTTGAAGCTGAACTTGTTCAATCCCTGATTCATGTTGTGGTTCGGATTGAAAAGCGCATTCAGAAAACTGACTTCGCCAGTAACAAGAAACTTCTTGCCCATATAGCCAGAAGCTTGCCCAAAAACCTGAGTGGAGACTAACGACAATATTACAATCAACCATCTCATCCCTTCACTTTCGGTGGGCGTTTCATTTGCCAGAATGAGTCGTAAACACTGCTGTTGATCATGTCACGCGCATCGCGTTTACGGTAGTTATTGTAATTGACCAACTCCGGCTCTCCTGTTCTGAGGTTGAATACAATACAGTAATAGTACGTGTCGAAATTGGGCCGAACGAGGTAGTAAATGGCAAACGGAATGGCTGGCGGAATAAGCGCGTACAACAAGTAGAAATACATGAGCGGCTTGTTCTCGCGGTAGTTGATCACGCCAGTCCATGCAAAATGTTCAGTACCGTATTTTTCAACTAGGTAGTCGATTTTCTCCGTTGGAAGATTGACCATCGAAACATCCAGGTCCGTGAATCGGCCATCGACCCACTCGTTCAGAAAGGCAATGTCATTAAAGGTTTCTACTTCGGATGAATCGAGTTCTGTCTGGTCAAGAATCTGCGTTTCCAAGTTCAGCAAATCCGCAGAACGCCTGATCTGCTTCAGAAACTTATCCTTGAATGATTCCGAACGAAGAAACATGTGCTGTTGCTTTTTGCGCAGATCGAGTTTTGAATAAGTTGGGGAAACCACTACGACTTTTTCTGCGCCAAGCGCGAAACCATGATTCTTCCATTGGCGGAGGTCATCTTTCGCTTGCAACTCCAAGGACTTTACGTCCAGTAGCTCACGGCCCGCGCCCCAATTTTCTTGCTCCAAACTATCGAATTGGTGCATGAATTCATGCTGCTGAAACAGGTCCACCAAAGCGTATTTCACCATCGCCAATCGCGGATTGGTCTTGGCCTTTTCCTTCAATCGGTCGTACTTGCTTGAGATGTTTGTTGTGTCAGGTTCATTCCAACCTAAGGGCGGTGCCGTTTTGGAAAACATGCCAGGAACGTAATAGCGATGCATCAGATCGCTAAGCAGGTCTTCGCTCATTTTCTTGACGTCAGAATCATCTGGAAACTCCTCTCGCAAACGCCATAAATGACCAGTGGCCAGAATGCAAAGCTCTTCCGGTTTAAGTTGGTAGAGTAGGTGATAGAGCTGCTGCGATTCTCCCTCAATGTGCGAATAGCCAGGATGCACAAACCCATAGTTTCCGCCTGTTTTGAACTTCGAAAGTCGATACAGCGCATTGGCTACCGACTTTTTCAGGTACGGGTTCTCAGAAAACTGCTGTTGAAGCAGAAACGTATTGTAAATGCTCTTTACCGGAGCATTGGCTTTCAGGTAAAGGTTCGAAAGCTCAAACCGACATACATTGCGCAAGTATTCAAAACGTGCTTCTTCAAGAAGGAAATTCGGCCCATCAGGATTTCCCTCAGTGGCTAAATAGGTTCTCAAGAGTTGCTGCCTTTCGGTCGGGCTTGGGTGCGTTCCTTCCGAACCATTGTCCGTATCCCAAGCTTCCACCGGTCGAACCCTATTCAAATAATACGAGTCGTTGACACGATAGAAATCCGCATCGAAATAGTTCTTCTTCCAAGGAATATCATCAAACGGCAAGTGCGCATATCGCATCACATCAAACACATTCAGAACAGTTGACGTCCCATAATCTGTTTGCAGGAAGCGCAGCACTCCAAGTTTGTCAGCCTGCTTTTCAATGTCTTTGGAATACTGCCCTTGCGTTAGGAGCTTTTCGTCAAAACTGGTGCGTTTCAACTTAGCACTTTCCTTCAACTCTTCCCGATGCACGTATCCATTTATGACATGATTCTCGGTGAAATGCGAAATCTCATGACAAAGAACGAAAGCCAGTTGGGCTTCATTCTCGAGTTGCGCCAAGAGTCCAATGTTCACCAGAATGATTCCATCATCCGTGGTAAATGAATTCACAACCGAAGACCGAACTGCGTAAACCCTAAGCTTCGAACGGAGTTCTGGGTCATTTTTCAGAATCACATCCAGAACATCACTCAGATAGTTTGAAACGGAATCATTAAAAAGCACACGGCCGCTGTGAAGCACTTGGTTTACCAGAAAGTGGCTTTCGAGAAGAAAATCCTGCTTTGCTTTTTTCCGATTTTTCGAATCAGAACTCTCTTCAAGTCCAGTTTTTGCGGTATTGAACTTATCTGAAGAAGATGTGGTAACGTCTGGCGGAATCGGTGCTTTGGCTTCCAGCGGATGGAAATTCTCAAGTGATTGCCCTGCCGAATGAAGCGCTAAAAACGTCAAGCACATCAAACCGAATACGCGAATGCCGTAGCGCAATATGCAGGGGATTGTAAGGATGATTACAATGTACGAAGCAGAAATGCGATGACCGAAATGCTCATCAGCATCAACCCGGCAACCACCACGATGTTTACCCGCAGGACACGTTTGTTCGCGGCTTTTTCTGCCGACACGGAATGGACAAAGTCGGAGGTAAGCTGTCGGTACATGTCCATCAGTCCGTTACTTCCGGAGGCAATAACTCGGTTGCGAGCCATCATCAATAAGATCAGAAGAAAAAGTGCGGCTGCAGTTGTACCCAAGGCTACAAAAACAATGGTTTGCGAACTGCTTCCTCGTTGTCGTTTCTGCTCAGCCATTCTGGCTACTGTCTCATCATAACTTTTCATGATTCGACCGTCCAGCTCGATAACCGCATTTTGCAGACTATCAATACGATACTCGTCCGGTAAAGAGTCGTTTTTAAGTTCGGAGATCAGCTCAAGCGTACGAACTCGCTGTTGTTTAAGCTCGTGGGTAAGGCCGACATCAGCTTTGGATATCGACACGGTCAAAACGACCATGAGCGCAGTGAAAAATATGTGAGTTTGAAGTCTCAACCGAATAAAAAAGCGGGAGATTGCCATTTGCATGATAACCTCCCATTTTACTTTGTGAGCACTACTGGATTCGAACCAGTGACCCCCACCCTGTCAAGGTGGTGCTCTAAACCAACTGAGCTAAGCGCCCTTGCTTGAGCGCAAAAATAGCTTTCTGCGGAGAAATTCTACTGCTCAACCGAACGAAAACCGTAACTTTCGGGCTTGTATCGGTTCAGTGAAACCATTCTTAAATACACATCTCTGAAATGCGAACACTACGCAATGCGATTTTCGCGGTTCTGACCGCTTTGATTTTCATCCCTGTATCGGGTCTATTGGCTCAAGATAATGTTGGTATTGGAACGGTCACTCCGGATCCTAGTGCATTACTTGAAGTTCAGTCTTTGGATAAGGGTCTTTTGATTCCAAGAACGGACACACTTTCCATTATCAACCCAGCAACTGGTCTGTTGATCTACACTCCAACAGATAGTAGTTTCTGGTATTTTGATGGAATTGTCTGGAGACAAGGTGTTGGACCGCAAGGCGATCCAGGGCCGTTGATTCCGGGTCTACAGGGACAGACTATGCGGTATGACACGGTTTTCTTTAACGATTGGGTGGCCAACAGCTTCATTTGGAATAATGAATACCATGTTGGTATAAACACGGATCAACCAGATTCAAGTGCCATTTTGCATTTGGTCGCTGAGGATAAAGGGTTCCTCGCTCCTCAGATGGATGAAACCACTAGAGATAATATTCCTAACCCAGCTACTGGGCTTGTAATTGTCAATACAACTGATAGCACGGTCGATTACTACAATGGAACATGTTGGTTGCCAACATTTGCTCAAGGTTGTGATGATTGCTTCTTGGATATTACACCAAGCAGTTTGGCTGATACCATTGATCGTGTGGTCTCTACCACGGAAACGATGTCATTGAATATTGTTCAAACTGCTGGTAATCCGCAGCAGTTAGCAGTTTCAATCCTTACAACACTTCCGCAAGGATTAACGGCTACGATTACTCCAAACCCGGCACCGTCAACTGGTATTGTAGATATTGAGTTTGAAGCAACGCCTTTCGCTCCACCTGGAACTTATCCAATCGTAATTCAGGTGCTTTGTAATAGTAGCACCTACAATATCGTTTATTCATTGACCATAGAGCCTTGCTATGAGGTTGATGTTATCAATAGCGTTTTCAATTATGATCTTGCATCCGAATTTTTCACTGCAAACCCTACTATTCCAAATAGCACTTCTGTTTGTGTTGTAAATACGGTGCATACGGGTGTGTTGGTGACCAGCCAAGATGCAACTATTCCGGCCTATACTACAGGGAATTTTGCATCCGGATCGTTAATCGCACTTATCAACAACGGAAATATAATTGGCCGTGGTGGTGATGGGGGTGATGGATGGGATCCAGCACAGGGGTTAACCGGAGATGGTGAAGATGGTGGAACTGCTGTTGAGGTTACTTTAGATGCCAACATCGTTAACAACTTCAATATTTACGGTGGCGGTGGTGGTGGTGGTTCAATGGCTTTTTCTTTGAGCCAATCCTTTACCATTAATCCGTTACCAACCATTACCATTGGTTTCTATGTTGGTTCCGGTGGTGGAGGCGGTGCCGGGGAAGGCGAAGGTGGGACTTTGCCAAATAACATTATTGTTGGCATTGTACTCTATGAAGATGGTTCAGACGGTACTGGTGGGCAGCTTGGCGTTGGAGGAAATGGCGGCTTGCTGACAGCCCCACTTACGGTTGCTGTTGGGCTGTTCACTTTTACGTTTAACCCGACAACTGTCGGAGGGCAGGGTGGCGAGTATGGTTACCCGGGCGGACAGGGAACTTTTTCACTTTCCATCACTCCTTGTGCAAATGTGCCCATAGTAGGTCAAGTGTGTTTAGCACCGATTAACATTCCAATCAATGTCCCTCCACCCTTACCAGGTGATGGAGGATATGCAATTAAGCATAATGGTAATACCATCAATATACCAGACAACTTATACAATACTTCACAGTTGAAAGGTCAAGTTGGACCTTAAAAGTAGTACTATGAAAAGCATGAACATTATGAAGTTAAAAGGCCTATTGATATTTGGTATTTCACTATCGAGCATGCCTCTGTGTTTCGGTCAGACTGCATTTGAGGGTGTCATTACTTTAAAGACGACTAATGAGTTTCTCAAAGAAACGGCTACTATACAGTGGTTTCACGATAGTGGAAAGAATCATATGGAATTTGATTCTAAGGCCGGAGAGCATCACATGAAGTATTCTATGACCATGGAAAGTAACGAGGAGACGGTACTTATGGAAAGTGGCGGCAAATCTCAGGAGGTCTCAGGAATTACTGCTGAGGAAGTATTCACATCTGCCAACTTTGTACGAAAAGCAAAAACCACGGAAGCTGGTTACGATTGTGAAATGCTGATGTTCAAGTCGAATGGCAACGATCTTACATATTGGGTAACTTCAGACATCAAATTGGCTTACAGTGATTTACCAAAGCTTTTCAGAAATAACATGCCAAGTTTTGCGGGAATCAGCAATGGATTTCCATTGAAAATGGAATTGCGAGATTCAAGCGGTAACCTTCTTAGAAGCCAAGAAGTGGTTTCAGTGGAATCGAAAAAAATAGATGATTCATTTTTTAAGAGATAATCCTTGAAGCAGGGTATTTGAAAGGCACGCCAACTAGCGTGCCTTTTTTATTCAACGTCATTCTGAACTTGTTTCAGAATCTTCTACTTTAACATTTATGAAAAAGCTCTTCAAAGTTCTCGGGTGGTTTTTGCTAGTTATTGGTTTGGTGGTCGGTGGCCTTTACATTACTGGAAACCAATTTCTGGTCAAAGGTCTTTGGGCAGCATATCTGCACGGGAATACCTCAGCCACCATTAGCGATGCACAATTCTTTGACACTCGGACGGTAGAAGCCGGAGAACCTATTCCTTGGAAAGTATCCGAATACGCAAAAGATTGGGAAATATCTTGGGAATTAAGAAAGTCGCTTGAAGAGACGGAAAGCGTTGCTTTTCTGATGGCCCAAGATGGCGAAATTGTGTTTGAGGAATACTGGGATGGTTATTCAGAATCTTCGCGAAGCAATTCCTTCAGCATGGCAAAAAGCATTACCACCATGCTTGTACAGTGTGCCATTCAGGATAGAATCATCCAAGGTTGGAATCAACCCGTCAAAGATTTTCTTCCTGAATTGAAAGGCGAATTTGCTGATAAATTGACCTTGAGGCATCTCTGCACGATGACAGCAGGTTTGGATTTCAATGAACATTATTCGAACCCGTTCGATATCACCGCCAAACTTTACTACGGTCCCGATGTAGAAAAACTGCTAGTTGAGAATGTGCCCGTCATCAAAGAGCCAGGTTTGGATGCATTTGAATACCAAAGTGGGGCTACACAGTTACTTGGTCTTTGTTTGATGCGAGCTACAGGGAGAACGGAGGCTGAGTATGCTTCTGAAAAACTGTGGAAGCCACTTGGTGCAGTTCATTCAGCTGAATGGCACTTGGACAGCAAAAACGGAAAGGAACTTTCTTTCTGCTGTTTCAATTCCAACGCACGAGATTTTGCGCGTTTTGGACAGATGATGTTGCAAAAAGGAAACTTCAACGGTACTCAAATTTTAGATACGGTATTTGTAGATACCGCAACTGTTCCATTTGCAGTTCCTTACTACGGACACAGTTTCTGGATCTGTGATGATTATGGAACACATGTTTTCTATCAGCGTGGAATCCTTGGGCAGTACATTATCGTGATTCCAGAATACAACGCAGTTGTAGTAAGATTAGGCCACGTGAGGCTAGGAAGCGACATGCATCATTCAACTGATTTCCGAGTAATCGTTGAGGAAGTGTTGAAGCAGTTGAGAGGAGGTTTATCCTAAGAACATCCCAACCAACACTGCCGTAAACAGGCAGGCAAGTGTTCCACCAAGAAGAGCACGAAGACCGAGTTTAGAAAGTAGACCTTTTCGGTTTGGGATAAGTGTTCCAATGCCGCCAATTTGAATACCGATTGAAGCGAAGTTGGAGAAGCCACACAGAATGTAAGTGGCCATGATCATCGACTTTTCATGTTCAAACAAACCGCTGAATTTCATTTCGCCTAGCGTCTTGTAGGCGTAGAATTCATTTAGAATGGTTTTCTCACCCAACAATTGACCAACCAGAAAAATGTCTCCTGAAGGAACGCCCATTAACCATGCGATTGGTGCGAATGTGTAACCAACCAAGAACTGAAAGCTAAGTCCATCATAACCAGTATTTGAAGCAATGATGTCGTTTAATCCAGTTGGTCCACCGATCAGATCACGGAGAATCCAATTACCCATGTAAACAAAGGCGGTGAAAACAAGCAGCATGGCTCCAACATTTACGGCCAGTTTTACCCCGTCAGAAGTTCCGTTGGCAACGGCTTCCAAGACGTTGGCGCCCATTTTCTCCTTGCTGATTTCCATGCTTTCATTGATGGAGTCGGTTTCAGGGACAAGAAGCTTTGCCGCAACAACTGCTGCAGGTGCAGACATAACCGAAGCAGCTAAAAGATGCTTTGCGAAAAGGACTTGTTCAACGGGGTCTTCCCCACCCAAAAAACCGATGTATGCGGCCAGAACACCACCCGCAATGGTTGCCATTCCACCCGTCATTAAACACATGATCTCACTTTTCGTCATCTTGTCCAAGTACGGTTTGATGAGGAAGGGAGATTCTGTTTGCCCGAGGAAGATGTTACCCGCAGCAGCCAAACTTTCAGCACCAGAAAGACGCATGGTTTTCTTCATGATCCAAGCAAAAACATAGACAACTTTCTGCAGTAATCCGATGTAATAGAGTAGGCTTGTGAGAGCCGAGAAGAAAACGATTGTTGGTAGAATCCTAAAGGCAAAGCTGATTACGGCTGCCTCAGAACTTCCCGTTACGAAAGATGAAAACAAGAAGTCTGTCCCGAAATCGGTGAACGAGATGATTTTTACGAAACCTTGACCAACAACATCAAAGCCTGTTTGTACCCAATCTACTTTAAGAATTCCCAAAGCCAGAATGAATTGAATCAGTAATCCTATTCCGATCAACCGCCAGTTGATGGCCTTTCTGTCCTGGCTGAAAAGAAATCCGATGCCTACCAAGACTAGCATTCCCAATAGCCCACGACCAATACTGGTAAACGAAACACCAAGGTCGAGAAGTGGAATGCTCAATAAATTATGGGATAGTAATTCGCTCATCCTGATTCGGGTGTTTCAAGGATAAGGAAAATTTAGATTCAAGTTGGTGTTCAGGTAACCAAGACGTCACCCTGAATTCATTTCAGGGTCTGAATAGATGCTGAAACAAGTTCAGCATGACGTTGAAAAGGTTAATTCTTATTCCTCTTATTGATCTCATCACGAATCAGCGAAGCTTCTTCGTAATCCTCGCGAGCCAATGCTGCGTTGAGAGATTCTTCCAATTCCTCAACTGTGAGTTGAGAAAAGCCGCCACCATCTGAAGAGGTCTCTTCGCTCTCGGCAGCAATTGGGCGAATGCCTGCTCCACTTTCATCTTTCTCGAAAGCTGCAGCATTCAGAATGAATTCATGCGTGTAGATGGGGCACTTGAACCGAACAGCCAACGCAATAGCATCAGACGGACGGCAATCGATTTCCACAGTCTCTTTGCCATCGTGGCAAATGATTTTTCCATAGAAGACACCATCTACAAAATTGTAGATGATGACTTCTTGGATATCTATTTTGAATTGTTGGGCGAATGTTCTGAAAAGATCGTGCGTCAACGGACGAGTAGGACTCATGTTCTCCAACTCAATGGCAATGGCCTGAGCTTCTGAACTACCGATGATAATTGGGAGTCTTCGGGTGCCTTCAGCCTCTTCCAAAACCAACGCGTAGGCGCCAGTTTGGGTTTGGCTGTACTGCAGCCCATATATGCCCATTTTGATCTTATCCATGAACAAGTTTTCAACTCACCCCGACTTCGTTTCACTCAGTCACCCCTCTCTTCCGAAGAGAGGGGTTTGGGGGAGAGTTGTAACGAAATTACCCGTTGGCTGCTTTGAATTTACGAAATGCCTCGTTCAGGCGTGGAACCACTTCAAATGCATCTCCAACCACACCGTAATCGGCAGCTTTGAAGAATGGCGCTTCAGGATCCTTGTTGATCACAACGATAACCTTACTACCGTTAACACCAGCCAAGTGCTGAATGGCACCTGAGATACCGATAGCGATGTAAAGGTTCGGACGGATAGCAACACCAGTCTGTCCAACGTGCTCGTGGTGCGGTCTCCAACCAATATCAGCAACTGGACGAGAACAAGCAGTTGTTGCGCCAAGAATCTCAGCCATTTCTTCAACCATTCCCCAGTTCTCTGGTCCTTTCAGACCACGACCTGCAGAAACAACCAATTCAGCTTCTGGCAATGGAACAACATCTCCTGTTCCGCCTTTCACTTCCTTAACCGTAATTCCTGAGTTGATTCCGCTTACATCAACAGAGAAAGACTCAACAGAAGCCTCTCCACTTCCTGCTTCAACACCGAAAGCATTTGGAAGAATCGAAACGATCTTCTCATCGCTAAGAATGTTCACTTGAGCATGAGCTTTTCCTGAGAACACGTTCTTGCTAACCACGAATCCGCTTGCCGTATCTGGAAGAGAAGTAACGTTGGTTACCAATCCAGCGCCTGATTTGGCTG
>CAYWET010000019.1:0-47188 GCA_964457245.1 uncultured Chryseobacterium sp. | reverse complement strand
AGCAACTGCCTTACCAGTTGAATCGTGTGCGAAAACAACCACTTTAGCACCAATTTGGTTGGCCGCTGCTACGATGGCTGCAACAACTTTCTGTGGGTCTGAAGCTGAGATAGAAGCATCTTCAACATTCAAAACCTTATTCACACCAACGGTTCCAAGAACGGCTCCGTTCGATGCGTTTAGGGTTAGTGCAACCGCTTCTCCGCCTAAGGCGGACGCGACTTTGGCTCCGTACTGAGCCGCCTCTAACGATGACTTCTTAACCTCACCGTCTTTTGTATCTGCTACAATAAGTACTGACATCTTCTTGTTTCTTTAAATCGTTCGTAAATCGGACTTAGATAGACTTTGCCTCTTCGTGAAGAAGTCTTACCAACTCGTCCATGTTCTCTGGGTCAACCAATTTCACTTCCGCCTTTGGCGCAGGAAGACCGTACTTCACGTAAGCTGTTTTTGCATCAGCTCCGCTTGCAGGAACAACTGTCAATGGCTTGGTACGAGCCGCCATGATTCCACGCATGTTAGGAATACGCTGCTCAGCCATCCCTTTAGAAGCGCTTGCTACGAAAGGCATTTTAACGTCAACAACCTCAACGCCACCTTCAATAGTTCTGTCAAGAGTTGCTGTGTCTCCGTTCACTTCCAATTTAGAAGCAAGGGAGATGTAAGGAAGTCCCATGAACTCGGCCAACATACCGCCAACTTCAGAACCGTTGTAATTGATGGTCTCTTTTCCAAGAAGAACCATATCGAAACCCTTATCAGCCGCGTAAGCCGCAATTTCCTTAGCCACTTGGTATGACTCAGTTGCATTTGCATCGATACGAACCGCCTCTCCAGCACCCAACGCCAACGCCTTTCTAATTACAGGCTCGGCAGTTGCATCGCCAACGCTGATCACGGTTACAGAACCGCCACCTGCTTCGGTGATCTCAAGGGCACGCACAAGCGCATACCATTCATCGTATGGGTTAACAATCCATTGAATTCCCTCCTCGTTGAACTTGCTGTCGCCATCGGTAAAGGAAATCTTGGAAGTAGTATCAGGAACTTTGCTGATAGGAACTAAGATTTTCATTGTATATATGTTGAGTTACTGTATTTAAAATCGTGCGCAAACTTAGGGATTAAACTCCTCAAATTCCAGTTGGTTCACGGTTCATTTCCGCCCCCCGTTTTTATACTCCGAAAAGGGTATGATTTTGATAAAAATTTGGGCGTTACCGCGCGTGGTCGTAGGCTGAGGTTCTCGAAGCCTCCAGCGTTGGCGTCAACTACGCAACACACCAAGTTTGGAAAAGCGCGGTCGGGCTTTCCGCTATATCTTTTCCTCGTTCCTCGGAAAAGGATGCCGCTGCAATCCCTAACGCAGGTTACCACAAACCTCAGTTGTCATTCCGACCGAAGCGGAGGAATCTACACCATATCAACAGGTTTTTCGACTCTGCAAGCTCCGCTCGAACCGACCAAGGGAGCTCAACGAGGTACGAGTTAAATGACAAACAAAAAAAGCGTGCTATCGGCACGCCTTTCAAATCTCTTGTTTCTCAGCGTCTCTGCGTGAAATCAACTCACATAAAGAACCGACTTTACAGCCTCAACGACCCTTTCTGTATTCGGAAGCCATTCTTCAACCAAAGTTGGAGCATAACCCAATGGAGTATCCTGACAAGTAACCCGTTTTACAGGCGCATCCATGTAATCGAATGCATCTTTCTGAACATTGTAGGTCAATTCTGTGGAGATGGAAGCCAACGGCCAAGCCTCTTCCAACACAACCATTCGGTTGGTCTTTTTTACTGATTCAATAACCGTTGCATAATCAATCGGACGAACAGTCCTTAGGTCAATAACTTCTGCTTCGATTCCTTCTTTTGCCAATTCCTCGGCTGCGGCATTCGCCACTTTCATGATCTTCCCGAAGGAAACAATGGTTACATCTTTCCCTTTTCGTACCACATCCGCTTTTCCAATAGGAATCAAGTATTCACCTTCAGGAATCATTCCCTTGTCGCCATACATCTGCTCACTTTCCATAAAGATCACGGGGTCGTTATCACGAATTGCTGATTTCAAAAGTCCTTTTGCATCCGCAGGATTTGAAGGAACAACCACTTTCAAACCAGGGCAGTTCGCATACCAATTCTCAAACGCTTGCGAGTGTTGAGCAGCCAATTGTCCAGCAGAACCAGTCGGCCCACGGAATACCATAGGAATGTTGAACTGACCACCACTCATCTGGTACATCTTCGCGGCCGAGTTGATCACTTGGTCAATGGCCACCAGAGAGAAATTGAAGGTCATGAACTCCACAATCGGACGAAGACCGTTCATAGCAGCGCCAACACCAATTCCAGCAAAACCAAGCTCGGCAATGGGTGTGTCAATCACGCGCTTCTCGCCAAACTCCTCCAACATGCCTTGACTCACCTTGTAGGCACCGTTGTATTCGGCCACTTCCTCGCCCATTAGAAATACGGTTTCGTCTCTTCGCATTTCTTCACTCATCGCTTCGCGCAGCGCTTCTCTGAACTGTACTTCTTTCATAGTTTCAAATATAGGTGGTTCTCAATTTGCAAGGTCAGAAACAATCAATTTTGCAGCCCTTTCAGACGCTCCGCCACTTCCAAGTTTTTCCCATAAATCGTCATAATCTTGCAGCATTTTGTCGCGTTTCTCACCTTCTTCCAACGCCTTTTTCAGTTCCGAAACAATAGACTTTGGGTTCAGTTCATCTTGAATCAGTTCCTTGACCGCTGGCCTGTCCAATATGAGATTGACCAACGAGATGTATGGCACTTTGATGAGTTTGCGTGCCAATGCCACGGAAATAGCATTGCCTTTATAGCACACCACTTGCGGCACTTTCATCAAGGCTGTTTCCAATGTTGCGGTTCCAGAACCGACCAAGGCAGCTTTCGAACGAGTCAGTAGATTGTATGTCCCTTCCGAGGAAACAATTGCCCTGTCCAGTGCAAACGTTTCACGATAGAATGAAACATCAAAACTTGGAGCTCTTCCAACCACAAATTGATAGTCTGGAAATTCATCCTGAACTCGAACCATCTGATGGAGATTGTGCAAGATTTCCTGCTTACGTGAACCCGGAAGCAGCGCGATGATGTTCTCTTTTTTGATTTTTGATTTCTGACTTCTACTTTCTATTTCATCAATCAACGGATGACCTACAAAATCCACCTCCATTCTGTGCTTCGCGAAGAACTCTTTCTCAAAGGGAAGAATCACCATCAGTCGGTCGATGTATTTCTTCATCTGCTTCACACGGTTTTCCTTCCATGCCCAAACCTGCGGTGAGATATAGTAGAAAACGCGAATGCCTCGCTGCTTCGCCCACTTGGCAATTTTGAGATTGAAAGCTGGGTAGTCGATCAGAATAAGTGCATCCGGATTGCTCTCGGCAATGGCTTTCTTGCAGATGAGAAAATTCTCACGAACAGTTCCAAGATTTTTGACCACTTCTACAAACCCCATGAAGCTGAGTTTGTCTAAAGACCGAATGAGTTGCATCCCTTCCGCTCGCAGTCTTTCACCGCCAAAACCTTCGAAAGACGCTTCTGGTTGAAGCTTGGAAATAGCCTTGATGAGATTGGCTCCGTGCATATCGCCAGAAGCCTCGCCAGCTATGACGAACAATTTCACAGAACGAAAAATTTGAGTACAACGATAACCAAACCGTAAAGGAATGTGGCCAGAATCACCCCTCTTGCAGAAACATCCAGTTTCTGTCGATAGAAAAGGAAGAACGCTCCGAGGTTGCCAAGCAATCCAATACTGATCAATCCTGGAAGGTTATTGCTCTGCACCATCACTTCGTAAAACCCGATTAGGCTCGTGTGCCCGAACTGGTATCTCCAAAACCCGAACATCACGATCAATGGAGCGACAAGCCCAATGATGAAACCTAGTATGGTGTTGTCTTTTTTCATTCTCTTTTTGTCATTTCGAGCGAGGAACGAATCGAGAAATCTATTCGGTTCAAGATTTCCCCGCTTCGGTCGAAATGACGGCAAAGTAATTATTCCAAATCCCAATCATTAAGCCGTGGCATGGCGTGGTGTGCGGTCAGATCGAATTGCACAGGAACGGCAGAAACGTAACCGTTATTGAGCGCCCAAACATCGGTGTCCGCGCCTTTGTCGTAATTGGCAAAAGCACCCGTTAACCAGAAGTATTTTCGGTTGTGCGGGTCGAGTCGCTCGTCAAATTCCTCTTCCCACTTGGCGTTCGCCTGTCGGCAGATCTTTACGCCTTTAATCTCTTCCAATGGAAGGTCAGGGATGTTCACATTCAGCAATGTTCCAGTTGGCATTCCGAAATGGAGCATATTCTTAATGATAATCTTCACGAAATGCTTAGCAGCGGTAAAATCCGCATCCATCGAATAATTCAAAAGGGAAAACCCAACCGAAGGAATTCCTTCAATGGCTCCTTCCATTGCAGCCGACATTGTTCCGCTATAAATCACGTTGATGGAGTGATTCGCTCCATGATTGATTCCTGAAATGACCAGATCGGGTTTACGGTCAAGAATCTTGTCGATAGCGATTTTCACGCAATCGACAGGTGTTCCGCTGCACTGATAACCGAGGCTTTCGCCATGATATTCCACTTTGTCCAAACGTAATGGTTTGTTCAAAGTAATGGCATGACCCATCCCGCTTTGCGGACTATCAGGCGCAACGACAACCACTTCAGCCAATTCCTGCGCAGCAGCCACCATGGCCTGAATGCCAGGTGCAGTGATTCCATCATCGTTAACGGCAAGTATCAGTGGACGTTTTTTCGGCATCATTCAATATTTGAAGCAAAGCTAATTATCTGCTGTTGGTGGCAGTTGATGTAACAGTTTCATAAAACACAACAGCCCCGAATTTCGGGGCTGTGCTGATGGTTATATGAAGAAAGGAGCGGGTCTTATCCGACCGTGATCTCCTTGAGTTTCTTCACTTCGTTCTCCACCTTTGGAAGGTCGATTTTCAAGATGCCATCGATGTATTTCGCATCGATTTTGTCTGTGTCCACCATTCCGTTCAGATTAAAGCTACGCTTGAAGTTTCCACTTCTGAACTCACGCTTCACGTAATTCTCTTTGGTTTCTTCGTTTTCGATTTTCACTTCGCCAGTAATGGTCAGTGTATCGTCTTCAACAGAAACTTTGATGTCTTCGCGATTGTACCCTGCTGCAGAAAGCTCTACGTGATACTTGGTTTCTTCCTCCTTGATGTTAGCAGCCGGAACCCAATCTGAAGTGTTGGTTGTGCCTGGCCAGTCTTTCCAGAATTCATCGAAAATTGAAGGAAATACGCTGTTTGGTTTTCTAACTTTTACAAGTGTCATGATATGTGTGTTTTATGGTTAATAATCTAATTCGTTTGCCACTACACACTTTCGAATTCTGTGCCAATGCCCGAAATACTGATTTCAGCTGTCAATCTGGCGTGAATCGAAAAAATTGCAAGACATAATTTCCGATTTGAACTCGGGTAAATGACAAATTGATTCTTCGTTTTGGGAAGATTTAACATCAGAAACCGCACAAAAAGCCGTCTGAATGGTTTTAGCTTTGTGCCGATTTGTTTGGTACGTAGATTGACAGATAGAAGAAGTAAACTTTAATTATAGACGATGATTTTTGATCCAGTTTTATTAGTGCTGATGATTGTGTTTGCAATCATTGGTTTTGCGGTAAGCAGCCGCTTGAAAAATGTGTTTGCTAAGTACGAGCAAGTGCCGTTGACCTCTGGTTTGACCGGAGCGCAGGTGGCGCAGAAAATGCTTGCCGATAACAACATTTATGATGTAACCGTGGAAAGTGTTCCTGGTAAGTTGACCGATCACTACAACCCAGCGAACAAAACCGTGAATTTGAGTCCTGAGGTATTTAACGGACGAAACGTTTCCGCAGCAGCCGTTGCTGCTCACGAATGCGGACACGCAGTGCAACATGCGGTTGAGTATCCATGGTTACAAATGCGTTCTTCGCTTGTGCCGATTGTGAATTTCAGTTCACGCGCGTTGAACTTCGTTTACATCGCGATGATTTTCTTGGCGTTCAGTGCGAACCTTTGGAATCAGATGCTTTTGGCGATCATTATTTTGCAGTCGGCCATTACACTTTTCACGGTAATCACATTGCCGGTGGAAATGGATGCAACCAACCGCGCGTTGGTTTGGCTGAACCAAAGTGGTTTGACCCGTGGTGCAGAACATGAAGGAGCTGAAACCGCACTGAAGTGGGCGGGCAGAACGTACATCGTTGCAGCGTTGGCGTCATTGACCACACTGCTGTATTACATCATGCGGTACATGGGAAGTCGAGATTAATTGAAATTGATAGGTAAAAGGCCCGCCATTTGGCAGGCCTTTTTTACTTGTAAGGGTCAATTCCTTGTGAAATGAGGTAGTCTGCTTTAGCCCTCCCATAACCAGTACCGCATTCCATTCCCACTGAATAGGTACAATTAGACTTATCAACAAGGCCAAAAATGTCAGGACAAGCAGGGAACTTCTTGCCAAGAAGCGTGTCTTCATCATTGAAAAATTGGACTGAAAAGAAATACGTTTCAAAACGAGAATCTTCACCTCCAATGTCGAATTCAGCACGATACTTTTTGTAGTATCGTTTGAACTTCTTCTGAACAACCTCAGCTATTGCAGTTTCTACATAAGTGGAGTCAGTGCAATCTCCGTCAAGTACCCCTTTAATTTGAGCATAACTCATTTGGGTTGTAAAGACTACACAAAAAAGGATAAGTAAGACCCTCATGATTTTGATTCAGAAATCCTACTTGCAATTTACGTGATTAAAAAATCTTCTCCGGATTCAGAATTCCATTCGGATCGAAGACCTTTTTGATTCCACGCATCAGATCCAGATTCTTTTCATGCATGGCTAAATGCATATAAGGTCGTTTCGCTATGCCGATGCCGTGTTCGCCAGAGAGCGTGCCACCAAGATCAACAACCGCTTTGAAGATCTCGGCAATGCCTTCATTGACTTCCTTATCCCAATATGCATCGTCAATTTCTTCTTTCAGCACGTTAACGTGGAGGTTGCCGTCTCCGACATGCCCGAAGCAAACGGAGTTGAAACCGTACTGTTTGCCAATGTCTTTAATGGAGGTAATCAATGCTGGCAAGTTCCCGCGCGGCACAACAACATCTTCAGCTTTGGTCAGCGTGTAAGAGTTAACGGCTGGAGAGACGTTCTTTCGCAATCGCCAAAGTCCGTCTTTCTCTTCTGCGCTTTGCGCGAAATAGATCTCGCCCGTTTCATAGCCTTCCAAAACCTCAACGATTTTCTCTGCATCGGTCATCAGCACTTCCTCATCATTACCATCTAATTCAATAATTAAGTGCGCATTGATGTTGTCGGGAAGATCGATTGAAACGGGCTGACTCAAAACCTCATCCACGTATTTCATAGTGTGGACAATAGCATCGCGCTCCACGAACTCCATTTTGGAAGGCGTAATTCCAGCCATGTAAATGCCAGAAATGGCACGACAAGCTTCTTCCGCAGTTGTGAAAGGAACAAGTAAAGTCACATCCTTTTTCGGGAACGGACGAAGTTTGAAAACGATCTTGGTTATGATTCCCAATGTTCCTTCGCTTCCACACATCAATTGCGTGAGGTTGTAACCTGTGGAGTTTTTCAGCACGTTTGCTGCTGTCCAGATAAGCTCGCCTGTCGGCAAAGCCACTTGCATGTTAATGACGTAATCTCTCGTTACGCCATATTTCACAGCTTTCGGCCCGCCAGCATTTTCACCTAGGTTTCCACCCAAAAAGCAACTTCCCTTGCTGCTTGGGTCAGGCGGGTAGAACAACCCTTTCTCCTGAACCGCATCCTGAAAAACCTCAGTTATTACTCCAGGTTCTACAGTTGCTTGGAGGTTCAATTCGTCAATTTCCAGGATATTGTTGAAGCGTTTCATGGCTACCACAACACCACCTTTTACAGGAAGCGCACCACCGCTCAGGCCTGTTCCTCCACCACGCGGAGTTACCGGAATAACATGCTCATTACAAAGCGTCAGAATAGCGGCAACTTCCTCGGCCGTGGCTGGCATGACAACCACTTGCGGCATGAAAACATGGTCTTCAGTTTCGTCAGAAGCATGCGTTTTCAGCGTTTCCTCATCGAGATGAAAATTCTCCTCTCCAACAATGTTTTTCAGTTGCTCTTGGAGTTCAGCGGTAATCTTACCGTAAGTCATGTAATGATTAGTTTTGATCGGCTTAACGCAAAAGTAACCCCAAAACACCACCAGCTATGTTAAGATCATGCTTAGTTTTTCTCATCATTTTCAACACGGTTTCGGCTTGGGCACAATCTAAAATCACGCTAGAAGACATCTGGAAAACAGGGAAGTTCCGTGCTGAGGGTGTTTACGGAATCCGATCTTTGAATGACGGAGAGCATTACACCGTTTTGGAAGGAGGCGAGGTGGAGAAATACAGCTACGAAACGGGCGATCCTGTGGAAACCGTTGTAGGTAAGCCGAATCTCGTTTTCAACGGAGATACGCTGAAAATCAATGAGTACGAATTCAACGCTTCGGAAACCAAATTGCTGTTGGCAACAGAGGAGGAGCAACTCTATCGGCACTCATCGAGCTACCGTTATTTTGCCTTTGATCGAACCGACAAAAAGTTAATCGAATTGGCCGAAGGTCAACACGTTTTCCATGCCAAATTTTCGCCAGTTGGCAACCAGATTGCTTACGTGAAAGACAACAATCTTTTTATCGAAGATTTGGACACGAAAAAGACCATTCAATGCACCACCAATGGCAAAAAGAACCATTTCATCAATGGAATGAGCGATTGGGTTTACGAAGAGGAATTTGCGTTCACGAAGGCTTTTCAATGGTCGCCAGATGGTCGGTTTGTGGCGTTTTACGAATTCAATGAGAAAGACGTGAAAGAGTTCTCGATGACCACCTACAATCAGCAACTGTATCCAGAAGAATACAAGTTCAAATACCCGAAAGCGGGCGAGGAGAATTCGAAGGTTAAGATCTTCATTTATGATGTTGAGAGAAACGCCAAAGTTCGGGCAGAGCTTGGCGACAAAGAAGACATCTACATCCCGCGTATCAAGTGGACGAATGATGCCTCTACGTTATCGGTGCAGCGCATGAACCGCCATCAGAACAAGCTTGAATTATTGTTTGCCGATGCTGTTACTGGAAAGACACGAATCGTGCTGGAGGAAAAGTCGGAAACCTACATCGACATAACCGACAATCTCACGTTTCTGGAAGACAACGAATTCATTTGGAGCAGCGAAAAAGATGGTTTCAACCATCTATATATGTATGATGCGGCTGGGAATGAAAAAGTTCAGCTTACGGCTGGCGAGTGGGATGTAACGGATTTCTACGGAGTTGATGCCAAAGGCAAGAATTTCTTCTATCGTTCTTCGGAAGAAGGGCCAACTCAGCGACACGTTTTTTCGGCCTCGCTGAATGGCAATTTCAAACGCAAACTGACGCCAAAAAAGGGACAGAACTACCCGCAATTCAGCAAGACCAAGGAGTTTTTCATCAACAAACATTCTGATTCAAATACACCTCCGTTCATTTCGCTCATCAATGCAAAGGGCAAAGAAATCCGCGTGTTGAAAGACAACATGAGGTTGGCAAAAACCCTTCGCGATGTCAACGTTCCGAAAAAGGAGTTCTTCTCGTTTACGCCAAGTCATGGCATATCGCTGAATGGTTGGATGATTAAACCGAACGATTTTGATGAGTCCAGAAATTATCCAGTAATGGTAGTGGAGTATGGTGGCCCTGGATACAATACAGTTCATGACTCTTGGGATGAGTATTGGGGAATTGGGCGTCATATGTGGCAACTGATGCTCGCTCAGCAAGGCTATTTAGTTGTGTCTGTTGATTGTAGGGGTAGTGGAAATAGAGGTCGAGACTTTAAAAATTGTACTTATAAAGAGCTTGGGAAGCTAGAGACGGAAGACCTGATTGAAACCGCAAAATATCTCGGAACACTAAATTATATTGATGCTGATAGGATTGGCATATTCGGCTGGAGTTATGGCGGCTACATGAGTTCACTTGCCATTACGAAAGGGGCTGATTATTACTCAACGGCAATTGCTGTGGCGCCTGTTACAACATGGCGTTTTTATGATTCGGTTTACACGGAGCGTTACATGCGTACACCGCAGGAAAACGCCAGTGGTTATGACGATAACTCGCCCATCAATCATGTCGAAAAAATGAAAGGTGCGTATCTGCTTGTTCACGGAACAGGAGACGATAATGTGCATTTTCAGAATTCAGTCGAAATGACAGAAGCGTTGATTCGCGCTAACAAGCAGTTCGATTTTTACATGTACCCTGACAGGAATCATGGCATTTATGGCAACAACGCAAGGCTACATCTGTACACGAAAATGACAGACTTCATCAAGAAAAACCTCTGATTTATTCTACTTTCATCGACTATCAAAACGAACACCTAATGACCTCACAACAACAGCAACAATTATTTGGACATCCTGCGGGATTATTCATTCTGTTCTTCACTGAAATGTGGGAACGTTTCAGCTATTACGGCATGCGGGCGTTGCTCGTGTTGTTTTTGGTCACAGGATTGGATCAAGGCGGTTGGGCTTGGGAACGTGAAGATGCATTGAAGCTGTACGCGATGTACACGGGCTTGGTTTACGTAACTCCGATTTTTGGTGGATTGCTTGCGGATAAAGTCCTGGGCTTCCGGAATGCGGTTATGTTGGGGGCGTTTCTGATGACAGCTGGCCACGCCTCTATGGCACTTGAGACGGAAACAACGTTTTATTTGGGACTGGTCTTGCTTGTGCTTGGAAATGGAGCTTTTAAACCGAACATTTCTTCGATTGTAGGAAACCTGTACCCGAAGAGCAGCGACAAGAAAGATGCGGCTTACACCATATTCTACATGGGTATAAACGCTGGTGCGTTCCTCGGAATACTGCTTTGTGGTTATATCGGTGAGAAAGTAGGCTGGAGTTACGGATTCGGATTAGCGGGAATCTTCATGGCGTTGGGTATGCTGCAGTTCTACTTCGGACAGGGCATTTTCGGAAACATCGGAATCTCGCCTCGAAAAAAGGATCACCTAGAGGTTTCGATTCAGGATGGGCATTTGGATGTGGATAAGGATGAGGATGACGAGAATGTTCCAGCAAACGTAGAACGCGACCGATTGATGGTTATTGGAATCTTAGCATTCTTTACCATTTTCTTCTGGATGGCGTTTGAGCAAGCAGGTGGTTCGATGACCATTTTTGCGAAAGATTACACGAACAGATTACTCACAGGCGGAGCGGCAGATACATTCCGTTGGTTCAACACAATTTTGACCATCGCGCCATTGGCAATTGTGACTTACGTACTGATTTCATTGTTCAACAAAACGTTCAAGAAGTATGCAATTTCCAATATTTTCTTAGGGTCGAGTTTTGTGATTATTTGGGGCGTTGCACTTTGGATGATCTCTAACGAATTCAGTGCTGAAAGCAGCGAAGTTCCTGCTTCGTGGTTTGGTATTCTTAACTCGTTCTTCATTATCGCATTTGCACCACTTTTCTCTAAAATCTGGGAGAGCAAATACAATCCTTCTGCAACAGTCAAGTTTGCTCTGGGGCTGATTCTTCTCGGTCTCGGGTTCGGAGCACTGGCCTTTGGAGCCGCAAGTATTCCGCAAGGCGCAGCAACCGCTTCGGTAAGTATGGTTTGGCTTATTCTGGCTTACTTTCTACATACGATGGGAGAATTGGCGCTTTCGCCTGTTGGACTATCATATGTAAGTAAACTCGCGCCAGCAAGGTTGGTCGGTTTGATGTTCGGGGTTTGGTTTGGAGCAACCGCAATTGCCAACTACTTGGCAGGTTGGACCGGAAGTCTGATCGACCAGATCACGGAGATGTATTCCATGTCCGCTTTCTTCCTCATTTATACGGCTTTGCCGATAGGTGCAGGATTGATTCTGGTGATGCTCACACCGTTCATCAAAAAGAAAATGCACGGCATCCATTAATGCTTCGCAACTTTTCTGTTGGTGCACCGTATCTGGTTTATTATTTTGCGCAAAGGATGTCTGACCACATCCGGCAATTAAATACTCATAAGCGATGGGAGATTTGAAAGCATTACAGCTCGATGCCACCAAAGAAACCCCCGAAGTAACGTTGGATGCAGCGGGGAACAAGTTTGAGATTACGGGAAGATCGTTTCCACTGAACGCCAAGGGCTTTTATGCTCCCATTCTGGAATGGCTAGAATCGTATGCTGCATCGCCTAATGATAAAACGGAATTCGTGTTCCGTTTGGAGTATTTCAACACGCCATCCTCAAAATCAATTTCTGACATCTTGAAGAAGATGAAAGAGATAAAAGATGCTGGAAATGATGTGACCGTTTTCTGGTACTATGAAGAAGATGACATTGACATTCTTGACCTCGGACACGTGTTTGCCCGGACAGTAGGAATGGATTTCGAATTCAAAGAATACACAGACTAAAATATTGTTGTGTGATTTGAGAAAAGCCGTTGAGTTCTGCTCAGCGGCTTTTTATTTTTTCGGTAGAAGATGCATCAACCCATTGGTCTTAATGACATGTGCTGTGGAAAGCATCATACCCAATTTCCCTTTCGGAAAACCTTGTCCATACATCCACTCTAAGTAGTAAACGGGAATATCCAAAATGCGCCTGCCTTTGTATTTGCCGTAAGGCATTTGGTAGGTCAGCAGTTCCTTCAGAACGTTTGGGTCTGGCGCTTGATGTTCCATCAGTTTCAAAACTAATCAACCAATAATCTTGTCACTGTAAACTAAAAAAGCCCCGCGAAGCGAGGCTTTTCTGGGTGGAAGATGGGACTTGAACCCACGACCTCCTGAACCACAATCAGGCGTTCTAACCAACTGAACTACAACCACCGTATGGGCGCGCAAAGATAATGCAACAGATTATTCCAACAACACTTATGTTTTACATCTGTTTAACCTTATGCGAACGGGTATTTCGGTTGGGCAATAAAGTATCTTTGAGTAATGGCGGGGAAAAAGGAAGCAACGGTTCTGGTAGAGGGGATGACCTGCTCAAGTTGTGCAGCGGGCGTAAATCGCGCACTTACCAAAGGCGGATATTCAGATGTGAACGTGAATTACGCCACAGGCGAAGTTTACCTTACTGATGGAAAGGACATTGACCTGAAACGTGTTGAAGAACTCGTTAAAAAGGCAGGGTTCGAGTATGTTGGAACAAGGCGAGAAGAGAAACAAGGGTTGGCTTCCATCGAGAAGAAATTCCTGTTCACACTGCCGTTTACCATTCCATTGTTGATGCACATGGTCATTCCATGGAAGCCGTTGCATGACCCATTGGTTCAACTCATTTTGAGTTTACCTGTCATGCTTTTAGGTATGTATCACTTCGGGAAAAGCGGACTTGGTTCCCTCCGAAATGGCGTGCCGAACATGGATGTACTCATTTTCATCGGCTCCACTTCGGCATTCTTTTACAGCTTGGTCGGAACGCTTTCCAATTGGGGAGCGCCAGAAGCTGCCAATTACCTCTTTTTTGAGACTTCAGCTACTATCGTGACGCTGGTTTTGCTGGGTAATGTCATTGAGCATCGCTCGGTAAAACAGACCACAACGGCCATCACCGAACTCGGGAAATTGCAGGAAGGGTTGGCAGATAGAGTGGTGAAACACGATGGACACGAACATGTGGAGCGCGTGCCATTCAACCAACTGAAAGTAGATGACCTGGTGATGGTCAAATCAGGAGACAGCATTCCATCTGATGGAATTCTGGTGAAAGGCGAATTGCAGTTGGACGAAAGCATGGTAACGGGCGAAAGTCTTCCCGTGACCAAGCGAGTGGAGGAACTGGTAATCGGTGGAACGCTGGTTGCTGATGGCAACGGTCTTGTTCGAATCACCACCATCGGAAAACTCACGGTGCTTTCCAGTATCATCGAAATGGTGAAAAAGGCCCAGTTGGAAAAACCTTCTATTCAGCGATTGGCAGATAAAGTGAGTGGGATTTTCGTGCCTGTTGTGCTTGGAATTTCAGCGCTGACGTTCGTTGTCGCACATTTCGGTTTTGATATTTCGTTACAGCAATCCATCATGCAAGCGGTGGCCGTTTTGGTCATTTCTTGCCCGTGTGCCATGGGGTTGGCAACACCAACTGCCGTGATGGTCGGATTAGGCCGCGGTGCGAAAGATGGCATTCTCTTCAAAGGCGCAGAGAGCATCGAAAACCTTTCGAAAGTGAAAAAAGTGGTGTTCGATAAAACGGGAACGCTGACTACTGGAGACATCAAGATCGGTTCGTTGCGTGTTTTGAGTGGAACTGAACAGGAAATTCAGAATGTACTGTTCAGCGTAGAGCAATTCTCCTCACATCCTATTGCGCGTGCAATCGTAGCGGAACTGCAATCAAAGGCGAAGAAAGTTGAGTTTACTTCTGTCGATGAGCAGAAAGGAAAAGGGCTGATTGCCAAAGATGCTTCGGGCAATGAATGGAAGGTCGGTTCGTTCAAGATGCTTGATGCAAACATGGAGCGAACGGACAGCGACATCTACATTCTGAAAAATGGCGAATTGGTAGCGGAGGTTTCGCTCACAGACAGAGTTCGAGAAGATGCCAAAGACCTCATTTCATATCTCAATTCAAAAGGCATCGAAACCATCATGCTGAGTGGCGACCGCAAGCGCAAATGTGAACTGGTGGCTGCGGAACTTGGCATCAAAACCGTTTATGCGGAGCAATTGCCAGACGAAAAACTCAAACTCATTGAGAAATTCTCTGTTGAAGTGCCAACTGCCATGGTTGGTGATGGAATTAACGATGCGCCTGCTTTGACCCGCGCAACTGTCGGAATTTCATTGAGCAACGCTACTCAGGTTGCGATAAATGCGGCCAGCGTTGTTGTGCTTGACAAAGGCGGAATTGGCAAACTGAAAGAGGCTTTCCAATTGGGGAACCATACGGTTCTCACCATCAAACAGAACCTGTTCTGGGCGTTTTGCTACAACACGCTGGCTATTCCGCTGGCGGCAATTGGCATGTTGAGCCCGATGATCGCGGCTTTCAGCATGGCGTTTTCGGATGTGGTTGTCATCGGCAATTCTATTCGGTTCAAGTTCAAATCAATTGATTGAAAACATGGGAAAGCCACAGATGTACGGATTGACACGGATTTTTCACAGGCATAATGTTTCTGTGGGTCTACAATTCTCAAATCATATCTGGTTTACAACCTTATGCCTTTTACCTTTCACCTTTTACCTGTAAAGTATGTGGCTGCGGTGGCTACATAAGGATGCACTGAAACACTACATCCTGTTTGTGCTGTTGTATCTCGGGTTTCTGTTCGTGCTGCCCGATGCGGGCTACGACAAATACTTCTGGATCACGTGGTCGCAAGACATTCTGAATAACGGACTAGGTGACGTCTATCTCAATCCTGAGGTCAACAATAATCCTTTGATCCTGTACCTGCTAAAGGTCTTCTCGCTGTTCCATCATAATGCGGCAGAGATTGGACTCACTTCGGTGAATTGGCTGAAAGCGCTGGTGTTGCCATTCGATTTTCTTACGCTGATGGTGGTCATTCACATCCTGAAGCGGACCAAGAAACCGATGATGGGTTTTCTGGTTTTCTTTCTCAATCCCGCTTTTTGGTACAACACGGTCATTTGGGGGCAGGTCGATACGATTCACACGTTCTTCGCATTGGCGGCATTGGTATATGCTGAACGTGGTCATTGGAAATGGTCGTTGGTTTTGATGCTCGTGGCCATCAATTTCAAGCTACAGGCCATCATTTTTCTACCGCTGGTCTTAATTCTGAGTTTGCCTTTCATTCGTGATAAAGGCTGGAAATTTCTCGGTTTGCATGTGTTCGCCATTATTGGAGTTCAGGCGCTGATTCTTTTCCCGTTTCTTTTTTCAGGAAACCTGAGTGAAACAGTTCATGCCTTGGCGACTCGTGCGGTAGATCACTATCCCGTTTTATCACGCAATGCCTACAATTTGTGGTATTACTTGGTTGAAGACCCGTTCAATTTTCCAGATAAGAACACGGTGTTTCAAATTCCGCTGAAATTTTGGGGCATTGCGATGTTTTTTGTCGCTTCTGCCATGGTTCTGTTGCCGCTTTTCCTTGCGGTGAACAATGGCGCTTTCGAAAACCTAAAGCGCAACGAGCGTCTTGGAACGATCTTCCAAGTGGCGGCACTCGTTACAATTGCGTTCTTCATGTTCAATACACAGATGCATGAGAGGTACGTTCATCCTGCTGTGTTGTTCTCTGGGCTTTTCATGATTCTGACGCACCGACCGATCGTGTACATGCTTGTTTCCATTGGTTACTTGCTCAATATGGAAGCAGTGATGCAATATCTGCGGTACTTTGATGGTTTGCTTGGCGTGAATTTCAACCATACCGAATGGCTCATTTTCTGGCCCGAATTCATCGCCACACTTTTCTTAGTTGCGTTCCTGTGGGGAAGTTTCGAGTTTTACCGAACGTTTTTCTCGTTTAAAAATAACGTTGCACAGGAAATCATAACCACGTAGCTTGGAAATTAGAAATTCGAAATCGGGAAATTCGAAAATGGCGGTGACGCTATCACGTTCTGTCATGCTGAACTTGTTTCAGCATCTGTATGTTGAGGACGAACAGACCCTGAAACGAGTTCATAGTGACACGATCTACGGAGGCAGTCTTGGTTCATTCGCTAATTTGCTAATCGCCTAATCTGCCCAATTGCTCACTCCCGTTCGCGCACTACAGTTTTTCCAAGTTCTCCGTTTCGGAACATTCTTTCTGACGGGAATTCTGTTCACTAAATTCGGTCTGAGCACTTATGGTATCGGGATTTATGAATCACTTCTATTCTTGGGAAGTGTGCTCAGCTTCTTCTGGCTTTCGGGTTTGACGCAGTCTCTTTTAGCGAACTATCAACCGAAAGAAAGGTCGAAGGAATTCTTCAACGCGTTTTTGGTCCTTTCGGGTATTTCGGTGGTGGTTTTTATTGCCTTCCGTTTGTTGGTCACGCCTTATTCTTTCATGGCCAACAACCCTGAGATTTTGGCTTTTTACGGCACCTTCTCTTTCTACGTTTTGCTCATTGGTCCAAGCTATTTGGTCGAGTACATACTTCTATTGAAAGAGAAAGCAAATGCTTTAGCATTTTATGGAATTGTTGCTTTTGGAATTCAATTGGCGGCAGTTGCTGGACCAATTGCACTGGGCTACGGAATGCAGGAAGCTATGTACGGATTGGTGCTGAGTGCTGGCTTTCGGTTCGTAGTGTTGCTTTTTCTTCTTCTCAAGTATGCAGAATTCAAAATTGATGAAGGTTTTATTCGTCAGTTTTTGGTGACGGGCGCTCCGCTAATCGCTGCCACATTGCTTTCGGGTTCCGCTGAGTATCTGGATGGATTTATCGTGTCGAAATACTTTGACGAAGGGACATTTGCCGTGTATAGGTACGGAGCGAAGGAGTTTCCACTGGTTTTATTGTTGGCGAACGCTTTTAGCAATGGAATGGTGCCAAAAGTCGCTCAGCTTGGAGTAAAGGAAGTAGCGGCAACGATAAAGAAGGAAAGTCTCAGACTGATGCACCTTTTCTTTCCGATTTCAATCGGATTAATGTTAGTCAGTACGTGGCTTTATCCGAGGTTGTTCAATCCCGATTTTATTGAAAGTGCGGCCGTTTTCAATGTCTATTTATTGCTGGTTATTAGCAGGTTGGTGTTCCCGCAAACGCTGCTTATCGGGTTGAAAAAAACACGCACCATAATGTCGGTTGCTGGGTTAGAACTGGCCGTGAATTTCGGATTGAGTCTATTGCTTGTACAGCAATTCGGGCTGGTTGGCATTGCCTTCGCAACCGTGATTGCCAGCGTTGTGGATAAACTTGTGCTGATGGTTTTACTCAGCAAGTCCGAAGGTATCTCCGCTTCAATCTATTGGCCGTGGAAGTGGCATTTGGGTTACTCCGTTGCACTAGCGCTGATGTTTGTTCTCGTCAACGCCTGAGACTTACTCAACGGTTACATTTTCGTACACAAACTTTGAGATGGATTCAATCCAGCCGGTTTGCGTTTCAACGTCCGAGCCTTTGGTCATAACCACTAGCACATACGGATTCCCTTCCGCGTAAACAATTCCTCCTTCATGAACCTCGTAGTTTGTTCTTCCATTTTCCGAGGATTCCATGATCGTAGATTTCAGAGCTGAAAAATCATCTGAGCCAATTCCTTTTCTTACCCCATCTTTTTGAGGGGTGGTACAAAGCAGTTTTAGGATTACTTCTGAGTTTTCTCTGGCCAAGTACGTTGAATTGTAGAGGACTCTAAAAAACATCGAAATCTGTTCTACCGTTCCTATCGAGTTAGTTTCATTGGACCTCCATTGATCCTTTATCTGTAAGGTTTTCAGCATGTCATTCCACACTTCTTCCCTGTTCAGAGAACTAGAGTATATTAGTTTCTGAACGTCATTGTCTTGGAACTTTAGCATCAATTCCAATAGTTGTTGAACCGTATACTTGTTTCCATGTTTCAAGAGATTTCCTGAGGATTCTTCTTCAAGATAGACCAACTCATTTCCGAGCAATGGACTATCCTCTCCAGCCTTGAACAATGCCATAACATGCGGAACCGATTTTAGTGCTCCAAGATTGTATTCAGCATCTGGATTAATGCTGATGGTACGCCCAGTACTGAGCTGTCTGAAAAAGACGGAAATCGCACTGTTCTTGTTTTCTTTTTCCAGATTACTTACGAGTTCGTAAAGTGGCTGCCTGAACGAGCCTATTAATTCTGTGGAAGCGCACTCTAAGAGTGGGTTGGTAAATTGGGTTTGGCGCTTTACAAAGCTGGTCTCATTTGCAATTGAAGATTTGCAGTTCTCGTAAACTATTCTAGAAATATGCTTTACCGTTCGAAAGAGTTCTGGCTGTTCCGTTCCCTCGGTCATTACAGTAAGCAAGTAAGGTGCACCATCCAAATAAACTATGGCGCACTCATGGAATTCCTTTTTCCCGGAATGGTGATGTAATCCGTATTTACTGGCTACTTTGACCAAGGGATCTTTAATCCCGGCTCGGATACCACGATTAAAGCGTGTATTGGTTAACAGTTTAAGTATGGATTGTGAGTTAGATGGGCTGAGATACGTGGCATTGTACAGAACCTGAAACAGAGCCGAGTACAACTTTGGAGTCATGATTCTGAGGTTTCCTGCGTTGCTGATTATCCGATAACCCATGTCTTCGAAAACCAGTCGCCAGATGTATTGGTTGCCAAAAAACGTATGCACAGCCGCCATTGCTTGGTTGTCTGACTCAAGAATCATTTCTTTCAAGAAATCCCAGAGCGCGTATTCATTTCCTGGAATAAGGTTAGTTACAGAATCGGTGCCGCCAGAAAATTGAAACAATAGCTTTTGTTGCAATATCTCTGGGTTTCGTTCGGCCATTTTAATGGCCCACATCATATTACCGACCTTTAGCAGACTTGCTGGATGAAACTTGTCATGTTCATTGATTCCGAAAGAATAACCGTTGTTCAGCTGTTTGAAGAAAATTCCAACATTAGTGACCCAACCGCTGTCTTTTGCGGCTTGAATGAACCGCCTCAGTTCTGATTCAAAAGGTGGAATGTATGTATGTTCAAACTCACAATCGAGAAGAGGAGAAGTGTAGAAAAAGCCTTCCTGACGAAGTTGTTTTTGCCCTAGGTTGTCTTTCTCATTGACTTGCGAATAGCCTAGTCGAGCCATTGCAATAAGAATTAACACCACAAACCAGTTCGGCAGCTTTTTCAACTATCAGGTAATTACTCCGCGTTTTCTTTGACAGGGAATTGAGACTTCATTTCCGCAAACACGATTTTAGAAATGTTAGCAATGACCTCAGCTTGTTTGTCAAAGTCAGTTCCTTTGGTCATCACGCAAAGTATGTACGGGTTTTCCTCCAGATATACGATTCCAATATCGTGTAACTCTTTGTTGTCTTTAGGTCTATCAGGACCATCATATGACCTCTCACCAAACTTGGAGGCTACCACCACATTTTGATTCTCTATTCCTGCTCGGATACCCTTTTGAAACCTCGTTCTGGTCAGCAGGCTCAAAGCTAGTTCGGAATTTTCACGATTAAGATAAGTTGCGTTGTAGAGTACTCTAAAGAATAACGACAGTTCTTTAACTGTCAGTTTCTGAGCCACGCCTTTTTCTGCAAGTACCTGCGATAGGCCAAGTTCCTTAAACAGTGCCGACCACATTTCGTTTACATTAAGAATGTTCTCGGCAAGTAGGTCAGCAGCTACATTGTCTGAATATATGATCATCCGCTTCACGAGTTCCCATACTGTATAGTCTTCACCGGGGGTAATCATTTCATCTTGAATGTTCTGATACCGAGAAAACATGTCGCGGTCAAATGACAACACATGTTCTAATGCATCTGCACTACCTTCTGAACCTTTGAGGATAGTCATCATATGAGCAACTTTCATGGTACTCGCAGGGGAAAATTTGGTATCGGGTTCAATGCTAAAGCCATGCCCGGTGGTAAGATGTTTAAAGTAAACCGAGATGGTGGAAGCGTTTCCTTGATTTTTAAGTTTAGTGGCAGCACCCACAACCTTTTTCTTGAACGGAGTTAGCATCTCAATGTCTGAAGAGCAATCCAAAAGGGGGTGAATCATTGAGGGAGTGCTCGCGTCTATGCCGGCTACTGCACTTGATTCTGCATCGGCCAAGCAATTGGTGTAAACAAGTTGTGAGATATGCTTCAGAATCATGTACAGGTCGTCATTGCTCTTACCCTCGGTCATAACCGTTAGCAAATAAGGGTTGCTGTTCAGATAAACGATGGCACTTTCATGGAGTTGAAAGCCATCCTTGAGATTGCGGAACCCGAATTTGTTGGCAACCTTAATTTGGTTGTTTTCAATACCGGATTTGATGCCATCGTTAAATGTCGTTTCTGAAAGAATGTTTAGAAGAATCCTTGAATTTTTTCTGTTCAGATATGAGGAGTTGTATAATACCCTGAAAAGTTTCGAATATGTTTTTGGCGATAGAATGTTGGGGAAGGCAGCACCTGTTTTGATGGGAATTCCAATGTCCGTAAACACATCTTTCCACATTTGTTTGTTGTCGAACCTTTTCTGGAGGTAGTTTTTTGCCTCATTGTCTGAGTAAACCAGTGAGTAGTAGATCAAATCCTTGATTCTGTATGACTTACCAATTATTAACTCGGTATCTACTTGGTCATCACCCAATTTTCGTTCAAACACAATTTCTTCTTCAAGCAACTGCGGGTTCTTCTCCGCTTGCTTCATTACATACACGGCATCCCCAACCTTTAGTAGGCTAGCAGGATTGTACTTCATGTTTTCGTTTACTCCAAATGAGTAGCCGTTGTTGAGTTGTCTGAAGTAAACAGAGATTCGTGAAGCAGTTTTTTCTTGAATAAACCGATTAACTAACTCGGCAAGATCCTTCTTGAATGGCGGAATGTAAGTGAGCTTGGGTTCGCAATCGAGAAGGGGGTTCGTAAAGTAATAACCCTCTTGTCTCACTGCTTCGGATTCAACTGAATCTTGGGCATGCACAGCCAGCACTTGAAAAAGTACCAATCCTATAAGAAAATCTCTCAACCTCCTAAAGCCAATTCCTAGATGCAATATCGCAATTATTGGCGTTGCAACATCGAGTTATGTCACATCAAAAAATGTCTGAATTCCAACATTTCGGGTTTTTGTAAAACCTTCGGCCAATTCTGCACCTATCGGTCTTCCAACAACCCGTGCTCTTCCTTTCAGGAAATCAAGGAATTCTTTGCCTGAAATGGGCGTTTCGGGTTCGTCACTGTTCGGGTCGTAGAATTGTGAACTGTAAGCAAGAATGCTCTCAATCTTCTTGTCGAAGTATGGTGTAATGTCAATCGTAAGATCCGGTTGGATGTATTCGTCTTGGATGTAATGGTAAACCGCTTTCGGTCGCCAAGCCTCTTGCCCAGTTTCAATCTTGATGAGACCTGAAAGGAAACAGCTTTCCGCAACCAATTTGGCTGCCCTCCCATGGTCGGGATGACGGTCATGAACGGAATTGGCAAGTACAATCTCTGGCCGATACTTGCGGATTATTTCGATGATAGGAAGTTGATGTTCCTTGTCAATGGAGAAGAAACCATCAGCAAAACCAAGGTTCTCTCGCACTTCAATTCCAAGAATCTCTTTGGCTTTGGCGGCTTCCTTCAAGCGAAGTTCTCCGCTACCACGGGTGCCGAGTTCGCCATGCGTCAGATCAACAATTCCGCACTTGTAGCCGAGCTCGATGTGCTTGAGGATTGTTCCCGCACAGGAAATCTCTACATCGTCAGGGTGAGCACCAAAGGCAAGAATATCCAGTTTCATTGGCAAATTATTTTCCTGCTACCCAACTAACGATCTCATCATCCATTGGAACTGTTTTTGGTTCCAAATTCTTGACAAGATTGCCGTTCTCATCAATCAGGAATTTCTCGAAATTCCAACTCACTTTTGCGTCCATTACGCCATTCTCGGCCTGGGTGGTAAGCCATGTATAGATGGGGCTCTGGTCTTTTCCTTTCACGCTCACTTTCTCCATCATGGTGAAAGTCACTCCGTAATTTTTCTGGCAGAACTCTGCAATCTCATCGCTACTTCCAGGCTCTTGTCCCATGAAGTTATTGGCAGGGAAACCGACTATTTCAAAATTGTCGCCACCATATTTATCATACAACTCCTGAAGTCCTTCATACTGAGGTGTCAATCCACATTTAGAGGCTACATTGACAACCAACACTTTCTTGCCTTTCAGCGAAGCGAAATCCATTTCGGTTCCGTCCAGTTTGTTTGCCTTGAATTGGTGAAAGTTGTTCTGTGCCATAATCGTTGAAGTTGAGATGGTCATTAAGAGGATAAGAAGCTTTTTCATGGTTTTCGTTTTGACAGGAAACACCCGTTTGAGCGGATTGTTTACGGTGGTGAATGTAGCCATTTCATCCTGCGTATCTTCGCGCCATGCTCGCCCAGATAAAGGCACTTCTTTACAAGGAACTGACGTTGGAATGGCGTAATCGCTACGCGCTTAATGGACTGTTACTGTATGTGGTGAGTACCGTTTTCGTGTGTTATCTGAGTTTCCGTCAGATTACTTCCGTGCCTGTTTGGAATGCGCTTTTCTGGATCATTATGCTGTTTGCATCCATCAACGCAGTTGGGCGGTCGTTCATTCAAGAACACAAAGGGCGACTGCTGTATTTCTATTCCACGTGCTCGCCACAGGCGTTTGTGCTGGCCAAAATGGTGTACAACGCCATCATCATGTGGGTCATAGCGCTGCTCGGGTACATCATTTACTTCCTATTTATTGGCGATCTGGTGCAAGATCACCTCATGTTCGGGTTGGCCCTTTGGTTGGGAAGCACAGGTTTTGCGCTCATCCTTACGCTCATGTCGGCCATCGCATCTAAAACGGATAATAACCTGAGCCTGATGGCCATTCTGAGTTTTCCAGTACAGTTGCCGTTTCTCATCACGCTCATCAAATTCTCGAAGAACGCGGTCGATGGCCTCGACCCATCCGTCAGTTATGGACTGATAACTGTCTTAGGGATGATCATTGTGATTGTTGTCGCCCTCAGCTACCTTTTATTTCCCTACCTTTGGCGCGATTGAAAAAAGGGCTGTTTTGAACTCGTAAAGTCCTGAAAATCAATGCTGAAAATCGGAGAGACATCAACGAAAATTCTTGGGCTGGCCTGGTGGAAATGGCTCGCCATCATTCTTCCGTTGTATTCGCTCACTTACGGAATGATGATTGACGTTCCCGCGCTGCCGATCCTTCACGAAACCATCCGCAACCTATTCTACCACGTAACGCAATGGTTCGGGATGATGATCATCCTCACGGCATCGCTGGTTTACAGCATCATTCATTTGGCCAAAGGCGATAGACGTTCAGACATCATCGCATCTGAAGGAATTAACGTGGCACTTTTCATGGGCATACTCGGATTGACAACTGGAATGCTGTGGGCCAATTACACATGGGGAACGCCTTGGACGGGTGATGCCAAACTGAACGGTGTGGCCATGGGAATGCTGGTCTATTTGGCGTATGTAGTGCTTCGCGGAAGCATGGACGAGGAGCAGAAGCGTGGTCGTGTGGCGGCCGTGTACAACATCTTCGCGTACGTCATGTTCATGGTGTTCATTATGGTGCTTCCGCGATTGACGGATAGTCTGCACCCAGGCAACGGAGGTAACCCAGGTTTCGGTGGTTACGACCTCAACGATAAGATGAAACTCGTGTTCTATCCTGCCATCATTGGCTGGACCTTACTTGGGGTGTGGTTGGTGAACATCCGCGTGCGGCTGCAGTCCATCAAGGAGAACAGATTGATAAAGTCATTGGAATGAAAAACCTATTCAAGTTCAAGATACTCGTTTGGTTGATGGCGTTTCTGCCAGTTTCTGTGTTCGCGCAGGACGTTGAAATGGCCGATATGCTGCACGAAAACGGAAAGATCTATGTGGTTGTCGGTGTCATTGCGATCATTTTCGTGGGTTTGGTTGTTTACCTCGTCAGCATCGACCGCAGGTTGACCAAAATGGAGAAGGAAGAAAAGTGAAATCCGAAGTACGAAAAATTCAAATTCGAAAATGTTAAAGCCACAGATGCACGACCTGTCCCGACCCTTCGGGAGATTTTCTCAGATTTCGCAGACTAATTTGCCTTTGCGACCTCAGCGAAAACTCAGCGTCTTTGCGGTTCGATCATTCGCATATTCGTGCTTCATTCGTAATTAGTAACCAGTGAAAAAGACACACATCATAGCCATTATCGTGATTGCGATTGCCATTGGGGCGATTTTGAGCACGGTTTCGGACAGTAGTACCTATTCTAATTTCAGCGAAGCGAAGGACAATCCAGGAAAGGAATACCACGTGGTCGGTCAGCTGAACAAGGAGGCTGAAATGACCTACGACCCTGAAGTGAATGCCAACCTTTTCGCGTTCAGCATGATTGACAACAACGGAGAAGAGCAGCGCGTGCATTTTGCGGGTTCCAAGCCGCAGGATTTTGAGCGTTCGGAGCAAATTGTGCTCGTTGGCAAGTACGAGAACGACACCTTTCAGGCTTCAAAAATTCTCATGAAATGCCCATCGAAATACAATGACGGGCAGGAAGGCGAATTGCAGGAATTCACCGCAGAAAGCGCCACTTCTTAATGGACATAAACTATATCGGAGAGCATCTTTGGGCAGGCCAAATGGGCCGGCTTTTCATTATTCTGGCGTTCGTTTCGGCATGGGTTTCGGCCATCGGTTACGCGCTCGGAACCAAGAATGACGCGGCTTTCAGCAACTGGAAAACCTTTTCACGAGGTGCATTCTCGCTACACATTTTCTCGGTTTTCGGCATCATCGGAACCCTGCTTTTTATGCTTTACAACGGCATGTTCGAGTACCATTACGTGTGGCAACATTCCAATTCCGAAATGCCCATGCGCTACATCCTTTCCAGTTTTTGGGAAGGGCAGGAGGGAAGTTTCCTGCTGTGGCTGTTCTGGCATGCGGTGCTTGGCGCCATCTTGCTGAGGTCGGCCAAGAGTTGGGAAGCACCCGTCATGGCGGTTTTTGCGCTGGTGCAGATGTTCCTCGTTTCGATGGTTTTGGGAACCAATATTGCTGATGTGATCCGCATTGGTAGCAACCCGTTCCTTTTACTACGCGAACATCCTGATTTCATGAATTTGCCGTTTCTGCAGAACGCGAATTACCTCGACAGACTGGACGGTCGTGGCCTCAATCCGCTGTTGCAGAATTACTGGATGACCATCCACCCTCCAACGCTGTTCCTTGGATTTGCAAGCACGTTGGTGCCATTTGCTTTCGCGATAGCAGGGCTTTGGACTAAGCGATACACCGAATGGATGAAGCCCGCGTTGCCGTGGACATTCTTCGGGGTGATGATCCTCGGAACGGGAATTCTGATGGGTGGTGCTTGGGCGTACGAAGCGTTGAGTTTCGGTGGTTTCTGGGCGTGGGATCCTGTGGAAAATGCAAGTCTGGTACCGTGGCTGACCTTGGTCGGTGCGGCTCATGTCATGGTTATTCAAAAGAACCGTGGACAGTCGCTGATCATGACGTTTGTGCTTACAACGGCCACGTTCATTCTTATTCTGTATTCAACTTTCCTCACGCGAAGCGGAATTTTGGGCGATACTTCGGTACATGCCTTTACCGATCTCGGTATGTCGGGACAATTATTGGTCTACCTGTTGGCATTCTTATTTCTTGCAATTATTCTCCTCATCATCAATTGGAAAGACCTTCCGAAATCAAAGGATGAGGACAGTCTTTATTCGCGTGAATTCTGGATGTTCATCGGAGCATTGGTGCTGGTTATTTCTTCGTTCCAGATCACGTTCACCACGTCCATTCCGGTGTGGAACAAACTCTTCGGAACCAACCTCGCACCGCCACTCGACCCGATTGCGCATTACAACAGTTTTCAGTTGCCGCTGGCTATCATTCTGGCCATTCTTATCGCGGTAACGCAGTTCTTCAAATACAAGAAAACCGACCCGCAGGAACTCACAAAGAACCTGACCATTCCGTTCATCCTTGCGCTGGTCGGAACGGTGGCCATCGGCCTTGCCATGCATTACAGTAACGTGCTGTATTACGCCATGCTGTTCACTTCGCTGTTCCTCATTTTCGCCAACGCGTTCTACTGGTTCAAGGTTCTGAAGGGCAAGGTGAAAGTGGCTGGAGCATCCGTGGCGCACATCGGCTTCGGAATGATCCTGCTGGGCGCATTCCTCAGCACATCTAAAACGCAGGTCATTTCTATGAACACGTCTGGAATGGACGTGGAAAGTCTGGGCCAGCAGGGCGATTTCAGCAACCGCGAGAACATCCTGATGATGAAGGGCGATACGCTGCGCATGGCCGATTACTTCGTGACGTATGTGGGCAAGAAGAAGGAAGGTGTGAACGTGTTCTATCAGGTGGATTACCTGACCAAAATAGGCAACGATTACAACCTTGATTTCTCGCTTTATCCGCGTGTGCAAACCAACCCGCGGATGGGAAATATTGCCGAGCCCGACACGCGTCATTTCCTGCACAAGGACATCTACAGTTTTGTGACCTACGCGGAGGTGGAAACAGAAGAGGCGAAGGAGAAACCTGAGGATTACAAGAACACCGAAACCAAGCAATTGGCTCCTGGTGATACCCTTTTCGCTGGTCAGGCGCTGATCATCTTCAATGGCTTCGACCGCAATGTGGATCGCGCCAAGTACAACTTGCAGGAAGGCGACATTGCCGTGGCGGCCAACCTTACCGCACTGGATATTTCAGGAAAGCAAACGCCACTTACACCGCTTTACGTGATCAGAGACCGAATGGCCATTCCCGTTCCTGCGGAGATGGAAGAACTTGGTCTACGGTTGATCGTGAATAAGGTGCTGCCCGAAGACGGCAAAGTGGAAATTGCCCTTTACGAAAAGCCTGACGCCTACAAGGAATTCATTGTGATGCAAGCCATGATCTTCCCGTGGATCAACATCCTTTGGGCGGGTTGTGTGGTGATGGTCATTGGTACGGTGATGGCGATGCGTAGAAGGTTGAAAAGCTGATTATTGCTCTTTTCTTCTCATGATGAAGACATATCCTGGGAGACTTCCTGCAAAGTAAACTTCGCTCTCCATAACCTCCCAACCCTCGTCTTCCATTTTATTTACTTGAACCAATACAGGGTTTGGGTCAAAGTAGCTGTGTTTAACGTCTTCCTTAGCAACTTCAACCTTTAACAATTCCTTACCATCCAAAGCGATATAAAGTTCTCGATGCTTCATTGAGATAATGGCATACTCATACCTCTCTTGCGCCATTAAAGCGTTTGCAGAAAAAAGCAGTGCAAAGGCTAATAGGGTTGTTTTGAGTTGTTTCATGGTTTTATGTGTTTAGGTTGTGATGCAAGGTAGATTTTTTGGTTGAAGCTGGAGAAGCAATCCCCCGTCACGCCCAAAAGCGTGACACCCCCTTTGGAAGGGGGACGGTCGCTGTGCTTTCTAACATGCTATCGGAAAACTGAGGAGTTGCAAGTATCTGCTAACCATGTCAAATGGATAGGGCCTTCATCCTCCTTTGTAAAGGAGGTGGGCCGACCAGCGTAGCGGTCGGGTCGGAGGGTTTTTAAGTTGAATTATTTTTAACCGAATGAAATTCCTTCCCTACAATAAAGACCTCAAGGAATTCTCCCGTTTGCTTCGCAGGAACTCGACAAAAGGCGAGGTCCTGTTGTGGAAGCGTCTCAAACAAAAGCAACTGAAAGGCTATCAGTTTAACCGCCAGAAACCGCTTGGTAATTACATCGTTGACTTTTATTGCAAGCCACTAAATCTTGTCATTGAAATAGATGGTGGAAGCCATGATTTTGATGAAATAATGGTGAAGGATGTGGAGCGACAACGAATTCTTGAGGAGATGGGATTGTCGTTTCTACGCTTCTCGGAAAGTCAGGCACGGTTTGATCTGGATAACGTGGTTTGGGAGATTGAGAAGTGGGTAGAGGTTTTTGAGGAAGGAGAATAATCCCCCGTCATCATTCCGCAAGCTCCATAATGCCACCCCCTTTGGAAGGGGGATGGGGCGCAGTGCTTTCCAAAGCGTTCTTAGAAAGCCGAGTCGTGGCAGGTATTTGCTAACCATATCAAATTGGTACGGCCTCCATCCTCCTTTGTAAAGGAGGTGTCCGAAGGACGGAGGATTTATAGAACGAGGCGGAGGATTGTCTAGTTTCGCACCATGCCACTCGAACCCAAAAATGTTGTGCTTATCGGTGCAGGTCATGTGGCCTTCCATTTGGGAAAGGCGCTGAAGCGTGGCGGCAACAAATTGCTGTTGCTCATTAACCGCGATCAGAAGCGTGGCGAACGCTTGGCGTTTGAACTGGGGTGCAAATTCACCACCGACTTCAAGGCCATTCCCGAAGAAACCGATGTGGTGATAATTGCCGTGAAAGACGATGCCATAAGCGAAGTGGCCGGTAAGATCTTCTGCCCAGGGAAAGTGGTGGTACATACATCGGGTTCGGTTCCCATGTCGGCTTTAGGAGATGCCTCTGACCGTTTAGGGGTTTTCTACCCGTTGCAGACCATGCATCGAGGCTCGGAAGTGAACATGAAAGAAGTGCCGTTCTGTATTGAGGGCAATTCCAACTGGAACGAAGGCATTCTACTGGAACTGGCTCGCTCCGTAAGTGATAATGTGCAGGTTCTGAACTCGGAACAGCGCAGAATTACGCACATTGCAGCGGTATTTGCCTGCAACTTTACTAATCATTTCTACGCTTTGGCGGATGATATTCTCCAAAAGAATGGAATGGACTTGGACATTCTTCGTCCACTCATCCGTAAGACGGCCAACAACATCAATAACGGCCATCCGAAAGAACTACAAACTGGGCCAGCCAAGCGCAACGATACCAAGGTGATGCAGGAGCACTTGGAAATGCTGGAAAAGGTCTCACCAGAACTCAAAAAGCTTTACGAAGACGTAAGCGAGAGCATCATTAAGATGCACAAACAGTAAGGGTTTGCCGCGGCAAACCCCTACGCAGTAACAGTTCTGCTGTCAGGAACCAACAGACCACGCAACTGCTCGTAGCTGAAAATGTGCGGGTAGTTAAGCACCATCACGGCCACAAAATATTGCTGTGGGAAATCATCGAACACGCCATGGTAGGCCACATACTCCATGAACTTGTTATCGGCCTTATCAAACTCGTGAAACATACTGTCGGTCTCACCATCAAACTCCAATGGGTCAACATTAAATAAAGCACATAGTTCCTTATTGAATGCAGGCGTACATTTTACCCACTTGCCATCTACATAAAGTTGGGTAATGCCGTGCATGGCAAACACATCGCTCTTCAGCATTTCCACAAACTTCTCGCTGCTAATGTGGTTAACCACATCGGCAAACTCTAAGCGAGATGGAATACCAACCGCTCTGGCGCAAGCGGCCAAAAAAATGGCCTTGTCGATGCAGTGCCCATCGCCAACCTTCAGTAAATGACTGGCCGTTACATCCTCAGGCTTCATGCGCAGGTTGTATGGGTTATATCGGAAACCATCGCGCACCGCGTAGTACAACTTCACCGCCTTCTCCTTATCGGTGGTAGCACCTTCGGTATGTTTCTCGGCAAAAGCAACAATTTCGGGGTTGTCGCTGTCTATGTAAAAGGTCGGTTGTAAATGTTCGGGCCCGTAAGTTTCCATCTGCACAATTTGTTGCGGCAATATTAACCAATGTTCGAACGCTTGCAGCCTATATTTGTTCACCATGATGAATGAACTCACCGCACGATTGTCCGAAAGGATGGCTTCGCCTTTGCCTGGGTTAGATGCCCAGTTGCAGATGGCCAGCGGTGTGCGGGTAAAGGCCGTGCGGAACAGCATGCCCGATACTTCAAAAGCCAGAATAGGTGCGGTGCTCATTGCACTTTATCCTGATGAGAACGGCATTGTACGGACCGTGCTGATGAAACGGCCCGACTATGACGGAACGCATGCGGGTCAGGTCAGTTTTCCTGGCGGTAAGATGGAAGAGGCGGATGCTGATGTTATAGAAACCGCTCTTCGCGAAGCAGAAGAGGAGGTGAACATCAAACCCAATGAGGTCAATGTCATTGGCCAGCTGACCGAACTCTACATTCCGCCCAGCAATTTCTTGGTACATCCTGTGCTAGGCATTCTCGAAAAGCAACCATTGCTCATACCTGATAAGCACGAGGTGCAGAGTATTCATATTCCAGAACTGAGTTACCTGCTGCGCGATGACATTATTGACGAAAAAGAGATTGAACTGAGTTCGGGCTTCCGACTTCGAACCCCTTATTTTAAGGTGGATGGCCACACGGTTTGGGGCGCCACGGCCATGATCATTGCAGAGTTGAAACACCTGTTCCGAGAGATCGGGTTGGAAGGTTGAAAGCGGAGCTTCAACAGGTTCAATGGGAGTGTTACATTTGCACCCCGCGTTTACCCATTATGCAGTTAAGACTATTGAAAACCAGCCTGTTGCTCGTCATATTTATGATGGTGCTTGTGCCGTTCCAATCTCAAGCTGGCCTTATTGATAAGGCGTTTGAGGCCATTGAGATGAAAGATTATTTCCAGGCCAAGGAGCTTTTTACCAAGCTGGAAAGGAAAGACAAGATTGCCGGTAATTATGGGCTGTGTCTGGTTTACGTTACACAGAAGAGTCCGTTTTTTCAGTTGGATTCGGCCCTGATCTATTCAAAACGTTCAGAGAACTTCTGGCGCATAAGTGCTGAGAAGGATAAGAAGAAGCTCGAGGAGTATGGCATCAACTCCAAGTCGATAGAAGGCTTGAAGGTAATGGTGTACCTCTATGCCTTTGAAGCGGTGAAAGAGGCAGGCACAACCGTAGCTTGCGATTCGTTCTTGAAGCGTTTTCCGTTAGCACCGCAGAAAAAAGATGTGATTGACCTTAAAGCTTCCATCGCGTTTGATGAAGTCAAGAAGGGTGGTTCGGCCAAGGTCAAAAAGTTTATCCAAGAATACCCCAATGCGCCAGAGTCTGTAGAGGCCAACGCGCTGTACGAGAAGTTGCTCTTTGAGGAGGAAACCCAAATGGGCACCATTGAGAGTTATCAGATGTTCGTTGCGGCTTATCCGAATTCGCCATACAAACGAAAGGCAAACGACCTGATTTTCGAGAAGACCATGGAGAATGCTACGGTGAAGTCCATGCACAACTTCATCAAGGAAAATCCTGAAAGCCCTTATGTGAATGATGCATGGCGAAAGTTGTTTCAGCTCTTTGCGCCAAAGCTTACCGCAGAAACGTTGGCTGAGTTCAAATTGGAGTATCCAGATTATCCGTTCATGGCTGAGTTGGATGACGAGTTGAACATCCTTACCATGCAGTTATTTCCTGCTGAGCAGGACGGAAAGTTCGGATTTGTGAACCGTGCTGGCATTGCCAAGATCCCGTTTGATTACGATAATGCAGGAGACTTCTCTGAAGGCTTGGCTGCGGTTTTCAAGAACGGAAGATGGGGTTACATCGACAAGCGCGGAAAAACCATTATTGAGTTCAATAACGATGAGGCAGAAACATTTGCATCAGGTTTGGCCATTGTTGGTAGAGGCGAACTTTATGGTATGATCGATAAAACGGGCGAGGTGAAAGTGCCGATCAAGTACGATGAGGTGTACGATATGAAAGGCGGACTTTCTAACGTGGTGTTGGATGATGCTTACGGATTTGTGAATGCGGAAGGAGAGGTCGTTATCCCGATGAAGTTGGAAGAAGCCTGGGATTTCTCGGAGGGTTTGGCGGTTATCGGCCTCCGCGGACTGAAAGGCTATATCGATGCCAAAGGTGGGGTCATTATCAAATGCCAGTACGATGATGCTGAGCCATTTGAAGATGGACTTGCCCGTGTTACCCGAGGTGGTAAAATGGGTTTGATCAACCCTGCGGCAGACTCCATTACACCTGTCAAGTACGATCGCATTGGAGATTTCTCTGAAGGCTTGGCCTGCGTTCTTCTCGAAGAAAAAGTGGGCTACATAGACCGCTATGGTAATGAGGTGATCGGGCTGGATTATGACGGTTCTGAAGAAGACATGGCCCGTTTCGTTTTCAAAGATGGGTTGGCGGTTGTAGGTAAAGACGGCAAGTTTGGGGTTATCGACAAAACGGGCTCGGTTGTTAAACCAATTGAATTCGATCTGGTTGATCCGCTAAAAGACGGACGCTTTGCCGCGAAGAAGGGTGACAAATTCGGCTTCTTCAACGAAAGTGGAATTGATGTGATTCCGTTTGAGTTTGACGATACACGCGGTTTCTCCGAAGGAATGGCGGCTGTAAAGGTTGGCGACTTCTGGGGCTACATTAACGATGCGGGCGAGACCATCATCAAACCAGAATATCAAGAAGCCAACGAGTTTACCAATGGTGTGGCCATCGTTAAGCGCTCAGATTTCTACTGCATCATCAATACCAAAGGTGAATTGATTGCGGCCTGCGCCATGGATGAGATCATTCCAATGGAAAACGATCTTCTTCGTCTGGAGAAGCAGAATAAAATGGCCTACTTCGACCTGCGCACCAAGAAGATGATGTGGCGGAGCAACGGGTTCTGATCGACCTCCCCCAGCCCCTTCCTTCGACAAGCTCAGGACAGGCTCTTGCTAGGAGGGGAGGTCAACATCCGAAAGTCCTGATGCTCTCCTCCTTAGAAAGGGGGAGTCCGCGAAGCGGGAGGGGGTTAATGCTTAAACCGCACAAACAGCCTCCCGAAATTCTTGCTGTCCTTATCAATTCGATGATACTTCGCTTTGATGTGCTTCTGCTCTAGGAAGCGAATCACTTTCTTTTTCAGCTGACCACTGCCTTTCCCTGGAATGATCTCTACCAACGGAACCTTTCGTTCCACAGCTTCATCAATAATATCATTCAAGGCCTGGTCAATTTTCCAGCCCTTGTTGTAAATGTCGTGGAGGTCAAGTTTCAGCTTTGCCAAAAGGATAAGTGATTAAGGATTATTGATTAACCGTAAGTTTGGCCACAATAATAATCCTTACTCCTTAATCATTTAACCTTGCCCCGTCCACAACTCTTCTTCATTTCTGGTCTGGGTGCAGACCATCGAGCGTTCGAACGCATTGAACTTGGTGGATATGATCAAACGCATATACCATGGCAAGTACCAGCAAAAGGAGAAACATTGGAAACCTACGCTCGGAAGCTTGCCAAGCCAATTGAAGACGCAGAAAACCCGATTGTAATTGGGCTATCTCTGGGTGGAATGATAACAGCTGAGATGTCAACCTTCATTCCGCACATGAAAGGAGTGCTGATTTCCAGCATCAAACACCCAGATGAGAAACCTGGATTGCTGAAGGTTGGTAAGTATTTTCCCGTTCAAGGATTGGTAACTGGTGGGGCCATGAAAAGTATGTCGTGGGTTTGGCCAATGACGCAGGGGAAAACCCGCAAGAAAGACATTGAGTTCATGATGCAGATGTTCCGCGATCAGAACAACAGATTCTTGCGCTGGGCAACGCTAGCAGCTCCAAAATGGACTCCAAAGGGAGACCTCGATAAGCTCTCGCACATCCACGGCACGGCAGATAGGATGTTTCCTTACAAAAGAATAATCGACCCGATAACCGTTAAGGGCGGAACGCACATGATGGTGTACACACGTGGCGCAGAGGTAAGTGAATTGCTGAAGAAAGAACTCACCCGAATAGAAAGCGAGTTGAAATAAAAAAGGGAGACCGAAGCCTCCCTTTCCATTACATCAGCAACCCAAAAAACATCATTTTTTGATCCACCTTCTGCTGGTTGTAATACCGTTGATGTCTGTAACGGTAAGTAGGTATACCCCACTTTCCATGCTCGAAACATCCAATCTGGCGTTGGTAGTGCCATTCAAGCTTTGGGTCATTACCGTTCTGCCTGCCATATCGCTAATGTTGATGAGATTGATTGAGGCATCTGTCTGTAGGTTCAAAACATCCTTAGCAGGGTTTGGGTAGAGGTCGAATGTGACTTCTTCCTGTGCGTCAATTCCTACCGTAAGGCAATTCTCGCTGAAGCTTGCCGTAGCGTCAATGTGGATCCAATTGGTGGTGCTGTATGCCGCATCATCCACTTCGATACACATCAGGCTTGGGTTGTCCAACAGGTTAAAACCAGTAATAATGGTGTTGTTTCCGTTGGCCACATTAAGCGAAGTAAGCGAGTTATATCTGGCTTGGATATCAACCAGAGCAGGGTTATTACTGAAGTCCAACGTCACAATTGAGTTCAGTCTGCAATCAATCGTCTCCAGCGTTGGAATGTTGTAAACATCAAGCGCTGTAAGTTGATTGTTCCAGCAGCTGAGGAATTGGAGGCTAGTGTTGCTGCCAAGGTCAAGTGCTGCAAGCAGGTTGTTCGAAACATCCAGATTAGTGATAAGAGAAGAATTGGTTACGTCAAGTGCCGTAATTTGATTTTGGTCACAACGCAGATCAACAAGCGCTGGGCAACCAGTTACGTCAAGAGCGGTAAGGGCATTCCCTCCACAAGAAAGATTCTCTAAGTTGGTAAGGTTGCCAACCGTAAGCGATGTCAGCCCGTTTGAGTGGCAGACCACATCTAAAAGCGCTGTGTTTGCACTAAGGTCCAATGTGGTAAGCGCATTTGCTTGGCAGCGCAAAATGACAAGGGCGGTGTTTGCACTCAGGTCGAGACTGGTTAGGCTGTTCCCAGCGCAATCTAAGTTGGTAATTGATGTAAATGCCTCAATGCCCGTTAGGTCTGAAATGGAAAAGGTGTTCACAGAAATGGTACCGCTGTAGGCCGCGGCTTCTGAGCATTCTATATGTCCGTTTCCGTTGGTGTTGATAGCTGTATTTCCAAGTAGGTAAGATTTGAAATTGGCATCGGGAATATTGACAACACAAGGTGAGCAGCCTTCGCTGAAGCTGGCCGTAGGATCAACCGATGTCCAGTTAGCGATACTGTATGCCGCGTCATCAACCTCAATACACGTTAGGTTTGGGTTGTTTGAAACGTAGAAGTCTGAAACGTTGGAGTTGTTGCCATTGGCAATGTTCAGCGATGTAAGTGCATTGTATGATGCATCTAGCGATACGAAAACAGGGTTATTACTCAGATCGAGTGCTTCAATTGCATTCAGATAGCAGTTGATAGATAGTAGTGAGGCACTGTTCGAAATATCAAGGGAAGTGAGCGAATTATTCGGGCAATACAAATTTGTCAAGCTGGTGTTGTTACTCAGATCTAGCGCAGTAAGTGCATTATTCTGGATATTCAGGTTGGTGATGAGCGGACTGTTTGTAATGTCTAATGCAGTGAGCCCATTGTCGTTGATCTCCAACTGGGTGAGATTCACATTCTGAGATAGGTCAATGGTTGTGAAAAGGTTGGAACCGCACTGCAAAATGGATAGAGCTGTATTGTTCGTCACATCCAATGCCGAAAGCTGATTTACGCGACAACGCAAATAGGTAAGTGACGTATTATTGCTTACATCCAATGCCGTAAGTTGGTTGTCCCAGCAGTGCATTTGAGTAAGTGCTGTGTTTGCACTTACATCCAAACTTGTAAGGTCATTTCTAGAGCAGTCTAAGTACCAGATGTTCACAAAGGCCTCAAGCCCTGTCATGTCGGCAATGCTTAGGTTGGAGCACGAGATGTCGCCTGTGTATGCAGCCGCTTCAGCTACTTGAATTTCTGCGTCAGCATTTGTATTGATGACAGAGTTGGCAAGCAGGTAAGCCTTGAAGTTGGCGTCTGGAATGTGGACGTTCTGCGCGTGGAGCGAATGCCCGAATGCCGATGCCACAATTAGAGTTAGTAATTTCTTTTTCATGATGTTTTGAGTTTTGATTAACGCCTCAAAGCACCATTTTCCGTGTTCGAATAACTATGCCCGATCCATGAGCGGAAAGGTCTGATCCGTAAACGGAGGAAAATCAATTAACAGGAAATCGAAGCACAATGCGTGTCCCAGAAGCATTGCCCTGCGTATCGGTAAGGTCAATGACCTCCAGTTCTATCTTGTGTTCCAGCGTTTCGTTCAGTAAGCGAATACGTTCGTTTATGGCCTCGGTAGAAAAGCCCGTGTGCAAATGCAAGTTCTTCACTTTGAGTTCCGCAGCGCGAACTTGCCCAACGCCATTGTCTTCCACTTCGCAACGCAGAAAACCTTGTTCCTTGGTAAAAGCAACACACAGCCTTTTGTCACCTTCTTTATGAAACAATCCGTGCTTAATGGCATTTTCCACATACGGCTGTATGAACATGGCAGGAAGCTGAATCTGTTGCTGCTCCGTATCCGAGATGCTGCAGGTAATTTCTTGATGGAATTCCTCTCCGAAACGAAGCTGCTCCAAGTCCAAATAGAGTTGCAGCATTTCCAGTTCCTCGTCCAACGGAATAAACTGTTCTTTGGATGAGAGAAGAATCTTCCGGATCAGATCGCTGAACTTACCCAAGTACCGATTGGAGTTGCGGATGTCTTTCAGCATTACCAGATCCTGAACCGAATTGAGCGCATTGAAAATGAAATGCGGGTTCATTTGGCTTTGCAATGCCTTCAGGTTAGAATACGCCAACTCGTTCTTCTTGCTTTCTTCAAGCTGCGCGTAGGCAGCATCCAATTCCTTTTTCTGGCGATTGATGATGCGCAACCTGCTGTAAATGAAAGCCGCTGCCAACAGTACCAACAACGCAATAATGGCGGCCGCAATGGAAAGCTGCTGCTGCCGTTTGGTTTCTGCCGCAGCGAGTTCGAGTTTTTGTGTGGTTGCCAGATCATCCAACTCCTTCTGCTTCTGGTATTGGTATTTCGCTCCTTCGCGAATGGCAGTAGCCTTGTTGTCTTCTGCAATTGTGCTGTCTTTCAGCGTTGCGTAAAGCTGCTCCATTTCAAAGGCATTCTTCCAATCTTTCCGCTGCTCGTAAACATCAGAAAGCACTTTAGCGCAATGCCTTCGGTTATTGACGGATTGAAGTTCCGTTGCAAGCAATAAGCCTTCTTTGGCCAACTTTTCCGCCTTAGAGAAATCTTCTTTGAGATATGCCAACTGCGCCAATTGCGCCAGCATCAGCGCTTCGGTATTCTTGGAGTTCAGCTTTAAAGCAAAATCGAGGGCTGCTTGGCCGAATTTCTCAGCATCATCATAATTGTCTATCCCAATATTGGAAGTGGTAAGCAGCGCGTTGATCGATAGAAGCCCGTAGTCGTTTATTTCGTTCTGTTGCTCCTTCAATGCAAGCCTCAGGATGGAATCAGCCTCGTGGTACCTTTCTTCTTCCACCAGAAAATGCCCCAACGACCGATAACCGTATGCCGTGTAGGTTGAATTTCCAGGAGCTTTTGCTTCGGCAATTCCTTTGGTAAAAAGGTCGATGGCCGTTTCGGTTTCGCTCACTTCAAAATAGAGATGACCCATGTTGATGTAGGTCAAGGCCAAGTTTTCTTGGTTCCCTGCAAGCTTCAATGACGCAATGGCTTCGTCATATGCGGCAAAAGCTTTAGGGTAATCGCTTTGTTCACTAAGCAGAAAAGCGATGTTTCCCAAAATCTCCGACCGCAGGGTTTCATTGTCTGTTTCGGTCAGAATATCGGCCGCTTTCTGGTAGTTGACAATGCTGTTCTTAACGTCTTGCGTTCGGTAATAATGTTCGGCCACGTTACTCCAATAAGTTGCCCAGTAAAATGCCCGTTCCTTCTCCGATAGTTGGTCTTCTGCGGCTTCAAGCGTGTTGCGATACACTTGATTGTATGACGGTTTCAGATCGGGACTTCCCAGCGTAGCAATCAGATTACTTAGCGCCTTGATGCGCGATGTGTCTGTTTCGTAGCTGTGATAAGCGGTCAGGATGCTGTCCAACAGAACGCGGTCGTTGCTCAGTAGCGAGTCGAGTACAATGGAATCCACCAGATAGAACTCCTTGTCGGCAAATGGCTGGGCACTTGCCTGATAGGAGAGAAGTGACAAGCTCAACCAAAGAAAAATACTTTTCATTCTGCTACAGCTTAAAGTGGTTGATGTGTTCTTCAAATTCGGCTTTTCGCTCGCGAGAGACGCGCATGGAGCGGTCGTTTTCCAGAAATACGTAGCCTTCGTTGCGCGAGTATTTCTTCAAGAAATTGATGTTGATGATACCCGATCTGTGCACGCGAAAGAACTCCAATCGGTCTTGGAGCAATGCTTCAAAATATTTCAACTTCTTGGAAATGAGCATGTCTTCACCATCTTTCAACCAGATGCGAGCATAAGATCCATCGGCCTCTACACAAACAATGTCGGCCACGTTTACAAATGCCAAACCATCGTAAACGGGCAGAGCCACTTTGCTGATCACTCCGCTAGAAATGTTATTTCGAAGTATTTCTAACCGTTGGTCCGTGTCAGACTGCTGTTGCATTTTTTGCCGCACTTTTTCCACGGCCGCTTCCAGTTTTTCTATCTGTATTGGTTTGAGCAGATAATCAATGGCCGACATCTCGAATGCCTGGATGGCGTATTCGCTGTAACCTGTGGCGAAAATGAGTTCGAAGGTTACGTCTTTGAAGAACGAAATGAGTTCCAATCCGCTGTGGTCTGGCATTTCAATATCGCAGAAAACCACATCTGGTTCCAGTTCATTTATCTGCTTTACCGCGCGGGGAACGTTCTTGCATTCGGCCACAATTTCCACGTCAGGGCAATACTCCTGCAGCATATTCCGAAGCACACGTCTTGCACGCTCCTCATCATCAATTATCAATGCCTTAATCATGCTGCAAACAAAAATATCTTTGTCGTGTTAACCATTGCAAGTTCATGGCAACACAGGTTTGATCCACGAATGGTAAAAATATGTCGGTCAGAAATCTTACAAGTACGCTATTCATCTTAATGATGACTGCTTTGTTTTCTTGCCAAACTGAAACAAAACAAGAAATGGGAAAAGTGAAAGTTGGCGATACAGCGCCTGATTTTGAATTGAAAGACAAGGATGGAAACCTCGTAAAGTTGAGCAGTTTCCGAGGTGAGAAAAGCGTGGTGGTTTATTTCTACCCGAAAGATGAAACACCAGGCTGTACGGCTCAGGCGTGCTCATTTCGCGATAGCTACCAAGATTTTACCGATGCGGGAGCGGAGGTGATTGGCATCAGTAGCGATGGTTCTAGTTCGCATTCAGGCTTCGCTGAAAATCACCGATTGCCATTTATTCTTCTGAGTGATACAACTGGAAAGGTGCGTAAAGCGTACGGAGCTTACGACTTGCTAGGATTGATTCCTGGTCGTGTGACTTTCGTGATTGACAAGCAAGGAAAGATCATCCACAAGTTCGATTCTCAGCTAAGCCCAACCAAGCACATTCAAGAATCGCTCAACGCGATAAAAGCACAGTAAACTCTTCTGTCCGTATGAAGCAGACACCTCACCTGTAGAGCAAGTTCCCCTCCTGGAAAGGAGGGGTTAGGGGAGGTCGTTTCGGATTTTCTCGAATGTTACCTTTGCCGCGCAAAATTTAGCGCGATGAAAAACCTATCACTTGTATTGAATGCAATTCTGGCAATTGCTGTTGCCGTGTTGTATTACTTCCAGTTTGCTACTCCAAAAGAGGAGGTCAGAAAGAATACCGTTGATGCTGCTGCAGTTGACAGCATTTCAACCAAACTGAAGATAGCTTACGTGAATACCGATTCGCTTTGGGATGAGTACAAGTTGATCAACGACATTCAAGCTGAACTGGAAACAGAGCGTGCTAAAGCCGAAAGAAAGGTAGAGCAGAGAACAGCTCTTTTGGAGAAACAGTTGGAGCAAATGGCCATGGAATTGCAGACCAAAATGGCCGATTTCGAGAGCAAAGGCCGCACGATGAACGAGACGCTTCGAAACATGAAAATGCAGGAGTTACAGAGTCTTCAGCAGAATGCTCAAGCGTTTTCTTTGGAAGCCGACCAGGAGATTGCTGGATTGCAGCAGCAACTTCAAAACCAATTGATTGACAAGGAGTTGAAAGGAACTAAAAAGGTTCAGGACAACATCAAAGCTTACCTCAAGCAGTACAATGAGAGTTACGATTTCACATACGTACTTGCTTATTCAAGCGAGGCTGGCGGAATTCTACTAGGCAATCCTGCCCTAGACATCACTACGGATGTTGTTGCTGGTTTGAATGAGATCTACGATGCCGAGCAAGCTGAAAAAGCGGAAGCAGAGGGCAAAAAGAAGTAAGATAGTTTGAAGGCCTACCTGCAACTGGTCCGTTGGCCGAATCTGCTCATTATTGGGCTCATTTTCTTGTTGGCCAAAACGCAGTTGGTCGATGTCATTTCGCAGGTTTCTGGATATGAGTCTTGCCTAACAAACGGGCAATGGATTCTTGTGGCGTTGGCTACCATTTTCATTGCAGCATCTGGCAATGTGGTCAACGATATTTTCGATCTGGATATTGACCGCATCAACAAACCCGACAAGATGATTGTCGGGAAGCTGATTTCTGAAGAGAAAGCTTGGAATTTCTATTATGGTTTGGGTTCTGCAGGTCTTGCTTTGGGAATATTGCTCTGCTGGCAAATGGGCAACATTTCCAACTCGCTCATTTTCATGCTGGCCGCTGGCGGATTGTATTTCTATTCGTATTCCTACAAGCGGCAATTCCTGATTGGTAATGTGGTTGTGGCACTCTTAGCTGCGCTGGTTCCGTTCATGCCCGTTTACCTCTACATCATCTGTAAACCTGATGCGTGGATGCAACTCCCGTGGAACCCGTTGCTAGTGGCGTTCGGGTTCTTCTCATTGTTGGTCACGTTGATTCGAGAGATCATCAAAGACATGGAAGACATCAAAGGCGATCAGCTTCTCCGCTGTCAGACCATGCCAATTGTCATCGGAATCAAGTTCACTAAAGTTATTGTGGTGCTTTTGATAGCTGTTCTGATCGGAGCGGTTAGTAAACTCCAGCATGCGTGGTGGCAAGAAGGTGACAAGCTCGTTTTAGCGTATTTCGCGTTAGCCGTGCAACTCCCTTCGGTACTATTGATTTTTCAGGTTTTGAAAAGTGATTCGAATGAAGGTTTCCATCGTGCCAGCAACCTTACCAAACTCATTATGTTGGGCGGAATTCTCTCCATGTTCATCTTCAGAATTGTTTGGCAATGATTGATCTGAAAGGAAAACAACTGGTTTTGGCTTCGGCTTCGCCACGAAGGAAGTGGTTAATGGAAGAGTTGGGCGTTGACTTCACGGTACATCCAAAGCATGTTGAGGAGGTTTATCCAAGTGACTTGAAACGTGAGGAGATTCCGTTGTACCTATCCAAATTGAAAGCAGCTGCTTTTACAGAAGGTGAGTTGGAAGGAAACGTGATTCTGACCGCGGATACCATTGTTTGGTTGAAAGATCATGAATTACAAAAGCCCGAAGACTTGGAAGACGCCAAGCGTATGATTGGTTTGCTTTCAGGAACATCACATGAAGTTTACACGGCTTTGACTGTCAGTACTTCAGAGAAAACTGTTTCAGATTTCGACAGAACAGAGGTTCATTTTCGGGAATTGACCGAAGAGGAAATTGAATACTACGTTGAGCATTATCGTCCGCTGGACAAAGCAGGTGCATACGGCATTCAGGAATGGATCGGCTACATCGGTATTGAGAAGATCGAAGGCTGCTATTTCAACGTGATGGGCTTACCTTTAAGAAAGGTTTACAAAGCCCTCAACTCGCTTTAATGTCCCGAATTCCACTTCATGATGTGCTTGCCCAGAATCGTTCGATTCAGCAAGAATTGGACGCAGCTTGGGAAGCTGTTAACGATGCTGGAGTCTTCATCAATGGCCCACAGGTCAAGCGGTTCGAAAGAGATTTTTCCGAATATATTGGAACCAATCATTGCATTGGAGTTGGCAATGCCACAGATGGTTTTGAGGTCGCTTTTCAAGCATTAGGTTTGAATGCGGGTGATGAGGTTATGATTCCTGCAAATGCACATGTTTCGCCTGCTTTAGCTGCGCTGAAAGTCGGGTTAAAACCTGTTTTCTGTGATGTGGACGAAAACCGAATGTTGCTCAATGCGGAAACCGTTGCTGCACAGATAACAGAACGAACTAGAGTTATCGTTGCGGTTCATCTTTACGGTCGGGTTTGTCTGATGGATGAATTGAAACAGCTTTGCGAAGAACATGATTTGCTATTAATTGAAGACTTTTCGCAAGCCCACGGAGCAAGTTTCAACGGACAGAAAGTAGGGTCGTTGGGCGATGTAAGTGTTTGCAGTTTTTATCCAACAAAACCGCTTGGTGCGTTGGGCGATGGTGGTGCTATTTTGACGTCCAATTCTGAGTTGGCTGAGCGCTGCCGAACATTGGCAAACTACGGTTGGCAACAGCGAGATAATGTTTCGCTTGCAGGAAGAAACTCGCGTTTGGATGAGTTGCAAGCAGCAGTTCTGAACGTAAAACTTCAGTACTTGGATAAATGGAACGCTGAGCGATTGGTAAGTGCCAAAGAACTACAGCGGAAAATTGGTGATTCTGCTTCCGAATTCCAGAACGGTGATGTTTGCCATTTATTCGTAATTCGTTCCGAAAAAAGAGAAGAATTAAAGCAATTCCTTCTTGAAAATGGTGTCAGCTGCCAAGTGCATTATCCGATTCCAATTCATCAGCAAAACCTTTTCAATTCTGAAGCTGAATTGCCTATTGCTGAGAAACTCTGTAAACAGATTTTGAGTGTTCCCGTAAATGAGAAAGTGGGGGAATTGCTGAGTCAGTTCAACGCTATCGGATAACCTTCACCGAACCGATTTTCAAGCCTTTTCCTGTACTCACGTCTTCAGAAGCGTATTGCAGTTGGTACGTGTAATTTCCAATCGGAATGTTGTTGCCATCCCATTCAAAATCGGGGTTTTCAGATTGGAAAATTATGTTGCCCCAACGGTCAAAAATTCGGAAATCGAATTTGGAAAAGCTACAATCGTAGCCGATGGAAAAGCTGTCATTCGTTCCATCACCGTTGGGTGAAAAGGCATTTGGAATGTACACGTAGCAGACGCATTCTTCGATTTGTACAAGAACAGAATCCGAAACTGTTCCACAGAAATTGGAACCTTCAGCCCAATAAATTCCTGATTGATCAGTGATCAGAACAGTGTCAGAACTTCCATCGCTCCAAACAAGGTTTTCGGTGTTGGTATTGGCTTTTAGCTCAATTTCCGTTTGCTCACAAAGCTTGATGTCATCTCCAATTTTCAAGTACGGTAATGGCTCTATTCCAACCGAAATCGTATCCGAAACTTCACAACCATCCAAACGAACTTCAACCCAATATTCGCCTTCATTCCCAACTGTTCTTGTAGGTTGAGAACTTCCGTCATCCCAAGTGTATGTTGCGTCTTCTGTTTCGGCATCAAGAAGAAGCGTTTCTCCATCACAATATGTGGTGTCAGATCCTAATTCTACATCCACGTCATGCGGTCGAAGCGATACGTCATCCACATATAAATAGGCACTTTCCTGATACCAGACATTCTGATGGATTTCGGTCCAATTCGTATTTGTATCATCCTTGAAGTTGCCGATGGTGAGATGGTTTTCGCCACCATCTGCGGTGAAATATCCTGAGATTTTTGTCCAGCCAAGCGTGTCGGTAATGAGGTTGCCACTTTGGTTTTCAACCTGTGGAGATACCATGAAGTGATTAAAATTAGACGAGGTCAGTTGACCGTCTGATACAAAAGCACCGATTCCGTCACAAGCGAATGGATGGTCATTTGGCATGTTCACATAGAACTCCAAATAGTAGCATTGATTGACTTGCAGCGGTTCAGTCAGTTCAACCTCAATGTATTCGCGCATGTTTTGCGTCAAGGCTCGAAATACGAAGATGCCAGCAAAACCATTTCCCGTTCTCGGATATTGGTAATGACCTGTTGTGCCCGCTGGTAACGACATATAACTGGCTACTGTTGCGCATGCGTTGTAATATTCTGGTGTACCCAAATTGGGGTTGAACCACGGAGCCGCTCGGTCCAATTGACTGGCAAAATCTGGGCAGCTAGAGTAATTCTCAAAACTCGGATTAGGCACCAGATTCACTTGCCCGAAAGTCAAGACTGAACTCAAAACAAGAAAAACTGAAATCAGCGCGCGCATCAGAAAACGAACGCGAGTAAAAATCGAAGGTTGCTATTTCAACGATATGGGGTTGCTTCATAGAGAGATTTATAAGTTGCTAAAGAATATCCGATGGTGGTTGGTGTTGTAAAATGCTTCTGTATTTTCAGGGTATAATAATGTATAATTAAGTATGATTCGATTAATACTCTCTCCTGGAGACTGGTATGACAAGAACTTGGCTGCCCAGGAAAAATGCGAAGCGCTTTATTGGAAGATTCATTTCTGGGGTCAGATTGAGAATAGTAACCAGAGTTGTGATATACACGGAGATTTGATAGAGGTTTGTGGCGCGTTAGAATTAGTAGAGATTGATGTGTCCGATTTTGCTGATGTTCAGTCCAGTCGGTTACTTTCTAGTTCTGATGCTCGGATTGTAAAGACTGAGTTGAAGCGAATATGCGGTGTTCTACGGAAAAGGTTAAACATTGCTAAAGTGTTTTCTTTCCTGCGGTATGCTATTCCCGTTATCGCAGTACTAGCATCCGGACTTTTAGTCAAGCATTCAAATCCCTTAGGAAGTGCTCAAGCACAGGTGACTTTTCCCGAAAATGCCTACACATGTGATGGTGACGAATTGATACTTTCCGAAGAATACCAAGCGGAGTTTATTAACGACTTTGGGGATTACTTTTTTGAGGGGAAGCGATATCCTAGGATGTACGTAAGAGGCTCCTCTGAGGCCACACATAAATTCAAGTTTATCGTAAATAATGAGTCAACAATTAAATCCGCGTTTGTTAGCAACATTTTCGTCTCGGTGAAGCGAGTTGGAGGGAATTCATTTCCATACAAGCAATTAGATTGTGAGCCCGATATTGAAGCGACTGCATGGTACAAATCCTTTGGTGTTAAGAGTAAAAATCACCGTCCAATTAAAAACTTGGAATTGGATGTGCTAGTTGATGATAGCTTGGTGACTACATTTGAAAAAGATTTTTTGGATGCAGGCCCTCGTTCCAAGGAGATTTTTAGGTATCCAACGGGTTCAATTACTGAGTTCCCATACTACGAAATTGAAATTGCAGAATATTTGGAAGTTTGTAGAAGAGACTCGCAGTACAAGATTGAATTGTTTAATCCTGTTACGGAGGACACTTCTTACGTGAGAACGGCATTTGAAGCGGCTGGAAAATTACAAGCGCCAAAGGAGATTACTTATAGGTTCAGTTATGAGGATATTCAGTCAAGGCCGTATCAATATGAGCCCCTTACTTCCGTATTGTTAGACGGGGGTGGGGGAAGAAGAGTTTGGCTTTCTCGGGTTAATTGGCGGGTTTCCTTGATTTATACAGGTGACTATCAGGAGGAAACAGAGGTACGTGGAATACTTGACTCTGACTCTGATGGAGTTGGTCGGTATTTGGATGAGATGATGCCTTTGGCTGAGCGGTTTCTTGAACGTTCAGGTCAGAATCCATTCGATGCTAAAAAAGGCGTAGACCTGATTATTAAATCGATGGCAGTAGATTTGAATAATGGGGTCGGTAAAGCCTCGGAGCAAGTTGACATGTATTTAAATGCCGATGGATTATTGGTTGGTTACACTGAGTTCGGTTTCAAGTCATCCGGGATTTATGAGATAGAGTTTCAGGTAAACGAGGAAACGTGTTTTCATTCAGAGGTAGAGATACTTACACCTGAGCAACCTTTTTTCAAGTATCCAGAATCGTTGAAGCTGTTTACAGATTCGATCGGTGAGCAGTGAAAAGAAAAAATTAGTTCAAAAGAAACCTCATCGTATCCACTCCATCCGCGTAATCCCACAATTCTGGAGATTGTGCTTTCCCGAACGGAACCGAATTTTCAAAGTCCAATTTGTCGGAAGCCACAACGCATTGAATTTGATCTTTGTGAATCTCGACCTCAGCTTTCATTTGGTCGATGGTAGCGAAAGTCTGATAGTGCAACACGCCAACAGGGCAACCCAAATTTGCCTCTTCGCGAAGCAGTAGAAAACCATTATCCAAATGCGCCATTTTCTCTACCAGAAAAATCGCTTTGTGGTATTCGTAATTGTTAAAATACTTGTTGTGCTGCCCGATTGGTTTCCAATCTTCTAAAGCATCTAACAATCGTTTCGGTTCCACTTTATCTGATAGATAAACCTTGGATACGTTTCTGCAACCCAATCCGAAATAGCGGAAGATGTCCTTTCCCAACGCGCGAAGCTCATCATCCGTTTCATCGCCAGTAATAATGGCAATGGAGTTGCGGTTTTTGCGAATCGTGTTCGGATACTTCCCGAAATAGTACTCGAAATAGCGCGCGCTGTTGTCGCTACCTGTAGCAATGATGTGCGTAAAACCTTGCAGTTTTCGGTCGCTCAACTCAATTCGCGAAG
>CAYWET010000018.1:0-63483 GCA_964457245.1 uncultured Chryseobacterium sp. | reverse complement strand
ATCGGAAGTATTTGTCTCACCACCCTGTAGGGTTCCAGAGCCTCAGCCTACGGCTACCGCGCGCTTGGGGTACCCTGAGGAGGCCATTGAGTATTGTCGAAATGTTCTCGAAGGGCACAGCGCAGGCGTATCAAGAATTACAAGAAACCTACATCTGATTCGTAACCGGATTCCCCACATTGAAAACGCCTGAGTCTCCGTAAACCTTGTTCGGGTCGCGCTCCACATCTGGTGGGAATACCGCACGTTTCTCCTCGTAGTATCTGTCGCGGTAGCTTCCCTCCGATTCCTTGTTGTACGTAATGTACATGGCACGTCTTGGCCGTGTGCTCGTATTGGCTTCAGACATGTGCGGGATGTACGAATCGAAAAAGACCATATCTCCTGGCTCCGTTTCCAAGTATTGCCATTCCAAGGTCTTCGCAAATTCCGGATCAACCGTTCCATCTGGTGCCGTTGGAAGCATGCCTTCTTTATGCATACCCGGAGCCATTTTCAAGCAACCATTCTCCGCGTTTGACGCATCAATACTCACCATCATGGTAATGTGGTAGGTCTGTTTGAAAGACGTAAATGCAGGTGCATCCTGATGCGGAAGGAATCCATTCCCGCCAGGCAGTTTAAAGTTGATCTTCTCTTTGAACAACACCGCTGGCTCATCCATCAATTCAGATAGAATACCGATGACCTTCTCGCCTCTCAGTAGATTATCAAATCCTTCATGGAACTGAAGGAAATTCTCTACACGACAAAGCTGTCTACCGGTCGGGTCGTTAGCTGGCTTCTCGAAATACTTCATCCACTTACCAGCCGTTTCTGGTCGTGATTCAAGGTCTTCTACCCACTCTACCAATTCTGCTTTCTGTGCATCGGTGAAATAATCTTTGACAACAAGAAATCCGTTGTCGTTCCAGAATTTGAGTTGCTCTTCGGTTAGGTATTGCATGTTGGTTCGGTTGATTCAGTTTCTAGTTCTGAGATGTTCTTTGGCCATTTCCTTGTAGCGGTTGATGTCTGGCAGCGGCTTGTTCTCCACTTTGGCCAGTTCATCCCATGCACGCATTTTCACATAATCCTTGTGATATGGGTCCGCTTCAAATTGAACTACTTCTTCTTCAGACATCGGTCCTCCTTGGAAAGCCAAGGTTTTCAATGATGCTTCCGAAAGCTTTTTGAAGTAACCTGGCTTGGTAACACATAAATATCGCTTGGCTTCTACGTGATTCTGTACAATTCCGGCAATACGCTCTGAAAATCCGCGGTCGCGCAGGTAATCCGCGCCAACCTTATCGTGACTGATGTGACCCAAGCCCCCCATGTCTTCCTCCTCTCCATACTTGGTACAGAAGTGCCCGATATCGTGAAACAAAGCTCCAAGAACCAGCTCTGGGTCGTTGCCTTGCGCTTCGGCATATTCGGCCGCTTGGCACATGTGTTCCAATTGCGAAACGTTCTCGCCAATGTAATCAGCCTCGCCACTGTTGGCAATCATATCAAACAGCTCCTCAACCGTCTTGTCAATCTGAGTCTCCGTCATATCAATCTTCTTTCAGTGTTAATGGCATCTTGAAATACACGCCAAATTCCTCCACAAAATTAACGGCCACGCATGCGTGCACCGCTCCTTGCTTGTCCTTAAAAATCTGAGACTGTCCCACAGGAAACAATGGTTGGTGCCAAATACCAGCGTTGATGTGCACACCTTGACTTCCATCGAAGTAATACGCTTTGAAATCGGCTGGCTCAATGTCATCACCTCCCCCTGCCAAAAGCGCAACAAATGGCTTGTTGTCCATGGGATAGAAAATCTGCCCACCATCGGGATGATAGTTTGCTTCGAACGTGTAGAGATAATCGGTCTGGTCTCGTTCCTTGTCTTCAGATGCTTCTGATGGATCGCGCGACCAACCTGTGATGTAATGGCCGCCCACCGCATGGTTGTGTGTTTGCAGCATCTCTCCGTTCCACGCCATCTCGAAATCTCCTTCGGTTATACCACCACCCAGACCTGTTCCAGGCAACACAGGCCGATGTCCTAGCTGCGGCCACTGCACGATCTGCACTTCCGCAGCATCGAAATCATCAACCAGAAAGCCGAGGTTACCCAACGTTTCGTTCGTGGCTTTTACCACTTCGACTTCATAAACGCCAACTTCTTTTAACGACCTTGGAACGAATTCCTGTGTTCCTTGTATGGTATCAGATTGCATAGACGGTAAGTTTAACTGCAAAGAAAGTAATCCGAAATCGGAGAAAAACCGACCTAGGTCATTTCCTTTCGGGAAAGAAAATCATTTAACGAAAAGGAAACATTAATCGGATAACTGAGCATAAGGAACGAACAGAATAAAGTGGTTAACGATTGATGGCAAGTATGCAAGTACGGATGTTGGTAAAATGTTACATTTAACCAATAGTTGGAGGTAATTTTGCAGCCATCTGACAGTTCGGCTCTAATTTGAAACCTTAATTGCCTCTAATAAGCAAAAAATAAACCACGACATCTTGAAAAAAATCACTCTCTCCTTACTTGCATTGACGTGTTGGCTTAACGTCTTCAGTCAGAGTAACTGGACATTATCAATGACAGGATATGACCTGACTTATTCACCAGCTGACTTTGTAACGGCAGACAACGGTGACATTTACGTTAACGGTGTCAAATACGACAACGGAATTAGTGGTTTTATAAACAAACTTTACAAGTCAACAGATCAAGGCGCATCTTGGGCCGAGGTGAGTACAACAGGGCTTGCAGACTTGGGAAATGTTCACTCTCTAACCATAAGCGGAAACAAAATGATACTGGGTGGAATGAACGTCAACTCTGCCAATGGCGCAAAGATTTACACCAGTACCGATAATGGAGCAAGCTGGACACTATCTATGACAGGTTATGACATCACTTACTCACCAGCAGATTTTGTTACTGCCGACAATGGGGATGTTTACGTTAATGGAGTTAAATATGACAATGGGATAAGCGGCTACATCAACAAACTTTTTAAATCAACCGACCAAGGAGCTTCATGGTCAGAAGTCTCTACCTCGGGTTTAAATGACTTGGGAAATGTGCTTAGTATTGAAATTAGCGGGAACAAGATGATTCTGTCTGGTCAAAACGTGGTGACGACCAATGCAGATTTTGGAAAGATTTATACCAGTTCTGACAATGGTTCTACTTGGAATCTTTCTATTACAGGATTCGATGAATCTTATTCAGCATCGGACTTCATTACCGCTGACAACGGTGATGTTTACGTTAACGGAGTTAAATATGACAATGGAATAAGTGGTTTCATAAATAAGCTCTACAAATCATCCAATCAAGGCGCATCTTGGACGGAAGTAACTACAACAGGTCTAACAGATTTGGGGAATGTGCATTCTGTAACCATAAGCGGGAACAAAATGATTTTGGGTGGAATGGATGTCAATTCTACCAATGGCGCCAAGATTTATAGAAGTGATTTTGATTTGGCAACTACCATAAATGAATCTTTTCCTGAAATCGCAGTAGACGTTTTTCCAAACCCATTTACCGATGCAATTACACTCCGTTTTACCGAAAGCCGACCATATTTGATTAGAGTGTTTTCCGTTACAGGCAAGTTGCTGATAGAGCGAAGTGGCTTCAATTCCTCTTCTGTTCAATTGGACGCTGAAAAACTTCAATCTGGCCTGTACATCATAGTGTTAAATCATAGTGAAGGGACACAATCGTTTAGGGTTTTAAAAGAATAAAATGTACGACTTTACAGGCGTAGAGAATTTTGATTTAAGTAGAGAAACCTGTTTTGTCTGCGGTAGAAAAGCAGAGTCTCGGGAACACCTGTTTCCGAAATGGTTGCAACACAGATTCAACCTTTGGGATGAAAAACTAATCATACCCAATAAGACAACTGTTTCCTACCGCCAGTTAGTTGTTCCAGCCTGTAAAAAATGCAATGGTGAAGTCTTTGGTGGTTTGGAAAACGTTATTGCAACTGGAACCGAAACGGAAGCAGATATATGGCGATGGGCAAATAAATTGCATTTTGGTTTAACGCTAAAGGACAAGTTTTTTGAGTGGGATCGAAAGAATCCTGGTTATAAAATTGGAGATGTAATTTCTCCTTCAGACCCTTTAGAACAATCAAGACATTTTCTCCATTGTGTATCAGGTGATTTCAAATGTCACCCTGACCCTTTCGGTTCGGTGTTTCGATTTGATTTCAAAGATGCTCAGGACTATAATTTCATACACATCATCAATTCAAGCTCAATATGTATTTCACTTGGTGATCGCGGGTACGTGGTATTTGTAAAAGATGGCCAGTTCTTAAAACAGAATAATGGTGTTCTATCTGACTACAATAAGCTGTTGCAGAAAGATATCGGCATGTATGACATGCTGTTCTTCTATGCAAAAAACATAGAATATCTACAGCGATTCACACTTACAAACCCCGTTATGGTTATGACAGGTAAAATTGTCAAAATGGGACCAACAACAATAAGAGAAGAACGCCCTATGAACAAAGAACTGCTTGCAAAGACTTGTGAATACTTTGGGTTTACGTGGGTGGAGGAATAATTGCAAGAAAAACTTCCACCAGCAATGCCTTAAAATATTGCGTGAGACGATGCGTCATTCAGTCTCAGTTCTGTTCCAACACCCTTATCCGCTTCCATTTATCCGTTTTGCGGTCTGTAGGTTGGCCGTTCACCTCTGTTATGACCCATTTTCCTCTAGGTGCTTTTACATCAAATGCAATGGAGATTTGACCATTCTTGAACCAACCTGCTGTTGGTTCCTGGTTTTGCTCTGCTAGTTGTTTCAAAGTGACCTTTTCGGTTGGCAAAAAGATGATTCCGAAATCCTCCTCTGAATAGGTGACCACGGTGACTTCATCCGTTGGTTGGAACAATTTCCAATTGTCTAAAGAATCAACCGCTTCATATTGCGGTGGCAATTGCACTTCACTTCTGCCAACAGCAAAGCGGTGATGCACACCTGTGTTATTCCACTTTTGCCATTTGCCGTAACCGTTGATGTGAAAGCAATTCTTAAGGTCAGTTTCAGCATCATCCAGCATCAGAACAATAGGCCGAGCCACAATCTGTGAAGCCTCTCCTCGCTGAAAACCGCCCGCAGAAAGCATAAAGCCTTCACCTCGACTATGCATTTCAGGACTACTTCCTTTTCCATGACCTATAAGCAGCAAACGTTCAGAGTCATCTGCTTTCCAAACATCTGCTGGCGGGCGATAATCGTAGATCAACGCAGAAAGCGCCTGATGATGGTTGTGTTCGATTTCCTTCGGATTGAAAACACCCTCTTTCATTTCCAACCACCAAGCTTTCATCATACTTGTTGAGGCATTATCTGTCAGCGATGTACTGCTGAACCGTCCCATTCTTCTTCTAAAAGGTGCACTCTTTCTGAAGTTGTAAGTGGTCTGCATGTATTCCCACGCCCAATCATCCAACACCTCTTGAGTCTTGGTTTTTATGGATTGAGAATCTGCGTATGAATACAGAATCAGCAACGCACTGATGGTATAACCTTCGTACGGTTTGGAATTGAACTCGTACTGTCCAGTAGTGTGCAACTCTTCCAGATTATCAAGCAGAAATTGCTCCAGACCATTTTCGATGTTGTTGTATTTCGGGTCGGTTTCACCATGCGCCAACATCCATTGGTTTTTGAGATACTGCGAGATATTGGTCATGAGGATATGGTTCTCCGTATCCTTCATAATCTTCATGGTTCGAGGCGTCTTGGTGTGTGGCTTACCACCTTCTTCCACCAAAAGAACGCGCGCCAAGTGTTCTTCCGTTTTATTCCAAAGCAAGGTTGAATCATCCTTAAACCGATGCAGCAGGGCCGCCAGAATAACGGTAGTGAAATCGTAGTCGCCTTTCGGATTCAGCGCTCCACTGGTTCCGCTAATTCCCCACGGCACAGATTCTAGCAAGTAGTTGTTCACGAATTCCACATCTCGGCCAGCAATCAGCTTGGCCAAAAGCAATCGTTCCGGTCCGCGCTGGTCTTTCTTGGTTGGCCGCACCACATCACGCTTTGCAAACTCCAAAACCAAAGGATGAGTTTTCAGCTTTTCATCTGAAATACGTTCTGGCCCTGCTTCAAATTCAGGATACTGCGTGGGTTCAATTTTCTTGTAACCGTTCTGCCAACTACTCCCAAAATAGTAGGCACATGAATTCAGGAAAAGGAGACCAACAAAGACAATTGCAGTTCGCATAGCGCAAAGCTATGATTGTGAATTACTCTTCCTGTCATTCTGAATTTATTTCAGAATCTCAAGAGGTGTAATTCAGATGCTGATCCGCCTGAGGCGGACAGCATGACGGTTTCGACCAATGCTGGTTTGAAACCTCGCAGGTCTCGTAACAGATAATTACTTTGGCACGCTGAATGGCTAATCGGCTTGAGAATAATTCACTGCAGTTGGGAACCATGCCCGTGTTCCTCACTTCCATTGCAACCATTCTGGGCGCTATACTTTTCTTGCGTTTCGGCTATGCTGTGGCGAATGTGAGTCTTCTCGGAACGTTAGCATTGGTGGTGATTGCCAACATGGTAACGGTACCAACTGCGTTGGCGGTTTCAGAAATTGCCACCAATCAGAAGGTTGAAGGTGGTGGACTATATCACATTATCTCACGCTCGTTTGGATTAAACATAGGAGCGGCCATCGGAATTGCACTGTATCTGAGTCAAGCCATCAGTATTTCATTTTACGTGGTGGCTTTTACCGAAGCGTTCATGCCCATCATCAATCAGTGGATGGAAACGTTCGGTTACCGAATCATTTACAATCAAGCGATAAGTATTCCTACCGTGTTGATTATCAGTGGGATTATGCTCTACAAAGGCGCTGATATTGGCATCAAATTGCTGTATATCGTAATTGCATTACTTACAGCATCTCTGGCGCTTTTCTTCTTGGGTTCAACGGGTTATGAAGCAGACTTCAATACGTTGACAGACCATGTTCCGAACAATGACGATTTCTTCAAAGTATTCGCCATCTGTTTCCCCGCCTTTACTGGAATTGCTGCGGGTATTGGGCTCTCAGGCGACCTGAAAGACCCTAAAGTGGCCATACCGCGTGGAACTATTGTTGCTACTTTGGTTGGAGGTGTGATTTACATGCTTGTTGCGTACAAACTTTTCCTTTCGGCTTCGCCAGATGAAATGGGAAGCGACATGTTGATCATGGAGAAGATCGCACTTTGGGGACCGATCATTCCAATTGGATTGGCGGCAAGTACAATTTCGTCCGCCATTGGCTCTGTCATCATTGCCCCGCGTACGCTGCAAGCCATTGGGAATGACCAGATTTTCCCATCTGACGGACTGAACAAGTGGTTAGCGCAAGGAACTGCAAAAGGCAATGAACCTATCAACGGCTCTCTTATTACAGGTGCAATCTCTTTGCTATTTGTGGCAGTTGGTTCAGTTGATTTTGTAGCTGAGATCATCACCATGTTCTTCATGGTAACATACGGTGCTATTTGTCTGATCTCTTTCTTAGAACACTTTGCGGCAGACCCTTCTTACCGCCCAACTTTCCGGTCTCGTTGGTACATCTCTTTGCTCGGAGCCATTCTGAGTATTTGGCTCATGTTCAAGATCAATACGGTTTACGCCATTGCTTCGCTGGCAATCATGCTGATCATTTACTTCAGCGTGACGTATTTCAGTCCGCAGCAAACGCAAATGGCAAAGGTTTTCCAAGGGGTGATTTTTCAGCTGAGTCGTAGGTTGCAGGTATTCCTTCAAAAATCTGATACTGGCGAAGAAGAGAATGAGCATTGGCGCCCAAGCGTGGTGTGCGTTACAAGTCATTCTTTCGAACGATTTGCTGCCTTCGATATGCTCAAGTGGATTTCGTACAAGTATGGATTTGGTACGTTCATTCACCTCATTGAGGGTTACTTATCCAAGAAGACGAACGCAGAAGCCAAAGTGGCTCTTTCGCGATTGATCAAGATGGCGGAAAGCTCGCACAGCAACGTTTATCTCGATACGTTGATCAGCCCATCTCCTACTTCGGCTATTGCTCAAGTTATTCAGCTACCAGGTATTTCTGGTAAGGATAATAACATGCTGATGTTCGAATTTGCGCAAAGTCATCCAGAGGACCTGGATCAAATTGTGGAGAACTATTCGTTGATCCGTTCGGTGAATTTCGATACTGTAATCCTTGGAAGTACAGAAAAAGGATTCGGGTATCACAACCAAATGCATATCTGGATTACTCCTACCGATTACGAGAATGCGAACTTGATGATCCTACTCGGTTACATCATTCTTGGTCACCCAGAATGGGCTGAATGCGAGATCAGCATCAACGCCATTGTTCGGAAAGATCAGATGAATGAGCAGAAGAACTATCTGCTTGACCTAACTACAAGTGGTCGCTTGCCAATCTCTTCAAAGAACATCAACATTATCATTCAGGAAGAGAACCGAAGTTTCCGTGATATTATCTGTCAACGTTCGGCAGAAGCAGACCTTACGCTCATCGGTTTCCGAAGCGAATCCATCAAGCGGAAAGGCGCTGAAGTCTTCTTCGGCTACGAAGGATTGGGCAACATTCTTTTCGTCAATGCAGTTAGCGAGAAGGAGATCAACATGCTCTAGTCTCTCTTATCAATCCTGATTTTCAGCGGTTTACGTTTTTGGGGTTAACTTTACGATTTAGTTCATTATTGAACCAGAAATTGAACAGAACTAATTCCAAGGATTTTCGTTGAACCCATTCGATGTTCTCCCTAGGCTCCAATAGCAAGAAGAACCTCAGCGACAGCGAGTTAATTGAGCGGTATCGTTATTCATACGATAACGCCTACTTGGGCGAGCTGTTTCAGCGCTATTCGCACATGCTTTATGGTGTTTGCCTCAAGTACATGAAAAATGAGGATGAGGCGAAAGATGTGGTGATGGAAGTGTTTGAAAAGGTGCTTACCGACCTCAAGCGCCATCAAGTGGAAAACTTCCGAACTTGGGTTTACAGTGTGGCCAAGAATCAGTGCCTGATGAAGCTTCGAAAGGAAAAGCGAATTCAGGTGCGGCATGAAGAATATGTCCATGTAACCGCACAGATCATGGAATTGGACCTGCCTGAACATCTTAACGGAGAAAGTCAGGAAGAGACGGATAGAAAATTGATGCAGGCAGTGGAAAATCTGAAGAAAGAGCAGCAGGATTGCATCAAGTTATTCTACTTCGAGAAGAAATCTTACGAAGAAATTGAAGCACAAACCGGCTTTACTTATAAGCAAGTAAAAAGCTTTTTGCAGAACGGTAAACGCAACCTAAAGATTGAACTCAGCAAGCCAAATGAGTGAGAAGGTTTACATAAAAGATGATTTCGGCAATCAGATTCCGTTGTTAGACGACTTTGGCAATCTGAGCATGCAGGTGATTATGCTTTACACCGAAGACAAACTCACTGGCGAGGACCGTAAAGCTGTTGATGCTTTTGTTGCTACAGATGAAATGAGCCGCGATGCGTTGGAGGGATTTGCATTGACCACGAATGCATCGAAAACACGGCATCAGGTAAATGAACTGAATGCTGAGATTCAGCAACGCAGCGGTGCAAAGGCAGTTTCGCCACTTATGCCGAAGCAAGAAAGCAATTTCGACTACCGAAAACTTGCTGCGGCAGTTGCTCTTTTGGTTGTAGTTGGTGGAGCCACTTTCCTACTCTCTCAGGTTTGGAACAAGGATGAGTTGGCTGACAACTCAGAGCAAAAGGAAAAACCAAAATCTGCTAAAGTTCCAGTTCAGGCGGAGCCGATATACGAGTTGACCGACTCTATTATGGACGAAAATCTGGAGCAGGATAAAACGTTGGTTGACGAAGTAGTCGAACCAAAAGAGATTGAAACCAAAGCCGACACCAAACCTTTTGAAGAGCCGAATAAGGCGAAACTGAGTGAGAAAAAGGTTGATGACAATAAACAAACAGAAAAGAAATCTGCTCAAAAAACAGTCGAGGAAGATGCTGCCGCTGATTACGACAATTCAAAAGATCTGGCTGGTACAGTTGCGAATGATGATGTGGCTTCTGGAAATGGCGTGATTGAAATGGCTAATTCTGAAGAACCAGAGGTTGCACCTCAAAAAGCCAAACAAGAAGATCAAAGACAACGCGAAGTGGTTGCTCGAATGGCAGCTGAACAGCAAGCAATGCCATCAAGAGGTCAAGCAGCAGCCGTAACTACCGAAGCAAAGCGTCAAGATAGCTATGGTGAAGCCGACCAAAACCAAACAGCAAAATATCCTGGTGGCGATCTGAAAATGTACAAGTTCATTGAGCGGAAAAAGAACTACCCAAATGCTCTAAAAGAACAGGGCGTTTCTGGAAACGTAACCGTGACATTTGAAATAAATAAGGACGGTAGGGTCATCAATGCCAAAGTGAAAAATGGTGTGAATGGTGTCTTAGATCAAGATGCACTTCGTATCGTTCGGTCAATGCCGAACTGGAGTCCTGCCAAAGAAAATGGAGAACCAGTAAAATCCTCGCGCTCTGTGGTAGTGAAGTACGGAGATTGATCACTCTCGAATTACGTGGACAATTCCCGTGTACACATGTCTGTCCAGATCTGCGTATTCCCGGAAAGTAATCTTATAAACGTAGGTACCATTGGGAACGGGCTTCTGTGAGTCCATGTGCATGCCATCCCATTTCTTACCCCATTTTCCTGTTTGCCACACAATTTTCCCCCAACGGTCGTAGATGAACATGTCATAACTCTCCTCCTCGATTCCTTCACCCTGAGGGTAGAAATAATCGTTATTGCCATCGTTGGTTGCACCCGATTGACCAGGTGTGAAGGCATTCGGAATGTAAACCGTAAGCAAAGGATCGATATTCACATAATCATAAACCGTGTCGTTACAATACCCGTTGGAAGCCAATAACTGGACGAGATAATCTCCTGAAGAACTGTAGCTGTGGAGTGGGTCTTTATCATAACTCGACTCACCATCTCCAAAATTCCACAGCCATTGTACCGTTCCGTTCGAGTTGTTAATGAATTGAACCTGTTGATCAAGGAAACTTTCGCCCTCAATTCTGTATTCAAATGCCCCAATAGGATAAGGAAGGTCATCTTGAACTGTAACCTCCGTTGAATCCATACAACCATTCGCATCAGTCACAACTACTTCGTATGTGCCAACTGGTAATTGATAATGAATTGCGCTGGTTACACTATCTGGCTTCCATAGATAGCTGTAAGGAGGTGTTCCCAATTCAACCGCAATCACCGCTGCACCTTTTCCTTGTCCGCAGGTATCTGTTAGGTAAGATGGGTTCAGATTCATTTGCGGTGGCGCAGTTAAGGTGAAAGTTTCCATCACTTCGCAGCCGTTGGCATCAGAAACGGTAACCGTTACATCACCTTCAGCCAGACCTGTAGCCGTATTTCCAACCTGAGCATTAGGATCATCCCAAGTTGCCAAGTTGTAGGGAGTCGTACCTCCGGAAACCTGCGTCACCTCTACCATGCCGTCCGTTCCTCGGAAACAAGATATCTGTGTGACAGTAGTTTCAATAACCAACGGATCAGGTTCAAACAGTTCCACAGCATCTGTGGTCACACAGCCTTGGGCATCTGTTATGTCCACAAAAAAGATTCCTGTGGTCAATCCAGTGAATGTGAAATTTCCGGAAGAGGTACCTTGATAAACTGGTATTCCAAATGCATCAGATATCTCATACGTGAAAGGTGAAACACCATTTTGATCGGCCGTTATCTCTCCGTCATCACTTCCATTACAAGTAAGGTCCACCGGTGTAAGGTTCATTTGAAGCGGAACCGGTGGTTGAGTAATGGTTATTGTGGTAGCGTTTACACAACCACTAGCATCTGATACCATCACATTATAAGTGCTCGAAACCAGATTACTGAGCGTAGATATTCCAGTGCTTCCCGAATCTGCTAGAAGCGGCTGATTGAAAGGGTCCAACCAAATGATATCGTACGGCCCAACACCATTCGACACAGTGAGTTGTGCTTCGCCATCATCTCCTCCGTAGCAGATATTATCGGTGATAAGAAAATCGAAAACGAGACCCATTCCATCAGGCACAGCAACCTGCTCAACTAGAGTACAGCCATTGGCATCAGTAATGGTCAAATCGTAAAGGCCAGCAGACAAGGCATTCGGATCTTCACCGGCCCAGTCTATTGTGTAAGGAGGTGTTCCTCCAGTAGGAGTTGGTGTTGCTATGCCATCACTTAAACCAGGACACGAGGTTTCTGTGACCGTCACGGTAACCGACAATTCATCTGGTTCAGTAATATCCACCTGACCATCCACCTGACACCCATTAGCGTCCGTTATTGTACCCGTGTATGGACCTGGACAAAGGTTCGAAATGGCCGTTGTTGTTTCTCCATTACTCCAAACAATGGTAACTGGTGCAGCTCCACCACTAATGGTCGCTTCAGCCGTTCCATCGCAAGCTCCAAAACAAGTTACATCAGTTGAGCTAAAAGTGGCAGTTGGCCCAGGATTAACAGTTACCTGCTGATCAACAGTTGCGTAGCAACTATCTAATGTCAGAACTCCAAGCGTTACCGTGTAGGTGCCAGCAGAAGGAAATGTAAAACTGGCATCGGTTGAGACAATTGTATCTCCTTCAATGACCCACGCGCTTCCTAAAATTGTAGATCCATTACCATTGGACGTGTTGGTAAAGTCCGTTGGATTTCCCTCACAAACGGTGGTAAACGTAAAGTCCGCAATTGGCGATGGCGAAATGGTAACTGTCTGCGTTTCCGTTTGCGAAGCACAGCCATTCTCAGTTACCTGCAAACTCACAGTTTGAGGACCGCTAGCTGCCCACCCAACTTGATAAGGTCCTTGACCACTTCCACCAGCAACTATACCGGTTCCAAAATCCCAAGTATAAGTTGCTCCGGGAGTTGCATTCCCTGTATAGATTATTGTAACCGGCTCTCCAATACAAGCAGTACTTTCAAGAGAAAATGTGGCATCTGGTCCTTGGAGAATCACCAACTCCACTGAATCTAAAGCAGAACAAGAATATCTATCGGAAACACCAACACTGACGGTTTCAGTTTGAGGAGGAGACACAGTAATGGAGGTTGTTGTTTCATTGGTACTCCACAAATACTGATAGGGTGTAGACCCTAATAGCGTTGAGGCAGTCAGTGTGATCGGAGTTCCAGCACAAACGTTATTAGCACTTACATCCAAAGTAATCTCTGGACATAAATTCACCTCAATTACGGAGATGCTAGTTTCATTGCAGGCAAGATCATTCCATTGCCCACCTGGATATATCTGCACACATTGCTCACCATATTCGCACTGATAATCACAAGATCCGAAAAGTCCAAAATCCTGATAACCACTATTGTTGGGTTCTCCTCCTGCCCAATTCTGATAAACCCCAGGAGTTCCATTTGGAACAAAAGGCCCTGTGGTACCATCACTGGCGTAGAATTCTGTCGTACCCGTTCCGACACGCTGATATCCAATCCAAATTGTTTGACCATTGTACGGGCTTGCATCCAAGGCTGCAGAAACATTTGCATTCTCAGCTGCGTCATTCATAACTACCAGATTTGCCCCGAGTGTTTCGGCCGCAGTTTGCGCTTGAGCAGCTTCCTGCGAGTTAGGATTCACGAAATACATACTACATGGCTGTCCTTGAACATTCAGCGGCACATAGCCAGCGCCTGTGAAGGTTGCTGTAATTCCGGCAATGTCGCATGTAGGAGACTGCGCAACCACTTGGTTGCCGAATAGAAGAAGAAAGAAGAACAAGGTTCGTTTGGGGCTGATGCAGCTAAACCTGTTCAATGCTGTGGTTAACATGGATTGTGGAAGAACGTCAAAATCTACCTTCATAGCTAAATTTTGAACCTATAATTTTCAACAATAAAGACGCTCGAAGACCAGTACGGTTGCTAATCGCGTATCAAATGAATTTCGCCTGTGTAAACATGACGGTCCAAATCAGCATACTCTCTGAAGGTAATCTTGTAAAAATAGGTACCCATTGCCACCTCTTTTCCTTCAAGGTTGGAGCCGTCCCATTTCTTACTGAAGTTCCCGGTTTGCCAAACAATCTTGCCCCAGCGGTCAAAGATGAACATATCGTAGCTCTCTAGTTCAATTCCTTCACCTTGTGGGAAAAAATAATCGTTCTTGTTATTCTGACCTGGAGTAAAAGCATTTGGAACGTAAACTGTCAATAAAGGGTCGATATTGACGTACTGGTAAGCCGTGTCTTCGCAATAACCAGTAGATGAAATCAATTGAACCAAGTAATCACCAGCTCTCCCAAAATGAAAGCGAGGATTTTCCTCATTAGAATTTTCACCATTCCCAAAGTTCCAGGTCCATTGAGTTGTTCCTACTGAGTTATTTACAAACTGAACTTCCTGATCGACCATACTTTCGCCTTCAATTCGGTATTCAAAGGCGGCAAATGGATACGGCAGATCATCCTTAACCTCAACTGTAGTGGAATCCTTGCAATTATTCGCATCCGTAACCACCACCTCATAGACCCCTTCAGAAAGGTCATACTGAATCTGTGTAATGACACTGTCCGGTTTCCACAAATAGCTATATGGCGGAGTTCCAAGCACCGCATCGATAACCGCTGCCCCTTTACCCTGACCGCATGTATCCGTAAGATAACTCGGGGTTAAGGTCAGTGGTGGTGGATTATCAAACTCGAACATTGCTTCAATTTCGCAACCATTAGCATCTACTGCCGTTGCAACATATGTTCCAGATCTCAAGCCAGTAGCAGTATTTCCAGTTTGCTGCATCGGGTCATCCCAAACAGTCTGTCCATAGGGAGGGGTGCCTCCAGAAATAGAAGTAATCGTTGCTGTTCCTTCGTTTCCATCAAAACATAAAACCGGAGTCATTGAAATCTCAACTTCCAATTCATCTGGTTGTAACACCTCAATATCATCGGTTGTGGCACAACCGTTCGCGTCTGTCGTGGTTACAAAATAAGTTCCAGCCTCAAGCCCCGTAAATACATAATCGCTAGGGTCGCTTACACTTTGAATTGGATTACCAACTACATCAAGCAACTCATAGACGTATGGTGAAACGCCATCATACGCCACCATTAATTCGCCATCACCACTTTCAAAACAATTCAAATTTACAGCGGTTAGCGTCAAGACAAGCGGTGCAGCTGGTTCAGAAACGACAACAGATGTGTTACCGAAACATCCTACGGCATCCGTTGCTACCACTATGTATGTACCTGCTGATAAACTATCTAAAGTTGAAGTTCCACTGTTCTGAAAATCCGTCTGTAACTGGTTAGCAAAAGCATCCGACCACACTATATTAAACGGTGCGGTGCCACCATTTACATTAATACTGGCAATTCCTAATGAACCACCGTAACAAAGGTTATCCACAACCACTGTATCCACCGTAATTGGTGCATCTGGCTCAATATCAACCGTTACTGTACTGTTGCATCCATCATTGTCGGTACATGAGATTACATATTGTCCTTCTGCTAAGCCTTGAAAGGTATATGAGCCGCTCGTAGTTGGTGAAGTTTCTAAGACCCCACTAATATCCGAAAGCTCGTATGTCCATGGTGCAACACCATTTCCTGTTACCTCAATACTACCATCTGCCAAACCCGAACAACTATTGTGAATTACAACCGTATCCGGAGGTGGACAACAATCGTAATACACGGTGATATTCGGTGTTCTTGCTACAAAATCTGTGTCAAAAGGATATTGCTTACCGGTTCCATCCCACACCGTTATATTGCCATCAGTTCCTGCTACATTTCCCAATGGTGTCGTTCCTGTTTGTCCATAAGCTACGTTGTTACCATCCGTTGATGTAATGTAAAACGCAGCAGTTTGCCCAACAGCTATTGCCTGATTCAAAACTATAGGAATTGAAGTTGGATTATTTGATCCGAGACCGTTAACTCCCGTGGCTGTCCCAACCAAAGTCCAGCTACCGGGGGTCATTGTAAATCCCACATGCGAACCTTGCTTAGCGTATATCTCTAAATCATAAGTATCTACCAAGTCGAGATTACAATCAAACCCTGTTATGGTTACGTCAACCGCTGCTGTAATATCAAACATGATTCCGTCTTGCCCGTTGTTTTCATCATACTCGGTGGTAAGGGGATCGCATTGCGCGAAAAGCAAAACGGGTAAACTGAAAAACAAAAAACTAAGAGCGGATTTCAAGATTCAGTGTGTCAAAAGTTGATGAAAGTTCAAGTTCAGCAAATATCGTCTTTAAACACCGGCAAACCGATGTTGGTCAAGCACAAAAACTAAACGACTAATGTGCATAAGGTTGCCTTTGATCAAAGCAGTTTTACTCAGCAATGAAAATTAAGTCAACCTTAAACGAATCAAGTATTTAATCCTAAACCAAGGCAACCTTCCATGGGAAGCAGTGTTTCAGTGGTGTAATGACCAAATGTCTCTCGGCCATATTAACCTTAATTGCACTCAGCTTTAATGCTTTTGGACAGGACGTTTATGAGCGATACACCAACTACTTTTCGGTTGAGGGAGGTGTTGCAGCCTCGTTTGCTGGCTTAGGTTTTACGCCTAGTTTTTCGGTTTACCGTGATGGACACAAAATAGATGCGGGACTCAGCATTAAGATGTATGACATTTGGGAGGATGGACCGGGGATTTTGGGCACTTACCTGAGCTACAAGTATTTTCCCAATCAACGCAAAAACGAATTCAACCTTTACTTCGGGTACCATAACTTGTTTACCACCCACGATAAGGGCAAGAAGTATCCAACGATTGTAGACGAGCTATCGGATAGAGTTACAAGACCCGATAAGGTATTCTTACTTGAAAACATGATCGGTATTGGTTTCGACCTTCAGCTTGGTAATAAACTTTACCTATTCAACGATTTTAATGTTGGTGCAGCACTAGATTGGAACACTTTCCGAGATTCTGAAACTCAGATAGAAGTGCGATCAACTGGAATGATACGACTTGGCCTAGGCTATAACATCGCTAGAAAGAAGGCCAAATAAACCCACAAAAAAACCCGAAATCCTTTCGGACCTCGGGTCTTAGTTGCGGGAGCTGGACTCGAACCAACGACCTTCGGGTTATGAGCCATGTCGTATATAAACAAGTAAAAACCTAAATAGCTTATTTTCAATTATTTAATGAATTTTCGCATTCGTATCTGTTCGTCAAAGTTCGCCTATTTTCAGGATTTGTTGTACATATGTTGTACAGTAAATTAAGTATCTTTATCACTCAAAATCAGACTATTACAGACATGGCGAGTGTAAATGTTGTACAGCGAAGCAATTTTAAGAAACCAGACGGAACCGCACCAATAGCAATTCGAGTTACTGTTGATAGGAAAACGAGGTATGTTTTCACAGGACAATATCTCTTACCTGTACATTGGGATCAAAAGAAAAAACAGGTAAGGTCAAGCCATCCAAACTCCATCCGACTCAACAACTATTTTGGAAAACTGGTAACCGAAGCATCCAAAGCCCTTCTTGAGGCAGAGGTTTTAGGAAAGCCACTCTCAGCCAAAGAACTGCAAGCAAAAATCAAAGGAAAGTCTTCGGGTTCAACCTTTTTTAACCTAGCGTCTGAACGAATTAAGGAAAAAGAGAAAACAGGCGTATTCTCGGTTTCAAAGGCCGAAGAGTCGATTGTAAAAAATATCGAACGCTTTCATGGAAGTAAGAATCTATCCTTTGAGGATATTGATATGGCATGGATCAACAAGTTCAAGGTATTCTGTCTTTCTGAGCTTGGCCACAAACCTCGGACGGTTACGAACCAACTACTATTCATCAGAACCATGTGGAACAGAGCAATCAAAGAAAATATTGCTCAGTCATCCAAGTATCCTTTTGGAGGAGACTTGGAAAAGATTCGAATCCAAGATGGTGAGAAAATTGGCCTATCAAGAGCAGAGGTTCAACGAATTGAGGAGTTGTCATTAAAGTCAGGAACAGGAATCTGGCATACAAAGAACATTTGGCTGTTTTCCTTTTATTTGGCTGGGGTGCGTATCAGCGATGTCCTCAAACTCAAATGGACAGACATTCAGGAAGATCGGCTTTACTACACCATGTCGAAGAACAATAAATCCCTCTCACTAAAATTGCCTACCAAGGCCTCTGCAATACTGGAACTATATCGAGAACCATCCGATAAATTCGGATACATCTTCCCAGACCTAAAACAATCAGATGGCTCAAAAGAAGACATCTTTCGCAAGTGTCGAACAGCCACAAAGCGATTCAATAAACACTTGAAAGTAATTGCTGAAAAATGTGAAATCACCAAAAGCCTCTCCAATCACATTAGTCGTCACACATTTGGAAATATTGCTGCTGGGGATGTCCACCCACAGGTTCTTCAACACCTATATCGTCACTCCGATTTAAAGACGACAATCCAGTATCAAAATAACTTTCTAAACGAAGAACTCGACAAGGGATTGGAATTAGTAGTAAACTGATTGTTTGAAGTGGAATGGGGCAGTTTAGTTGCAATTCAGTAACGCCTTCTAAATACCACGGATTCTTAACGCCTATTCTTGAAACCGTTCTTGATATAGTAATACAGCAAAGTTCCATGATAGTCCTTTTGCAATAAATCTTGGCGCATCAAAATGTCTCCACGAGTTCTTCTCCAGAAGTTGGCTGGAAAGGAAACCAAATCTATGAACCATTGGACGGGGCTGAGTAGTACAGAAATAGTCAAATAAAATACCCATTTTCTGTATAAAGCGTTGATGTTAACCAAAGCTCCATTGAAGTATAGTGCTTTTATCAGTTCCTCAGTCAATTCACTTGCTTGGTCAATCGACCTAAAATCACACCCTTGAACATAAAGCCCAGATTCATACTTCACATCACACGAGGCCTCAAACCAGATTCTGTCAGAAGTTTCAAACTTGGGCTTTGCAAAAAGTAATTTTTGTCTATCGGAATCAAAAATCACTTTTTCCGAGTAATCAAAATCAGCTAATCCAACTTTATCAAGAACACTCTTCTCAACATCAAATTGAATAGCTATGCTGTCACTTGGAATTGTCGCTAGAATTTTTTCGCCAGAATGCGAAACAGTTATGTCTCTTACTTCACCAAGCCTTCCCAACTTTTTCAAACCCACATTCTCTGACCCAGGAATCCACTCAAAAACCGCTGAATTGAGTGTCTGAAAGAAATAGGATATTCCATCATTGACTGTAGAAATTTCAGTAATGTGCGTCTTTGAGTGGAGAAATCGTATTTGTTCAGTTAAATCAAAAATGCGCACAAAGCGATTGGTGTGGTAATTCCATTTGTGCACCTCCTTGCACCAACTCGGCCCGATTGACAGCACTATCTCGGAAGAGCCAATTATTGGAGCAAATCCTCCAATCTCCATATCCTTCCTCTTTATTGAGCTTATTTCATTCTGTGTTTGAATACTATAGGCGACAATACACACTCTTCCATATTTAACTAGTAGAGTTCCGTCATTGGTTAGTTGAAAATCATGTATGTAGTCTCTTTCTGACTCTATAGAGATATGGGCCACAAGTTTTCCTCTATTTTCAAGGTCATGAATGGCGAAATGGGAACTATGTACCCGCAGGGCAATAAGGTTTTCATCGTTGCTTAATGCTACGTCAGAAACATATCCAGTTTCCCCCTTTATTGGGATTGACTGCAACGGATTGTAATTGCTGGAGTCTACAATATCAATGCTATGGGGCTTTCTTAATATCCAGTTGTGAGATTTCTGGAACATTCCTATTAATTCCCCAACGAACAATTCAGAAGCAGAGTGTTGAATCACATTATCAGAATCAACGCTAACTAAAAGCACATTTGACAGACTTGATGACCCCGATACTGCATGCGACACAGCAAATGCATTATGTCTAATTGAGTGTCCAATAATTTCAAACTTATCACCTTCGGAATCCACCTGGAATCTAATTGTAGACAGATCCATGTCATAGATGTACAACCACTGTCGCTCCTTATCTGTGGCGCAGAGGAACCTCCCTGTTTGGTCAAAGAAACATTTACCCTCAATTTCAAGGGATTGCATGAGAAACTTATTTAAACATAGGTTATGATCAAAGAGGCCTATATCTCCGTTTTTTGTACCTAGTATTAGTCTACGATCGTCTTCTGTACTGTTAATAGCAGTTACATCAACTAAGTCAAGTTTGTATTCAAATCTTCGGTCTGTCTTTGAGTAAAACTTTGAAATAGAACCAGTGCCAACACCATTCGAATAATATGTTATATCTTCTCTTGGCAGCCTTACATAGGTACTGCCAAACTTCTCAGTTCCAAAGGACTCAATCTTTTGTCCAGTCTTTAAACTCCACGTCTTTACGTTACCAAGAACATCCCCGCTGATTATTGTGCTACCATCGTTCCCCGAACCTACATAGCTAACAGCCCCAATGTGTTGGCCGAGTGTTTGTACCACGGATTGGCTGACCAAATCGTATATGAGAATATTACCTTCTGACTGTCCTAGGGCCAGTAAATTCCCAAAAGTTAGAAACGAGACATAGTTGGAAACAACATTCAGTTGTACCTGATTTTCTAGATTACCCGTCAACTCCAAAGTTGTTTTGTCAACCTTAAGTATGAGTACGCCCTTGTCCGTTGAAATAGCAATTTCGTAAATGATGCTTCTTTCAACTGATGCAATTGAATGCACCTTAGCTTGAAGTCTGAGAGAAACCTTTTCATCTTTTTCTGGTGATGACATATCGAATATGCCGAGATGACCATCACTCCAGAAAGCATAAAACACTGATGACTCACCTAAGTATCCAATATGACTTATCTGACGTGATTTGTCCCAGTCAAATCCCATTCTTGAAAACACGTGACGTTTTTCAGCAGTGAGATCTACATCCTTGATTTCATGTGATTCCGTTCCTAAATCAATCGAATACGTAAGCATCCGAGCCCCTGATTTTCGTAAGTCAATGTGCTGAAAAGAATAGGCAACGGAATTATGCTTAACGCTGACTTCTCCAATTCCGTAGTCGAATTCTATTAGCCTACTTGTTTTTGAAACAACGTAGATTTTCTTCGAACCACGATCAATGGTTGCATCAATCAACCCTCCGAAATCATCTTCAAAATAGAGTCTTTCCCCAATTTCACTCCCATTTCTATCCCATTTGAAAATTGAACGGTTTGATACGGAGACGACAACTTTTTGTCCAATATCGAAAACCTTAATTATTCTTGATTGATGTCCAGTTGGCCTAAAACATTCAGAATTGAGCTTCGCTTTATCTAGGACGCAAGGTACAAAGCGGTCTCCGCTGTTTTGACTGAGATGTTTTTCCCGAAGAAGAATGTTTGTGAGATCGAGGTTGCTTAAATCTATTCCAGAAAGCGAAGATCGAACTTGATAAATAGTTTCAATGACGTTCAAATTGAAGTAATCCCCTCCATTATGTCTCAATCCTCGAGAAACTTCCAAAACTCCCTCAAGGAGTGTTTTTCCCGTCTCGTTATACTTTTCTGCTTCGCATAACTCACCCACAAATTGACGGAGAAGCTTTGAAAACACCTCATTACGCAAAATGGTGAATGGAGCCTTTTGCGACTTCGTTATTATGAAACAGTTAAAGATGTGAACTGCCGCAAAATAATCCCGGTAGTCATCATGTGGAAACTCAAATATCTCCTTACTTCTTTTTAAAAGACCCAAATCATTTTCGAAAATGTCTGAAATTCTTCTGACTCGATCGGTATCATGAGGAAATACTTTTTCGCCCAAATCGAAAGATGAAAAGTAGTTCCCAAATTTTGGAAATGCCTGAACTACGTTCTCTTTACCCAACAATTCACATACAGAATTAATCCACCGCCTAAATTCCAAGTATTCAAACTGATTCTTCCCACTTTTAACACACTCATATGCCAAAGCAGGAAGAATATGCTTAAGGGCAAAGACCCGAAATGCAAATTCTGCTTCATCGTACTTAATGCGTTCATACAAGTTCAGAAGTAAACTTTCCGTGTAATTCCAAAGTATATCAGTTGTCCTTTCAACATTCTCCTTATAGGCAAGAAGAGGATTCCCTGAAAATGATGAGTCGTTTTGAAGAACCTTTACGTATAGATTAACCAACATTGGTGTCCTCAACGCATACAGTAGCGGAGAATTATTGGGTAACTTCTCAATCTCATTGCTCTGTAAATAATGATTAACAGTGGCTTTGTCTAACTCCTGAAGTTGGATAAGACCGAAGTTATTCCACCTAAAATTCAGCCTTGGATCATATCGTGATGAGACCATTACCATTACTGACTTTTCTTCCTTGAGCCAGACAGAATCAATCTCTTTTCTCAATGGGACTTGATCGCAGGTCACCTCATTTATACCGTCAAGCAGCAGAAGTATTCTGGTTTCTGATTCAGCAAGACCCCTAAGAATTCGGAGATATATCTCATTTGGTTCCTCTAACGACAGGATATACTGTGAACCGATATAACTTGTAATGAAAAGCTCTTTGCCACTTTCATCAACATTGTTGTACTCCCGAAGAGGAACATAGATTGGAATAATATCAAGTGAATCATCGTTAAGGACAGTCTTCCAAATGTTGAATAACGTATAGGTCTTGCCAAGCCCCCCCTCTCCTAATATTATCTCACGTAATCCCTCTTGAAATTCCAGATTCTTTATCCATTGAACCAAATCAGAATCGGTCAATTCCTTCCTCGGCTCATCAGACTCTGAAACAACCCAATTCGGGATGAGTCCAGTAGTAATTTTTCTGTCTTTAAGCACCTTATCAACAAGTTCGATCGAGCCGCTTTTGAGTAATGACAAGATCTCCCCCTGAACCCCTCTCTCAATTGACTCAGACGAAGTGCTATCGCCAACTTCAATTTCCAATTCCTCACCAATGCCCTGTTCGCTTTCAACTTCCTTCCAATAGTTTTTCCAGCATATCCAAGTCTCCTTCCTGTTTAAATCAAATTCATGATTCACGGCATCTCTGTATCCCTCAAAACCTAAGGCGATGGAATAGAAATCCAGAACCTTTCCATCGGGTCTCCATTCAAGCTTAGCCGCACCCTTAGAGCCTAAGTCATTAAGATATTTATGGTATTTTGCTAAGTGTCCAAGTACACTGTCTACACTATAAAATGGGTGTTCTTCATAGTGTTTCTCATAATCAAATCCTTTCGGCTTAAACTCTAACTCCTCTACAGCATCTTCGTGATAACACTTGGATAGAATCTCAGCTGATACCTTTCCTCTAATGTTAGCAGACTCAATTGTATTTGGATCTGGAAAACGGGCTGAAAAACCTTCCCAAATTCTCAAATTGTGTTCTTCGAACTTCTTGTTCCACCTTCTACTGTAAGCTTTTACAGATTCCTCATAAATCCCATGAAATCCGAGCCTTTTGAGAATAATCTCTAGGTGCTTTAGTCTCGTTTTCTGTGGGAATTCCTTCACTTGACAACTTTTAATATACGTGTCACAATGTAGTTAATGCGTATCAACACATTGAAAGATCGATTTCATTACGTACCCAACCGTTTGGGAGGTTCTAGCCTATTCTCGGGAAAGCCAACCATAAGTAGTGACCTACAAGAGCTACTTGAAAAAGAGGACATCGCCTACATCCAAAAGATATTATCAGACATCATAGAAATGAGGAAAAGGCTTTTCGGAACACTTCATCCCGAATACTACGGACTATTTGAAGTTCAAAGAATAGTCGATCTCAAGAAGAAACTTATTATCAAAGCCATTTCAGATACGAATGATGCTGACTTCTCACTATCCGTTTCTCTCAAAGTGTCAAAACGATTTTTCAGTAGAAATTCTAACGTCAAGGCATTAAAGGATATTCAAAGTGGTGAAGATTTTCACCCAGTTGTAAGAGTAGCCAAAGACCACCCACTTTTCAGGTCTTTCCCTTGGAACAAAAACGACCAAACAAGTCTTGAGTCTATAACTCACTTCCCAATTATGGAATTGTCTCATAAAGACATCGTGGGATTATACCTTGGAAATAAAGGCAAACTAGAATAGCCAGACGGCTATTTCACTTCGAGTTTCAGACTTTCCTCAACTTCCTTGGACTTTCCTGCAGACCTTCCTCGACTTTCCTTAAAAAGCGTTCTGTCCTTGCGTAGCAATTAAACGAAAGGACATGAACACACGCAAACATTATCTATCCAAGCAGCGGCCGGTTTCTGTACCCCAGCGAACAGCGACAACTCAACAAGTGACCAACCGATCTGAATACCTGCGCTTAGACCTGAAACGCTTCGTGACGGACATGACCGATGTCTACCAGAAACTTCCCCATCAAACTAAGTAAAGAATTCTAACCAGACCGCCCCCTTCTATGGGGTGGTCATAAACTATATCATCATGTTAAATGAACCACTTACCAAAACAGTTCCTCGCAACCAAGCAAAAGAACTGAAGGCACTATCAGACGACTTGAGTCATGAGGCCAAAACCGCTGGACGACACTGCGCGATTAACAATCCTCCCCCTCAAAACTCCGTCATTGCTGAGTTACCCTTCGCTTCAACAGCTTTTGCCAAATCCAATCAGTTTCTACATGACGGAGCAGGCTTCTATTTGGAAAAGCTTGAAACTGACCAAACCGGATATCGCCAAGCGATACAGGAGAAATACTCAGAAATCCCCCCTCTGACACGGGAGAAACAAGAGTTACTGACCGAATTGGGAGCGCAATGCGCTGAACTTAAGTTGTCATCCCAAGAGCGTAAATCCGATATCGAGACAGAAATCCCTGTCGTGGAAAAGCGCGTTCAGAATGCTGAGATGGAGCTTCGAGAGTTACGCTACATTCCGGTGTTTTGGAACTATTTCGTTGGGTTTGGCCTTATCTGCATGATTTTGTTTGGAGAAGTCGAAATCAATATCCCAGCCTTTCTCTTTGACGGGAACATCTCATTCCTAGGAGCCATTGGAGCAGCTATCGCAAGCTCCTGCGCTCTTGTAGGCGCTGGTATTGGCATAGGGTATTTGATTCAGAATACTCAGCTAACTATGCGCCTCAGGGTTGCCTTGATTTCCTTGTGCGGCACCTCTGTACTTGGCATGCTCGGAGGCATAGCATACTTACGTTCTAAGTTTTCTCACGGAGTAAGCACAGCTGCAAACGCACTTGCATCTTACGACTCTTCCCTGGTTTACTTCTTCATCGGTTTGGCTCTGTTTTTCGCTGTGGTGATTGTGAAACTAACCCTGTTCCCTTCACCGAAAACTAAAGCTGCCAATCGAGAATACCGTGAAAAGAAGAATGAAGTTCAAAAAGAAAAATCGCACGCGGCAGCTCTTAAATCTGAACGAAAAGAACTACCTAATACACTCCGAAATGATATTTCGCAGGTAAGAAGTTCAAAGAAGAAAGCAATTGATGGTATTGATAAGCGGCTTGCTGAGGAATACAAACTTCTCAAGAAGCTGCAAACAGGCTACAATGCTACACTTGGTGCGGCACGGGCATATTATCATCAGGTTGATGCAATCCCTGTCCAAGCAGTTTCAATTTTCTTGGAGCAACTCAATGCCTTTCGCAATGATGGAGTCCTTTTAAGTACCGGGACCGATTTTCTTTCACACCTCCCCGACCCTTTTGCTTCTTATGAAATGATTGCCGATGACCAATTGGACAACCTCTTCCATACTGGTGAGTTTGAGGACATCGAAATCGATCTTTCATCTATTAACTAATCAATTTAAATCAATTCACTATGAAACGGACACAATTTTTCACAGTCGCTTTGGCTCTGAACATCCTGATGTCTTCAAGTTGTTCAGACCATCAACCTCACGCTACAGAATTTTCACTTATTGTTGATGTTACCACCAGCAACAGTTTGGGAATTCATGAACTGAATGCCCAAACACTCATCCCCTTGATGGGCTTAGAGGAAGATGAAGACCAAGGAGTTGTTTATCGCCAGTCTATAATTACTGGGTCATGGCTCAACGTAAATCAAGAACTGCATCTCCCCCCTGTAGAATCGGTTTTATTATCCAATAAGTTCATTCGTAAAGATTCTATCCGAGCGTTCAAGAACCAAATAGCCTTGGGCTTAAACCGTATCGCGTCTGATACGCTGGGTCGTAATTTTTCTTCGGTATACGTACCAATCGCCAGAGAGCTTGTACGGCTTAGCAAATCAACTGCCGACAAGAGAATTCTGGCAATACAAAGCGATTTGCAAGAGCACGAATTCATAAGCTTCTATGATGAAAAGACGGCTAACCTATTGGTAAGCAGTCCTGATAGGATTGCCGAAATATTTCAACAAGAGGTGCCTCTCCCAGAATCACTATCAGGCATTACAGTATATCTGGTTCATCAACCCTTAGAACGTGATATTCTCTTTAAACATCTATCACGATTGTATAAGCACATGCTTGAATCCAGGGGGGCTACGGTATATGTTCAAGCCAATCTTCTTCCGCAATGAAAGACCAATATGATGCCGATTCATTGCGCAGATATTTGCGTGAATTGGATGAAAAGACGTTCAAAGAATGGCTTGATTCCTCTATCCGCAAGGCACTTCAATCCACCCAGCCACAGCAACCTGAATTTTTATCTGAAGAAGAGGCTCAGGAATTCCTCAAGGTGAAGCGCACCACCCTTTACCAACTCAGGATGAACGGATTACCATTTATCAAATTGGGAAGTAAAACCATCTATCGCAGAACGGAAATTCTAGAGTGGGTGGAGCAACATGCACATGAAAAATTTTAGACATGATACAGGACGAATTAATAGCAACATTAGGACAAGGTTACACCTTTGGTCACACATGTCCAATACCCTTTTGTGAACCACTGCTGGAAAAGATGCGGGAGCTTGCAAAAGCTTCCCCAAAGAATACGTACTGGCCAACTCTTCTAAAGGGCTTCGAACTAGGTGTTGATGATCAAAAGAAAGAACGTTCGCTGACCCTGAAAAAAAGCAACGATAGAAAAGAAGAACTGAAACGATTGAGGAACCAACGAACTAATCGTGAAAACGACCGTGGCAGGTAAGGGAAAATCGGTAGGGAATTTGGCTTGCCAACCGCGAAACCGAAATGGTAAAAGCCTATGTCCCATAACCCCTGACCAACCATAGTTCAATTCAGCAAAGACTTCACAGAACGGCACGACTCTAACCGGATTGGGATGATGAACCCAGCAGAATACATGAGAGCTTATCGCGAGCGGCACGGGCGCATTGACATAGTATGCGCCAGAGACGTTTACGATGTGCTCAAGGCTGCGGCTAAAAGGCACGGAAAAAAGCTCTCTCCATTCGTACTGGAGTGTGCTTTTGCGTACCTGCGAGAGGGGTTCATTCTACCTGATGACAAAGCTGTTTCAGAACTGAAGCGCGAACTCAGAAGGTGGGGTAACAATCTCAACCAGATTGCTTACCATGCCAATCGTACCCAACACCTCTCGGCCAACGACATTACGACTGCCATCAAACTGGTGCAAACCTTGGAAAAGCGGGTTGAGCGGCTTTACCACGAACCGAAATCGCTTCGCAAGGTCATCGAACAGGAAATCGCACGCGACCCTCAGCTCATCCCGAAGATCCGATACCTCTTAGACCGATGCGGCAAATGATCATCAAATCACTGCCCAAGCACACAGTCGATTTTCGGCATCTGGTAGCCTATGTGCTGACCGATGGTGGAAAACAGAGTGAACTGTCTTCGTTCACCCTGTTCCATAATCTCTACGGAATTGACGCGGAGAACATTGCCAAACAGTTCAAAGAAAACGCAGAACAGATTAAGCATTATGCGAAAGTACGTGGGTATCACGAGATCATCAGTTGGAACCCGGAAGATGAAAAATACCTGACCGAAGATGTCCTGAATCAGTTCGCCCAACGGTACATTGAGCTTCGGGGTGAGAACGGACTGTGCCTTGCTAAACCGCACTTCTCCACCAATCATCCTCACATACATTTCATCTTCTCGGCTCTGGAATTCGATGGACGGAGATCCATGCGTGCCGACAATGCCAAGTTCTACGGTGTCCGAAAGGAGATGGAGGACTTTCAAAAGGAGCATTTCCCTCATATGAAAAGCCTCGTATATCAGCATTTCGGGAAGGAATTGCCACTTAAACGACTTACTGAAAAACACTTGTCTCATGCGGAAACGCAGTTGAAATCGCGAACAGACATGCCGACCAGAAAGGAGAAGTTGGCAGTTCATCTGCGCACCATTCTGAACGAAGCGGATTCTCTGGGTGAAGCCAAGGACCATTTGCAGGAGTTGGGCATGGAACTCTACCAGCGTGACGGTAAAACAATCGGGGTAAGGATCGGTAAGAAGTCGTATCGGTTCAGCACCCTTAAGGTCGAACATCCGATGCTCGATTATCTCAACCGTTCTGAGGAATTGAAGAAAGTACAGAACAACAGAAAGCAAACTAAATCACGCGGACGATGAGGGATTTTTGGCGATATGTGATACAGGGAAAGGAAGATCTCCATGGAACGGCCAGGTTCATGGGATTCTTCGAGCGCAGAAAGCTCCTCTCCCCGAAAAATCGGGGTGTGGTAATCGATGGAAAAAGGAAACTTCCCTTGGACCTTTCGTACCAAGGGGTGTTGATCGTAGCCGCTACTGGAATGGGTAAGACATCAGTGATAGTAATCAACAACCTGCTTCTGGCCGAAAAAAATGGTAATTCATTCATTGTCACGGATCCGAGCGGTGAAATTCTAAATCTTACCAGAGGTTACCTTGAAAAGGAGTTGGGCTATCAAATTCAGGTAATCAATCCAACGAATTTACCGGAAAGCGACACCTACAATCCTCTAGAAAGTATTGAGAATTTCAGCGATGCCCAAAAAGTGGCCAGCATTCTCATTGATAGTGCCTTTCCGACCACTTCACCAACAGATTCCTTTTGGAACGAATCAGCCATTGATCTTTTATCGGTTCTAATCCGTGGAATCGTCAATCTTGACCCTGAGAAACAAACCCTTGCATACCTACTCCATCTGTTGGAAATGTTCGGGACTGAACAGGATGCGGTGAATGAAATCATGGTTGAAAACCTTGACGACAAGGGCTACCACCAGTTCCGAGCATTCCTTTCCCAAGAAGAAAAGATGATGAACTCAGTGTTGTCCACCGCAAAGACGGCATTGCGCAATTTACACGACCCGACATTTGCAGAACTTACAGCAAGAACCTCACTTCGTTTTGAATCACTTCGGGAAGGCCCGACTGCCCTGTTCATTCAAGTGCCAGAAACGGAATTGAAGTATTACAACTTCTTTCTTTCGATGCTTTATACACACTTGTTCAAATTCATCATGCAGGGTGATTCTTCTGACAAAGACCTGCATCCAATCTTTCTCTTATTCGATGAAGCTGGACACATTCGTGTTCCTAACCTCCCTACGATAGCTACCACTATACGTAAAAAGAGAGCCTCTCTCGTTTTGATTATTCAAGACCTCCAACAGCTAAATAGCCTATATCACACCGATTCAAACTCACTTATCCATGGTGGATTAGTAACGCATCTGTACTTCGGAGGATTAGACATTAGGACCTGTGAGATTCTTGAACGCACTCTAGGGAAAGAAACAATCAGTTATTCAGAATCAGGTTACGAAAGCGTCTCAAAACCGGCAGAAAGTCGTTCTACCCAAATGGCTCGATCGCTTATGTCCGCTGATGAAATACGGAGAATGAAGGATCAAGCATTACTGCTTTCCTCCAATAAACCACCCGTCTTGCTCAAACTGAAGCCTTGGTTCAAGCAAAGAGAATTGGTCAAACGTTCCAAGCGATGATCCTTCAACACCTTTTCATGTTGTTGATCATGATTGTGGTGGTTTGGATGCTGATTAGGATCTGTATTCTCCAACCAATTGGTATAGAGGGTCAACACTTTCGCTCCTTCTTTTCAGATCTTTACCAATTTGTTCTATGGGTGTTTGAGGTTCTTTGGCTACTGATAAAAGCCGTTTGGTTTCTTATTAAGCACCTCCTAATCAAACCGATTTCGTACCTGTTAAAGGTGCTGTATCGGACAATCAAATTCATACTTACCAAAAAGCAGTAACTTCTTCGCAACACATCCTGTTGCATTGGGATTCCAAAGGGCTACCCCTTTGTGCGAGCCGACCGCAGGAAGGGCGATCTTTCATGTAAAAACGAAGTTTACAGGTAAGGTCGCGTACTCGCATCTGCAATTTCACTCATCTACCCTTTCCTCTCTCCCGTGAATCCCCCTTGATTTGTTGAAGCTCTCGCTCCCTTTGACTCTTGTCAAAATCACTGACGGTTTTGGTCGCCTTTTTCAGTTTACGAGCATTAGTTATAGTCGTAAAACCTTGGATATATCCTGCTTTGTAATCCGATGCAATGGATGGACGAATCAGCATCTGAAAGAAGAGCTTAACGGTCTTTTTCGGTACTGGTCGATATGGAGCGAACTCCAAGGCATCTTTCGTGCCTTGGGCGTGTCCGTTTGCGTATGCAATCGACCTCTTTTTCACTTCTAACAATCAACGACCCAAACAATAATCCATAGCCAAGCACTTCTGAACTTCTAAAGATAATCCAAAAGCAAGCAGACCTTTCATTGTATACATTTATTACCGCAGGACTTCTGCTTCATTTTATACAAAACGTATAACCAAACACTATCGATACACCAAGATTGATTGCTTTCTTAAGTCCTAGCGCCATTGACTCAAAATAGGAAAACGAGAATAGAACTAATTACATCTTTGAGACAGTCTAATCCAAAATCAAACGATGTTTCCATTCGAAGGGAGCCATATGACAGGATTGGAAATGACAAATCATCTGAGAAATACAGCATTAACAAACCACTAATCCCAAACTCTTCTCAACGAAGGTGTTAGGAGGTCAACGTCATTTGTCTAACCATGGTCGTGGCAATCATCTTAGCGATTGAGCCGCTTCGCTGCCTAATACTTGTTAATCTATACGGGGTTTTGGGTAATTGATTTCCTCTCGTACTTCCCATAAGGGAAATGATGATTTTACATCCATTATTGCTTGATCATTTGCCTCTACCAGCAAGGCTGTGGGTTCCATCGAATCAACTATTTCCAAGCCATCCACGTCATTCAATAGCAAAGCTTCCTTCTTAAAATTCTTTTCTTCGACATACATTAGAATGTACCTAGCCATTGATTCAACCATCAAACAACATCGGGGTCTGGCATTCCGTAACCCTCATAATTAAATCCGAACCCCAGACTTTTGCAACTAGATTGAAGAAGTTGTTCAATAGCATTTGATCTGGATCGATTTCTAGGCATATTGAAGATAAGCTGATTGTTTGATAACAAACAAGCTGCTGCACCCGAGACTACTGGCGATGCCATGGAAGTACCACTCATCGGCCCATATAAGTTATTCGGTAACGTGGAAAGTGTTCCAACACCTGGACCAGTAACAGCAATCTCACTTCCTACATTCGAAAAGCGTGCAATAACCTCACTTTGATCCTTCCCTGAAGGGGGTCTTAGGATATCTCCCTCACTTAAGGTGTCAACGGGGTAAGTCCCTTCCCTTCCCATTGCTGAAACAGCTGTCGCACCTGGGTATGCTGCTGGGTAGTTTACATCTTGTCTTCCATCATTGCCCGCTGCAATGACGACCAACATTCCTTGATTACGCGCATCCTGAATCCCCTCTTTCACGATGACGTCTGCTGGTCCACCTCCCAAACTTAAATTAATTATGTCACAACGGTCAGAAGCCGCTTGAATCATGGCTTTGAGAATTGAGTAGTTTGTAGCATAGTCTACGGAATGTCCAAAAACACGATAAGCGTTAATTGACACATTCGGAGCCATGCCCCTGAGCCCATTCTGGCCATTAGCACCGATTAAGCCTGCCACATGTGTCCCGTGACCGTCCGAATCTAGATAGTCACTGGCCTGTTCACCCGTAACGGTGTTCCTTCCTAAGTTGATGTTCAAATCATTGTGAGGCCCAACTCCTGAATCGACAACCCCAACTTTTATTCCAGTACTGGAATCAAACTGAGTGTTTGAATAATAATATCGAACGCTGTCCTCGTATGGAAGTACAATTGGGTCTAGCGTCACTCCCATGTTAGTTTGAATGGTTACACCCTGACTAAACCTATCCCAGTAACCTCCAGGTGGATAAACATAAAGACGATCGATTGTATTTCCACCTAAGAATAGCTGCACCTCACCATGGTTGTCGGTAATACCATAATCTCCAGTACCAGATGAAAAGTTAGTGAATGCAACTACCTCGGCATTACTAACCGTGCCACCTGAACCCGCATCAGTGACCCGAAGTGTTACGGCCTGGGTCGCATTTGTAATTCTTTTGGCTTGCAATCTCGGTGCGGGTTTGGCGTAGGTCACCAAGGGAACAGCACGTAAATCTTGGCTACGGTCATTAAGGGATTGTGCTACACGTTCATTCATTTCGACCAGCTTCGGGCCGTTTTCCGAGGTTGTGTCTATAATGTCTAATGGTGCACGTCCCAACCCAAATTCCAGTGTTGCACTCACACGTGGTGAAACACTGGATGCAGATGGAAGTCCTATGAGCATATCCAGTGCCCTACCTGACTTCGCTTTGACTTCAGCGCGGGGTAAAATGATATATTGTGCCATTATTGTTTTGCTTGATTCAGTTTGCCAATTTGCTTTTGAAGCTCAATGATTTTTTTCTCTGTTTCTAAAATGTCTTCTTTTGTATCTAGAAGATTCTTTTCAGCAGTATCAATTGATTTTTGAAGAACATCATTACGGGTGGCTAAGTGTTGTTGCAACATGAGTTCCTGTTCTTTAATCTGAAGCTGTAGCTTATCCAATGCCAATTCCTCAGTAAGTACCTCCTTTTTTCTCTCTCTTTCCAAATTCGCGAGGCTTGCTAGTTCTTTGTTCAAGCTAGCTCGCGATTTGATGCTATCAATGTTAATGCTAACAAGTTGAGCTGGAATAGACACAATCGCTTTCGCAATAGCTACAGGGATTGAAACAAAGCCCTCATAACTGGAAGGCTGAACCAACTTGTGAGAAAGCAAGTGCCCATCTTTCATGATGATAGAATCTTCACGTTTGACAAAAGCCGACCGCTTCATAGGAACCAAGTAAGCTTGTGACGAGTCGGAAACTGTGATTCCAATCAGTTTTCCGATTGGTTCGTATTTGGCATTCATAAACCTTAGCCTTACTGCTTTTTTTGGTCGAGTTAGCACCCCTTTGAGAATATCCGTAGCTCCAATTTTCTCAACAATGGTATTATCCACGTCTTGTACTTGCAAAATGAACTTGAAATGCATTGAGGTTGACTCCGATGTTTCGGAACTCTCAATCTGGACAAACCAGTCAAATTCAGTGTGAGCATTTAACGTCTTAGTGTTAATTGTTTTCTTGGCAATGCCTTTTCCAACCGTTCCTTCAGGTACTGGGACATCTTCAACTTTAATCGTGTTGGTTGATAATGAATGGAATCTTTCACTAAAGATCCTACTGTGGTCTTGTATCTCGACTCGATAATTGTCCTCTATCATAGTCTCCTTGGGAGAGGAGCTTTTTAACATGGCTGACTTAGAAAGGTCGGTTACTCCGCCTGTGAGAAGCGAGACCGAAGCAGCAGATTTATCCTCTGTTACTGCCGTACCTGATTCCAAAAGCCCTTTTTCGTTGATTTTAAACTCAATATTGTCTGAATGGAATGGGTTGCTGGAATATTCAAGAGAGAAGATTTGACCTGTTTCTGGCACTGTTTCCTGAGATACCACAAACTCCTGTTCAACGATTTCGGCAGATTTGATAGTCTTTTTTACCATGTCAACGGTTACCGCAACCTTCAGTTTGACTTCAATGTTAACCACACTCTCAGGCAAACAATAGCTAAGGAACCCCTCTCCTTTTGCGTCTGTTACTTTTCTAGTTACAATAACTTGTTTAGAGGAAAACAGACCGCCAAGTATGGCAATCAACACAAAGATTCCTAGAATCGAAGATACAACTATGAAGAATGTCATAATGGGAGTATTTATGTTGCAGTATACCTAATCAAACTAAGCGCGAATACTCCAAAAAGAGTATTAGATTCCACTATACCAATAAGTAATAAATTAGAGTCTAGGTGATAAACGTTCAATAAGAAATTATCTGACTTGCAAATGATTGCGTATCGATTTCTGTCCAATCAACATTACTCCCATAGGTGCTGCCGCCAGCAAGATTAATAAGGTTGATGTTGTATTTCTTTTCATCCGACTCAAATCGTTTGTTATGGTGTAAATGACCGAAAAGAAGAACATTTATCCCTTTCACTGCATCCAAGAATTCCTTTTTATCCTTAAGCCTTAACAATTTAGGCCTATAAGAGAATTTCAAAGGGTGATGATGCAGATAAACAATGATTACTGGGGATGTATGTTTCTCCCTAATCTCGGCAACAGTTTGTATTAACTCTGAAATTTGGTTTCTGCCAAGCTGACCCGTTGCTCCAATCTCATGTTCAGTTTCTAGCGAATCAAGACCAATAAAAAAGTGGTTATCAGTTTGATGTACCAGAGGAAAATCTAGAAAATTATTGTCTTCTTCTCCGAAATAATTAATTCCCTTTGGAAGGAGCCCTTTAAAATACCTGTTGAACCTTTTTCTTCCTCTGAAAATGACACCAACTCCATCAGGTTTGAGGTCATGATTACCTGGACATAAGAACAGACTGAAATCATTCTCTATAAGTCTGTTTAGATTGTTTTTAGCATAGCGAAAGTGATTCTTGTTTATTGAAGTATGAACTAAATCGCCTGTTAAAACTACTTTGGGTTTGTCTGTACTAGATTCATAGTGCTCAATAATCTTGTCAACTAGCCTTTTAGAATTGTCACCAGTATCTGGGTAGTGTAAATCACTAATATGGATAATCTTCATAATACGCCCGTTTAGATTTTATATTTCGACCGTAAGCCATTATTCACCTTCACGATCGCCAGTTTTTAACCCCATCAATGAATTGACTGTATAAATCAGATGCCTTATTCGGGCAGCCACCATAATTATGAATCCCAATTGCAGTTGATCGGTCCTTTAGTAAGGGAGAACCGCTTTGACCACCAAAAGTGTCAGCCTGATAATAAAACCTTCCTTCTCGTTTGGTGAGATTATCTGACATCCTGAATTGAAAAATGCCGCCATCTCTGTCCGCAGGATAACCGCAGATTTCACCATAACTACTATCCATCACCTCTGGAGAAATAAACTCAGAGTGAGATACGCTTTTCTTTAGTTTTATCGCGCCCATATCAAAACGAGTAGACCCCTTCGAAAACCAACCTTTGGTTGTCATTAGCTCCTCTGCTTCGTACCGCCCATATGGCTCGGAAAGTCCCACTTTTCCAGGAATGACAATGATTGATTCTTTCCACCCTTTCTTCGAACTATATACACAGTGTCCAGCTGTGATGAGTTTATCCCCGTCAATCAACCATCCAGAGCCAACATAAGTTTTTCCATTGGATGCCTTCATGTACAACTTACAAATTGCTTTATAAGGAAGCTGGTTAGTTGCAAGTACCTTCACTCTTTGATCAATCTCACAAACCGATTCCAGTGTCAAGTCATCCTCTTTTTCAATCCTACGCTCTATAGTTATCGAGCTCTCATCTGGTACTGCTTCTGCGGCATCAATTTTGTGAAATATTAATTGGGACTGTTCTTGTTCATCCATTTCCTTCATGTTTAAACTTTTCATTGATTCTTCTGATGCAGCTATAGTTTCCAAAACTAACTGCCTTGTAAACTTTGTATTAACGAGTCTATTCCTCCTACGGTCAAGGTCTCAGGAATAACCTGGATATTCTTATCAATTATGTAGGTATTGTATTTTGTATAGGAACTCTCCCTTTTCATACTCCCAGAACCGTCAACTTGTCCACCAACAGAACCAAAGCCAAACGAAGCATTTCCAGCTCCGGAAAGGTTACCCTCACCGTTAAAGCTAGATTTACCTGAGTTTGAAGCAAACAATACGTGATAGTTTGCGTTCAAGAAAACCTCAGTATCACCACTACGATCATCTGCTGGAATTTCCGCGAGAACCGCTTTCAAGGCATCAATTCTAGCCACAGTATCTGTTGCAAAATGCTTTTGACCTTTGAACGCAAGGTATAGCGGAGAATAGATAAGACCACCTAAAACGAACAAAGACTTCTCCGAATTTACAGCTACGGAAGCTGACGTTTTTACGGATGCAGCGCTAACCCCAGCAGTTGCATTAACAGCAGCAGCTACAAAGCCTGTGCAATCAAGTGTATAACAAAAATGCGGATACGCCTGAGGATTTGTCTCTAAATATTTTTTGGAATCAAAGGACTCAACGGATGATGAGTTTCTGGCAAATAGGTACTTGGAAATTTGCCCCCCATTTGCTTTGTACTGAAACAAGTGGGCTAGTACGTTGGTGCCTGCTGACTTTTCCAATAGCAGAACTTTATCAGCGATTAAAGCATTTTTCTGTACAACCTTTGGTACAAACCCTTCTACGTCTTTATTCTTTGGCTTTATCTTTTTTATTGCTTTTTTCAGTCTTCCTTGGCAACCACAATCGAAATTGTCTGGGTCAAACAATTTTACCAACTCTTTGTAGAGGTCCACTTCTTCTCCTAGAACAGAGACTTCACCTTCCTCTATGGTTTCTTCATCACTTACCACGACTGCGGGAAATTTTAAGTCTTTGTAATCATTTAGAAAGGTTGAATTTTCCTCCCCAAGAACCGAATAGACATCTTCCTTATACATATCTTCCACGGTAACCTCATTGGTATTACAAGAGGTTATGAGAAAAAAGCTACAAATCGATAACAGCCGAATTTTCATTTTCATCGTTTTTAAGGGGTTTTCCAATTTAATGTTAATGAGAAAAAAAGACAATGTGCCGTTTTAAAAGAAAAAACATTGAAAATTGACCAATAATGGCTACCAAAGCAAACCCAGTCTAATCATTTCGCGATTGTCCATTGAATCTGCATAACCAATCTAAATAATGAAATGAGTAAATAACCGAAGCGTCAGCTAAACTTTGAAAGTCTTAACCGACCATATGAATAAACAACGTCCAATTATCAAGATTCTGCCCTATCTGAGCTTTATCTGGGTCGTCTATTTTCAGTCTGTTATGGTCTATGGTCAGATTCAATCTCCATCAGCACCAAGCTTTACGGGGCATACACCCATTACTCCTCAACACTCAAGAATTCAAGCCCCAGAATACCGTTCACCCAATCGAGTACATGGTCAAACCACCACAAAGCGAGACAGGCATGCCGAAGTCCAAGCAATACTTAATGAGACTAAAAACGAGAGAAATAAGATTAACTACGACCTTCCAATCTATGTTAATCATTCTGAGTCAAGATATTACCGCGATGCATTCCAAAAGCTGAAAAGCGCCCATGATTCAACATTCTCATTGAAGAGTTCAGTCTTTCTTATTGAAAACGCTTTTTACGGCAATCAAATGAATATTAACGGGTTAGACACGGCAATTCAAGAAATAGGGAAATTTGTTTTGTCAGTCATGGAAGAAAATGGTCTTGACACCACCAACAATCTTGTCAAAAACCTAATGTTGTTTCGGCTCTTCTCGGACACGCTCGAATCAAAAGAACTGGACTTGCGACACATGCCGTTCAATTACAATTTTGACGATTACATGGGATATGAGGATTGGCGTAACATGTTCGTTGAAAAGCTTCTCCGAACCAATGAAGGTCAATGTCATTCCTTGCCACTCCTTTACTTGATGATAGCCGAAGAAATCGGGGCTGAAGCTTATCTCGCAATGTCACCTAATCACTCATACATCAAATTTCAGGATGAAAGAGGTGGTTGGATAAACATGGAATTAACCAATGGTATGCTGACCACCGATGCCTTTGTGATGCAATCTGGGTATATCAAAACTGAAGCATTGCAAAATGGCATCTATATGCAACCATTGAAGACAAGGCAGCTTCGGTCGCAAATGTTGGTTGACCTTGCACAAGGATATATTGCGAAGTTCGGTTATGATGCGTTCGTTGAAACCGTAATCAACGAGGCCATTAGTTTGAATTCGACCAATGTAATGGCTCATCAAGTACTGTCTGATTATAGGACAGGTAAATTCTTATACATTGCAGGTCAACTGCGCTTAACCGATATGACCATGAATCGGCTTGAACAATATCCTAAAGCAAAAGCCGCATATCAGGAAATGTTAGCCCAATACGAAACCCTTGATAATCTTGGATATGAGCAAATGCCACTGGATGACTATGAAAAGTGGCTTAATAGTCTTCAAGATGCCAAACTGAAGCAAGAAAGCGATGACATCGAAATTAACTTAGACCTTAACAGCTTAAAGAATTGAGAGTTTTCGTCTCCATACTGGTTATTTGTTCGATAAGTTTTTCATCGAAAGGGCAATCTGTTGATGAGGCGTACAAGAAAGCATTGGCAAAAATGGAATGCATGCTTGATGGTGGCTGTACGCTTTCCTTCAAGGATGCCGTATTTCTAAGCGAGAACGCATTTTTTGAAGACAGGTTGAATCGCCAAAAGTTTGAGTTCGACATCAATATGCTGGCGCTTTTAGCTCGTCAATTCATCGCTTCAAGGGAACTGACCTATACTCGTGAAGATAAACATGAGGTCGAGAAATATGCTGCTCTGTTCAGTATTATGACCGACACCCTTCCAGTAATGGTTGGTGACACGATATTCGAGCACCTGCCTTACAGATACGATTTCAATGATATTTGGGGACACAAGGAATGGTCAAATATGTTTGTGACCAAGCTCCTTGCTACAAAATCGGGTAACTGTCACTCGATGCCATATCTGTACAAGATAATGGCAGATGAGCTTGATGCTAAAGCCCATATAGCAGTTGCCCCGAATCATTTCTACATCAAACATCGTTCAAAGGCCAATGGATGGTACAATACCGAATTGACAAGCGGTATATTCCCGATAGACGCTTGGTTAATGGCTTCCGGGTATATCCACCTCGATGCCATCGTCAATCGCTTGTATATGGAGGCGTTGAACGACACACAGAGCATCGCGCTATGCATCATTGACTTGGCCAAGGGTTACCAAAAGAAAGCTGGTGCCAATGCCGACCCTGAGTTCATACTTAAGTGTTGTGATATTGCATTGAAAGCACATCCAACATATGTCAACGCTCTATTGCTTCAGGCAGAAACCGAGAAGCTGAAGTTTGATGCAATGATGAAAGAGCAAAATGTAACTTATCCCAAAGAAATTCTGTGGCACAAAGAAGCAAAGGAAGTCTTTGAACGAATGAAGAACCAGTACAGAAAAATCCATGAACTAGGTTATCGAAGAATGCCAGAGGATATGTATTTAAATTGGCTTGTTACGCTAAAGGAAGAAAAGAGTAGATTTGAGAATACGGAGGTGGTTCGATATTAAACAACATGCAATGAGAACGATTCTTTTCCTGTCTGTATTATTGGTCTCACTCAATCTATATGCTCAAAACCCATTTGAAAAATGGGGCTACAAGCCAAGGATTGCCACGTATAGCCAGGGACAATTCAATGAGTTCTTTGACCAGGACACAATTGTTCAAATAGGGTCGGTACTTATAAATACCAATAGCTTTGAAATTGTTGCATTTGTTGAAGTTGACACTGTTTACTCCGAGGCCACTCTTGAACCAGACATTGTAAGTCGATGGCTTTCGCCTGACCCATTGGCGGCAAAATATCCAGCACATAGCCCCTATGTATTCGTAAATAATAATCCGCTAATTCTGGTTGACCCTGATGGCAGAGAATGGGTTAACGCCTATACCGCAGAACGCCAACGGCTAGAAAAAGCTGCAATCAACAATCCTGATGACAATAAAATTAAGCGTCAGCTCAGAAGGGTTCAGCGCAGTGAGGAACGGGTTAATCAATACATCAATGATATCAAGACGAATGACGTTGCTCTGTACAACTATATTGAAAACCTTCAAGTAGAAGATAATAGTGGAAATAAAAGAAACGTTAAGGTTTATGTTAGTTCAAATCCAGCGGTGAATGGACCGAACAGAGAAGAAGCAACAACTAGGTGGGAGCGTTATACAGAAAAGCCAAATGTTAAGTATGGGAACAAACAGATAGTCGCACCAAAAGCGACCAACGGAACACCTTCATTTGACATAACCGTGTATGGAACTTCCAGTACAGGAGATGAAAGATTGTCGAATGAGGCAGGTGATATTATGTATTACATGGAACACAACAAGGACGCCATTTCAGAAAAAAGCAATTCTGCATTCTTCGAATCTGGTGGAGGCGGTATGGATGCTTACTTAAATAGTGGGTCTGGGTCTTACTCACAGAATGTTCAGGATACTTACACACAGAGAAAGAAAGATGGAACAGGTAAAAATTCATCCAGTAACCCTTATCCTCTTCCTAAGTAATCATGAGAATTGGTCTTATAACGTTTAGTTTACTATGGACTACCTTGGTGTCCAATGCACAAGTTCGATTCCCCGCAGACCCAATTGTTAGCAACACAAATGATTCAACATTATTCGAGCTGACTCACACATCCTTTTACTCTTACTTCAAACAAAAGGTGGATTCTGTTTTCGTGTCATTTGATAGGGTTGAGTTCTACCAAGTTGCAGCTATTGCTAAGAAGGACGGTGCTGGTTATTTCCGGGTTTTTTATAACAAACAGCTTTTATTTGACTACGACATCCGTGAAGGAAAAATAAACGGTTTGGGTGTTATGTACCATCCGAATTTACTTGGTCATACTTACGACACACCGTTTTGCCAATCACTTTTTAAGGATGGTAAGTTGGACGGTATAACCACACTCTATAACGATGATGGCCTGATCAATGAAGTGATGTGTTTTCGAAAAGGGAAATATCTGAAGCATCTGTACCACCATAAATCGAAGTCACGGAAAGATTTAAATCAGGGGAACCGGAAATCAACAAGCCCCTTCTGAACCCATTAAACTTAAGTCTATGGTTCAGATGATAGGCTGTTCTTTATCGCTCCTAACGCAAAAAAAAATCACGTGAACCTAATTGTTTATGCCAACTGAAAAACAGAATGATTATGCTTGAAGCATGGCAAAGTATTTAGTTTTTGTTTCGTTCTTGATATTCCATGCATGTTCTGCGGGTCGTCCAATATCAGATTCTGTAAACCAGAAAGTTGAAGTTTATCAAATCAACCAGTTTTCTTCATTTCTAATAGCAATTAATTGCGTTGATATAAAATCGAAATTTGAAAACAGGAGAACCGTAATTGATGGGGATGAAGTTGCAGAGTTTCAAAAACTGAAGACGCTAGCAACTAAGGCAACTAAATCTGATTTAGGAAACTCGATTGACACCAGATTATCGATTGAGTTTATAGAACAAGATTCTGTCAAGCACAGAATGTGTTGGAGCATGGCAGGTTTTTCTTTTGATGGGGTGGTTTATTTGCCTTCAGCCAAGGTTGATTCTTTATTGGCAAGTAAGAAGCTTATAGTTTCTATCAGATAAGGCTGAGCACCATGCTCAATTCGCAAAGTGTTGGTTTACCAATTCCGTAATTTCTTGCCTTATACATAGCGTTGCTTTGAAGAAATGTATTTGAATTGGCCAGTTACATAAAGGAAGAAAACAGTAGGTTTGAATACAGATATGGTTCTGTACTAAACAACATGCTATGAGAACAATTCTTATCCTATCTGTATTGCTCACCTCAATCAATTTAAATGCTCAGAACCCATTTGAAAAGTACGGCTATGAACCAAAGATTGCCACATACAGCCAAGGTCAATTTAATGAGTTCTTTGACCAAGATACGATAGTGCAAATCGGGTCTGCTCTTATTAATACCAATAACTTCGAAATTGTTGCTTTCGTTGAGGTAGATACGATTTACTCCGAAGCCACGTTAGAACCGGACGTTGTAAGTCGATGGCTCTCTCCTGACCCATTGGCTGCAAAGTATTCAAGTCATAGTCCTTATAATTTTGCAGTTAACAACCCGATAATTTATTTGGATAATGATGGTCAAGAAAACGTTATTTATTTGGTAAACCTTCAAGCCGAAGGAGCCGAAAAGGTCGATGCAAATCAGGTAGCCGCTTTGGCGAATGAAAGTTTTAGGTCGATGGGATTGAACACTCGTGTTATAGTGGTGGATAATCCAAAGGAGTTCAATCCGGGGTATACAGACCCGACTGATGCCTATGCTGTTGTAGGAAATGTGAATGACGTTCGTGACTTTATTTCGAATCGAGAAGGTCAGGTGTTTGAGGAAACCTATAATGGGTCAAGCGATAAATGGACTGGTGGAGTTACAAACCCAGAAAGATCCGTCAATGAAGGAAGGGCAATTGCGATTGATGTTGACGGAGCAGTTGGAGGAGTTTCTCGTTTTAAGGCGGAGTCTGGTGAGTCCATGGTCGCTTTTCTTTTAATGCATGGTGCGGGTCATAATGCCGGGTTTGACCATTCTGAAGATGGCTTTGGTTATCCCGAAAAGAAAAATGCGGGAAATGGAGCAATGATGGTATCAGGCGGGGGAATGAATTCTTTCATAAACGGAGAACCAAAAATGAGTGGATTTTCCGGGAAAATTTTAAACAATTCTGCGCTTCAAAAATTAAAAGACTTCACAGTTCCAGAAATGAATAGTCTATATAAAGGAGAAATGGAAAAACGTTTTGGAACAAAGAGGGCACTGGATAACCGTTCAGTGAACAGCAAACCACCATCCAACGCCTTAGACAGACAATGAAAAAGCTATTTGGAGTTGGACTCGTAATAGTTATTTCCGCATGTGGTAAGTCAGACCCATGTAATATCTACACAGATGTAAAATTCGCAGAAACGGTAGGCTTCAGAATTTGTATTCCGGATGGTTACCATAATGCAGACACCTTACTCAATAAGAGAGAATTCAAAGACCACTATGGCCTATATTATCAAGATGTCGGACAGTTTAGAAAAATCATTAGAATTTACACCAAGACTTTTTCAAGTGGTGTTCAAGAATATGTATCATACCGAAAAGAATTCCAATTAACACTTAATGACAACACTCAGTTCGAGGAAGAGAAATTCGAACTGGACTTAGGAGTTTCAGATTCTTACAAACTAAATTACAGTGTTCTGAGAGACTCTTTGAGTATTCATTATACAAGTGAAATAGGGTTTATAAACGAAGGTGAATTTGTTGTTATCGAGTATGAAGTAACCCAGCTTATGACTGATACCCACTTTGTTGGTCTGGATTCCATTTTGGTAGTACCTGATTCATTGAAGTATAGTCCTGTCACTAGGATTGTAATACTTGACTAATGAATCGACACTCAATTTGTAAAAAGTTGAGTCGGATTCCGTTCCATACCGACATCGCTAATGTTGATTCGTAATTCCTAACTAATGGACTTATATCCGATATCAAATTGGCAACTTACCCCAACTGAGTCTAAGAAGAACTTAATCTCTTAACCAACGCCCTATGACTAAATCCCTCCTTCCCTACCTGACCTTGGAGGAACTGGAGATTATCGATGAACCTATCATTTGAAGGAGTTCCGTTTTGATTATAGAGCAATTCTTTAAAATCTCGTTGTTCCAGTTCTACGCTTCCTTTCGCCTCCTCAGTAGAAAAACAATCCATGTACCGATTGAATTCCTCCAAATCTTTCATGGTCAAGACCTCATCGTTCCTACTCATGTTGATTGCGGAAAGAATCTCATTCACAAAATTCATCATTGATACCGATGGTACGTCAGCACCATCTTTCAACCTCTCTTCAGGAAACACAATGTTACACAATTCTCGTTTCTCGAATTCTTCGTAAATCAGATAGGAGTTGACTGACTTGGTAATATGTTCTGGCGACATTTCAATTGGTAGCCGCAGGTAGTTTCTGCTATCGGGCAGTTGCACTTCTATCTGTTCATCTGCATAGCTGGCTTTGGCTTCGCCAAGTTGGATTTCGTTTTTTGGTGTGGAGGCCTCCAATATCTTTCGTGAGTCCTTGATTTCTTTCTGCTGTTCTTCAATCAACGAAATGGCAGATTCAATTTCTTCAACCTCCTTTTCCAACTTTTCCCGTTCTGAGGGTGAAAGATTCGAACTATCCAATTTAAATCGGGCTGTCGATAAATCCGATCTGTATGCTTTTACATCCTCCTTTAACGAAGATAAGTTGTCATTTAGTTCCTGAATTTCTCCTTTCCGTTTCGCAATAAGTTTATGCCTTGAAAGCAGTTCAGTCTTCAAATCATGCCCAGTTACCACAGGGCGGATTTTGAACTCCTTTATCAAAATCTGCTTGGTGCTTTCGGAAATGGTCTGGCTATTCAGAACCTCATTCCCGAACTGCTGGAAAGAATCAGCCGCAGTAATATCGAAATCAGGTCGATTCAATATGCCTGTCAATTCAGCCCTGTCGTATTGAGGGATTGAAGGAGAGTTAAGCAGCTTCAGGTAGTTCCTGAATTCGCTAAGTTTTTCAGAAGGCACCATTAAATCACCTGATTCTGATTCAGCCAGTATTCTGGCAAGAATGGCGGTATTGGAAAGCCCTTCAGATTTAAGTTGCTCAACCAATGACCGTAGTTGCTCAGCATGACCAACTTGCTTATCGTTTTGACTTTCTAAAGATTCTGACCTGACTTCACGAATTCCGTTGTCCAACGCATTTGCAATCTCCTCAACCGGTAAATCCATAAGGGTAAAAGCTTCACCAAATTGAAAAAAGGGGAAATACTGGTCAAAAAGAATCTGTTCGGCCTTAGAGATATTTTCTTCGGAAGTCAGTTGCTGTTTAAATCCTGAGTTCTTTAGAAAGTCTTGAATCTCACTTCTGAACTCATTTTCCTTGATCTCGTTTTGGAGCCTTTTATTATTCTCTGATATGTCTTTAAGCGATTGCTCAGTTGGAGCAATCGCAGGGGGATTGGTAGTACTCCTGCTCTTGATTGTTTCCGTTCTTAGTTCAGGAGTCTCCATGTTATTTGAGGGGGGTTTATTTTCTTATTCCTAGCTTCTTGTCGATTTCAACATAAATGGCTTCCGCTTCCTTTTTCATCAACTCGGACCTAATGTCCATTATGTCTGCTCTGGCCTTTGATTGTGCTACGATAAACTGAGACATACTATAACCGTTTTTCTTATAGAATACAATGGCCTCTTTCGTTTCCATTGAAGTTATTTGCTGATAGCTCAATCCAAGATAACTACTGTCTTCCAGCATTTTAAGTACATCAGATTCCGAGAACGAATGTCTGCTGTAATCAAATCCCGTTGATGTTTGCCCAAATGAGTAAAGTGAGATTAAGAATAGTGCTAATGCAGTGGTTGTTGATCTTAGTAGGCTCATGACATGTTTGATTTAGAAACATGCCAAAGATACTAATCAGTAGGGGACGTAATAGCAGTTACGAATTAGTCGTGATATTCTGTGTTTTGGTTGCATGGCTACCGACACACAAAAAGACCTGTACATAAAGCTTCTTGGCAAGAGAATCAGAAGCCTCCGACTGAAAGCAGGCTACACTTCGTACGAGATTTTCAGCTATGAACATAATATCCAACGCGCGCAGTTTGGCAGGTATGAAAGAGGCACGGACATGCGGTTCACGTCAATCGTGAATATTGCGAAGATATTTGGGATGACCATCGAAGAATTCTTCTCCGAAGGTTTTGAGGAACTATACGATCAGTCGTCCAATCCCAATTCTTGATAGATTCGGTAAGCCATTTCCTCAAATGAGTACCAGGCGAAGAAATTCTTGAGATCGCCACGAATAGGCAGTGGACTCCCGTTTAGGTCTTCGTATTCCAAGCGTAATTCCTCTATCTCATCGTAGTACTCATCAAAAAAGGCCGCTGTTTGGTAATAATAAATCAGCTCGCTGACCATACCTGAAACACAGCCGTGATTGAACAGGTCATGGAAGAATGGAAGCATGTCCTCCGGTTGGTTGGATAGGACTGTTCGGGCAACGAAACCCTTAATTCCACTGTCTTCGGCCATTTCGGTTAAAGCTGGTTGGAAGGAAACGATGGTTGTGGTGTTCATGGTAGTTAGGATTAAAAATGAAACACCCATTTAGGAGCCGAAAAGCTCGTTATCGGACAATCGAGGAACTCGCCAAAGGCGTGGCAAATCATTGTTGGATAACGACTACGGTTATCTTTGGTGTGTTCATTTATCCTAACCGAACACCTCTACCAAGTCTTGCCAACCTCAAACCGTGTCTGCTACAAAGGCTGTCCTTTTAGCCCAAGTAGATGCTCATTCAAGACCTGTTCCCTCGGTTTCGGAGATATGCGATTCATGTACGCGGACTTCGTCCCAAATCGTATCACGCAGTACGGTACACGTTTCTAATGATGGAACGGGAATCGAATGTGAACTCGTTGAAAGATCTTACGAAAGAAAACATCCAAGACTTTTTACTGAATATGAAGGAATCGCGTGGTTGGACGGCAAGTACATTTCGAAATCACAGACAGAATATTGCCACCTTATGCAACTGGCTTATAGAAGAAGGGATGGTAAAGACCAATCCAGTAAACAATATCTCCAAACCAAAACTTCCAAAACACACGCCTCGTTACATCAGACGGGATGATCTGGGCAAGATTGAAGCTGCTATTCTAAGAGTAAAATGGCCTTCGCTCTACATCCGAATGAGGAATGCCGCTATCTATCATACATTTCTACTAAGCGGACTTCGGTTATCAGAACTGCTGGCGTTGAGGATTGAGGACTTCAACATGGACGAATTGACCATTCTGGTACGACAGGGAAAAGGAAGAAAGGACCGAGAAGTCCCCATTCATCCTAAACTCCTTCAAGTCCTTTCGCAGTTCCGAGAACTCCGTAAAACTCTTAAACATGACTCGCCCTATTTTTTCGCAAGTGAATACTTCGAAAGTGCGGTAACCACAAAGACGATTCACATTGCTTTTAAACGAATCAGTCGTGTGGCTGGGGTGAAATTCACACCTCACAAATTGAGACACACGTTTGCACGCGAGGCAATAAACAAGGGCTTGGGGCTTTACCAGACTAAGAACATCTTAGGGCATGCCTGTATATCTACTACACAGCGATACCTTTCAATCGCGAATGAAGATCTGCAAAGGTCGTTTCATGGTATCGAGATGTTCGACCTATAACGGCAGCTTCTCCATGTCGTTTTGAAGCATGGCCGTGGTTGCTTCCAAATAGATAGTCGTAGTAGTTATGCTGGTGTGACCGAGCATCTTAGAAAGAGCATAAATGTTCGCACCACCCTCAATCATCAACGTTGCGAAAGTGTGCCTGAGAATATGGGCCGAAAACTGAATACCGCTGAAGTCACGAATCTTAATCATCAACCGTCTAAACTGTCGTTCCGAAAGTACATGGTCATTCTGTGAAGAAACAATCAATTTTGGTGAACGGTATTCCAATTGAGCTCGTTCTTCCAAATACTTATGCAAAAGTGTTCCAAGCTTCGGGTGAAGCGGTATCAATCGGTCTTTATCCCCTTTCCCACTCCGAACAGCAACCATGGACTCATCAAACTTAATGTCGCTGACATTCAGATTGAGTAGTTCCGACTTCCGAACGCCTGTGTAAAGGAATATTCCGATAATGGCCAAAGCACGATAGCGTTCAAATCGGGTGTTAAACGGACAGCGTAATGTCCAATCGAGGAGTGAAACTGCTTTATCCCGACTGAGTTTGGATCGGCTTCGGTGCTGAATACGCGGCAGCTTCATATCTCGCGCGAAATTGTGCTGGTGAAACCCACGTTCCACTGACCAATCAAGGAATAAGCGAAATACTTGGATTCGCGAACGAATGGTTCGGTTTGACCACTCAAACTCCTTTCTGCCATTGTGAAGCCAGTTCTCGAATGTGAGACGTGTAAGTTCTTTAGGATGTTTGGCTTCGGAGTATTTAAGAAAAAGGTGAAATACTTCTTTGTACCACTTGATGGTACGAGGTGTATTTCCTTCGATGATGTGTTTGTAATCTTGGAACTGTTCGAACAGGGTTGGGAGCGTTTCCATTGGAATTTGGAGAAGAAATAGGAACGCTCATTGACAAATTCTCAGGTGTAGGAAAAGTACCCTTCAGGCGACCTACTGTAGTTACCCGAAGGTCACGTCACTAAGCCTGAAAGTTGTTCAACCCTGATGCACAAAGAGAATGGAGCCACCTATCGGAGTCGAACCGATGACCTACGGGTTACAAAGCGGAAAGTCGAGTATCAAACTCTGAAAAACAAGTATTAACAGTAGCGTTTCGCTCTTTTTATTGCATTGGCCAGTCGGTTATGAGGCGACCTTCGGGTTAGTGAATTACGAGAGAATATCAACGAGCCATTCGAGTATAGGATCATCCGATTTAGAGTCAAGTTTGAGTAAACTGATTGACCGTAGCTTGAAGACAAGAAGCTTCAGTTTTCTAGTAAATTGTTTTGACGACCCTACCAACAGAACCGTATAAGTAGTCCATCATCTTTCGTAATGACGTTGAGCTTATAAATGCGACAACTACGCATTTATGCGATGATTTTTTCCTTACACAAACACACATGAAGCACCCAATAATTGTACTCCAACCTATCCAATCAGAACGTGACCTCTTTTTCGGTCGAGGAACGCTAGTCAATCTTGACGAAGCAACCGCCCCAGTAATCAAAGTCCTTCGAGAAGAATGGCGGTCCAATCCTCTATGTCTAGGAGGCGATATAATCTACCTATTCAATCAAAATCTGCCTTTCAAAATGTCTGAGGAAGAGAAAGACACGCCAAGTCAGTAACAACTCCAAGATCATTTTTCTCCCCCCCCTATAATCAACTACCCACGTTCCCGCTTTTTAACACTCACTAGCTCATGACAATTAGAGTTGTCGAATTATTTGCTGGTGTTGGTGGATTCCGAATTGGACTTGAAGGTTTCCCAAGAAAACCAGATTCTCCCTTCGTGGTAGTTTGGAGCAATCAGTATGAACCGTCTACTAAAACGCAACATGCCAACTTGGTATATAAGACCAGGTGGCCGAAAGCGAATCATTGTGAAAAAGACATTCAACAAATAATCAACGAAGGGGTGAACCAAATTCCTGACCATGACATGCTGGTAGCTGGATTTCCGTGTCAAGACTTCTCTGTGGCAAACTCGTTAAAGAACGCCCTTGGTCTGAAAGGCTCAAAAGGACAATTATGGTGGTGTATTCATCGGATATTGAAAGACCTTGGTGAGCGCAAACCAAAGTACCTTCTTTTAGAAAATGTAGATAGGCTTATAAACTCACCTTCCAGTTGTCGAGGAAGGGATTTTGCCATGATTCTGAAATGTCTGGATGAACTAGGCTATGGTGTTGAATGGCGCATCATCAACGCTGCTGATTACGGAATGCCCCAAAGAAGAAAGCGGGTATTCATTCTAGCCTATCATCGAACGACACTGCTATACACAAAAATGAAGAACAACTTTAGCAACGGACAATGGCTCATGTCTAAAGGAGTGTTTGCCAGTGCCTTTCCAGTGGTCCAACGAAAGGTCGACTTCTTCGCGGACAGTCTAAATCAAATCCGAAATGCGGTTTCCAATAGCAAACGAAAAACGGCTTTCAGATCGGCTGGCGTGATGTTGAATGGTAGTCTTCTGATTACCAGCGCAAAACCCTGTTTCTCTGGTTCAAAGCAACCCTTGGGAGACGTTTTGATTCCAAATGAGCAAGTGCCAAAAGAGTTCTTTATTCCTGAATCAGAAATCACAAAGGAAAAGGGATGGGTTTATCAGAAAGGTGCTAAACGAATACAACGGGTAAGCAAATCAGGGAAGAAATACATTTACTCCGAAGGTAGAATGAATTTCCCTGATCCATTAGATGCACCGTCAAGGACAATTGTAACGGGAGAAGGTGGTACAACCCCCTCCCGAAGTAAGCACGTGGTCAAGGTTGACGGTCGATACCGAAGATTGGCTTCTATTGAATTGGAGAGATTGAACATGTTTCCCGATAATCACACACTGGTCGATGGAGTATCTGTTAGTAGAAGGGCTTTCTTGATGGGGAACGCATTGGTGGTAGGTGTGATACAGATAATCGGGAACACGCTTTTACAGCAGATTGAGTAGGTTTACCTATGAAGCGTTGAAACAATCACAAATGGAACGAATGATGTCTGAATTTGCAATTTCAATTATCTAACTCCGAAAGCTCAAGAACATAAGCCTTTCGTAGGGAATTGCTAATTGAAGTAAACTCTTCCAATTCTTCTATTCTTTTTTTCAGTATTCCAACAGTATCGTTTGATTCCTCGACCTCTTGAGTCTTAAAGAACTTGTTATCGTTAGCTACTCTCCGAACGATTTTTGTAGCATGATACTCTAGAAGGTCAATTGCATCTTTGAATGAATCGCTTCTCTCCCCTTTTAATTCCATTTTAGCTACTGCCTGATTTAACTCATACAATATGAGTGATCTTGCAAGCTTATCAACCCTTAGCGCATTGTCTAAGTGACATTTCGCTTCCTTACTGTGAGTTTCTTTACTTTCTTTCTCCAAATCATCCTGAAGATATGTTGGGTAAAAAAATGGATTTTGTTTCTCAGGACTCAGCTTTTCCAAGGTTTCAAAAAGCGGCTCAAAGTCATCAATTAGCCTTTTTCCTCCAGATTTTGTCCCTGTATGTTCCCATAACTTGAGGATAGCCTCTGAGCATTCAGCCTTAGCACGTGCCTCTTCTTCACCGCTGAGTTTTTCAGCTAATTCAATCTTCTCTGCAACATAATGAGCCATCCATTTTGCCAAAGTATCAACTCCTGGGTCTAGCTCAAGCTCTTTTACAATAGTCTTACCTAAGTCGATAATTTTTTTCTGTGCTTTTAAGTCTTCCATTTGATGATAGGATATAAACTTTATGGCTTGGATTCAAATATTCGTAATCGTCTTGTCTGTATTTGTATTCAAAATCTCTACGTAAGCTAACATCAATAATCAAATCGCAATCGTAGGCTTTACAGAGCTCTTTGAGAAAGAACAATGAAGCAGTTAGACGTACACCAGATTGTTCCGGCTCCTCGTCATAACCACTATGACTACTGCTCCATGTGTCACATTTTAGTGCAAGTTCCCCATTACTAAAATGCCAAGTGTTGTCCTTTGAATTTGATGAGAGTCCTAGTTTCTCCAAAAATGGCTCGCCTAACGAAAGGTTAGGGAGACTTACGGATCCCCCGAATGGGTCGAATTTATCAATTCCTTTAGATGAATCAGGACTATCAATTAATCCTTCAAGTCGAAATAAACCTGATTCGATTTCTGCTCTATTTTCTTCGTAATCAGGTATTTTGTAGTCATGGTAATTGCTGCAGGTTGACAATGCTCGAAGTAGTGCATCTGAAGTTGTTTTTGAAACTAAAGCCGTTGAAACACTATATGTTTCATAACGGTGACTTTTTCTTTCAGTCCAACCTCCTGAGATATTGAGCCAAGTTTCTTTTCCTCTTCGAACTTTAATCCCCTTCAGGAAGTCTGCTTCCTGTATATCTGTTCTCCAATCTTCCTGATATTCCTTATCGTTAATCAACCATTCTGGCCTTCGCAAAGGTAGTGGACATCTATAATCAGCTAGCCATTTACCATCAGTTCTAGTTAACAAGTGACGAGACAACCAAGATCCCCAAACATCTTCTTCATACCAATCCCTGGTGATGATAACCGACATGTTTTCAACCAACTTTGCAGCCACCGAGAGCATAGAATGGTAGGACAAATAAAAATTCAAATTATCCGTCTTAGGGTAGTTGCTGTGGTCGTGCCACGTGTCCCTGTCTTGGGAACGATTCCAAAGAATTACTCTCGGGTCATCATTATAATTTGACTTTTGTCCAAACTTCCATTCTTTAACAACGACATTGGCACATAAATCTTTTATCTGATTTCCAGAAACCCCAAAAACATCACCGAGTGGTTGATGCCAGTACTGATTAAAATCAAATCCGAAACGGAAATCTACCGATAAATCTACGTCACCTTTCTCGTGTAGATAACTATCAACTCGATAGCCGTATTCTTCATTTCTTACTTCCCTTTTACTCTTACCAATTCCTTTTAGGATTGTGATATCCTCACTACGATAAGTGCCCGAACTGGCAACTTCAATGTTAAGTGCGGTTTCTGCGGAAAACTTTTGAATTAAAATGTGCGACTCAAACTGACTGTACTTTAAAAATACTTCTTTGTAGCGGGTTAACGAGAGGGGATGGTCAACAGAAACCCGATTAAGGGCAATCAACAGATACTGTCTTGCATGTAGGTTATAGAATGGAAACCGGTTACTTCCGTAGGCGCCAACTGTGTCGTCCTCGAGCCATTCAATCAATGAATCTAAGATTTTAGTGCAATTAAAATCCGCGAGTTTTTTGACTACATGACAAGCGCTCCAGCGAGTATTCGAGCGAGGAGACCCTAGAGCAGACCAAATAAAGCCAGCAATATTCCTATTGGTGTCATTTGAGACATGTAACCATTCTTTCCAATCACCATCTCCAAACTCATCCTCAATGTGTAGTTCAAACCGACTTAGGGCGTAGTCAGTCAACTCACATGCCTTGCTAGCGTTGATGAACGTTGAAGCCTGTCTTACAAATCCAAAAAGAGCACTTGCATCGACCAGCTCTTGACCTTGCGACAATCCCTGAAAAATTCCTTTTCTCAGTTTAGTTACCAAATCATCATCAAGACTAAGGTCGCTAACTAACGATTCAAAAGAATATCGTTGCACAAGTTCGGGAGCGTATGTGGCACCCAGACGTTCAATGATTGATGGCCATCGCTTTTCGAAACTTACCCTGCTTTTCCAATCACCAGGAATTGACGCAAGTACCTGTATACAGTCATAGTGGTTGGCTTCATTAAACCTGAAAAGCAAATCGATGTAAACGTGTAATTCCGTGAACGTAATTCTCCCAAGGATTTCCTTGTATAAATCAAATACCGGTTTATGATGCCTATTATCTTCGTTTCTGAATTCAACTAAAAACCTTCTATGTAAAGTATTCAGCCCTTCAGACTGCAAAATTTGGACGCTATCGAAGACTCGTTTCCATTTCTTTACTTCAGCTTTAGTCTTAGCTTTTTTATAATAGTTTTTACGCAAACTGCTCTGTTTCTTCGTCTTTGAGTTATAAAAACCAATAACCTCGTCCAACCCTTCAATTCTTATTTGATGTTGCTCGGACAATGATTTCAGTTCTATCCAAGACTTAGACCCTGTACCCTCCTGCCTCAATAGTTCGTAAGCATCGTTCAACATGTCATTTTTCAGAGATGTCGATGACTCATTTTCCAAGCAAATAGTCAAAAACTCATTTAACTGATAGTCAGATAAAAAACGAGCCATCGCCCACCCTTCAGCTGGTTTAATCGTTTTTGATTTTACAAGGTGCCACAATTGTGATTCTAGCTGATACTCGAAACGTCCAATTTCTCTATCTCGCCATCGACTTAGGGCTGATATACCAATTTGGGGAGACATCTTCGTACATGTCACTAACGCATCTGAACGATTCCAATATTTTTCTCGATCCACATACTCCCCTACCAATTCAGCGCAACGGATAAATCTGTAGGCTAATTCTTCAGATGACTTTGAGCCTGATTTCCTGCTTAATGAAACAACAGAACCCCAGCGTTCAACAATCTCATCTCCAAACTTGGAGACCACGTTTATTGCTTCATCAAAATAAACAGCAGCATCTTCTTTTGATCGGTAAACAACAGCTCGGGCTAAGGAAATGTAGGAGTTTGAAACTTCTTCAGGACCAACGTCTTTAAGTCCTTTAATCATTTCATACGTAGCTTTCTCAATCTCGGGAAGCAATAAATCAAGATGACACAACCTACCCCCAGCTCGTAACAATTCGATTTTTTGTTGAAGTAGGAAAGAAGAATTAGTTCGAATAAAACCATCGTAGTATTGCCTTATAACTCTTGAATCCTGTTGTACGCAATAACAAAGAATGGAAGACGATACTCTTGCAATTTCGCTAGGCAGGGTATCGTAAGATTTATATCTTGAACTGGAAGCCGTTGTTGATTCCTTGGAAGCAAGCTCTGCTCTTTTTATCAAATTTCCAGAGTTTCCAGCGATAATCTGTGCCCGCAGTAAAAACCAAGGAAGTAAACTTCCTGTCACCTCTTTGTACTCTCTTATGTCATCAGCATAACTTCGTCTCTTGTCGTCAGACTTGTAGACCTTAGGCATAATTTCATCTAAATCAATCACCAAGTCGTTCGAAATAACCTTTCGAATAGAAAGCGCTTTGAGAAAAAGTGTTCGTTCTTTGGAGTCATACCTTGCTGCAACACCTTGAGATGCTAAATATGGAACATAGTAGTCCAAGGCATCTAGAATTGCCGTGGCATCCAATTTCCGATTCAAGCATACCTCTAAAAAAGCTACAACTGCAGGCGTAAGATTATCGTGCAGTGGGTCACGCGTTTTTATAATCCGAGATTTAGGTTTTGCCAACCATTCCAAAGTCGTTTTTATATTAGCTGGTTCTGCAAAGTGTCCTACTTTATGTAATTCACTTACTATCGCGACAACGTAGTGTTTGCTCCTACGGGCATACTTAAGAATCTCGTTTATCTCACCAAATCTTCCTGCATCAACTAGGCGATTAACAAGTCTCGTCATAATTCTGAATCGAGTCTCTTTAGAAGTAAAACGATTCAGAAATCTTAAACACATTCTTGCTCCTGAAATGTTCAGTTGAGCAAGAGCTATTTCCGTAATATCCACATCGTCCACCTTCCATTCATGGAATGACTTTCTATTTCTATTGAACTCATTCGAATAAACGAATAACCAGTTCAAAGCAGACCTCAAATATCCACTTGCTTCTCCATGGAAATCCTTTATCTCGCTCAACAAGGAAGCCGTATATACGTTTTCTGAGCCTTCCCAAGCTCCCTTTAAAATGCCCTTAAATGCAACTTCCTGAATCTTCAGTTTATCCTGAACCTGAGAAAGCAGGTCTGTGTTGTTAACGAAGAGATTTAGCTGTCGTTGATCTCCGGCAGCCTCTTCGCCTGCTCTTAATGCGAGCTTAATGGCATCATCAAGGTTATCCTTTCTAAGGGCAGCTTTAAACGCGAATTGTAACCGATAAACAAGGACATTCCTCGCATCAATAGGGTTGTTAGCGGGAAGTAAATTGTCCGAAAGTGCTATACGTATTAGTTTGTCGTATTTGCCCGCTTGTAGATATAACTGCGGAAGAACCTCTGCCACGTAGGTGAACGTACTTGCAAGTACCTCAAGCGAGTTAACGTAATTGTTAAAATCAGTTTCGGAACCACAATATGTTTTTCGAAACCAGGTCTCTGTAGGCTCATCTCTAAACTGAACCGATGAATCCAGAAGCCACAAGGAACGGCCAAAATCAGAAACAAAACTCTTGATATCTTCTGGCTTTACATCAGCTGCTTGGGACAAAACCTCAATAGGAATATTTGGAGGCAAGCTGGCGAGTCCGGTGCATATTTTGTTCACACCATCTTGATACTCGGCAGGAAAGGCTCCTTTTATTTTTTGGACTGCCGCACTAAGTTGTTGCTCAATCTGGTCTTCAACGGTTGTACCGTCTGGTCCAAGGTAAGCAAGCAATCCGCTAACTGAGGAATGGTTTGCAGCGATTGTATTCATCTGAACGCGAGGGTTTCCGTTCGTCAAACGATGAAATTCCAAAGCTTCGTTCTTACCTACATCCGGGAACCAATTTTTAAGATTTGTTCGAGTCTCCTTAGGCGTGAACGGCAACAGCCTAAATATCGGTACTAAACCCGCGGCTTTCAATAAGTGTGTTCGTTCAGGCCGACACAATAGAACAACTTTGCAGTCCTCTGGAAATGTCTCACGTAATAACTCATTCGCAAAGCATGAGTCACCATATTCTTGAGCAGCCATTTCAGCGTTGTCCGCTGCGTCAATCAAAAGAACGAGCTTTGCTGAATCCTTTACTCGCTTCAACGCCTTAAGTGAAGCTTCGACACGTCTTAGAAAGCCGTTCATTATATCTGTCTCCAGAGTGGTATTCTGAACAAGCATCCTTTCGCAGAGTCCTTCAGATGCCAGCTCGTTTGCTATTTGAACAAGGGCATCTCTATGTTTATGCCTCGGTTCACTTCGGCTGCGATACTTACCTGAGCCAAAACAATCGTACGCTATTCCCAATGAGCCTTCTGGTAGCGCTCCTAGAACATATTGGCTAAAGACGGATTTTCCCACACCTCCTTCTGCATGGATTATGATTGGGGTATTAGCATTTGAAATTTTATCCAACAGGTCTTCATACTGTTTCCGCACTGTCAGTTTATCTATGACCTCAAACTCTGGTGGAGCTGGGAATAATTGTCTTTCAGAAGTGACACCAAAACGCTTTAGGACATCTTCCCCAACTATTTTTCCGTTAGAGTCTGGCAGTACCTTTTCTTGCACCAATGAAACTATGTTAGAAACCTGAGCCGGGTCTATCGATCCAGGTTGAAGCCTAGACATTTCAATTCTAAGATCTTCTTTCTGGATATGATAATCTCCTTGACCATCTTCTAGATTAAGGTGATTACAAAATTGGGTCAAGTCTTTACCTGAAAGCCTAGTGTATTTGCGAAGCGTCCTAGTAAATGTTTTGCCAGCACTTTCTCCTTTGGCAATGGAGTCTATGTTTCGTTTAAAAGACTCATCAATTTTTCGATTTGTAATAATTGTGAATGAAACTCCGTTTATAGACTTTTCATCTAAATGTTGCTGGAATCGTTTCGAAAAACCTTCAAATGTTTCCTTTAAATCACTTAATTTAAATGGTTCCCCTTGACCTAAAGCATTGACTGTAGTGTGTTTTAATTGATAGTATTCGATTCGTTTTATCGGACTAGCGCTATTGTAGTATTCGGATACATCAATAACATATTCTCCTGCCTTTTTCCTCTCCAAAGAGCCTTCGATGATAATTGTGTCAAGATCTGACGTTGGCTGGATTAATCTTAAGCAGCGCCTGGCAGCCCACCGATAGTGGAATACATCGCCTGCCCGCGAGTATGCAACTAACTGGTTTGATGTGTTATCTGTTTCCATGATGAATCCACGCTTTTCTGTTCCAATAACATTGTTTTCATAAATATAAGTTCAAGCCTTTCTTGCAACGATTTAATGTCATAAACTATCAATCAGCTTTATGTTCCACTTATCAAAATAGTCATCAATCTTATACATTTTAATACTTGGCTTGGCAATGAGGTAATGGCTAGAATTTTTCAGTGCAACTTCATAAAGAGAAATCATCCTTCAAAATTGGCGATGTATTGGCGCATTTCATGAAGAAGCTTATCAATCAGAAAAAGGCGATTATCGATGTTAGATACTATACCTGCATACCTTTAAAATAGCAAAGACCCCCAATGTCGGAATCTTCGTTAGTAGCGAAAAGGAGAATTGTCCCTGCCCTTAGGGTTTGTTAAAGCGTTTCAAGAATCAGCGATTGGTCATATCAACAGGTAAGCAGACAATTTCGGCAAACTTGTATTGCTACCAACAATGAATGTTGTATTATTGATGATACTGCTTACCGAAGCAAAGTGTAAGAAAGAGACTTACGTTTATTTGCAACGAAAGTTCACGCAATGGGATTGTATATTGGAATTGATTTGGGGACTACCAATGTCTCATGCCACGTGGTTGATTCAACGGATGGAACTAATCAATGCAAGATTCTGCCAATTAGACAACTGGTCTCGTATGGTGACGGTTTTTCCATGGGAGAGGAAAACTATCTTCCTTCCGTGGTTTTCTTTTTTCAAGGCCAAGCTTACATAGGTGTCGGAGTTGAGGAAAATTTGGAGCGCCTTTTATCGATTCCTAACTCCAGTTTAGCTAGTTCCGTGAAAGACAGCATTGGTGACGATCATTGGCGGTGCACAGTAAATGATTTGCAAGCAAAGGAAAAATCCCACTCTTCTGTAGAAGTGATGGCATTACTGTTGCGCACGGTATGGAAATCTGTAGCTAAAGCATACAAGCTTGATGATATAGAGAACATTACAATTACAATTCCAGCCAAATTTTCGTCAAAAATGAGATATAACACCCTACTTTCAGCTAAAATGGCTAATCTACCCATGCAGAAAGTGGCGTTATTGGATGAACCTATTGCCGCATTATTTAGTGATTGGGATGGATCCCGTAAAACTTTCGCTTCTATTCATGATGCTGAAACCGTTATGGTTTATGATATCGGAGGAGGGACAGTTGACGCCTGCATCATCGAGGTTAATACCGATGGAAAACGCATTGACCTACTATCAACCTCAAGATTCAATCATTTAGGAGGAAGAGATTGGGATTTAGAAATTGCCGCTTTGCTCTTGAGAAAAATTAAACGAGATGAAACCTATAACGGCTTTTTTGAATCTGCCGACAGACAATTGCGCAGATCAAGGGCGTTACGTTTGATGAAACTTGCCAAGCACCTGAAAGAGACTCTCGATGAGTTATTATTGGAAAGAAAAGTACTAAAAAAGGATGGTGCTTTGAGAGAGGATTTGTTGAGTTTCCTTGCTGGTCATAAGGCTGAACTATCTCAGCCATTTGAAGTTGGTTTTTCAGAATTTGAAGGATTATTGCCTGAAATCATTATTGTTACAATCGATGAACTTCTTCATTCCTTTGCACATCTGTTAGATTTTAAACATGCCAAAAGCCAAACAAACTTTTTTACACCAGTTTTTCAGGCGCTTGAACTGACCGAAAAGGATTTAGACATCAGAGATATTGATAAAATCTTTATTACAGGTGGAGCAAGTCAATCCAGACTTGTTAGTAATCAGATAGAATACAATCACTGTCCAAGAACAGTCTCTTTAGATCCAAAATTGTCAATTTCAAGAGGTGCGTCATGGTTCAGTTCTCTTTTTTCAAATGGAATCGATCAGCCAGAGTGGAAGCTAGGTGAAAAAACAACCGAGAAATTATTTCTAGCGGTGTCAGGAAAGGGTTTTGTGGAAATCTTAAACTCTGGTTTGAGCATTCCCTCAGGTGAAGTAGAAGTTTTGTTGTTGGAGGAACGAATTGCCCTTAGACAAATTGCCGCGTATGATTCTCAAAGAAAGAAATACCAGCTTAGCATATACCAAGGAATAAGTCGTGAGGATCCACTAGTTCGGCCTTTCGTGGACGTGGAGTTTAAAGAGTTTAATAAATTAAATATCTATAACGACATCACAGTAAGTTCCGTGAAAGGAATAATAAACTCAAACAGGATTTACACGTTTACCATCAACTTTACGGACTCGGAAGGAAAAAATGAGTTTAGGCGTTTTGAATTTGATATAGATACCTCCTTCAGAAGTGTTAATCGGTCTGGACACAACGCTAAGATTAAGTTGAACAATCTTGATATCTTAAATCAAAAGCTAAATTGAATCGAATCAAGTGGATTACCAGTTGAGAATAGATGAAAAACAACAGTTGATTAATGCGTTGAGTTTCGACCTCAACACATACTTTATTTCCAATAAGGATCTATCAATTCGGGTTAGAGAGATATTGAAGCAGTGTAATGAGTTGGTAGAGAGAGGTAGTTCTATTAATCCTTTCAGTTCGCTGTGTGAAGAGTACGTCAATCATGGCCTACCTGTAATACGCGAAGTGCTTTCTCATGGATACTTGGTCAACAATTTGGATAGTTGGAAAAAGGGGCTTCAAGCTAAGGATGGAATCGTTGACCTATTAGTTACAGAATTTGATAAATCAGAGAATTCACGAACATGGATATTGAGAGAATTGTCCAGATACTCAAATAGTCACTTTGAGAGTATCACCTTCTTTATTCAGGTCTTTTTTGTAAAAATTTCCATGAAAAAGAACCTACTTAAAAGCGTATTGGCCGTTGACGGAGCCAACGATGAATTAAAGGAAAAGAGTTTTGTTTGTCTCACCTTCATTGTAAGTAAAGTAACGGGATTCAAGCTTTATGGTGACAATTACGAAGATTGGTTTCCTGAGGGTCAGCTTACTCGTAATTGGCCACAGTTTTACGTGAATTTTCTTTCAAAGGAAGAACTGGAAGTCGAAAAAGGTCGCGTAGCCAGAAATCTAGTAGACTTCATTCTCAAGGACACCAGTATCACAATGCTTAAACGTCTAATTCCAATTTTAAAGTTGGGAGGGCCATTGGTGACAGAGCAACTTTTTACAGAGTTTGAAAGAATCGGAGTGAGAAACGCAAGTTTATGGGCAACAGACTTTAGCAAACCCTTTCTCTCTTGGTGTCATCCAAAACCTGAATTACCAGCTAGGTTAATTCCCTTTATCAAGGGTGCGATTTGGTCTGACATTAATGCGACAGTGAAATGTAATATGGTGAGGGCTTTTGCTAACAAAAAGATATACGGGTACAAGCCAAAATCTGATAAGGCGAAGTATGCAGTACGCTACCAATATTCACCCTCTCGGCAGAAAAAGGTCTTAAAAGATTTTTTAACTGACAATCTTGAGCCTGATGTGAGGAAGGTGATTAATCAGTATTTGGTAAAGGAGAAACGAAAACCAATTGGGGGCAGAATTGACAAAACTTTTTTTCCGAGCCTCATTAGTAATTTGAAGAACGATGAGTTTGATGTGCTATTCGATACACTAAATGAATCAACAAATGTCATGGAGTTTTTGTCATTTGTTGTTGCCAATGACAATGAGGAAATACAACAAAAACTGACAGTTTTGTTATCAAAGGATTGGAAATAATGGAAAGAAATAAGAGTGCTTTGAAGGGTCATGACTTCAACAGATTGATAAGCTATTTGAAATCGAATGATCAAAAAGAACTGACCGTAATTTTTGACATTGGAACCAAAGCCTGTAGAGTCATTATTGCACCCAAAAGTGTTCCCCCCGCCCTATTTGGGCAATGGGACCGAAGCACGTTCTATAATGCGAGCGGCTATTACAGACTTGGAGAAGACGTTGATCCAATCAACAATGAACTGAACCCAAGAAGTAGTAAGTTGTATAGTGTAATAAAATTCGTACAATTCTTTCGAAACTATTTGATTAAGCATGACTGGGTTAAGGAGAGAGACATTCACGTCTTTGGGACAGAAGTGTTTCGGTGGTTGACTAACCAAGATGAGATTCTAAAGGTTTTCAAGGAACGAACCTCTTTAGACCTCAAGGTTCTTTCGGAAGATCAGGAGTCATACTTTTCTCTTATCTCGTTGCAGTACACTTCGGAGTTTGTGAACGATGAGAAAATTAGCACTCCTAAACTAGATGATGTCGAATCAGTTTTTCTAATCGACCAAGGCGGAGGATCCACGGAGGTTTCATTTTATAAAGTGAATAACCCATCCCTAAACAAGCATACATCCATTGGTAAATTTGGTACCGTCTCTCTAGGGGAAATCTTTTTTCGATTAGACTCAAAAGGTTATACAATTGACCCTAGAGTAGCCAATTACCCCGTTCCTCAACAAATAGATAGTCTAAACTCTTATATCGAGAAAGGTCTTAGCGAGTGGGAACTTTTCGAAGAACCGTTAAAGTCAAAGACTGTCTTTTATGGCATGGGTTCCGCTCTTCATAATATGGTTAGGTATTCAAATATTGATTCACATAATCGGGTTATTTCTCTAGACCGAATTGAGGACAAACTACAGTCAATCACGTTGAAGCTTAACTCATCGTATAGTCGGATAAGTGATCTGTTTCACAAAATTGAAGCGGATCAGCTACCTCAGGAGGATGTTAATCAACTGACTCTGTTTTATGGGCTTCCGGTCTATGCCCACCTTCTAAGAAGATTTAATGCCTCTGAAATACGGCTAGCTGGTTTTGGCCTTAGATATGGAATCTATGTTTACCTGTATGCAACTGAAAGAAGTTCTTTGTCCGATAAAGAAATTAGTGATATCCCAGTTATGGTAGATAACTCTAAAACAGAAGTCGTAGATGCAGAGAAGGGTGAAGATTTCGTTAGAAACCAGTGGGTTAGGTTTGAAACCGGAATCAGAAAGCAGTATACGGAGGAGTATGATGCTTTACTTAGTCTGCAAAGGCGATTTAACCTATCAAAAGATGACGTAGCTCGGGAAGGTATTAAGGAAGAGATTTCTAAGGTTAAAGACAACATTGATTACATTCAGCAAGAGTGGCTACTTAAGGCTAGAGAGATGAAGGCTGAAGTTTCTGGTCTTGAGGAAGGAGCCGTACTTAATGAGTTGAAGGAGATTAAAATTGCGATGAATGAGCGATTTGACAGTTTGGATGGAGCCGTTTTCGGACTCACATTATCTGTGACTGAAATTTGTAATAGCATTAATCAAAAAGATATTGTTGGAGACCATAAATCGGAACAAATGGCCGCTGAATTACTATCGAAAATAGAAGAGTTGATAGAAAATTCTCGAATTCAGCAAAAAGAAGTAGTGTTAAATCAATTAAAAGGCGAGTTGGAAACATCCGCCAAGTTGAAACTTACAATTCCACTACTTCCCGGGATTTTACAATATGAAAGTGATTTGATTGGGTTTACTGCAAAAGAACCAATTAAATCATGGAAAGATTTATGGAAGATATTGTCATCTTCTGTCAACACTTAGTTCTGTGCAGACGATGCACACTTAGCCGTTGCTAGGGTCGAACGACCTTGGTCAAGCAAATTATTCGTTAGAATCTAGGATTCCCTAGTAGAATAATTCCAAAAATATTCCTACATTCGCAAAGAACAGCCCGCAAAATCCTGTTCAGAATACATATAGGTGTTTATCGTCTTTTAACGTGGGCGGACCATAAGCATCACTACAATTCGGAAGTTTCCCGATACGAAGTGATGTTATGGTGGATGAAATCAAAAAAATATTGGACTGGGTGAGCAAAGAGTTTGGTATCGAACTCAAACAATGGCAGCGAAGGCTTGTAGTTTCTACCGTTCTCCTCTTTGCTGTAATAGCAGCAGTATCGACCACTTCATTGGTCATTCTACAGCTTATATTGACCATAAAGAGTCTGGTCGGTCCGCCTTGTCCATAATCAGTAAACTGAACACTTATTGCCGAAAGGCAAATTATTTCATCCAGCCCCTCCGTTTGTAAATCTTTGTTCCTAAAACTGTTCAGAGGAAATCAGAACCAATGTTGTACATATGTTGTACAGCAAAAAGAAAAAGGGCTTCCAGATTTCTCTGAAAGCCCCGTCTCTATTGGTTGCGGGAGCTGGACTCGAACCAACGACCTTCGGGTTATGAGCCCGACGAGCTACCAACTGCTCCATCCCGCGATATATCTT
>CAYWET010000017.1:0-72989 GCA_964457245.1 uncultured Chryseobacterium sp. | reverse complement strand
TCTTCTGGCTCAACAGGAACCACAATTCCCGAATTGGCAAATGGATTGTTCCGCTTGCTGGGGCTCCAGCCATTGGTGACAATCTCTCTTGGTGCAGTCGCGCATGGTGCAATGATTCCGCCAGGGCACATGCAAAAAGAATATACTCCGCGGTCCTTGACCTGATTGACCAATGAATACGCAGCTGGAGGAAGCGTTTCACAACTCACACCATGATATTGAATGGAATTGATAAGCTCCTGTGGATGCTCTACTCGAACGCCCATAGCGAACTGCTTGGCTTCAATCTCAATTCCTTTTTTGTGAAGCAGCTCATAAATATCTCTAGCCGAATGGCCCGTGGCAAGAATGAGCTTTTTGGTTTCCAGTTTGTCCTCTTGATTGATAACAACTCCCACAACTTCATTGTCTTTTAGAAGAATGTCGGTGAGTTTGGAGTTGAACCGAACTTCGCCACCACAAGCAATGATCTGCTCTCGAATAGCCGTGATTATCTGCGGAAGTTTGTTTGTGCCGATATGCGGATGGTTATTGACCAGAATGTCATCATCTGCACCGAACTGAATGAATGTGCTAAGAATTCGGTTGACGTCTCCCCTTTTTGTGGAGCGCGTGTAGAGTTTTCCGTCTGAATAGGTTCCTGCGCCTCCTTCACCAAAGCAATAGTTGCTTTCTGGATTGACGATGTGTTCGCGGTTGATGGCCGCAAGGTCACGTCTTCGATCGCGGACGTTCTTACCACGTTCCAGAACGATGGGTTTCTTGCCCAATTCAATCAATCGCAAAGCTGCAAACAGACCTGCTGGACCAGCACCTACAATTACCAAATGCTCTGCTTTAGAGACATCTTGAAAATGTCGTGGCTCGAATTTGGGATGATGGAGTTCTGACTTTTCAGTCTTCTCGTAAACTCGAACTCGGAGATTGAACTTGATGTTTCTATTCCGTGCATCAATGCTTCTGCGGAGTTCTTGAAAACCGCTTATCTCATCCATCGGAATTCCTGAAGCTCGTGAAACCAATTGCTTTACGAGTTTCTCGTTTCCGTAATCCTGAACAGGAATAATGAGGTTGACGTCTTTCATTAGGGCAAAGAACGAGATTAGTTGTGATTGCTAGGAGATTATCTCCTTTGTCAGTGAAATCGTTACACTTAGTTCCTAATACAATTTGGTCCTTCATCCAAAATCACTCGAAGTGACGGAATAGGTTTGTTTTAGTTCGTGCTCACCTATAAAAATCAGGAGCACCTTAACGTGAAACAGTTTCGTATTTCCCATTCCTTAATACCTTCGCGCTTCGACAAAAAACGAACAGAATGAGTTACGATCTTATAGTTGTTGGAAGCGGACCCGGTGGGTATGTGGCTGCTATCCGTGCATCACAATTAGGCATGAAAGTGGGCGTGGTAGAGCGTTCGGAACTGGGCGGTATTTGCCTTAACTGGGGCTGTATCCCTACCAAGGCACTACTGAAGAGTGCTAATGTGTTCGAATACATTCAGCACGCAGCCGATTACGGTGTTTCTGTGGGCAACAGCAAGGCAGACATCAAGGAAATGGTGAAGCGCAGCCGTGGCGTGGCCGATGGTATGAGCAAGGGTATTCAGTTCCTGTTCAAGAAGAACAAGATAGACCACATTGCGGGTTTCGGAAAGCTGAAGAATAACACCACTGTTGAGGTCACGGATGCAGACGGCAAGAAGTCGGACGTTACGGCCAAGAACATCATTTTGGCGTTGGGTGCGCGCAGCCGTGAGCTGCCGAACCTGAAGCAGGATGGCAAGAAGATCATCGGCTATCGCGAAGCAATGACATTGGACAAGCAACCGAAGAAGATGGTTGTGGTGGGTTCGGGAGCCATTGGTGTGGAGTTCGCGTACTTCTACAACGCCATTGGTACAGAAGTAACCGTGGTTGAGTATATGTCGAACATTGTTCCTGTGGAGGATGAGGAAGTGAGCAAGCAGCTTGGTCGCTCATTCAAAAAATCGGGAATGAAGATCATGACCGACAGCTCTGTGGAAAAGGTTGATACGTCTGGTTCTGGTTGCAAAGTGACCGTAAAAACCAAGAAAGGCGAAGAAGTTATTGAGTGCGATGTGGTGCTTTCGGCCGTTGGTATTCAGGCCAATTTGGAAGACTGCGGATTGGAAGATGTGGGCGTTATTGTTGATGGCGGTCGCATTAAGGTGGATGAGTATTATGCCACCAACATTCCGAACGTATTTGCCATTGGCGATTGTATTCCCGGTCCGGCCTTGGCACACGTTGCAAGTGCGGAAGGCATTATCTGCGTGGAGAAAATTGCGGGTGAAAACCCAGAGCCGTTGGATTACAAGAACATTCCTGGTTGTACTTACTGTTCTCCCGAAGTTGCTTCTGTGGGTTACACCGAAGCAGCTGCCAAGGAGGCTGGATATGAGATTAAAGTCGGTAAGTTCCCGTTCTCAGCTTCGGGTAAAGCAAGTGCTGCTGGCGCGAAGGATGGTTTCGTTAAGTTGATCTTCGATGCGAAGTACGGTGAATTACTTGGCGGACACATGATCGGAGCAAACGTTACCGAGATGATCGCAGAGATCGTGGCTATTCGGAAGCTAGAAACTACAGGACACGAGATTATCAAGACCGTCCACCCCCACCCGACCATGAGCGAGGCGGTAATGGAAGCTGCGGCTGCGGCTTATGATGAGGTTATTCATTTGTAGATGTCAGACACAAGAAGTCAGATTTCAGATATTGGATTGAAAGAAGGGCCGTCTCAATGACGGCTTTTCTGTTATTTAGAACCCGATATGTGTGGCATTACAGGAACGTATGCATTAACTGAGAAAGGCAAGGAATTTCATTCCAAGCTGGATGCTGCTATTGCAACCATGTCATTGCGTGGACCTGATGGTTCTGGAAAGTACATTACAGGAAGCGCGGCTCTCGGCCATTCACGGTTAGCAATCATTGACACCTCTGCTTCGGCCAATCAGCCGTTTACGGATAATTCTGGGAGATATACGATTGTTTTCAACGGAGAGATTTACAACTACCGTGAAATCCAAGTGGAGTTAACTGATTTCAATCCAAGAACGAATTCTGACACGGAGATTCTGCTTCAAGGCTACATTGAATGGGGCGAAAAATTACTGGACAAACTGAACGGTTTTTTCGCTTTCGCGATTCATGATAAGGAATCCGATGAGTTGTTTCTGGCCCGCGACAGAATGGGAATCAAGCCATTGTTGGTTTATAAAGATGAGAATGCCATTGTTTTCGGAAGCGAGATGAAATCATTAATGGCTTTTGGTATTCCGAGAGAGATTGATGTCGATTCTCAGTTCCTGTACCACCAGTTCAACTACACGCCTTATCCTGAGACCATCTTCAGAAATGTAGCGGAGTTGGAACCTGGTAGTTGGATGCGAATCAAGGGAAAAGAAGAGCCTTCGGCTTCGCTCAGGGTGACAAATGAGGTATTCTGGAGTATTCCTAAACCGACAGCACCGAAAACTAAACTGACGTACGAACAGGCGCAACAGAAACTTCGTGAGTTGATGGAGAAATCGGTTCAGCGAAGGATGATTGCTGATGTGCCTTTAGGTTCGTTTTTGAGTGGTGGGATTGATAGTTCCATCATTGCCACATTGGCTGCAAGACAAACAGATAAACTGAATACCTTTTCCATCGGTTATGCCGATGAGCCCCTGTTTGATGAAACGCATTACGCGGAAGCCGTAGCAAAGAAGATTGGTTCGAACCATACGGTTTTCAAACTGACCAATGATGACCTGTATGCCGATCTGCATGATGTACTGAATTACATTGACCGACCGTTTGCTGACAGCTCTGCCCTACCCGTTCATATTCTTTGTAAACACACCAGAAAGCATGTAACTGTTGCCTTGTCGGGTGATGGTGCCGATGAGCTTTTCAGCGGTTACAATAAGCACGCGGCCGAGTTCCGTGCGAGGAATTTGGGTCTGAAGGAGCAAGTGGTTGCGGCCTTGAAGCCGCTTTGGTTCCTTTTGCCTGCTTCGCGGAATTCAAGTTTTGGGAATACCGTACGGCAATTGCAGAAATTCAGCGAGGGAGTTTCACTTGGAGCGAAAGAGCGCTATTGGAATTGGGCGAGTTTTTGGCAAGATGAAGAAGTTGACAAGTTGATTAGAGACAGAGTTAACAAGGACGAACTGAATAAGAGAAAATCCAAATTGACCGCTGAGCTGGGTTCAACAAACGACTTGGATGAGGTTCTCTATACTGACCTCCACCAAGTTCTGAGAAACGATATGCTTACCAAAGTTGACTTGATGAGCATGGCAAACAGCCTAGAGGTGCGAGTACCATTCCTAGATCATGAGATTGTTGAATTCGCATGTTCACTCCCTGAGAATTATAAGATTACTTCGTCCATCCGAAAGCGGATTCTACAGGAGACATTCAGACCCGATTTGCCAGAAATGCTGTTCAAACGGCCAAAACACGGGTTTGAGGTTCCGTTGCTGAATTGGTTCAAAGGTGAGTTGAATTCGCTTATCACGGATGACCTTCTCAGCAGAACGTTGATTCGAGAACAAGACATTTTCAATTGGGAAGCAATTCAGTCGCTCATCAACAAATTGCACTCTAACGACCCTGGTGATTCCGCTACACATATTTGGAATCTCATCGTGTTCCAAACGTGGTGGAAAAGGTATATTCGCCATTGACCGATGCCGAGAATTCTTCGAATAGCCAACCGCTTCAACTTGGGCGGGCCAACTTTCAATGTGGCCTATTTGACCAAGTATTTGCCAAGCAATTATGAGACCTTGCTCATTGGTGGCGACAAGGAAGATAACGAGGCGAGTTCGAGTCATATCCTTGCTGACTTAGGAATTGAGCCCATCATCATCCCTGAAATGAAAAGGGAAATCAGCCTGGGGGTGGACATGGCGGCTTACCGAGCTATTGAGAAGATTATTGACGATTTCAAACCCGATATTGTCCATACACATGCTTCAAAACCAGGAGCAATCGGGCGGTTGGCCGCCCACAACAGGAAAGTACCTGTGATTGTGCACACATTTCACGGACATTACTTTCACTCCTATTTCGGTGCGCTGAAGACCAATATGTTCAAGCAAATTGAACGGTCTTTGGCAAAGCGAACGTCCAAGATCATTGCCATCAGCGACATTCAGAAGCATGAGCTTTCGATTGAGCACAAGATTGCTCCACCTGAAAAGTTTGAGGTGATCCCACTCGGCTTTGATCTTGACAGATTCCGAACTAATACGGACGAAAAGCGCAAAGAATTCCGAAAGGAATTCGATGTGAAAGACGATGAGGTTGCCATCGGCATCATTGGTCGCTTAGTGGATGTGAAAGACCACCGATACTTTCTTCGTTTGGTTAGGCAGGTGTTGGATAAAACCACCAAAAAAGCGCGATTCTTCATTGTAGGTGATGGTGAAATGCGAGTAGAGCTGGAAGCTTTCGCCCAAGAATTGAATATTCCGTTCAATGCCCATCCAGGCTATGAACCGAAGAGTGCTCCACTGACCTTCTGCTCTTGGCGAACGGACATTGACCGCATCAACGCAGGATTGGATATTGTAGTTCTGACATCCAAAAATGAAGGAACACCCGTAAGCCTTATTGAAGCACAAGCAAGCGGAACGCCTGTCATTTCTACTAACGTTGGTGGAGTTGAAAACGTGGTAGAGCATGCCGTGACCGGACTTCTTGCTGAGGCATCAGACGAATTGAAAATGGCCGAAAACCTAATGAGCTTGATTGAATCTGACGGCCTCAGAAATGAAATGGCGGGAAAAGGTTGGAGTCATGTTGGAGAACGATTTCATTACTCAAGACTCACCAAAGACATGGACGGTCTTTATCAACAGCTGCTTGGTCAAAACCAAGTTATACCCAGCTCGATATAATCTTAACTTTGCAGAAACCCGAACCCTGAATGAAGTTACGATTAGTCGGTCTGTTGGTCTTGGTTCTTTTCAGTTCATGCGACCGCTATCTCTTCAGTAATAGAATGCTTCGCATCGGCAGCGACTTCGAGTATTCCAAGTTCGAAGACATCATTGAAACAGAATATCGGATTGCGCCAGACGATAAAATTGAAATTCGTCTCTACACTAATGACGGCTCTGGTCTTATCAACGTACAATCTGGAACAAACGTGCTTGTTGGCGGAGGAACCACTTTCGGTGTTTCCATCGAATCGGATGGGTTTGCCAAACTTCCGCTTTTTGGTAGAATCTACTTGGCAGGGCTGACCATTCGGCAAGCGGAAATGCTGATCGAGGATAAGTACTCAGAGTTTTACAATAATCCGTTTGTCCTTCTTAAGGTTGACAACAAGAGAGTCATGATCTTTGCTGGCCCCAACACATCTGTGGTCCGATTAGAGAATGACAACACCACCTTGTTTGAGGTACTGGCATCCACCGGGGGAATTCCAGAAGATGGCAAGGCACACAAGATTCGGCTGATACGAGGAGACCTCAAAAACCCTGATGTCTATTTGATTGACCTATCAACGCTAAGCGGAATGAGAAACGCAAACCTTGTAATGCAGGCCAACGACATCATTTACATTGATGTTCGCAAAAGCTACGTTCGAGAGGTTTTATTGGAAATTGCACCATACATATCTGTACTGACTACCATAGTCACAACAGCTGCCATTATTACTCAGTTGCAACGACTTGGAAACTAAGAAACAGAACATATCGCTTATCAATGATGAGATCGATTTTGGGCTTTTGCTCAATATCACGCGTCAAAACGTGCTGGCAATTGTTATTCTGTTCACCTTTTTTGCTTTTGTCGCGTTCTTGTATCTCAGGTTTACACCACCTGTTTACCAATCGGTAGCAACGGTACAGTTGGGGCACGACACCCGTACAAATGCCCTTCTTCAAACAACAAATATTTACTCGCAGACCATTCATGAAGAAATTGAATGGCTACGGTCGCCAGTTTCCATTGGTGAGTCATTGTCTAAGCTTCCGTTGGACGTAAGCTACATGATCAAGGGCGAGATTCTTAGCTCTGAGCTCTACAAGACCTCCCCTTACACAATCGAGTATAAACTTCATGGTAATGAGCTGTATAACCAACCTGTCAATCTTCGGTTTCTAGATAATTACCGGGTTTACGTAGAGTACACCATTGGAGATGTAGGATACAGTGAGGAATCTTCTATGCTGGACACCATCAAGACCGAGCATCTTGACCTGAAGATCATTCCAAACAACATGGAACGGATATTTCAGAATCAGGACGAGGATCAGAACCAGTTCTACTTTGTGCTGAACAGCCATCAGAACAATCTGAACAAATACATCGCAAAGCTTGAGGTTGAGATTCTAAATGAGTTTGCGAAAACCATCAACATCAAGGTCAAGGATCATAACGCTCTAAAGACTCAGGACATTGTAAACCAGATTGCCAAAGACTTTATCCAGAGCGACCGGACTCGGAAACAAGAATCTGCAAACGAAATTCTCAAGTTCATAGACGAACAACTTGCTAAGCTATACGATCGACTTTACGAATCTGAGAACAACATTCAACGCTTTAGACAAGTTCACAAAATTGACGACAACCAAAAGAAGAACCAGACCTCAAAACTTCCTTCGGTCGAAGGCAGACTTGAAGAATTGGAAGATGAAATCGTTCAAATTACGGTAGAAGAGAATATTCTTGCTGAGGTTGAAAAAGAAGTTCAGGAGAACCAAAACTTGGACGTTTACCGCCTTGTTTCCCTACTGGCAGGTTCTGATTACGAGGGAACGATTGCCACGTCATTGAACAATCTTCAAAAGCTCCTTTTACAGAAAGAGCAAATGCTATACGTGGTCAAAGAGAACAGCGATCAGGTAAAAGCATTGACCTACCAGATCGGTATTCAGAAAAAGTTGATCATTGAAAGTCTTGGTTCCGTAAGAACAAGCCTTAACAGCAAATCCACCGAGCTGAAAAAACAGCAACAGATATACAGAGATCTTGCTTATCAGACCGAAACCTCTTACGATGAAATCGAATACTCTCGGCTCATGCGAATTTATCGGGTGAATGAGAGTTTCTACAACACGTTAGTGGACCGTAAAGCAGAGTACTCCATTTCGCGAGCAGGATACATTTCCACCAACAGGTTACTGGAAGAAGCTGTTCTGCCGAAAAATCCGGTTTTCCCTGATAAGAAATCGGTTATGACCATCAGCTTCGTTGGAGCGTTGATGTTGAGTTTGGGTATCATCATATTCAAGTATCTCTTGTTCAATCAGATCGTATCTATACGCGACATTGTAAAACACATTGATGTTGCTGTACTGGGTGTTGTTCCTCGTTATCAAAAGGATATTCCGAACTCCCAGCTTCTTGTAGACAAGAATCCTAAATCGATGATATCGGAGGCCTTCCGGGCCATTCGAACCAACCTCAAATACATTTCTGAGGCAGATGGACCGAAGCTAGTTTCCATTACTAGCACCATTTCTGGAGAAGGTAAAACATTCGTTGCCATCAACTTAGGTGGAATTACAGCATACGCAGGCAAGAAGGTTGTGATTCTTGACCTTGACATGAGAAAGCCAAAGATTCACTTGGGTTTCAACGTGGAGAACGATAAGGGAATGAGTACGCTACTGATCGGTCAAGATGAGGTTGAAGACTGTATCAAATCAAGTACGCTGGAGAATTTGGATTTCATTACAGCAGGACCAATTCCCCCTAACCCATCAGAGCTCATCATTAATCCAAGAATGGATGAGGTTGTCGAAAAGTTGAAGCAAACGTATGATATCATCATCATTGATAATCCGCCTTGTGGTATCGTAACCGATGGTATACTCAACATGCAAAAGGCTGATTATCCGATTTATATCGCAAGGGCCAATTATTCAAAGAAGCCGTTCATTGATAACATCGCCAGACTCAAGTTTGAAAACAAGGTTACTAACCTATCTGTCATCCTAAATGGTCAGGATACTCAGCGATCAGGTTATGGGTATGGTTATGGCTACGGATATGGCTACGGTTACGGTTATGGATACGGATATGGTTATGGCTATGGATATGGTTACGGCTATGGCTATTACGAAGAGGACGAAGACAAGAACAATGGAAACTTGCTTACTAGACTATTCAAGGGTAAGTACGATTAAGGTTCTGGAAGAATGAAATTGATTGAAACAGGAATAGATGATCTGGTGGTGCTGGAAACCAATGCGTTTCCAGATGATCGTGGATATTTTTACGAGGCATTCAACAAGAAAAAACTCAAAGAGTTGGGATTGGACATTGAAGTGGCCCAGACCAACGTATCCAAATCTCAGAAAGACGTTGTCCGTGGTCTTCATTTCCAAAACCCACCGTTTGCTCAAGGAAAACTTATTCGTGTTCTGAAAGGAGCTGTGCTAGATATTGCCGTAGACATCCGTAAATCATCTCCAACCTATGGGAAGTATTACGCCATAGAATTGAGCGAAGAGAACAAACTCGCACTTTGGATTCCCGAAGGTTTTGCCCATGGCTTTAAAACCTTGGAAGATGACACCATTTTCCACTATGATTGTACCGATGTGTACAACCGAGATGCAGAAGGCAGCATTATTTGGAACGACCCTGATATTGGCATAGATTGGGATATTGACGAGCCAATAATTTCAGAAAAAGACGCCCAGGCGCCACTTTTCAAGAATTTTACAAGCCAATTTTAGTCAAGTTCAAGAAAACCTAGCATCTTAGGAATCGAATGCTACAATTAACAGCCGACCAGATTTTAGTCGTTTACGCAGGTTTTTTCGTCTGTGCGATTCTGTTCTCTTTCCTTATCAACGGTCTCTTTCTTAAGTTCTCAAGAACCTTGGGCGTTAAAAACCAAGATGAGAAAATGGTGAGATGGAGCTCTACCTCCAAGCCAGCTGTTGGGGGAATTTCGTTCTACATCCTGTTCCTTTTTTCAATTGCATGCTATTCCATATTGTTTGAAGGTGTTGCTTACATCAACGACATTATAAGATTCCTTGGCGTGATGGCAGCCTGCTCGCTTGGCTTCGTGGTTGGGTTAGCAGATGATGCATACAACACCAAACCATTCCTCAAGTTCTTTGCTCAATTCAGTAGTGCAATCATTCTAATTGCTACGGGCACCAGCATCAATATTTCAGGCATAAATGCTATTGACTACCCACTAACCGTGCTTTGGGTGGTTGGCCTTATGAATTCCATCAATATGCTAGATAACATGGATGGCATTACCACCACGGTATCCATTTCCGTGATTATTGCCGTGTTGTACATGCTTACTGCGAAGGACGAAGCATTAAGCATTTACTTCATCACGCTTCTTGGTGTGCTTGCCGCCCTACTCGGCTTCCTATATTACAACTGGAATCCGAGTAAGATCTACATGGGAGATACAGGTAGTCAGTTCTTGGGTGTATTCTTGGCAGCTATTGGAATTCTTTATCTCTGGAATGGCCATGCGGAACTCAACTTCCGTATTCAAACAAAACAGTTCATTGTGGCGTTATTGGTATTCATAGTTCCGATCATAGACACGACAACCGTGACCATAAACCGTTTACTGAAAGGCCAGTCTCCTTTTGTGGGAGGAAAAGACCATACCACGCATCATCTATCCTACTTGGGGCTTTCTGATAGACAAGTAGCCTTATCCTTCTTCGGACTATCGTTCCTATCTGTAGTTTTCCTGATTGTGATCGATCGCGTTATTGGAAAAAACTGGGATTACTGGCATTTTGGGCTGTTCTTGGCATACTTCCTCGTGTTATTTTCGTTTCTGTACGGAATCACAAGAGTTAACAAAGACAAAGAATCGTAAGTATGAAGCTGTCCACATTATACCGCGCAGTTGGATCTGTATCCCTAGCAGTATTGGTATTGATAGGCTTCGAGGTGTTCACATTTTCAAGTGATGAGCACAAAACCGAAGACCAGAACTTCCAAGAGAAATTCAACGAAGATTACCGTGTTTACAGCCTCAACATTCCTGAGAATCTGACCTTCTGTGGAGAAGAAGTTCCGGTTTACGATCTGGATGTTTATGAGCGATTGGACCGAGAACTGTTGGTGAACACCTACTGGCAATCGAACAGCATGCTTTACCACAAGCGTGCTAGCAAGTGGTTCCCGATCATTGAACCGATTCTGAAGAAGAACGGTGTACCTGAGGATTTCAAATATCTATCGCTTATTGAGAGCGGTTTGATGAACGTGGTCTCGCCAGCGGGTGCTACTGGATTCTGGCAAATTCTGAAAACCACTGCCCAAGGCTATGGTTTGGAGGTCAATTCATATGTGGATGAACGCTACAATGTAGAGTTGGCTACCGAAGCTGCGTGTAAATATCTGAAGGAAGCGCACGACCGCTACGGCAACTGGACGCTTGCCGCGGCCAGCTACAACATGGGAATGAATGGCGTTGACCGCCAACTGAAGCGCCAGAAGGTTGACAGCTACTACGACCTGTTGCTGAACGCGGAAACCTCACGATACGTATTCCGAATTATAGCGGCTAAAGAGATCATTGAGAATCCGACCAAGTATGGATTCCACTACCGATTCAAAGACCTTTACCTGCCGCCTGAAACGTATTCGGTAACGGTAGATTCAAGCATTGGTGACCTGGCCATGTTTGCAGAAGAGCATGGCGTGAACTACAAGATCCTCAAGATCTTCAACCCGTGGTTGCGAGATACATATTTGACCAACAAGTCGGGCAAGAAATACAAGATCCTATTCCCGAAAAGCGGTTATCACGATTTCCGTTCTACGGAAGCTGAAACCACTCGTCCAGCTACTGAAAGCTCGAACGACACCCTCCAAACCATTGAGGGCGATGAGTGAGAAAACCCTCGCTGAAGACACATTTCTGGAAGTCAACGGTGCTCGGGTGCATAACCTGAAGAACATTGACGTTAAGATTCCGCGAGACCAGCTCGTAGTTATTACTGGCCTTAGCGGTAGCGGAAAATCTTCTCTGGCTTTCGATACCATTTATGCCGAAGGACAAAGACGTTACATCGAAACGTTTGCTTCTTACGCCAGACAGTTTCTTGGCACGCTGGAACGCCCAGATGTGGACAACATCACCGGGTTGAGCCCAGTTATTTCCATTGAGCAGAAATCCACCAACCGAAGTCCGCGTTCTACCGTGGGAACGGTTACCGAGATCTACGACCTGGTGCGGTTGCTTTACGCAAGAGCATCAATCGCATACAGCTACAAGACGGGCGAGAAAATGGTGAAGTACTCGGATGAGGAGATCATCCGCATCATCAAACAAGACCTTGCCGATGAGAAGGTGTTGATCCTTGCTCCCGTTATTAAAGGAAGAAAGGGCCACTATCGCGAGCTGTTCTTGCAGATACAGCGACAGGGATTTCAGAAAGTGCGGGTAGATGGCGAAGTGCTGGATGTGGACTCGAACATCAAACTCGACCGTTATAAGGTTCACGATATTGAAATTGTGATTGACCGTTTGAAGGTGGATGACAAGAGCACCAAGCGCCTGTCTGACTCGGTGCAAACGGCCATGAAACACGGCAAAGGTTCCATGATGACCATGGAGCACGATTCGGGCAACATCCGATTCTTTAGTCGTGCATTGATGTGCCCAACCACGGGCATTGCTTATGATGAGCCCGCTCCGAATTTCTTCTCGTTCAACTCGCCTTACGGTGCGTGCAAGAATTGCAACGGACTGGGAACCGTGGCCGAGATATCGGTCGATAAGATCATCCCGAACAAGAAACTCTCCATTGCCCGCGGTGCCATTGCGCCCATTGGCGAAATGAAAGGTAACTGGATCTTCCGCCAGCTGGAAGCCATTGGCGAGAAGTACGATTTTACGCTAAAGACACCCGTTGCCGACATTTCGGAAGAAGCGCTGAACGTGATCCTTTACGGAAGCAGCGAGGTTTTCAAGGTGAAGGAAGCGAACTCCAACGCCAGCTCCTACTCGCTTTCGTTTGAGGGCATTGTCAACTTCATTTCGCGGCAAGCAGAAGATGCTTCAAGTAAAGCGTTGCAGAAGTGGGCGGCCAATTTCACGCAGCGAAAAACCTGCCCGACATGCGAAGGTTCTCGCTTGAAACTGGAAGCGCGTCACTTTAAACTCCTCGATAAGAACATTGCAGAGATCTCTGCACTCGACCTACAGGAACTGCAGAATTGGTTTGACCAACTTCGCGATAGCTTGGACAAGAAACAGGCCGTTATTGCCACCGAGATCATCAAAGAGATACAGACCCGCGTTCAGTTTCTGTTGGATGTGGGCTTGGATTACCTCTCGTTGGACCGACCTGCACGTTCGCTTTCTGGTGGTGAGGCGCAGCGCATCCGACTCGCAACGCAAATTGGGTCGCAACTGGTTGGCGTGCTCTATATTTTAGATGAGCCAAGCATTGGCCTGCATCAGCGCGATAATCAGCGGTTGATCGATGCGCTGAAAAAACTGCGCGATACGGGTAACTCCGTAATCGTTGTGGAACACGATAAGGACATGATGGAAGCGGCCGACCATGTTATCGATATTGGCCCGAAGGCTGGCATCCATGGCGGACGAATTGTAGCGCAAGGAACCGCTCAGGAGATTCTTGCCAAAGACTCGCTCACTTCCTCCTTCCTCAACGGTAGTTTCCTCATCCCTGTTAAGGACAAATTTCGCAAGGGCAACGGTAAAAAACTGACCATTAAAGGGGCCAGCGGCAATAACCTGAATGATGTGGATGCCAGTTTCCCGCTGGGGAAATTCATCTGCGTAACGGGTGTTTCGGGCAGCGGCAAATCAACCCTCATTAACGAGACGCTCTACCCTATTCTGAACCAGCACATTTTCCGCGCGCAGCAGGTGCCCATGCCGTACAAGAAAATTACGGGCATTGAGCATCTGGACAAGGTCATTGCCATTGACCAAAGCCCCATTGGTCGCACGCCACGCAGCAATCCGGCCACGTACACGGGCGTGTTTACCGACATCCGCAACCTGTTTACCATGGTGCCCGAGGCGCAGATACGCGGCTACAAACCGGGGCGTTTCTCGTTTAATGTAAAGGGCGGGCGTTGCGAAGAATGCCAAGGTGCCGGGCTCAAGACCATTGAGATGAATTTCTTGCCCGATGTGCACATCAACTGCCCTTCGTGCAACGGAAATCGGTACAACCGCGAAACGCTGGAAATACGCTACAAAGGCAAGTCCATTGCCGATGTGCTGGACATGGATATTGACGATGCCGTGGAGTTTTTCGCCAACATTCCATCCATCCTCAAAAAGATTCAGACCATTAAAGATGTGGGTCTGGGCTACATTAAATTGGGGCAGAGCAGCACTACCCTCTCCGGTGGTGAGGCGCAGCGTATTAAACTGGCGGCCGAGCTGAGCAAACGTGATACGGGCAACACCTTCTACATTCTTGACGAACCCACCACGGGGCTTCATTTCGAAGACGTGCGCATACTGCTTGAGGTGCTGAACAAACTGGCCGACCGCGGCAATACCGTACTGGTTATTGAGCACAACTTGGACATTATCCGTAGTGCCGACCACATTATTGATCTCGGCCCAGAGGGCGGAAAACGCGGTGGTCAGATTCTGGTTGAAGGCACACCTACCAAAGTGGCCAAGTCTGGTAAAGGCTTCACTTCCATCTATTTAAAGAAGGAATTGGAGGCTTTGGGGGTACTCTGAAAGCGCTACGCGCCCTCCAACTCACTGAAAGATGTGAAAAAACTTTGTTGGATTTTGCGATCTGAGCCTTCTAATATTGGTCTGACAATGATCAACCGACCAATGTTTCAGACCATCACCTTTACCCACGCAGACCTTGCCCCACAAACGCTACCTGTTACCGTAGTGGAAGGTGAAATTGCTACGCTGGATGTTGTGATGGAAACAGTTTAAACCTTGAAATGAACCAATACGGCAATTGGGAGATTTGGCAAAATTCAAATGCCTTGTTAGCCGTATATTTGAAAAACAATGAATTGAAAAACAAATACTTACGAAGCTTGGGCTTGAGTTAGCTATGTAGACGTATACACTTATAGGCGTAAGTTGGGGTTAATTAGGACATGAAACCGTTTATTCTCTTATTCTTGAATTTAGTTCCATATGTCACCTGTGGCCAGAATTATGGAAACATTTGGTACTTCGGGAGTCATGCAGGATTAGATTTCAATCATTGCAATCCAATAATATTAACCAACGGAAAAAATCCTGGGTTTGAAGGCTGTTCAACGATTTCAGACTCCACCGGTTCTTTGCTGTTTTACACAAATTCTGACACGGTATGGGGTCGAAACCATGATGCTATGCCAAATGGCAAGTTGGTAAGCACAACATTATCTCAGGTGTTGATAGTTCCCAAGCCATTGTCCGAACACCTATTTTATATCATTACTACCGATTTTCAAGCTTTTGGAACCTACAACCTTCAATACCATGTTGTTGACATGAGTCTCAATAACGGCATGGGGGATGTTTCAAGCAAATACAATAGTTTAAGTAACCAGATTATCACAGAACAGATCAGCGCTACGTATCATGCCAATGGAACGGATATATGGTTAATGACACACGAGTATGGTTCAAACAATTTTCTTGCTTTTCTATTGACCAGTTCGGGAATAGATTCCAACCCAATAGTCTCTTCGGTTGGCCCCTCTCACACTGCCTGCTATTCTAATATGAATGCCCGAGGTCAAATTAAGTTTTCACCGAGTGGAGATAAAGTAGCGTTCAATGCCAATGGAAATAGCCTGTCAATGAATGACTCAACCAATTTTGTTGCAATTGCAGATTTTGATAATTCAACCGGTATTGTCTCAAATGTATATGACCTACCAAGTAGCGGTGGTGAGTACGGATTGTCATTTTCGAATGATGGCTCCAAACTTTACGGTACAACTTGGCAAGCTATTGGCGTTGCAAATGAATTCAACTATCTATACCAGTTTGATTTAACCAGCGGAAATGAAGACACAATAGCAAATTCGAGGTTCGTGATTGACTCAATTCAAATTGGCCCTAACTCGACTGGCTACTACGGAGACCTAAAACTTGGGCCAGACGGCAAAATATATGTTATTAACTCTTATGATTATTTGGGAACAATCAACTCACCAAATGCTTACCGAGAGACCTGTAACTATATTTCAAACAGTGTGTTTATGGAGGGTAAAATCTGTCGGTTTGGTTTAAACAATTACATCGAGTACAAGGATTATTGCTCTATGGAAACTTCGGTGCAGTTGGACACACCAGAGAAATCTGCTTTCCATATTTACCCTAATCCAATGCTAGCTGATCTGACCATCGAAATGCAAAACTTCACTCGAGGACGGTTCAGTATTCGCGACATTCATGGGAAGCAATTGTTATCTGGTACCTTGAGATCAAAAGAACAACGGGTTAACATTATTTCATTACCTGAAGGCATATACATTCTGACAGTATTTAACGAACATGACACTTTCACGAAAAAAATAGTAAAGAACTAAACGCCCTGCAGGCGCGCGTCTGTGACGCGTGACCCACTCAGGCGCGGTTTAATGCGTACTCTAACAATTGAAGCAAAAAGCCCTTCAAGATTCAACATCTTAAGGGGCTTTTCATTTACGGATAATTCACACGTTACTATGACCTTCCTCTCAAATTAACGCAATCGAATCTATCATTGACAACTGTCCAAGTTTATTGAACAGACTCCGTCTTCCATATAACCTTTACTGGTTTCGTTAGATGGTTTCGTGGTTTCCCTTAAACGTTGGGCCTCTCCTCTTTCAAGTGCCAGCATTTCACTTTCAAGTGTAGCCGCTGCATTGAATAGTTGAAACCTTTCTCTTTCAAGTTCAGCCTTTTCTTTAGCTAATGAAGCCTCTTCTTTATCTAATAAAACCATTTTAAGACGTCTTGAAACCATTTTCTTAGAAGGTAATTCAAGTATTATTTTATTGATTATCAGCTCATTGAGGTCTAACTGATGAATTTTAACAATTGACATAACAATAAATCGGACGTTGTTAAGGTTTTATATAACACACCACTCGGGCGAACCCGTCCGAAAGCAACAAGGGAGATCAGACAGTCGGGGTATCAGACTGTGATTGTTTAACCTAATCCTGATGACATGGCAAAGGTCAAATTAGGATGGTCGTTACTGACCATTCCGCAAAAGATCGTGAAAGCCAACAGCGTCAAGACCACCATGGCTGCCAATGCCGATGTGTATGTGACCCCAGACCCACCGCTTCAAGACATTGAAGACAAGGTTGGTGAACTGGCCGAAGCACAATCGGAGGCTATCAAGGGCGGAACAGACCGAACGGTTGTGCGCAACGCGCGACTGGACGAACTCACCGCCCTGATGAACAGCTTGGTGGACTACGTGCAGCTGACAAGTGGAGGCGATCCTGAAAAGATCGTCAAGGCAGGAATGGAGGTGAAAAGCCCTCCATCTCCCTGGCCCGTTCCTGAGCAGGTGGCGAATTTGCAGGCGCGTCCGGGCGGTAATCCGGGCACGGTTGTACTGACGTGGGATGCAGCCAAGTACAAGAAGTCGTACGTGGTAGAGATCTGGGTTGAAGGCGGTATTCTGCCACCAGACGACCCAACCTCACCCGATGCAACTTCTGAAGGCGCATTTGAAGTGTTGGTCATTCAAGGAAAGCGAGGGTATGAGGCCATTGGCCTTACCTCTGGCAAGAACTACCGATTCCGGGTAGCTGCACAGAACAGCACTGGAATGGGCGATTATAGCGATGAAGCACAGAGTGTTGCTCGCTAAAAGATGTGGTGAGCAGTTCTGAAAAATTCGGAACTGCGCTTAGGGTCGAGGCTTTATCTTGTTGTGCCTCGACCCTTTTATTGTTTTTTAAGTGTATATAATGTTGGAAGTTTGCTGATTTGTTGGTAGTATTGATGTTAAAGAGAAATTATTGGCATCACACTCTTGTTGTGTTTAGCACTGTTGCAAGTCGGGCTAAAACAACTTCTTGAGTTCAGACGAATCCAGCTACAGGTAATTGGGTGCGTTTAGTCAATAATTGGCGGTAATTATGATGAAACTAAGCAAGACACATATCAGAGTTATTTCGATCGGCCTATTATTAATTGCAGTCTTACAAATTTTTCAAGACCAGATTGGAATCAAAATCGACACAACTACAGTCTTGTTAATTGGTTTAGCGATTCTTCTATACATAATGCCAGATATAAATAACCTATCGAAATTCAAATATGGTGACGTTGAATTGGAGTTCGAGAAAGATGTAGATAGGATTGAAAAACTTGTGGTCGCTGAAGAAGTAGCCTTAGAATCTAAACCGTTGGTGGAAGGAAGTCAAAGTAAGATTGACTGGCAACATTACTACGCTGAATACAGAGAAATCACATCAGCAAATACATCAAACATTGAAAAGATACTGCGTGCTTCACAATTGGTTGAGTTAATGATAACCGAAGCAGGGAAAGATTTTGAAGTAGAAGGTAAATCCCCGCGTCAAATTATGCAGAACCTTCATAAGAATGAGTTGATTTCAAAGGTTGAGTACGACTTATTCCTCGAATTTCAAGCTTTAAGAAACAAGGTGATTCACGGTGAAATCAAAGAGATTAATGACGGTTTAACTGTAAGAATACTGGACATACTTTGGAGAATAGTAAGAACATTTGGATAGAAATAAATACTACCGCCAACGAAAACTAAAGCCAACTGAAGTCTGGCTTTAGCCAGACCGTTATGGTTAATACAACGACTCAGTACCGACAATTCAAGTTCCGAAATCAGTATATATCAAGACAGCCCTAGTTACAAATACAAAAAGATGACAGCAGAGACTCAATTTGAACAGCTTGCCGATAACTGGATAGAAAATGGAATCTCGAGTGTTGTTCCTGTAATTGGAAGTGGAGTGAACACACAAGCTGAGTATATAGAAGGCAGTAAGCAAGCATTAAATTGGGATACACTGATTAAACAGATAATTTCGGAATCAGGAATTTCAGTCTCTAAGTTTCCTGAATTGCCAGACTCCTTTATTAGAAAGTGGGAAACTGTCCTCAGAGTAGTTGCGGTAAACACAAGAGGTTACAGGCCTTATTTGACGGAAAGAGATCTTCAAAAAAAGGTTCAAGGAATATTAACCAACTATGAGAAGGACAGCCAACACAACAGCCTTTACACCACAATTCTAAGTAGTGGATTTAAAGACATTATCTCTTTAAATTTTGACCGTTCTCTGTCCTTGGCCGGTGGTGCAAAATCAATAAAATCTTTATCCAATGAAAATAGTAAAGATGGAGTAACTCTGTATCGGCACAGCGTAGTAAGCCAACCGACTAATGATACTAGAATTTGGTATCCTCACGGTGACACCAAAAGGCTGGACACAATTAAACTTGGGGTTAGGAAATATGGTAACTATATCAACTGGATAGAAGGATTGAGAGGGCACTACATGAATCATTGGTATGAAGAGGATGATATTTATTGCAAAAATCATAGACGTCTTTGGATACCACCCTCTGAGTGGGATAAAATAGTTAGGACTTGGACTAACCCCTCAAGTTGGGTTAATATCTTCAAAAGTGCACCGCTTATGTTTATCGGTTGTAGCTTATTACCTGATGAGTGGCCGTTGTGGTATTTGTTAAACCAACGAGCAAGACAAACAGCTTTCTTAGACCAAAAAGGTTCTCCGGACAATCGACCCGAGACAGTAGTTTTATCTGCCGGTAAAACAAGACCCGCGCATTTACTCAATGAACCGGAGTATATCGTGAATATTCACTTCGACACCTATGATAAGCTATGGAAATCAGTAATGAGATTCTTTGAAGCAGGAAAAAACGATTTGCCCAAATAAAGCACTAAACCACAACAAAGGCTATAAAAACAAGCCCTATGGAACTCATTCTTAGCACAAGCGGCAATTGTGGTCATGTTGAACTCAGTTTGACAACGTTGTAGAATGTTAAATTGAATAATTTAATTGTTATATTTAAACATTACTAATAACCAAATACTTACGTAATAGAAAAGCCATGAAATCGCACATCAAAATCCTATCCAGTTTGTTATTGCTCGTTTTGACAGCATCCTTATCATCTTTTGTACTTCCGATAGAAGTTCCAACTGGTGAAGTGAATCGAAACGATACAAAGGCGGAAGCCCCAGTTCATCTAGAATACATAGCAGAAAACGTTGAATTTGAGTTGATTCCTAAACGAGACAAGTTAGATTCAGAACTTAAGCTTACCGGTGATTCCGATTGTAATCGGGTAAAAGATAAATCATGGAGATGTTGTGGAAAGCTTTATGCATACTCTAACGGGCATATTAGAGCTGAGCTAAAAACAAGTTCTAACAGATTAGAAGGTTTTTCTGGCGCTTGTGTGATAGTGCTTCGCACTAGTAAAACAGGTACTGATTTAGCAGTCATTGAAACTCCAGGGTATGGAGTTAATGGCAACAGTGAAAGGTTTGACGTATTCACGACCGAGGTACATCCTGCCATAGTAAAGGAAGCTGGCTACATCGGGGGATTTGCTAAAAGAAAAAGTGGTGGGATTGTTAAGAATATTTTGAAAGCCGGGAAAGTAGCAATCGATGTTTACAAAGCGGCAAATGAATAAAGTCAAACCATTTCATATATAGCCGTAACCGGTATTTGACTTGGGCACGTTTGTAACACTTCCTCAAGTCACAAAAGCAAAAAGCCCTTCAGGATGTTTCCTGAAGGGCTTTTCTTTTACGGGTAAACCGTATCTACAAACAGCTTAACGTGGTTGTAAATGGGTTGGCGGGGGGCTTGGTTGTTCTCTAGAATTCCCCATGTTTCGTTCTGGTCTTCAAAGTCGTGCATACCTAACCAAAAGAAGGCATCCAACCCGTAGAACTGCTGAGCGCCTTTGAGCCAAACCTCCGCTTGGCTGTCTTTACCATTTACAGAGGTGAGGTTCGGTTCGCCTAGCTCATTGATCCAAATAGGTTTGTCGGCATCGCCATATTGCGTCATGACATTCCTAATTGGCACCAGCGCGGCCGCTATATCATCATGCTCCCCGTACGGATGGTACGCCACAATATCGAAGGCATCTTTGGCGCCATAGCTGTACACTTCTTCCAAAAATGAGATGGGGTCTTGGTGTATATCACCACTTGAAAGACCGCCCAGCAGAATGAAGGCATCTTGGTATTCCTCGCGTATGGCGCGGTGCATCTCGCTGATAACCTCGGCATAAAGCGCGCTATTTACGGGTTGCTCGCCACCGTGCGGCCCCCAACCGCAACACGGGTAATTGGGTTCGTTTATCATTTCCCAATAACGCACGCCATAGTCTCCCAGACCGTTCTCCTGCGCGAAATCGCCTCCCGGTCTGTAGCGCCTAACCAACAGCTTGGTTATCTGGTAAATCTCATCTTTCAGCTCTTCGCTGTCTTCCAACCACGTTGGCCAATAATTGCCAACGGACATCAGGACCTGTACATCGCGCTGCGTCATGGCCAGAAAGAAGTGGTCGTAATTCTCCGCAATGCGATAGATGTTCTTCTCCCCTTCTATGGTGGGCCAATGGAAACCGTTCAGTACCCATTTCAGGCCAATGTCATCAATGGCATCTAGCGTTGGTTGGCTGGTTTGGTGCTCTCCATGAATGTGCAGCCCGAAAACCAGCGTATCTATCTGAGCATCGGTCAATTCGCAATGGTCGAACGACACATTCGGATTCCCTTGTGGTGTCAGGTCTTCAATAATCTTCTTTTTATACCACGGCAGGTCTTCCTTACTACAGGATGACAGCAAAGAAGCGAGCGCCAGACCTAAGACCAGAAACCGATTCATGCCTTGAAGTTACAAACGAAGAAGCATCACTTCTTCCGCAGCTCAAAAACATCCTTACGCCTATCCCGCAGGTTGCGCACACTACCGAATTGGTGCAGCTCGCGAAGCAGGTCAATATCCACATCGGCAATCAGGATCATTTCGGTATTCGGGGTGGCTTCCGCTTTGATTCCGTTGGTCGGGAAAGCAAAATCGCACGGAGTAAACACCATGGATTGCGCAAACTGTATGTCCATATTATGCACCTTGGGCAAGTTGCCAACGCTGCCCGCAATGGCCACATAGCATTCGTTCTCAATGGCTCTGGCCTGCGCACAATGCCGCACCCGCGAATAGCCGTTCTGTGTATCGGTCAGGAACGGAACAAAGAGGATGTCCATGCCCTCATCTGCCAACAATCGGCTCAGCTCTGGAAACTCAGAATCGTAGCAGATCAGAATACCGATCTTACCACAATCGGTATCGAATGTTCGCAGTCCTTTGCCGGGTTGCATGCCCCAAACCTTGGCTTCATCTGGCGTTACATGCAGCTTCTCGAAACGCTCCAGACTGCCATCGCGCTTGCACAGGTAACCGACATTATACAGTAGGCCATCTTTAAGCTCCGGCATGCTGCCCGTAATGATGTTGATGTTGTAGGAAATGGCCAGCTCGGCAAATTTCTGAACGATGCTTGACGTGTGCTTGGCCAATTCTCGAATGGCTTCCGACTCTGACATATGGTTGTTCTCGGCCATGAGCGGAGCATTGAAAAACTCCGGGAACAGCGCAAAATCGCTGCGATAGCCAGAAACCGCATCCACGAAATACTCTGCCTGTTGCATCAGTTCATCGAGGTTCTTGTACAACCGCATTTGCCACTGCACCAGACCCAGCCGCACCACTTTCTTTTTGGTGAATGCCTTCTTGGTCTTCTTCTCAAAATAGATGTTGTCCCACTCCATCAGCACGGCATACTCGCCAGAAGCTTCGTCTCCTTCCAAATAGCCTTTTATGACACGATTTGGGTGGAAATCGTTCTGAATCTGAAAGTTGAGAACCGGGTCGTGTATCTCGCGTCTTCGCACTTTTTCGATGTACTCTTTCGGAGACATCTCATCCGCGTGTTTATGGTAGTTCGGCATCCGACCACCGAACGCAATACCTCGAAGATTCAACCGCTCGCAGAGTTCTTTGCGGTAATCGTAAAGCCTTCTGCCTATCCTCAATCCTCGGAATTCCTCCTTAATGAAAACATCAATTCCATAAAGCACATCTCCGTTGGATTGGTGCGTATCGAACGTATAATTACCGGTGATATCCTTGTAAGTGTGGTGGTCCTCGAAGCTGTCGTAATCCACCAAAATAGATAGCGCGCAACCTGCCAATTCGCCATTCACCTTAATAACCACCTGTCCATCTGGGAACTTATTCAGAAGTCGTTTAATGTGGTTTTCCTTCCAATACGACCCCGGCATATTGGTGTAAGCATCGATCATCGCTTCTTTCAGCTCCTCGTAATCATCTTGCGTAAGTAGCTTAAGCTCAATATTTTCTATTTCACGTTTCATGGTTTTATCCTCATTTTCGGCAAATGCCAAAACCGCATGGAAAGCTATCGAAGATTCAGCATTTTTGAGGCAATTATTTTATGATTCGAGACGAGAATTTGAACACATAAATGGAGAACACTTACAGACAATTCATAGAGCAATCGGTAGATTTTCCTCAGGATGGATTTGAGGTGAAAGACGACTGTCTTTACTTCCACGGCATTGAGTTAATGGAGTTGATCGAGGAATACGGAACTCCGCTGAAACTGAACTATCTGCCAAGCATCAGTAAGCAGATCGCCAAGGCACGATTTCATTTCGGGGAGTCGATGGCCAAGGCGGGTTACAAGGGAAACTACACCTATTGTTACTGTACCAAAAGCTCTCATTTTGCCTTTGTTCTTGATGAGGTGTTGAAGAATAACGTAGAGCTGGAAACCTCCTCGGCTTACGATATTCATATTATCCGCAAGCTGTTCGAACAGGGAAAGATTACCAAGGACACCCTACTCGTACACAACGGTTATAAACGGGAATTGTACGCGCAATTGATTGCCGACCTCATTAACGATGGCTTCAACAGCATCCCGGTTTTAGACAATCCAACGGAATTGAACCATCTGAAAAACATGGTAAAAAGACCATGTAACGTTGGAATTAGAATTGCCACGGGCGAGGAACCACAGTCTGAATATTACACTGCACGTTTAGGTGTGCGCCACAGAAGAATTGTTTCGTTCTACGAAAATGAACTGGCCGGGCATGAGAACTTCAACCTCAAAATGCTGCACTTCTTCATTGACAATGGCATTGAAGACAGCCTTTATTATTGGAATGAGTTGCAGAAATGCCTCAAGGTTTATTGCGACCTGAAAAAGATCTGCCCCACATTGGATAGCCTTAACATTGGTGGCGGATTTCCTACCAAACATTCGCTGGCAGATGAGTTCGATTATCAGTACCTGACGGATGAGATCATCAGGCACATAAAGGACTACTGTCGAAAAGAAGGTGTTGATGAACCAAACATATTGACCGAATTCGGAAGCTTTACCGTTGCGGAAAGTGGCGCTACCATCTACTCCATTATCGATCAGAAAAAGCAGAATGATGTGGAATGGTGGAATATGATCGATAGCTCATTCATAACCACGCTTCCCGATAGTTGGGCCATCAACAAGCGTTTCATTCTACTGGCCATTAATAATTGGAATGAGCCATACGAAAGGGTCAACCTAGGTGGGCTTACTTGCGATAATCAGGATTACTACAACGTAGAGGCTCACGTAAACAACATTTACTTGCCCAAGTTCAGTGCAGAAAAGCCACTTTATATCGGTTTCTTCAACACGGGCGCATATCAAAATGCGTTGGGCGGATATGGCGGAATTCAGCATTGTTTGATTCCTTCTCCTAAGCAAGTTCTGGTGAGAAAAGATGCTGATGGCAAGTTAGTTTCGGAGCTATTTGCCACCGAACAATCGCATGAAGGAATGCTCAAGATTCTCGGCTACTAACACTATTTTTTCGATAAACGGTAACCTTAACAGCAGTTATTCGTTACGTGATACTCGTAATTTTGACTAAGAGAAAGCTGTAGAAAGAACTTAGTTGTTATTTTTCGGCCGTCTTCAGACAACAGGGATTGGAACTGGAACTTCTTAAACCCGATCAATTTGAGACTGAAGTTTCTACCTGTACTCGTATTTCCAATTATTGGTGCTATTCTGTTTTCCTGTCAGGAAACGTCTAGTTCAGACACACCAGAGGTAATCACCGAGGGTAAAATCGTTTACGACCTTTCGTATCCACAATTCAAGGAAGACAACATTTTCACTTCGATGTTTCCAAGTGAAATGACTTTCCGTTTCAAAGACAACAACACGAGAAACGAATTGACCACGAAGATGGCGGTCTTTAGCACGCTACTTTTAGCCAACAGCAAGGAGAAAAAAGTTACCCATTTGGTAAAGATCGCCAACAAGTACTCCGGCCTTGAGATGGACAGTGTGGAAATTATGGAAGAGTATGGCAAAAAGCCAGATGGCATGGAGATAACTCCTACCGATAGCACCAAGGAAATTGCTGGCTACCTGTGCCACCATGCTTTCGTCACGTTTGAGAATGATTCTTCCAGGAACTTCAGCCTTTTCTACACGAATGAAATCGGTGTGGAAGACCCTAACTGGTGCACACCGTTTTACGAGATCAAAGGTGTTTTGATGGAAGCGCAGGTCAATAAGTTCAATATTGACATGAAAATGGTGGCCAAAGCAGTAGTTGCAGAAGAATATCCGGCCGAAGATTTTGTCATTACCCACGAGTACCAACCGATTACGGTTACAGAGATGGCAGACATCTTCCAAAGCTTCTGATACAGAACCAGTTCTACATCAAGACTTTCCCTTTGCGTTTACAAGCACGCTTGTTTGCGTTTTTCTTACTTTTGGAAGCTTAGCGCTGATGGCTGAAAAAAAGGGAAATTCAAGTTCAAAAAAGGGTGATTCCAAGAGTAAGAAGAGTGGCAAAAACAGTCTCTTCGAATTCTTGGCAGATTCTCGTACCAGAACGGTTCTAGGAATTTTCTTCCTTATAGTTTCCGCTTTTCTAACACTTTCGTTCGTTTCCCACTTGATAGATGCGGGCATGAACGACCAAAGCCAGTTGCAGGAGTTGAGCGAAACCTTGATCGATCCAGAGGAAAAGGTTGATAACTGGATGGGAAAACTCGGAGCCATCGTAGCTGAGAAATTTGTTCACAGCTGGTTCGGACTTTCAGCTTTTCTCTTCCCATTCCTACTGTTTCTGATCGGGTTCAAGATCATGTTCAGAAAAGCCTTGATGCCGATTGGAAGATCAATGAAGCACTCGTTATTCTTTCTCTATTTCATTCCGTTGGCAATGGGGTATCTCTTCACCGAAAATGCCAACATGAGTGGTTCGCTTGGGTTTCAACTCAACCGATGGACAATCAGTTTGATCGGTTCTGCCGGAACGGCAATGCTTCTGCTCTTGCTAGCAGTTGCCTATATGACCGTGGTCTTCAATTTCTCTGTAGATGGCATCAAATCCTTGCTTGCGAAAAAAGAGGATGAACCTTCAGAGGAAATGGATGAAAACTTCGAGCCGATTGCCGATGTGAAGGTGCAAACCAACGAATTGAATCTTACGGAAACTGAGGTTGAGGAAGAACCAAGGCAAGAACCTGAGCCGAAACCAGAACTTGAAGCCGAAAAAGAGCTTGAGCTAGAAACGGTTGAACCAGAACCAGTAGTTACTCAAATAGAAGAGTCAAACGCTGAGCCAGAGAAATCTGATGTCGCTTTTGAGGTGGAAAAGACCATTGTAACGGATGAGGCGGTGGAAGAAGATGATGGTCGAGATATGGGCGAATATGACCCTACACTTGACCTCAGTCACTACAAAAAACCGCCCCTGGATCTTCTAGAAGCTTACGGTAAGGGAGAAATTTCCGTGAATCAGGAAGAGTTGGAGACAAACAAAAACAAGATTGTCTCTACGCTCAAGAACTACAATATTGAAATCGATCGAATTAAAGCAACCATCGGCCCTACCGTAACGCTATATGAGATTGTTCCAGCGCCTGGAATCAGAATTTCCAAGATCAAAAACTTGGAAGATGATATTGCGTTGAGCCTTTCTGCGTTGGGAATCCGGATTATTGCTCCAATTCCTGGAAAGGGAACCATTGGTATTGAGGTTCCGAACCAAAACCCAGATACGGTTTCGATGAAAGCCGTGCTGAGTTCAGAAAAGTTCCAGCATTCTAAAATGGAATTGCCTATCGCTTTAGGTAAAACCATTTCGAACGAAACGTACGTAACCGACCTGACCAAGATGCCTCACCTTCTTATGGCCGGTGCTACGGGTCAGGGTAAGTCTGTTGGATTGAACTGTATTCTCGCTTCAATCCTATATAAGAAGCATCCAGCTCAGGTCAAGTTCGTATTGGTTGACCCGAAGAAAGTGGAGCTCACGCTTTTCAATAAGATTGAGCGACACTTTTTGGCCAAGCTTCCAGATTCTGAAGAAGCCATCATTACCGACACGCAAAAGGTGGTGAATACGGTCAACTCGTTGTGCTTGGAAATGGACAACCGCTACGAGCTATTGAAAAACGCGCAGTGTAGAAACCTGAAGGAGTATAACGCCAAGTTCATTGCTCGAAAACTGAATCCAAAAGAGGGTCATCAGTTCTTGCCGTACATCGTTCTGGTTATTGATGAGTTTGCAGACCTTATTATGACCGCTGGAAAGGAAATTGAAACTCCAATTGCGCGATTGGCTCAATTGGCGCGAGCCATCGGAATTCACTTGATAGTGGCAACGCAGCGTCCATCGGTAAATATCATTACGGGAACCATTAAAGCAAACTTCCCTGCAAGAATTGCATTCCGGGTTACCTCTAAAATCGACTCGCGAACCATCTTAGATGCTGGTGGTGCTGATCAGCTGATCGGGCGTGGTGACATGCTTCTTTCTACAGGAAATGACATGGTTCGATTGCAGTGCGCTTTTATAGACACGCCCGAAGTGGAGAAAGTGACCGACTACATCGGTTCGCAACAAGCCTACCCTACTACATTTGAACTCCCTGAGTATGTTGCGGAAGGTGGTGGTGAAGCTGGAGAAGTTGACCTTGGTGATCGTGATGCACTGTTTGAAGAAGCTGCCAGAATTGTGGTGCAGCATCAGCAAGGATCTGCATCTCTTCTACAACGTAGATTAAAACTTGGATATAACCGTGCAGGTAGAATTGTGGATCAGTTGGAAGCCGCTGGTATTATTGGACCGCACGAAGGAAGTAAGGCACGACAGGTGCTTATTACAGATGAAATGAGTTTGGAACAGAAGTTGCAAAACGACTTCTGAAAGATTTTGAAATGATAGCAAGAATATTCGCATTTATACTGATTCCGTTTGCACTGACCGCGCAAAACGACCCAAAAGCAGAAGCCATTTTGAAAAAGGTGAGCGAGACGGCAAAAGCCTACAAAAACATCCAAGTGGATTTTAGCTACACGCTTGAAAACAAAGATGCTGGCATAAACGATACTCGTGATGGTCAATTGACCTTAGCTGGAAATAAGTTCCACCTGCAATTGATGGGTCAGGATATTTACAGCAATGGTGAGATTGTTTGGTATGTGATGAAAGAGGATTTTGAAGTTCACATCAAATCAATTGAGGATTTCAAAGCTGAGACTGATCTTGACCCCGCCAACATTTTCAATCAATACGACAAGGGCTTTAAAAGCAAATTCCATGCGGATGAAACGGTTGATGGTAAAACAGTAGAAACGGTCGATCTTTTCCCTGAAGACCCAAGCAAGAAACCTTACTCTCGCGTTCGACTAGGAGTTGATAAAAGCAATAACCACATTGTCTATTCTAAAACCTTCGGAAAGGATGGAACCAATTACATGCTTAAAGTGAAGAGCATGAAAACCGATAAAGGAGTTCCAGCCGAGCTATTTGTCTTTGACCAGAATAAGTTTGAAGAGCAAGACTTCGATGTAGTGGATTTCCGGTAATCTTACTGGACATTAACACTTGTAAGAGTCAACTCTCTCAGGTAATCTCCGGTCACACCTCCAACCCAATGAAGTTCATGAGTATGGACTTCTTTAATCAAGCCGAACTCAGGAGAAATATACTGCTGGATAAGAATGCTTCCGCTGTCAGGAAGGAAATCTTGATCTGAATCACCGAACATGTCCAAGCGGATACAGTCAAATGAACCAGCAGTTGTAGTAACCGTGTAGTAACCCGCCCAAGTTCTCTTAAACTCGGCACCTGAATTAGAACCAAACTCATTGGATCTCCATATGTCTCCTTCCACAGATGGAAACCTCATATAATGTAATGCCGAATCCATGACTACCACGCTATCTAAAGTAGATTGAGCGAAATCCACCATTGAGTAATTTGGAATCTGAACCTCCTCAGTCAGCCTGAAAAACACCTGAGAGGATGGGCCATTATATGCAACCATGTCTAAACCAAAATTGGAATGAGTAAGATATCTGTACCCTAATCTGTCAAGACCGGCCATTGTACCTTCGGTTTCAGTACTTCTTACCTTTTGGCAGGTCATTCCATTAATCACCGTATCGGAGATTACAGTAAACCCCACCACGTAGTCGAAGTGCAGTGTTTCGGCTCCAGAAGCATCCACGGTCATCGTGTACATCCATTCATTACCCACCTCAAGAGGATAAGCCCCCATGGTGACAACTGGACCAGGTTCAATTCCTAAAGGAGTATTTGGATCATTGGGTTCATTCTGATCACACGAAATAACAAACAGAGACAATAAACCAAAAACGAATGCAGACGACAGTTTCATTTTGTAATTCATAACAACCAAATTAGCAAAATAAAACAACGTGAAAACAAATCATAGTGATTCGTCTACCTGAACAAGGTCACGTGTCCGCGATACTTGTGGGGCTCACCTTTTACATCCATAATCTCAAAATAATAGATGTAAACACCCTGCTGAACCTGCTTACTCTTGTAGGTTCCATCCCAATGATGGTCGGCTTCATTCGATTCAAAAAGAAGCTCTCCCCATCTGTCATAAATGCGCATCTGATAGTCAACAATTCCAATACCCGAACCATAGAAGGTCTCGTTTTTTCCATCTGCATCAGGTGTAAACGCTGATGGAATGTAGAAACGGAACTCCGGGTCTACACGAACCGTGACTTCAACCGTATCCATACATCCGAACTCGGTTGTCACAATCTGGGTAATATCGTAATAACCCGTATCCGCATATTCATGAATCGGGTTTGCGAGAGTTGAAGTAGAACCATCGCCCAAATCGTAATGCCAATTCACCACATTTGGTGTGGCCAGATTAGTAATACTGAACTTCGGGAAAAGGATTTCAGTTCTTTCAGGGTCAACTGCAAATAGCGCATCTGGCTTGGGGTACTCGATCATATAATCAACATAGGTTGTATCAGAAACACAACCATTGGCCGATGTTACTTCCAGCGATACCGAATAAACTCCAACATCCAGATCATCAAGCTGATCATCCCAGTACGTATGCTCAGGATTCTGAGTTGAAACCGTATCCGATCCATCTCCGAAATTCCAACTCCAACTATCTAGAAGATATGGCGCTGGTATTGTGGTCATATCAAAGAATTGAGCATGAAATGGTTGACACCCTCTATTTGTATCTACAGTTAACGCCACTGATGGTAACGGATAAATCTCAACCGGCAGCACAATCGAATCCTCACAACCATTATTGGTGATAACGGATAGCTCCACATCATAGAACCCATCATCTTCATAAACGTGCGTGGTGTCTTGAGAAACGCTTGAGAATCCATCGGCAAAATCCCAACCCCACGTAACTATCTGGTCTTCAGGGTAATTATCTAGCATTGAAAGGTCTTCAAATACGGTAGTGTCATTCAAACAATTGGCAATTTCATCGCTGAAAAGCGCTTGTGGTTTCGGGTAAACCCGAACTGGTCCAAGAGTGGTGTCAGCCGTACAACCTTCATTGGTTTCAACATTCAGGACCACCCAATAATCTCCCCACTCAGCGTAAGCATGTATTGGGTTCTGATTTGTAGCAGGCGGTGTTAAATCTCCAAATTTCCAAACCCAATCGGTGACTGTATAAGAACCTCCAACGGTTGACAGATCCGTAAATGTTGTAGCAAACGGATAGCAGACTGAATCATAAGTAAACATGGCAGTCGGAACCGCAAATATTTCAATGGTTTGCTCTGATGTATCTCGACAACCACGATTGGAAATGGTGATGAGCTGGACATCGTAAACCCCAGAGGAATCATACATCTGACCAACAGGCTGAACCACGTTGCTCATGTTGGTGTTTCCAAAATCCCACAGGTTATCGGTAATGGATCCCTCCGCGATGGTTGAGGTATTCTGGAATACCGCAGCATCATACGCACACACATTATTGAACGTGAAATCGGCCTCAGGCAGCACAAATACCTCCGTTGGGTGAATTACCGTATCTAAACAACCATTGTCAGTTTCGGCAATTAATTGCACATCAAAAATTCCGTTAGTGTCGAAGATGTACCATGGGTTCTGATCGGAACTTGTTCCAATATTATCTCCGAAATCCCAATCCCAACCTACCACTTGAGAACCTGCAGAAACTCCCGATTGATCAATAAATTGGTTGGTATCGTTCAGACACGCGGCATAAGTCAAAAATTCTGCATTCGGCTTTGGATAGACAATAATGGTTTGATTCATGGTGTCGAGACATCCCATGTCTGATTCAACCACTAGCGAAGCGAAGAATTGACCTCCCTGATAATAAGAATGCGTTGGATTCTGATTAGTTGAAGTGCCAGTATCACCAAAATCCCAAAACCAATTATCAATGTAGCCTGATGGCACTGATGAGGTATCAGTAAATGTCATGGGTAATTGTGCACAGACTGTATCATTAATAAAACCTGCAACAGGTGATGGATGAACCGTAACTGGAAGCGTCACTGTGTCTCTACATATAGAATCGGTGGTTACAATCAGAGTCACATCAAACAATCCCGTATCAACATAGGTGTAAATCGGATTTTGAAGTGTTGATGTTCCAGCGTTTAGATCTCCAAAGCTCCACTCCCAAGCTTCAATGTTTCCAGAAGAAACCGTACTCAGGTCGTTAAAACTTGAAACACTTCCGTGGCAGACATCTGTCGGTGAAAAATCTGCATCTGGAAGTGGAAAGGCGTACACTTCCTGCGTTAAAAACGATGGACAACCACTGTCAGATACCGCAACCAATGTCACATCATAATAACCCGAATTCAAGTATTCGTGCGTAGCATTCTGCGATTGAAGCGGTGCTGAATTGTCGCCAAAATCCCATGCCCAATTGACTATCTGACCTGTATCAATAGTAGACTGATCTGTGAACGTGAACAGCGTATCGCGGCAAACATTTTCAAATGTAAAATCCACATCCGGTGCAGGATTTGCCCAGACCACGTGCTCAATCGTATCTACACAACCTAAATTGTTGGTAGCAATAAGCTGAACGGCATAACTTCCAGTGGAATCAAAACTATGAGTAGGGTTTTGAACTCCCGTTACAGGAGGCGAGCCATCCCCAAAATCCCAATTCCAATCCACAATTGTAAGTGGCGGAAATCCGACAGGGTAATTACTGTAAGACTGATCTACAAACGTCACCGCAGAGTCGACACACGAATTTGATGGATCGAACAACGCCACAGGATCATCGATATAAAATACATCAATGGTATCGTTACCTGTACATCCTTCAGAGTCAGTTACGGTAACCACATACTGACCTGCAGTTACCCATATACTTGGGCTTGTGCTACCCGTGTTCCACTCATACGTATAGGGTGGAGTACCGTTGGAAACGATGGTGTTCATTTGAACCGAATCGGTACACGAGATTGCAACGGTATCAATATCCACATCGAGTTCAAGCCCTGTAATAATGAACTCGTACGTGAAGTTGGCAAACCCTACCACCGGACAATTGTCATCGAAAGCGGTAAACACCAAAACTTGGTTCGTTCCAATATCACTCTGATCGGGTGTCCAAACAAATTGCCCAACTATACCTCCAGGGGCACTACCATCCGGAACATTATTGAATGTTGAGCCAGGAAAATCTTCCATATTCTCTGCAACTATGGTGTAATTCAAATTGGGTAGCGTGTTATCCAAATACACATCCAACTGAACTGGATTATTGGCACATAGAACAATCGTGTCGCTATCAAAAACACCATCCTGGTCGATATCAAAATTGTTACCTGGATTTTGCGGACAGTTATTAATCACGCGAACCTGCATATCTCTAACCACCCGACCTATCAGCACCCCATTTCGGTATTCTTCTACCATTACGCCAACCACAGTGATTTGTCCGTTTGAAGTAGGATGCACATCAATCACTCCATTATTGAAGGTGTAACCGCTATTGTTCAACGGATTATTTGGACTGTAGCCACCAGTGTAATTTACTGGATTCCCCGGATCATCCAGCGGGGTGTAAAGACTGTAAACCAGCATATCACCATCAACATCATATGCCGTGGCTAAAATGGTGTTGTCCTCATTCAAGCAGAGAAAGCCTCTGGCAGGAACATCGAACTGAGGCGAGTTGTTGCACGGAGCCGCTTGATTGTTCAAAAAAGCGCTTACGTAAATGTCTTGACTTCCAGGTGCACTGATAGTATTGATGGCCGCACTACGACAGCATAGATCGTAGCTAAACGTCCAGTCTGCACAAGGAGGCAGGTTGACGGTGGCCTCATAGATGTACTGCTGAATACCTGGATTTGAACCACTACCACAATTGGAGGGTGCGCAGTAAACAGGCAACTCATAATCAACGAGATACTGATCGAACGGTGGGAATGGATCCTCTGGCGGGAGAAGGTTCATTCCGAGAGTTTGGTTTCCGCAAGAGGAGTTAATGCTGATTGAAGGCGCGGTTGGCGCATTGATTCCTCCGCAATCACGATAAAAAACCAATCTTATTCTATACTGATCGCCACCAAGACATTCATAAGTAATTTCTGCCCCTAACGCATGTGATGCATCTGCCTTTTGAGGCAAAATGGCAATCAGCATAAATACCACTGCAAAAATCCAGCGGAAGTAAGGGTTTCTCATATTATCTAATCAAGTGAGTGACGTTTGATCTTTGAACGGGCGAAATCCAATTTGGTTGCCTGTTTACAATCCCAATTTCACGAACACTCCTACAGCTTCAAAAATAACCATACCGAAGCCAAAAGTTGTCAAGTACTTACCCAATCATGGCCTTTAACCAAGAGTTCGAGTGTTTGTTGTTCAGAACTTCCTTCTTGCGGACTGAAATTGTAAACCCAAGAAGCGTTTTCTGGCAAGCTCATTAGAATGGATTCTATCCTTCCATCGGTTTCCAATCCGAACTTGGTTCCTTTATCGTAAACGAGGTTGAACTCCACATAACGGCCTCTTCTCAGATTGCGCCATTTCAGATTTTCTTCCTTGTACTCTTTCATTTTATTCCTTAAAACGAGTTCTCGATAGGTTGGAGCAAAGGTCTCTCCTACCGCCTTCACAAATTCCCAACGGTCTTCTTTTGAGTGGGAATCATCTTCCTTTAATCTATCGAAGAAGATTCCGCCAATACCGCGCGTCTCTTTTCGGTGGCGGATGTAGAAATAATCATCCGCCCATTTTTTGAATTCGGGATAGTAATTTGAATCAAACCTATCACAACTAGTCTTCAATGCTTGATGGAAAAACTCAGCATCCTGTTTTTGGATATAATGAGGAGTAAGGTCAATACCACCACCAAACCAGTAAGTTCCATCGCCCAACTCGAAGTACCGAACATTCATGTGAATGATTGGAACGAACGGATTTACAGGATGAATTACAATTGAAACTCCAGTTGCAAAAAACTGATTGTCGTTCAGGCCAAGTGCCTGAATGATCTTATCCGAAAGTTGCCCATGAACGGCTGAAAAATTGACACCGCCCTTTTCGAAGACATTTCCGTGTTCAATTACCCGCGTGTGGCCGCCTCCACCTCCGGGTCGTTCCCAAGTATCTTCAACAAATTTCGCCTTACCATCCTCAGCTTCCAGTTCGGCACAAATGTGCAACTGAAGTTGTCGGAACCACTCGCTTATCTCCTCTTTCGTCAAACTCAATCTACAGCCAATTTCAATTCAAAACCCGTGTAATCCACTACATGCGAACCAGTGTTTTCCAAACCACCGTTGGGAATGCGCTCCCAACGAAAATTGGATTGCAATCCAGACTCCTGAACCGACTCCAAATAGCTTGGGCCATACTCCATAATACCACTAAGATTTGTGACGAAATGCATCGCTAGATCATAACCTCGAAATGCAAATGTGCTCGGTTCTGCTTTGAACTTTTGACGGAACAACTGCACGAAATTTTGAGCATCCAATCGCTGATAATCCACGTGAAATGGAGCGGAGAGATGAACCCGGAACCTATCGAAATAATCCATCTCAACATTATTGAACTTTTGCCATGCATTTGGCACAAATGTCACCACCCGCGCCTCTTCCAACCAGTTGGACATATTGCGCATGAGCTTAGCCAAACGGACCTCATTCGTACTGAGAATAATCAGATTGCTGCGGCCCAAAACAGACAAAGAATTCCGAATGGAATCTGAACTCGCCTGATAAATATTCAACTCGCGAAACATGGCCGTTTTCATTCCCATACCGGAAACCGCTTTACGAAAATTTCTTACTAAGGCTAGCTCATTTTCAGCCCCATAATGAAGAATGATATTTTCGGTAGAATCTGAATATGCCAAGAAGCGCCCAAGCTCAGCCACCATCGCTTCCTCTGAAGGAATCATTTTCAACACATAATCGTTGCCAGCAACAACGCCATCTCCTTTCAATGTTGGTGAAACAAGCGGAATACAATTCTGGTAAGCATAATCTGCTACCTCATTGAACACTTTACCGTAAAGCGGCCCGATGATCAGGTCGAACCCTTTCAGCTTTTGTTGCTTTACCAACTGCCGCACTTTCCATGGTCTATTTTCAGTATCAAAAACAGTTACATCAACCTCAAATCCAGCCTTTTTCAGCGTGTCCAAAGCCAATAAAAAGCCTTCGTAAAACGCGAGGCCGATCTCTGAACGCTCAAAGATTTTCTCAGGCTCTTCTTCCAATCTATGAACGGCCAGTGTGTCATTGTCATCCAAATACAACGGAAGCAAAAGCGCAATTTTTCCTCCGCCTTTATTCGGTTCTAAAACATCTGCAAGTTGAATATCCGAATGCTTGACAATTGCCGGAAGACCAACCATCTCAACTTTTCCAGCAGGTTGCTCTCCAAGCATTTTTGGAACTGGAACCCGAATGGTACTTCCAACTTTCAATCCATCAGCCAGTTCTGGGTTGGCATCTAAAATGGCACTTATGGTTGTGTTGTATTCTTTCGAAATAGCATAAAGCGTTTGCTGTTTCGGAACGGTGTAAAGAACATATTCGCCATCCAATTCCAGCGCTTGTGTTTCTGTTTCGTCTGGGATGGTTTCGCCTTCTGCACTTTTAAGGATCTTTAACGCCTGACCAAGCTTCAAACCATCTAAAACTCCCGGATTGTCAAATGCAATTCTACTCAGTTTAACCTGATAGGCTTTGGCGATGGAAAAAAGCGTTTGCTTGGCCGCCACTGTATGAATCGTGTACAGTTCGCCATCAATTTTAGCTACGCTATCGCTCTTAGCAACCTCAAATTCCTGACCGAACACTTCGAACGAAGCGAGCGCAAATGCAGTGAATAATATGTAGCTGAATAATCGCATTTGTAATGCTAAACAAGCATTATTCCCATTCTATTGTGGCAGGCGGTTTTGACGAAATATCGTAAACCACGCGGTTAATGCCTCGAACCTTGTTGATTATCTCGTTGGAAATCTTGGCCAAGAACTCATAAGGCAAATGGCACCAATCTGCTGTCATTCCATCCCTCGAAGTAACCGCTCTGAGACAAACCGCATTCTCATAAGTACGCTCATCTCCCATTACACCAACCGAATTGACCGGAAGGAAAATGGCGCCAGCTTGCCAAACCTCATCGTAGAGGTCGTGCTCCAATAAACCGTTGATGAAAATGCTATCAACTTCTTGAAGGATTCTGACCTTTTCTGGTGTAATGTCTCCCAAAATTCTGATGGCCAAACCTGGCCCTGGAAACGGATGACGACCGAGCAGTCTTTCGGGCAACCCAAGATGTTTACCGACCTCACGCACTTCATCTTTGAATAGCGTGTTCAGCGGCTCAACCACTTTCAACTTCATGCGCTCAGGCAAACCACCAACGTTGTGGTGCGATTTGATCGTAGCAGATGGCCCATTAACCGATACCGACTCAATCACATCCGGATAGATCGTTCCTTGCGCCAACCACTTTACGTCTTCTATCAGATGCGCTTCCTTATCGAATACCTCAATGAAGACTCTTCCGATGATCTTGCGCTTGGTTTCGGGATCAGAAACACCTGCTAATTCGCCAAGGAATTCATCTTTCGAATCGACTCCTTTTACGTTCAGCCCAAGACCTTGGTAGGTTTGAAGAACCGTGCTGAATTCATCCTTACGCAGCAGTCCGTTATCCACGAAAATGCAGTAAAGATTATCGCCAATGGCTTTGGAAAGCAACATGGCCGCAACGCTACTATCAACTCCACCAGACAGGCCGAGAACAACTTTATCGTCTCCAAGCTGCGCCTTTAGCTGGGCCACGGTGCTATCAATAAACGAATCGGGCGTATGCGATTGGTCGCAACCGCAGATTCCAACCACAAAGTTTCTTAGTAGCGTCAAACCATCTACCGAGTGCGTTACTTCGGGATGGAACTGAATGCCATAGGTCTGCTCGCCCTCAAAGCAGAAAGCAGCTACCTCAACATCTTTTGTGCTTCCAATAATTTTGGAACCATCAGGCATTTTAGTGATGGTATCTCCATGCGACATCCACACCTGAGACGTTTCAGGAACTCCTTTCATCAACTCATTGGAACCATCTGAGAATGAAAGGTTTGAACGACCATACTCACGTGAATCTGGAGCCTCCACATTACCGCCATTGGTGTAGGCTAAATGTTGCGCTCCGTAGCAGACGCCAAGCAGTGGTAGCTTGCCGCGAATACCGCTCAGATCTGGAACCGGGGCACCTTCGTCTCTAACAGAAGATGGACTTCCAGAAAGGATAACGCCTTTAACCTCGTCTCCAAAATCAGGAATGTTATTGAATGGATGAATCTCGCAGTAAACGTTCAGTTCGCGTACTCTTCTGGCAATAAGCTGGGTGTACTGCGAACCGAAATCAAGAATCAGAATGGTCTGTTGCATCAAGTGGAATTTCAAAGGGCAAATTTACCCTTTGTACCAAGCGCGCACAATTACCAAAAACGAATTATTAAGACAGTTGCTAACGGGTGGTCAATAGCTTTCTTATGGCGCTTAGCCAAAGTTGGTGTGTCGCTGTTTCTTTAGTTTTTAACGACCTTAAGTCTGTCCACTTTCCCGTCCTTGTTGAGGACTTCAATAAAGTATAATCCTTTAGCGTCAGGAAGACGTTGCTCATATGATTGAGTAGAATTTAACTGCTTAGTACCAACCAAAGAACCTGTCGCATTAAACAAGAAGACTGTGATTTCAGATTGTGGTTTATCGAACCTTAGGGTAAGATTGTCTGTAGTTGGGTTTGGGAAGGCTGAAAGATTTGGTGTAATACTTTCGTCCTCGATACCAACTAATTCAGGACAGGTATAACTCCAAAGCTCAAATCCTGATACTCCATCATTCGCTCCAAGGAAAAGTTTGTCGTTAAAAACGAACATGCCGTAATCTTGTTCAAAGGTAGTGCAGTCACCGTCCCAATGAATATTATTGGGACCGGATGGAACGTCAAGTGTTTGAAGCCAGAGACCTTGTGAACCTCCACCACCGTGATAATAAAGGCGGTCGCAATAAGAGGTGAAATTATTTGCGACCCCAGAAGGCCAGGGTGTCCTTACCGTGGCGTTTGTGCCATCGTAACTCCAAATCCTTCCACCACCGCCATCGTTTGCCCCAAAGTAAAGTGTGTCTTCATACACATAAAAACTGTTTGGATTGGAGTCACTTGGACCAACTTGGATGTCGGCCTCCATGATAGTTGTGTCACCATCAAAGCTCCATAACTCATTACCATGTCCGGTGTTGTCATCCGCAGCGAAATACAGTTTGCCATTATATTCAGCATAATACTGATGCGGAACATGGTCTTCGTAGTATGGCAAATCAACGGCACTGGGTATGCCAAAAATGCTATCTCCATCGAAGCAATAAATGCCTCCAAACCAAGAACCGAAATAAAGTCTATCGTTGAAAGCTATCAAGTTAGTTGGTCCAGGAGCATTACTAATTCCAATCAAATCGGCAGTCATAATCGCTGTATCTCCATCATAGCTCCAGAGTTCTCTGCCGTGAATACCATCATCTGCTGAAAAGTAAAGCTTGTCATCATAGACGGTCAGGTAGCTTGGGTCAGACTCTCCCGTTCCTTGGAATATGTCTGCTTCATGATTAATTGTCCATCCGCCATAGCTCTTCAGTTCTCCGCTTGCGAAATACAGTTTATTATCATATACGGTCATGTATTTAGGATCAAGGAAAGAATACTCTAAACTGACCGTGTCTCCATCATAACTGTAAAGCGAGTTTCCATTCCAGCTTGCAACAAAATATAGCTTACCGCCATATTCGATGAAACTACGAGGACTGGAACCGCCTCCCATTCCAAAAGCAGCATTTGGATTGATGTCCGCTTCCAGCACCTGTTGAGCTCGGAGCGAAAGAGTAAACGTCACTAACAATATTAGAGGGTATAGATGCTTTTTCATGAGTATTTGTTTAGGGTTGAAATTTCGTTCGATGCTACTTCACAATGCACGCCAACACCAACGGATTAAGCACCGTCAGAAAGCTATCGAAGGTAATTATTTCAATATTGAGAAACCGCCACGCAATGGACGATTCATCTTTGGCTACTCGCACTCCTTCGAAATCCCAAAAACGTACTTCTGCACCTCTTCGAATGGAATGGAACCAGCCCCATCAAAGCCTTTTATATCTGCGGCAGTAACGTTGTTTTTGAAAAACATGAGTAGTGGTTTGGCAACGGGCAGGTAGGTCCAATGCCATTTTTCTTCTTCATAACCATCGGGGCGTTCCTTGCCTTTTTCGGTATAGGTTTGGCAATAACCGTACTTGTGGGCATTATCTATCAACCACTGGTATTCCTTCTGTCCTCTTCCACTGTTGAAGTATTCTGGGTTAAAGGAATTGATGTCAATATCTGTTCCCCAATGATGCCGAGAAGTTCCCGGCATAGAACTGTATTTCATAATAAATCGAGCCCGTTCCGCTGCTTCTGGAAATGCGGTTTTCATATTCTTGCCTTCCACCAATCGGTTGCCGTTCCACTTGCCTTCCCAAATCCTTTTCTGATGATTGAATGATCGCGCAGCAGACATGATTCTAAGCGCAATTCCATCTTGCGCTGCGGCTTTCCGCATTTTTTGGAAAGCTTCCAAAGCTTCCTTCCTCATGTACATACCTTCCTTATTCGCAACCTCACTCGGAATCCGTGCAAATCGGTCGTCTTCGGCATAATTCACCTTTCCCATGATGTAATCAAGTGAATTGCCAGTTTGAGCGAACGCTCCAAACCCAAAAACAACCAGCATCAAAAGAGGAAGTAGTTTACTCATAGATCACGGTTACGTAACCAGCATGATCTATGCCATGAACTATGGAAATGTAATAGTAGGTGCCTTCGGGTACCATGATTCCGCCTTTGGTTCTTCCATCCCAACAGTGGTTCTGTCCGGCAACCGATTCGAAGATCAATGCGCCCCAACGGTTGTAAACACGAAGCTCATAACAATCGCTGTATCGTCCATCAAAGTCGGGTTTGAAGCAGTCGTTAATACCATCATAGTTTGGGGTAAAAACGTTGGCGTAATCAATCTCAAGACTGTCATTACTGAACCATTGTGTTGAATAATCAACGGTAATGGAGTCAAAGCAAAGCGAATCATTATTAAATGCATAAAGCGTTACTGATGGACCAGCTCCATTCTCATAAATGTGAGACGGTTCAAAATCAGCAGATGTTTCTCCATCTCCAAATGACCAGTAATAACTTTGGCTATTCTCAGAGACATTGTCGAAAAACCCATAAATGCCATCACAACCAGGGTCGAACGTTCCGCTAAAAGCTGCAATTGGTAGACTCAAAACCTGAACCGTAACCTCGGTTTCATCCACACAGCCAAATGCACTGGTAACCGTTACAGTGTATTCCGTTGATTCTGTTGGGTTGAGATATGGCTCATCAGAATTCGGATTACTTACCGTCTCGTCAGGATTCCAACTGTAGATAGCGCCTCCAGAAACTGGAGCCAGAACACTATCATTCAGACAAATAATGTAGTCTCCTGAATTTGCGGCTACCGTAAAAATATCGATCACCACCGAGTCTGTATTTGTACAACCGTTGATGTCCGTTCCGATTACGAAGTACGTGGTCGGGTCGAGTGGTGATGCGGTAGGTGTGGCGCTCTGAGGGTTGTCTATGCCAACAAGCGGAGTCCAACTGTAAGTTTCGGCTCCGGTTGCTTGTAGCACCAGACTTCCATCGATACAGATCATGCTGTCCTGACCAGCATCAACTATCGGCAACGGGTTGACCGTTACCGTGGTCTGATCCGTGTTCTGACATTGGTTGTTGTCCGTTACCGTAAGGGTGTAGGTGATCGTTTCCTCGGCTGTTGCCACCGGAAGTTGAGCAGTCGCATCATCCAAATAAGTGGCCGGATCCCATTGGAATACGATTCCGCCTGAGCCTTCCAATATCACGCTCTCCCCGATACATACTTCATGGTTCGGGCCGGCATTGGCCGCTGGCAATGGATTCACCGTCAGTATCATCTCATCGGTGGCGCTGCAACCGATGTTGTCTTCCACAATAAGCGTGTAGGTGGTGGTAATGTTGGGACTGGCATCGGTGGTCGGATCGGTCGGATCGGTCAGACCGATGGGTGGTAGCCACGTATAGGTTGTACCTCCTGCTCCTTCCAACTGCGTGGTTTCTCCAGCACAGATTGCTTGGTCTTCTCCGGCATCTGCCTCTGGTAATGGATTGACCGTTACTGTTACCTGGGCCGTGTTGGTACAGAACGTGCTGAACGTGATGTCATCCAACGCAAAGTCGTTGCCACTGGATGTTGTATTCTGGTTCACCACGCATATGGTGGCCGTGGTGGACGTGCCCGAGTTCCAGGTCTCGAAGAACTGAATCCAGTTATTGACATTGAACGGAGCTGTGAATGGTGTTCCAAGTACTTGTCCGTTTATTGAGAACTGTAGAATGGCGGGGCTGCTTGCAACTACCGTACTCACCCAAGCTCCAAAGAAGTAATCGGTGTTAGGAGAGACAGAAACGGTCTGACACCACACATTCTGGTTGGGGGTGCCTGCTCCGTTCACTATCATGAAGCTATCCAATGGAGCATTGCCCGTGTGACCCGTACCTTGAAAAGCATTGTGGATGACGTTGGCATCGGTCTCTATCGCGTAGTGAGACTCGTCCATATTAGGAGATCCATTGTAGTAGGTGTAGTCGCTTCCAAAACCAACGTTACCTTGACTGAAATCGCCATTGAAAACCAAGTTGCCCGTAGGCTGACCTACTGTTACCGTGTACATGGTGGTGGTCTGCGGTGTAGCGGTCGGATTCTGCGCTGTAGGGTTATTCAGGCCTGCGGCCGGATTCCAACTGTAGGTCTGACCGCCTGATGAGTAAAGTTGAACACTCTCTCCGAAACAGATAATCGTGTCTGGACCTGCTTGAGCATCTGGCAGTGGTTCTTGCCAAACCGTGACCGTATCGGTATTGATACAACCGATGGCATCGGCAACGGTAACAACATAGGTCACCGTATCTGAGCTGAAGGTCACGATCGGGTTGGAGATGTTTGGGTTGCTCAGTCCTGTAGATGGTATCCATTGGTAGGTTACGCCTCCTGTGGCGTTGAGCTGGGCATTGCTTCCGGCACATACTCCCTGATCAAAACCTGCAAAGGCATTGGGCAGTTGGTTCACAACTACGGTTACTGTATCCTCGGCCAAACAGCCAGTGCCATCATCGGCCGTTACCGTATAGACCGTGGTCACGGTCGGGTTGGCCGTTGGGAACTGAGATGTTGCATCGCTCAACCCAATGGTCGGACTCCAGCTCCAGCTTACTCCGCCTATGGCTCCTAGTTGAGCGGTATCTCCGATGCAGATGGCCGTATCGCCAATGGCATCTACTAGGAATACATCTACAAAAGCACTTGCGGTGTCGGTACAGCCGTTGGCATCTGTTCCTTCAACCTGGTAAACGGTTGGTGCTGTTGGTAGTGCTATCGGGTTGAATATCGTGCTATCACTCAAACTTCCGCCTGGTGTCCATACATAGCTGTCCGCGCCAGTGGCAGTGAGTTGCAATCCTACCCCATTACAAACGATACCGTCCGGGCCTGCATCAACCGTGGGTAGCGGGTTCACGGTCACCTCAACCGAATCGGTCGCCTCACACGCAAACTGATCGGATACCGTGAGTACATAAGTGGTGGTCGCAGTGGGCGATGCATCGGGGTTGGCGATGAACGCGTTGCTGAGCGTAGCTGCTGGCTGCCACGAATAGTTCGAACCACCAGAGCCGTTCAACTGCACGGAACTCCCAAAGCACACGGAGGTGTCAACTCCGGCATCGGCAACTGGCAATGGCTGAACCGTAACTTCTACCGAATCTCTGGCATCACATCCGTTGCTATCAACTGCATCTACTAAATAGGTGGTGGTAACCGCTGGCCAGACCTCCGGATCGGGAATGTTGACATCATCAATGTTCTGGTTAGGGGTCCAACTATAACTCACAGCCCCGGAGGCCGACAACTGCGTAGTATCTCCGAAACACAACAAGACATCGGGGGAAACGGCAAAGTTGTAGGGTAGGACGGTTACCACCACGGTATCATAACTGACACAGAGATCTTGTGTGGTAGCTTCTAACACATATTGTGTGGTGGTAGTTGGGCTTGCGTACGGGTTTGAAACGGTCGGATCGGAAAGACCTGACGCTGGCACCCAGTTGAAAACAACACCACCACTTCCGGTCAATTGCACCGAGTCTCCTTGGCAGATCTGGACGTCTAGCCCAGCGTTTGCCGTATCGCTAGGAAGAATGGTAATTAACGACACAACGGAAGTATCATAAAGATTGCAGAAGAGATTTCTACCGACCAGCGTCACTTCGTAAGTTCCAGGCTGGGTGTAGGTGTGGGTTGGACTCACAACACTAGAACTGTCTCCATCACCAAAATACCAGACAAACTCATCTGCCTCAAGCGTATCCGCTAAAAACGTAAGCGTTGCCGGAACCCGAAGACATTCGGTTGGAATTACAGAACCATCAACACTTACATCGACCACGGTCTGCTCCATTGCAAACTTGATAACTCCAAGATTACAGTTCGAACTGTTATTGGTAGTTGACCATGCTCCATTAGTTGTTGGAAAATTATCGTTCCCTCCACAACCAGCACAAACCGCCTGATGGACAACACCTTCTGAATTGAACCTGCTAGTACCTCCATCAACATGCTCAAGAACACCATTTCCACCGAAAAAAGTGCCATAAAGTAAGTTCGCGGCATCAGCCTCCAACACCATGAAATAGAAGTCACTTCCATCTGTGGTCAACTGAAACCCATCTGGTGTTGTTGGCATGCCAACAGTATTACCCGCGCTCGGGTTCCACCCAACGTTCACATTACCCCCCCAACCAGAAATGTAGATTCTATCGCAATTATCAACTAGGAACGCTGTCGGAGAAATGTTAATTGCCTGACTTCCACTACCAAACACCGTTGAAAGCAATGAAGTTGAAAGATTCGGATTCAGCTTTTGGATATACTGTTTACCATTGGCGTTGGAATAGACGTTCCCAACCACAGGATAATTTCCTGCGGACTGACCATATAGATAAACATTATCGTCACCATCAACCTCCACAAAATGCGTCTGATCATAACTGGACGTTCCGATATATGAGCTGCTTAATATTGAGGTGGCAGTGTTATTCAAATGAACGACAAATCCGTCTGCAGAACCTCCTTGATAATTGGTATTCAGCGTATTTCCAACAATAGGAAAACCTTGACCTTCCGTGCCCCCTACCACGTACAATTCGTTGGTACTGTTCAGTTTCAAAGAATACCCGGCATCAGAACCTGCACCACCTAAATAACTACACCAAGTTAGCGCAGATACGTCCGGGTTGAATTTGGCAATACACACATCCTGAGTCCCACCTAAGTTCTGACCAACCGTTCCAGTAGTAACTGGCAGATCGGAAGACTCAGTACTGATTGCGATGTAAATATTATCCGAGTCATCTATGATAACCTCACCTCTAAAGAGATCGCCATAATTATACGCCAGATCATCATCTTCATTGATGCCATCATTATGCGACCCCCCGAGATATGTTGAACCAACAAGTGAAGAGCCATCCGCACTTAAAACCGTAACCACAATATCAGAACCGTTCTGATAATTAGTTCCCGTACCATCTGGAGTATAATCGACCGGGACACCACTATTGAATGAGTTGTCATACGCATTTGAAGAAGTAGGATAGTCTGACGAACTTGTTGTTCCAAGTATCACCAATTCTCCCTGACTATTCACAATCAAGCTATGCGGAACATCTGTACTTATTCCTCCAATGTAAGTTGAGTAGATAAGCGTTGAACCGTCCGGACTGAACTTAGAAATGGCCATATCACCGATTCCTGGACCTCCAACAAACGTGTTATCATAAGAGCCCGTTACGAAAGGATAACCTGTCCCAAAAACAATACCGCCACCATAAAGCGCCCCCGCATCATCGTAAGTAGCGGTAAACCCAAAGTTATCTGCCGTAGACCCGCTGTAACTCGAAAAAATCAACGTGGGGTCGATGATGAGTTCGTAGTCTTCATCATAACCGTTGGGAAAATCGAAAGAAACAGTTGTTCCGTCCAATACGTACCGACATGCCACTTGCTTTTGAATTCCGTTAATGACCTGATAGGCCAACGGAATACTTTCCTCAACAGCATTGAACACGTTGGAAACTACCAGTTTTCCGTTATGAAGCTTTACACTACTGGCACCTTCATATTGCATCTTGAAAACAGACACATCGGCTCCAGCGGCAACTTTGACGTCATACTTTAGGTTACCAGCAACTCCGAAGTATTCGACATCAATCCCAGGATAGATATTATGATACAACATTCGATCATAAGACCGTACATGACCAACAGCCACCTCACCGGTTATGAAATTCGAGTAATCAGGATATCCGTTCCCCGCAGGCCGAACTTCAACACCATTACTGGCATCTAGGAAATTCATACGGTAAGCATGCCCCAAATACTCTATCTCATGGTCATCCGAATCATCATGGTGATCGTGAGACCCTAACAGTTCAGCTGAATAAATGCTGAAGGTCAATCGGTTCTTTTCGAAATAGATATCCGAATTGGCAACCCTGAGTTTGAATTCAACTTGTTCAGGATACTGACCTTTGTTCTCTACGAACTTCGGTTGACTCTCAGCATATGCCGAAGCGGCAAAACCGATAAAAAAAACAAAGAGCCCCAATAACATCGGACTCTTCTTGAAAATAGATTTAGTAGATAAGCGTGACGTAACCATGTTTCTCGTATCTCTTCAAAGATACGATGTAAAAATAGGTTCCTCCATCGCAAGGTTTCCCACCTTTGGTTCGCCCATCCCAACAGTGGTCTTGACCACCTGTTGATTCAAAGATCAAAGCGCCCCATCTATTGAAAACCTTCAATTCATAGCATTCGCTGAAACGGCCATCAAAACCAGGTCTGAAGCAATCATTGATACCATCAAAATTGGGTGTTAACGAGTTTCCGTAATCGATCTCAATCGTATCGTTTCCAAACCACTGAGCGGAGTAATCTATAGTAATTGAATCGACACAAAGACTGTCATTGTTGTATGTGTAGAGCGTAACCACGCTTCCCAATCCTGGTTCGAATGTATGGGTGGGTTCAAGCTCAGAAGAAGTTTCTCCATCACCAAATATCCAGAAATAGGTTTCCGCGTTCTCAGAATTATTATCAAAATCTGCATAAATACCATCACAGCTTGGCTCAAATTCAGCAGTGAAGCCTGAAACAGGTAGCGTAAGTATTCCAATATTCACTTCCGCAGATGCCTCACATCCAAACTCACTTGTTGCCGTTACCGTAAACTCCGTGCTTTCTTCTGGCGTCAGATAAGGTGTTCCTGAAGTTGGATCGCTTACAGCATTAGAGGGAGTCCAAAGGAAAGTTGCACCTCCGCTAACAAATGCTTGAACACTATCATTCAAACAGATAATGCTATCAGGCCCCGAAGTCACCGTAAAAATATCGATCACCACCGAGTCTGTATTTGTACAACCGTTGATGTCCGTTCCGATTACGAAGTACGTGGTCGGGTCGAGTGGTGATGCGGTAGGTGTGGCGCTCTGAGGGTTGTCTATGCCAACAAGCGGAGTCCAACTGTAAGTTTCGGCTCCGGTTGCTTGTAGCACCAGACTTCCATCGATACAGATCATGCTGTCCTGACCAGCATCAACTATCGGCAACGGGTTGACCGTTACCGTGGTCTGATCCGTGTTCTGACATTGGTTGTTGTCCGTTACCGTAAGGGTGTAGGTGATCGTTTCCTCGGCTGTTGCCACCGGAAGTTGAGCAGTCGCATCATCCAAATAAGTGGCCGGATCCCATTGGAATACGATTCCGCCTGAGCCTTCCAATATCACGCTCTCCCCGATACATACTTCATGGTTCGGGCCGGCATTGGCCGCTGGCAATGGATTCACCGTCAGTATCATCTCATCGGTGGCGCTGCAACCGATGTTGTCTTCCACAATAAGCGTGTAGGTGGTGGTAATGTTGGGACTGGCATCGGTGGTCGGATCGGTCGGATCGGTCAGACCGATGGGTGGTAGCCACGTATAGGTTGTACCTCCTGCTCCTTCCAACTGCGTGGTTTCTCCAGCACAGATTGCTTGGTCTTCTCCGGCATCTGCCTCTGGTAATGGATTGACCGTTACTGTTACCTGGGCCGTGTTGGTACAGAACGTGCTGAACGTGATGTCATCCAACGCAAAGTCGTTGCCACTGGATGTTGTATTCTGGTTCACCACGCATATGGTGGCCGTGGTGGACGTGCCCGAGTTCCAGGTCTCGAAGAACTGAATCCAGTTATTGACATTGAACGGAGCTGTGAATGGTGTTCCAAGTACTTGTCCGTTTATTGAGAACTGTAGAATGGCGGGGCTGCTTGCAACTACCGTACTCACCCAAGCTCCAAAGAAGTAATCGGTGTTAGGAGAGACAGAAACGGTCTGACACCACACATTCTGGTTGGGGGTGCCTGCTCCGTTCACTATCATGAAGCTATCCAATGGAGCATTGCCCGTGTGACCCGTACCTTGAAAAGCATTGTGGATGACGTTGGCATCGGTCTCTATCGCGTAGTGAGACTCGTCCATATTAGGAGATCCATTGTAGTAGGTGTAGTCGCTTCCAAAACCAACGTTACCTTGACTGAAATCGCCATTGAAAACCAAGTTGCCCGTAGGCTGACCTACTGTTACCGTGTACATGGTGGTGGTCTGCGGTGTAGCGGTCGGATTCTGCGCTGTAGGGTTATTCAGGCCTGCGGCCGGATTCCAACTGTAGGTCTGACCGCCTGATGAGTAAAGTTGAACACTCTCTCCGAAACAGATAATCGTGTCTGGACCTGCTTGAGCATCTGGCAGTGGTTCTTGCCAAACCGTGACCGTATCGGTATTGATACAACCGATGGCATCGGCAACGGTAACAACATAGGTCACCGTATCTGAGCTGAAGGTCACGATCGGGTTGGAGATGTTTGGGTTGCTCAGTCCTGTAGATGGTATCCATTGGTAGGTTACGCCTCCTGTGGCGTTGAGCTGGGCATTGCTTCCGGCACATACTCCCTGATCAAAACCTGCAAAGGCATTGGGCAGTTGGTTCACAACTACGGTTACTGTATCCTCGGCCAAACAGCCAGTGCCATCATCGGCCGTTACCGTATAGACCGTGGTCACGGTCGGGTTGGCCGTTGGGAACTGAGATGTTGCATCGCTCAACCCAATGGTCGGACTCCAGCTCCAGCTTACTCCGCCTATGGCTCCTAGTTGAGCGGTATCTCCGATGCAGATGGCCGTATCGCCAATGGCATCTACTAGGAATACATCTACAAAAGCACTTGCGGTGTCGGTACAGCCGTTGGCATCTGTTCCTTCAACCTGGTAAACGGTTGGTGCTGTTGGTAGTGCTATCGGGTTGAATATCGTGCTATCACTCAAACTTCCGCCTGGTGTCCATACATAGCTGTCCGCGCCAGTGGCAGTGAGTTGCAATCCTACCCCATTACAAACGATACCGTCCGGGCCTGCATCAACCGTGGGTAGCGAGTTTACAGTAACAACCACTGTGTCTGTAGATGAACAGCCACCAGATAATTGAGCAACAAAGGAAATATCATCAATTGCTACATCATTACCTGACTCAACGGTTTGAACATCTTCAATACAGATATCAGCAGTAGTACTATTACCAGAAAACCAGCTAGATGTGAATTGTTCCCATTGATTGTTCGGCCAAGGAGCATCTTGATCCGCTCCAATTGCCAAACCATTTACGGTAAATCTCAATGTTGCTACTTGAGAATTCGGGTTTACAAAAACAGTAGCAAACCATGCAGAAAAGTCATACCACGTGTTAGGCGTAACTGCCACCGTCTGGCACCAAAAACTCTGACCTGGTGTGGTAGCTCCATCAGCCACCATAAAGTTACCACTGCCCGATGTGTGATCTCCCAAACCTGACCATGACTGTTGGATGTCCGCCAGATCATCAATCACTGCATATTGACCCCATGTGATGTTAGGTGGTGGAGGTGGGTTTGGAACAAAAAACTGATAATCCGTGGTAAAACCAGTGTTTCCCTGCTCAAAATCACCATTGACCACCAAATTCTGACCTCCACCCTGGAAATTGGAAGTGACGGTAACAATATAGGTAGTAGTCGAATCTGGACAGACTATTGGATTACTAATATTCGGGTCCGAAAGACCGATAGCTGGTGACCATGAGTAAGTATTACCACCAGATGCATTAAGTGTATCGCAGTCTCCAGCGCATACCGCCAAATCCTGACCAGCATCAGCTACAGGTAGCGGAATCACCGTTACCGCAACGGAATCACTTGCATCACAACCATTAACATCGATAGCTTCAACCGTATAGATTGTTGAAACACTAGGCCAAACCTCCGGATCAGGTATGTTCGGATCCGAAATATCAATCGTTGGAGTCCAGCTGTAGGAGACAGCCCCTGACGCACTCAGTTGTGATGTGTCTCCAAAGCAAATTACCTGATCCTGAGAAACCAAAAGCTGGGATTGAAACAGCTCAACCATAACGGTATCTACACCAATACACCCGTCAGAGTTGGTCACACCAACTATGTACATCTGATCAGTTGACGGCCATACATTCGGGTTTGACACATTTACATCGTCTATGAAAATGTTCGGAAACCAGAGATAGTCAACACCTCCACCGGCCTGTAGCTGAACCGTATCGCCTGGGCATATTTGAACATCCACTCCCGCATCGGCATTAACCTCTGGAAGCAACGTAACTGTAACCGAATCTACACCAGAACAGCCTTCAGCATCTGTAGCTGTCAATACATATATCGTTTCGCTTGTAACAGTGGCGGTTGGTTGTGGAAGGGTTGGGTCATCCAAGCCAGCGGTCGGACTCCATTGGTACGTCCAACCTGGAATTGCAGTTGCTCCGATCTGAACCGGTAAACCTGAACAAGCCGCTACATCTGGCCCGGCATCGGCAATAACTGTGTCTTGAACCGTAATTGTTTGAACGGTTGTATCTGTACATAACGGGTCGTTTGGATTAACCGGATTGTAAACGACCAAGGTCAAATCGTACGTTCCTGGACCTGGATAGGTCCAAGAGGTGGATTGACCAACCGCTGTATCTGCCAGAGTGGTTGGGTCACCAAAGTTCCACCAAACTTCAAAGCCACTTGAGTTTGTGGCATTTAAATCAACAAATTCTGTACAATTGACAAAGGAGTTTGGCGTAACCTCATTCACATCATTCGGTGATGCAATAGGAGACTGACAGTTTACAACATTCAGTTGGACGGCTCTGGCTGTTTCTCCAATAAGCACCCCATTTCGATATTCTTGAACACATAATCCTATTACATATCTTCCTTGTGCATTTGGAGTTGCAGCAATTTGGCCAGTTACTGGATCAATGGTTAAAGGTACTGGACCGCCTAACATATCGGCTTGACTATAGGGTGCCAACCAAGGAACCGGTGTATAAGGTGGATCGGAAGGAGGATCAGGGGCTGCGTTAGGCGGGGGATCACCACCATCAAATGGCGTGCACAAAGAATAAACCAAAGAATCTCCATCTGAATCGCTAGCAGAATGATCAAACTGAAACGGAAGATTAGCACACACATAAAGAGGCGGCAACTCATTCCAGACCGGGCTATCGTTATTTGGACTTGACTCACTTCCAGGAATAGTCGTTGAATACGTAGCACCCGTTTCATCAGCAAGTTGGATATTCTGTACCGATGCGTTCATACAACACCGCTGGTAAGATATCGTGTAACCACCTGGTATCTGTGGCAACGAAACCGTTTGTGTGTAATAACCCGCTTCGGTGCAGACATTTGTTGGAACTGTTACACAACTGGAGTTAATTGTTCCTTGTATACTGACCACAGAATCCAATGTAAAACCAAAGTCATCAACTAGATTATTGCCTGAATCAAATACTCCTATGGACGCTACTGGATCAAAATCGGCCGCACCGCTAAAACAGTCTCTATAAACGACCATGGTTATCTCATATTGATCACCTCCAATATGCGTGTAGGTCATTTCCCCTCCAACAATGTGGCCTGAAAATACATTACTAGATATTAGAATGAATGAGGTAAGAAGAAATAGAAGTCGTTTCACTGGTTTGCTTACTTTGATTTGCAAACACTAAAGAAAGTGAAATTATACGACTGCGTGGCAACGCTCAGCCACACCCAAAAACTCATTGTCCGGGAACAGGGAAATCTTCCTCTTTAACAAGGTCTGCTTCCGCGCTCCAATACTTCCATTTTCCAACCTTGGTTTCGCCAAAGTAATTACCCTTACTCTCTAGCTGACCATTCTCGTGCCAATGGCTCCAAACACCCTTTCGGTTGTCCTCAAAAAATTCTCCCTCACTTTTCTTGTGCCCGTTATCGAACCAATAGGTCCAAGGGCCATGCTTTAACCCGGCAAAGTAGACTCCGCGAGAACTCATTTTCGCATTCTGATGCCATTCTTCCCACTGCCCTACTTTTCGGTTCATCTTATATTCTCCCTGATCCTTTTTCACACCGTTCTCGTAGTAAGTCGCCCATATCTGAACCTTCTTCCCATTCTTCAGCGCCCCCTCACTTCTCGGAGTACCATCGTTATACCAAGTGTAAAACGGACCATTGGGGATTCCGGCAATCATGTTACCTTCCTCTACTTTCGCCCCGTTCATATCGTAATCTTCGTATCGACCGTTCCTAAGATCATTCTTGAAATGGCTCAGTGTCCATAGCTTACCATTCTGATACCATTCTTGCCACTTCCCTTCTTTCTTTCCTTTGACGTAATCACCTTCAATCTTTTTCTGCCCATTCTCGTACCACTCGGTGTACTTTCCTTGTTTTACACCATCAACAACTGTTGCCTGAGATTTCAACCTTCTCGACTCGAAATACTCTTTAACAACTTCAGGTTTTTGACAGAAAGCCAATACTGGCAAAATCAGTAGAAGTAATAGTACAGTCTTTTTCATGTGTAGGAATTAGTTGTAATTCTTCTCATCAATGAGCTTGCCATCTTTGTAGGTTTCCTCTCGCTTCAAGCTTCCATCAATATACCAATATGTCCATTTGCCATTTGGTTGGTCCTTTGAGTAACCACGCTCTTCCTCCTTCTGAACCTCATCATACCAGGTAGTCCAAATGCCGTTTTTTTTCCCGTCTAGCAATTGACCTTCAAACACCAGCACACCCTCTGAATCAAACCTTTTGAAAACACCATCTTGTTTGCCTTGAATGAAAGTGATTTGCTCTTTTAGTTTGTTCTCTCGACCAAATCGAGTTACCATACCATGTATTGCACCGTTTTTCATTGGTGTAATACTCAAAGTATCTCCAGTGGGATAGTACTTTATTTCCTTAACGAGATTATCTGGAGATTGGCTGCCCTCATAAATCAATTCGGTGTTACCTTGTTTATCTTCCACCAAAACTGAGACCAGCTTTTTGCTCGAGCCACAACCAGAATTGAGGACCACGGAAAAAACTAGGAAAACATGAACTATTAAGGCTCTTTGCACTGCCATAAGGTTGAAATGCAAATGTAACCAATCAGCCAATTGGCGGAAATGACCATTCACCATTAATGCAGAAACAATTGCGCATTAGAAAACTACACCTGAAGATTACTTAACTACAGTAACGTGACCAACGAAATTGCGGTTGTTACCACCTTCCTCACGCTCAAGTTCAATTCTCCAAACGAAAACACCTCTTTGAACCAATTCCTCTTTATACATACCGTCCCAACCCACATCAGGGTTGTCCGTTTCAAAAATACGCTCGCCCCAGCGGTCAAATATTTCGAAATGGTATGTTTCTGGACGTTCTCCACTGAATACTGGTTTAAAAACATCATTTAAGTCACTACTTGAGTTTGGTGTAAATGCATTAGGTACATAAATGGTGAATAGCGGGGTTACATCTATATAATTGCAAGTCGTATCCACACATCCTTGTCCATTATCCGCCACCAAGCAAACCAAATAAGTTCCTGGCTGATTATCGAAATCGTAAGCTGGGTTCTCTTCGTAAGAATACGTACCATCTCCAAAATGCCATGAATACGTGATAGCTCCGGTTGAATTATTCGCAAACCGAATTTCCGAATCAAACTCTTTCACAATATTTGGTCTCGCTTCAAATGCCGCAACAACAGGTGCGCCTTCTGCAATAGCCGCTGATTCTGTTCCAAGACAACCGTTCGCATCCTGAACGACAATCGGATAAGTTCCCGGACATAGATTTTCGAAAAATTCGGTATCCACCCAATTAAGCCCTTCATCTATACTAAAAGAGTCTGCATTGACCGAAACAATCAAAATGCTACCATCGCAATCTCCTTCGCAATTCTCGTTCTCAACTATCACATCACTTATTACCAGCAGCGGTGGCTCAGAAATTATAAAATTGGTATCAACACTACATCCGCTATCGTCTACAATGGATAGGCCATAACTACCAGCACAAACATTGCCTAAAGAAGCAGAAGCCCCAGAAAGTCCGGTCCAGACATAACTATAAGGTGAGGTACCTCCCGCTACAACAACGGAAGCTGTACCATCGCATTCTCCAAAGCAAGAAACATCAGTTGAAGTAAAATCGAATGTAATTGGGTTAGGAACACTCACCGTTTCTGTAAGCGTATCCTGACAACCGTTGGCGTCTTCAACAATTACGGTGTACGTGCCGTCACAAACATTGACGAAGTTTCCGGAAGCTTGAAAGCTGGTTCCTGCATTAATGCTGAACTGATAAGTGGGTATTCCACCAGTTGCACTAACCGTAATTGTTCCATCGCATGAACCCGAACACATGGCATCTGTTGAGGATGTATTTCCGGTCAGTGACGCAGGTTCTGCAATTACGATCTGATCAAATGCTTGACAACCTGAACCATCATCAACAACCACATCATAAACACCAGCACAAATACCCGTGAAAGAACTAGATGTTTGAAAACTTACACCATTATCAATACTGAATTCCGTAGCACCTGTAGCAGCCACGTCAATAGTAGCATCACAGTACCCATTACAAGTTGCGTCAGTAGCAGAAATGCTTGTGATGATAGGAGCACCACTGTTCGCAACAGAGGCAGTTTGCGTGGTCTGGCAACCGTCCGCATCCTCAACCACAAGGTCGTAATTACCAGCAAGAAGACCAGTAAAGGCACCTGAACTCTGAAAGTTAGCTCCGTTATCAATACTGAATTGCAGCGGTGAAGTTCCTCCACTTGCAGTAATATCAATCTGTCCATCTGACTGACCGCAAGTCGCATCGGTCACTGCAACATTGTCAATAGATGCCCCACCTGAACTGTTGAGGGTTACCTGCTGCATGGCAGGACAGCCTTGACCATCATCAACCACAACGTCATAAGTTCCTGATGCTAATCCTGTAAAGCTTGATCCTGTTTGGAAATTAGCTCCGTTGTCAATACTGAATTGCAATGGGGGTGTACCATTTGAGGCAGTAATATCAATCTGCCCATTAGATGAACCACAAGTAGCGTCAATTACACTCACATTGTCAATGGATGGTCCTCCACTGCTATTAAGAGTAATCTGATCAACGGACTGACAACCAGCCGCATCTTCAACCACAATATCGAATGTACCCGATGTTAGACCAGCAAACGCTCCGGTAGCCTGGAAGTTTATTCCTCCATCAATGCTATACTGCAATGGCGCGGTACCTCCACTAGAGGTAATATCAATCGTTCCATCCGTAGCTCCACAGTTCGGGTCTGCGGCCGTCAAGTTATCAATGGTGGGGCCATTTAGATTGTTCACTGAAACTGTTGAGTCTGCTTGACACCCATTTGCATCTTCTACCACAACATCGTAAGAACCGGTGGCAATCCCAGTAAACGCTGAACCCGATTGAAAATTTGAGCCTCCATCAATACTGAACTGAGTTGCCGTAGGGGCCGTAACATCGATCTGACCATCACTATTGCCACATGAGGCATCAGTAATTGTGATTGCCGTTATATCTGGTAAACTTCCATCAGACAACGTAACCGTAAAAGTTGTGTCACAAGTCTGGTTGTTCTGATCGGTTATGGTCACTGTGTAGCTTCCAGCTGTCAAGCCATTAATATCTTCCGTTGTTGGGCCATTACTCCAAGCAAAATCGTAGGTAGATGGACCGTTTACCGTTAGGTCGATGGAACCATCAGCTCCACCTGAACATGATGGATCCTGTGTAGCAACGCTAACCGCTGGAATCTCACAATCGGTACATGGAGGCAATGTATTAGGGTCGTTAATAACCAAAGAATCTCCCACTGCATCTACCACTTTAACAGGATATCCTGGGGGAGTAACCGTAACTCCAGTTGTAAACTGAACCCAGCCGGAAGAATTTGTACAGTCAGTAACTGGAAAAGTACCGTCCAAACAAATGTTTACGAATGGAGTCCACGAGTAGCCACACGCAACGCATTCTGCCTCATTAGTTATCGGTGTTGAAGACCCTGTGGTCCACTCATACCATGTATAAGGACCAGTGCCATTAAGTACCGTAAGGTCTCCGTTGTTTTCAAGACAAACTTCCAAAGGTGTACATGGGCTTACTAAAATTTCAATTGAATCTGCGCCACACTGAAGAGTATAAACTATGGTATGAATCCCTGGGCCTGCAGCTGATGGGTCAAAAACTCCCGTTGAAGAATTTGTAATTCCATTTCCTGACCATACACCACCTGGATCTCCAGCGGTTAATGTAACTGGCGGATCGGTTTCGCAAAATGGCCCTGCTGGACAGATATTCGGGTCACAGCAAATATGCTCAAGCGGTGCACATGCATTTAACGCAAGAGACTGTACATACCCAGTTCTATTCACATCTGAATTTGTTCCTGTGGCCCCAACTGCAACCACTTCCCCATTGTGGTTTACGGTTACATCATAAACCTTGAAATTGGTAGATGCTGACGTGATCATGTTAAGATCTGCATCGAACTTATAAACGCCATTGGATGAGCCGACATAAACATTGCCGCAATCATCAATATCAATACCGCAGTTGCCAATCACATTCAATCCCAGACTTGTGCTTGACTGTCCTCCAGGAATTGGAGCCGAGCCCAGAATAGACCCATTCATAAGTGAACGCTTGTGGACTGTGGTACCGTTCTGAGTGTAAACGAAGCTATCATTGGCACGTATTGCCTCTATACCGGCATTACCGTTGTTCGGACGGTAGTTCTCTTGCTTATATCCAAAAGCATATCCATGATCATCCTTGAATATCGGTTCTCCATTAAAACAAGGAGAAAAGCTCTGGTCAATAGCTCCAATCGTATCATGGGTTAAGAAGTAGTAGCGCGAATTCTTACTAGGGCTTATTGATCTAACCTCTTGTACCGAAGGCGGGAATCCAAAAGCGTCACCGGCCGCGACCTCCTGAGTGTTCATAATGGATCCGTTGTTGATGTTAACATCAAAAATTGCAGCCTTGAGATCCACAAGACCAGATGCCGATGTCCCACCAATTACCAATTTGGTCTGGTCACAATTGAACGTTATTGTCCAGTACTCGTCACTCAGCCCAGCTCCATTTACGTTGAAAAGCTGATTTCCTGTGGTATTGATTTTAGACAAAGCCGCACTTGAACCGTTGGAAACAAAACTATTACCAGCATCATCCGTAGCTAATCCGCCTAGCCATCCACCAATTGTATCGTAAGCTGTTGGAAATGTCCATTGTAACGCACCAGCAGAACTGTATTTCTGCAACGTAAGCGGCATTTCACCACCAATGATGTAAACATTACCAGCAGCATCTACCTCGCACTCCCAAACTCCATTTGAATCATTTATGCTCGGGGTTTGAACCCATGGGTCAATTACCAATGTTCTGCCAGCATCATAACTCCCCAAATTAAAACGGACAATGTTGCCATCTAGAACAAACGATGATTCCACTTTGGCTCTTTCATCGCTTTCATAAAATGAAATGGGTCTGTGCTCAAGAACATCCCCAAATAAGGTTGGCAAGCGAAGGTTACCTAATTCATCCAAATTCATTCCGTCCGAGCTGCTGTATCGCATAGCTATCTCAGAAGGGTCAGCACCGGGCTGAACGACAAACGAATATTTAATGCCATCTTCAGGGTGAAACTCAAAAACTACATCAATGCCATCATAGAGGTTTTTGTATCGCAATCGTTTAAATGCCGGAACACCACTTACTGAACCATCTTCCGTATCGTAGTTGTAGTAATCCTCATTCTTATCCTCAGCAATAACTTTCACTTCGGAACTCGGGTTAAGCCATTCCATGTGCACGAAATCGTTGGTAGCAACCATTTCACGCTCCAGCTTTTCCTTTTCAGCATGACTTATATCTGTTCGATGTTCAACCTCTTCCTTATCGTATTTAGGTTCAACATCAAAAAAACGATAGGTAATACCAGATTCGGTGAAGTAGATCTTTGTCTTTCCATGATCCATGGCAAATAGCACTTTGGTGTCACGGTTATTCTGCCCGTCAAACTGCGTGCGATTCTCAATAAAGCACTTGGCTTTACCGAATTCTTGTATCCATTCTGTGTTGGCGTCTTGCGCCAGTAGGTTCAAGCTGGTCAAAAGAGTAATGACCACTACTTGAAACACCTTGACCATCTTTCGGAACATTGGGGGTTTTATCCGTTTCTAGCGATTGAATCTATCACCGCGTGCTCGAAACTATTAAAATTTCTATTGTGTAACTAGGATGTAAACTACACGTTACGACTTAGGTTGCCTGATTGTGTCGGAATTTATCAACTGATCAAGATTGGAATAGCGACTTTTGACTTAAATCGAATTGAACAGGTTTCCTCTCTCTGTAAAAAAGGGTCAAAGACAAATGTCTTTGACCCTTTAAGTGACCCAAAGCCGACAAAAATCGAACCCTTGGAAGGATATGGAAAGGTTGATTCGAGTTTCCCATAAAAAACCTTCGTTGGGTTAAGACACATTTCATTTCCTTAAACCATGGTGGAAGACCAATCATCCGAATGCCCTTACAGTTTAGTTTTTAGGAATGTAGCCCGTTTCATAGAACTCACGGATGATGAGCAAGCATTTTTCAGTTCGCTTTTGAAAAAAGGAAGTGCAAAACGGAAGGAGTTCATCTTGCAACCAGGTGAGGTTTCCAGATATGAATACTTCATCACGAAGGGATGTTTGAAAGTGTACTCCCTTGACCGAAATGGCGGTGAGCACGTTTCAATGTTTGCAATTGAAGATTATTGGACCGGGGATATGGCAAGCTTTATGACGCAACAGCCGTCAACCTACTTTATGAAAGCGCTGGAAGACTCCGAATTCCTGATGATCACCAAAGAAGACTTCGAACACCTTTTACGGGAAATACCAAAGTTTGAACGTTTTTACAGAAACCTCTACCAACGGTCGTTGGTGAATTACATAAGACGAACCAATCAAGGAATATCATTAACGGCAGAAGAACGATATGAGATCTTCTTGAACAAATTTCCTCACATAGCTAATCGCATTACCCAAAAAGACCTGGCCGCCTACCTTGGAATTACCCCAGAATTCCTAAGTATGATCCGTAGTAGGGCCACCAAGCGTTGAGCCCATCGTTTTGGATGGCAGTTTTCTTAAACTACTTTATTTTTTCATCATCCGCTTCAGGGGTTCTTTGTGTCATGCATGAGAGAAACATGCTTTGACACCTTGATCAGTAACCCTTAAACAAGTTAAAATGAAAAAGATAGTAGCACTTGGAGCGAGCAGCAGCAGTAAATCCATCAATAAGACGTTTGCCATTCACGTAGCGAGCAAAATCGCTGATGCGTCTATCAACATAATTGACCTGAACGACTATATGCTACCGCTGTATAGCGTTGATGTGGAAAAGGAAATTGGCATACCAGAAGGTGCGCACAAGTTCATGGACATCATCGCATCTGCTGATGGGTTGGTGATCTCGCTAGCAGAACACAACAGCTCCTACACAGCCGTTTTTAAGAACCTGCTTGACTGGCTAACCAGAATTGATATTAACGTTTGGAAAGGAAGTCCGATGCTGCTGATGGCAACTTCGCCAGGCGGACGCGGAGGTGCGAACGTTCTTGCCGCGGCCAAAGCGTTTTTCCCATTTATTGAAGGGAACATTGTGGCCGATTTCTCGCTGCCATCGTTTTACGACAACTTCTCAAACTCCAGTATTACCAATAAAGAATTAGCATCAGAACTTGATGAAAAAGTGGCGCTTTTTGAGAAGTCATTAGAAAAAGCAGAGGCCGCCTAAACCCTCCAAAGAACAGACCACTGGTCCGGGTTGACTAGCAATTATCCATATTTCAGGAGGCATTCGTTTTCTAATTCGATAATTTGCAGGTGCTTCCATGACCAGAGACATTATTGACATAAACGATTTTACGGTATTTCTGGAGTACGCCAGTCCAATTACCGAAGAGATTGACAAGTGTGCGTTCGATGAGGACTGCATCAGCTTTTGCTTCTATGGTTCGGGTAATGTGGAGTTGACCGTTCAATACGGAGACAAGGAGAAAACCTATGCCAACACCAAGGGTTTCTCCATGGCATTCTTTGCCAATGCCAATACCAATTTCATCCACAAGGTCTCGAAAGAGCGACCATTACAATGCTTGCTGGTTTATTTCAGTTTAGCAAAACTGAAAGACCTTCCCGAACAGGAAAACGAACTCTACGGCCAATACCTGAAAGAACTCATTGCTCCCAATGCAGATTATGTGGAAGGACCAAGCTTCTACATGTCGCACGATATGCAGCAGGCGGTGGATAAGGTTTTCAGTAACACCTACGAGGGTGCTATGGGTAAGCTGTTCCTGCGCAGTCAAGTAACGGAGCTGATGGCGCATTTCTTTGGCAAGCTATCCAATACGGAAGAGCCGCAGCAAGGCATCAAGAATGAAGACCGCGAGAAGCTCTACGAAGTGAGAAACATCTTGGCTGAAAAGATGGACGCGCCTCCTTCGCTATCCGAACTTTCAAGGTTGGTTGGGCTCAACGATTACAAGCTGAAAAAGAGTTTTAAAGAGCTGTTCGGCTTTCCCGTTTATAAGTACTTACAGAACGAGCGTTTGATAAAGGCGCATGACCTGCTATCGAAACCTGACGCTTCGGTACAAGAAGTTGCTTGGACGGTCGGTTACGAGAGTTTGAGTTCGTTCTCCAACGCTTTTGCCAAGAAATACGGCTTCCGCCCGAGCGAGATAAGGGGATAATCCTTTTCGAACAAATCACAATCCTTTTCAAACAAATGTTTCGGTTTTAGTAGCTGGATGTTTGTGGTGTCGAACTTAAAAACACCATATCATGACAACTATCTTAAACATTGAAACAAGAGTAATTCTCCTCGTAGTAGCAACGGTGCTAACGGGGCTTTCGGCAGGGCTCTGCTTTACATGGACCAACGCGGTTACCACGGGTATTGCCCGACTAACGGATACGGCTTATTTGCAGGCGTTCCAGCAGATGAACCGCACCATTATCAATCCAACTTTCCTGTTGGTATTCTTTGGTCCAGCATTGCTCATTCCGTTTACCACTTACAAGTATTCCGCAGATCCAAAGGTGCTCATGCTCCTTGCGGCAGCGGCAATTCTGTATTTCGTTGGGGTGGCTTTGGTAACCATGTTCGGTAATGTGCCCATGAACGAGATGCTGGACAAACTCGATCTATCTACGATAAGTGCCGAAGATGCCAAGGCTTTCAGAACCCAGTTTGAAGCGAAGTGGAACAGTCTTCATTTGGTTCGGACCATTACTTCTGCCATCTCTTTAACGCTGCTGGTCATTACCTGCTTGGTACGAGAAACTGGCGCAACTCTTTAATAACCCCAAACAATCATCATCATGAAAATTGTACGAGCAATAGCCTCTGGAATACTAGTGTGGGCGCTGATATTGAGCGTATTCATCGCAACCAGTTTTATTCCAGCCATCACACAGACAGCGATGCTACAATGGCTGGTAGTAGGAGCTTTCATTGTGCCTTTTGCATGGATCGGAGCGGCCCTGTATTACCGCAAGAACGAAGTGGTCGAAGTGCATGGCCTTTTCAGCGGATCGATCATGCTAACAACAGCTTTGTTGCTGGATGCGCTGATAACCGTTCCGTTCATTGAAATTCCATACAACGGAAGTAGCTACACGGCATTTTTCAGCAACCCAATGCTCTGGGTGCTTGTAGCCGAGAATATCGCGGTCATCTATTTCTACTGGAAAACTCAAATCGCATCAAATCAGAAATCAATCATCAAAATCAAATAATCATGAAAAAGAGAGTATTAGTAATTGGAGGAACAGGAAAAACTGGCCGTAGAGTTGCCGACCGATTGAAGGGGCAGGGCCATGAAGTGAGAATTGGCTCACGAAGTCAAAGTCCTTCTTTCGATTGGGATAACCCAGAAACATTTGCAGCCGCATTGCAAGGAATGGATATGGCTTATATCACGTATCATCCCGATCTCGCGGTTCCTGGAGCCAAAGAAGACATCAAGGCTTTAACAGACGAAGCGGTAAAGCAAGGATTAAAGAAAGTGGTGCTGCTGTCTGGTAAAGGCGAGAAAGAAGCAGAGGCCTGCGAACAGATCGTTGCCAATTCTGGATTGGATTACACCTTAGTAAGAGCTTCTTGGTTCAACCAGAATTTCAGCGAAAGCTTCTTCTTGGAGCCTATTATTGAAGGTTTTGCGGCATTGCCGATGGCGGATGCTAAAATTCCTTTTGTTGATGCAGACGACATTGCTGAAGTGGCAACCGAAGTATTACTCAACCCCGAATTCAATGGCCAAACCATTACCGTTACGGGGCCTCGTAAACTCACTTTGAAAGAGGCAGTTGAAACCATAGCAAAAAGCGCAGGTCGTACAATCCAATTTCAGCCAATTTCCATTGAAGAATATGCTGAAGGCATGAAAACCGCTGGATTACCCGAAGACTATGTTTGGTTGTTCTCTTACCTATTCAAGGAAGTACTTGGTAACGAAGAGAACCAAAGCATACATGCTGATGTTGAAAATGTACTTGGCAGAAAAGCGAAAGATTTTGCGGACTTCGCTAAAGAAACCGCAGCAACTGGTGTGTGGAACAGTCAGGTGCTCTCTGCATAAGTCAAAAACGTTCCCGCCTAGCAAGAAAACCTAGGCGGGAACTAATTCAAGAAGCGATGAAAGCGATAATTCAGCTCCTACAGATATTCTCGCCCAAGCTAGTGGCCAAAATGGCCTACAACTTTATGAGCAATCCGCGTAAAAGAAAGCTGAGAGACGCTGAGGAAGCGGTCCTGAACAGAGCAACCCTGAGCAATGTCAAATTCAAGGATTTTGATGTTCAGAAGTATGAATGGGGAAATCAGAGCTCGAAAACGGCATTACTAGTTCATGGCTGGGAAGGACAGGCTGGAAATTTTGCAGCATTGGTTGATCCGCTGTTAGAGCAGGATTATCATGTTGTAGCGTTTGATGCACCAGCACACGGAAAGAGTTCGAAAGGGAAAACCAGCATGTTTGAGTTTGGCGAATTCATTGCCGCTCATTTTGCGGAGTTAAACCCTCAATTGGTAATTAGCCATTCGTTCGGAAGCGTAAATACTGCAAGTGTCCTTCGGAACAATTCAGAATTTGAGCTTGATACTTGGATCATGGTCACAACACCACACGATTTCTTAACTCGAGTGAATGGAGTTTCCGAACATTTTGGTGTAAACGAAAAAGTCAAAGCCGAACTGATAAAGCTTATTCAGAATGACACCAACGAAAATATAAGTCAGTTGAACATGGCCACCTATTGTGGAGAATTGTCCAATGTTCGAACAGCAACAATCGTTCACTCCAAAACAGATAAAATTCTACCGATAGAAGGTGCTAGAATAGTGAACAACGCGTTTAAGCAAAGCACGCTAATTGAATTGGACAACCTCGGTCATTATAGCATTCTTTGGTCTGAAGACTTGAAGAACATAGTAAATGAGATGAAACCATACTCAGTTTACTAATAACAGGCGGTTTTCTTCTGACATTCAATATTCAAGCAGAGGAATTACCATGGTCAACGCAAAGTAAAACTCCGCACCTATTCTGGTACGGAGTTTTCTATTGATGGAGCCAAACGGAGAAAAGTCGAGCCATTGGATTGACTTTCTCTTAACATTTTCGGCTATCACATGACAAAAGTCGAATTGAGAACATACAGTGACCTCATTAATTCAAATGCCGTTAATCTTTCAGGCCACATTTTAACCTACAACTCATTTTGCCACTTCACTTTCCATTCCAAGGCGGGCTCGTAATTCGAATCAATTGATAAGCAGTGGTCAAAATCCGCAACAGCCTGACCATAATCTCCTCTCAGACCATTCGCCAACCCTCTATTAAAATATACGATTGGGTTGTTATCATCGAGGTTCAGGCTAAGATTGAAATCCTTCAAGGCTTCTTCATACCGTTTCATATTAAGCAGTGCCAAGCCACGATTAGCATAAGCATAGGAATCGTAAGGGTTGATGGAAACCACCTTATTGAAATCTGAGAATGCATTGGAAAAATTTCCTATTTCTAGAAAAAGAAAACCTCTGTCTTTGTAGACCTGAACCGCCTTCGGTTGAAGTTCCAACGCAAAGCTAAAATCTGCAATTGCGAGTTGATACTTGCCTATACCAGCATAATACCCAGCCCTGTTGTTATATGCAAGGAAGTCTGACGGATATTTTCGGATTACTTCAGTCCACAGGGTTTCCGAATTTTCCCAAATGCTAGCTCTATTGAATGTAACAGTTCCTAAAACGCCCATGTAAATAGAAATAGTGTAAAACAAATGGCGTTTATCAATATCCGTTCGTTCCACCAATTGATCTGCCGCCATCGCAATCATAAAGAACAGACCTATGTTGGCTACATAGGAAAAGCGCTCAGCCACAATGGCTACGCCTACAGGAAAAAACTGAAGGACCATCCCGATTGTACACAGGAAAAAAAAAGCACCAAAGGCCATAAGACGTTGCTTACTCAAAAGGTAAAGTGCGCCTAATACAAAGGCGAAAGCTGGAATGACGGCTGCGTATAAATACCAAGGCATTTCCTCTAAAGGCGAAAATGGATATGGGTGATAAGGCGAAAGATGAATAGGTATCAGTGCCTTAACGAGGTATGTAACAAGACCGTAGCAAGCCACAAAAAAGGATTTGATAAAAGAAATATTCTGAATATCGTCTACGGCTCCTGCCTTGTTCTGTCCAGCCATTGCAACTAACCCGAAGACGATGCTAAGCGCAAAAAAGGGAATCTTCTCCATAGCTAATTTAACAAGGCCTCTTCTCTGCTTTACGATGTCTATAACAATTAGAACGATAGGAAACGAAACCGCCATCCCCTTGGAGAAAAGTGAGCCTAAAAAGAGGATGAAACACCCCAAAAGGAAACGCCAGTCTCTTGCAGACTTATTCAGATACTTCAAATAGGCTACCAAACCAGCCAGATAGAACAAGGCATACAACAGATCCTTTCTGGAAGTGACCCATGCAACAGGTTCCAACTGGACAGGGTGAATACCGAATAGAATTGCCGTGAAAGCTGCTATGCCCACTCTATTTGAAAGAAGTAAAATGAACCAGAAAACCACTGCCACATTCACTACATGTAGAAATACATTTGTCGCATGAAAAACATGCGCATTGTAATCCGCGATAGAATAATCCAATGACCATGAAAGCAACACCATGGGCGTGTATCCTCCGTTTGAATCGATGGTCGAAAAAACTTCAGAAACCAGACCAACTGAGAGTTCTCTTACCAAAGGGTTATTGAGTACAAATGCCTCGTCATCCCAGTTTACCCAGTCGTTGAATACATTCGGCACCATTACGATGCAAGACAACACTAGTGCAATTGCAAGCCACGCTTTTCTATTAACATCCGGGTAACTCATGTATTGACGAAAGTAAGTTCAAAACCAGCAGTACAGGCCAGACCACCGTATATTGCAGGTTCAATTCTTAGCCCATCGGTTAGTGAAAGTTGCAATCATAGGAGCTGGTCCTGCTGGGTTAAGTTGTGCCTACGAGCTGGCCAAACGTGGTGTTAGAGTTGACGTTTACGAGGCGAGCAATGAGGTTGGTGGCATGTGTAGAACAATTGATCTGTGGCACCAACGTGTGGATCTTGGGCCACATAGATTTTTCTCCAAGGAGCAGCACGTCAATCAGTTTTTTCAAGAGTTGATCGGTAAAGACTTCACACTTGTAAAACGATTAACAAGAATCTATTACAACGGACGTTTTTTTCTCTACCCACTCAAGCTTCCGAATGTCTTTACCAACCTACCACTCGCATCAATAGCCAAGGTATTATTGGATTTCATCTTCCAACGGGTCAAACCAAAGAAGAGCCCTAGCACGTTTGAAGATTGGATAGTAAGTCGATTCGGAAGAAGTTTGTTTGAAACATTTTTCAAAAGCTATTCCGAGAAGTTATGGGGAATACCGTGTTCTAAAATTGATGCCGATTGGGCTGCTCAACGAATCAAGTCGCTATCGTTATTGGGCGCAATAATCAATGCAATTGTAGACAACATTGGAACCAAACACCCCACGTTGATAGATGAATTCGCTTATCCAAATAATGGTATGGGCGAACTCTATACGAGATGCGCAACCAAAGTTGTCGAATTAGGTGGAAGAATTCATTTAAACTGTCCGGTTAAACGCGTGGCAATTTCCAACGAGACTACAACTGGAATTGAATTGATAAATGGTGAAGTACTGGCTTTCGATAGGGTGATCAGTTCAATGCCTTTAACGCAATTGGTTCATGGGTTAAGCAACGTGCCAACAAACGTGATAAAAGCCGCAGAAAAACTTTATTTCAGAAACACGATTCTCGTGTATCTTGAGATAGATTCAATCAACCTTTTCAAGGATAATTGGATATACGTGCATGAGCCCGCACTGAAGCATGGCAGGCTAACGAATTTCAGGAATTGGTCCTCTAGCCTGTGCAATAACCGTAACACTTCAATAGTATGCATGGAATTTTGGGCGTTCGACCAGGACGATATCTGGAAAAGCGAGGATTCTGATCTAGAGAACTTGGCCGTGAAAGAAATCAGGAAATTGAATTTGTTTCCGAGTGATGTCAAAATCCTTAACACCAAAGCTGTACGTGTACCCAAATGCTACCCTGTTTATGAAACAGGATACCAGAAACATCTGTCAGTTATAGAATCGTATATCGATGGGATACGAAATCTGATTCCGATCGGTAGATACGGTGCATTCAAATACAACAATCAAGATCATTCTATCCTTATGGGAATACTCGCTGCAGAAAAGGTGACTGGTGAGGCGGATGTGAATCTCTGGAGGGTAAACATCGACACTGAATACCAGGAAGAGGGTAGAATTAAGGATGTACTGATACAATAACGTTGAATGATTTCCTTTGATGCATGAACGCGCGCGTACTGGATAGCATCAACATTGGACTTCTCCTTGTTTCGCTGATTCTGGCTTACACAATGCCATTTGGAATATTCATTGCCGCGTACGCCATTCTAGGGCCGCTTCATTATCTAACAGAACTGAACTGGCTTAATGAAAAACGCTATTTCGCCAAAAGATCTTCATGGGCCGTTATAAGTTTCTCCGCAGCTATGTTGGTCACAATTCCAAAAATTCTGACCTATATCGGTTTAACCAGATTCCACTTTATTCACCAGCTAAGCCTGTTCTTGGACGGCATTTCCAACGGAGTACTTTTCCTTGGACTTTGGACCGCTGTAACTTTCATTCTGGTTTCGCGCCCTAAGAGAAGATGGACTCTGTTTGCGGCAGGAATCGTTGTCGCATACTTTCTTAATGAGGCGTCTACGTACACACTCATAATTGGAGCTTTGCTTCCAACGGTATTACATGTTTACCTGTTCACCGGACTGTTCATGTTTTACGGTGCTTTTAAGAATCGCTCGCGTATTGGTCATTTTTCGGTTTTCCTGCTGGCTTTAGTTCCATTTTTGGTGGCTTTTTTACCGATAGACCCAGCTCTTTTCGGATTATCCGAGTATGTCCGATCCGCTTTCATGGGAAATAGGTTCTTTTCGGTAAATCTCGAGATCGGCAAGCTGCTGAACTTAGCTGATGGTTCAAGCTTTTATTTCAATGGACCATGGGAGATGAAGGTTCAGACTTTCATAGCCTTTGCTTATGTGTACCATTACCTGAACTGGTTCTCCAAAACCTCCATTATTGGCTGGCACAAAGGATTACAGGGTAAAAGGGCTGTGTCTATCTTAAGCGTTTGGTTGGTCCAGGTCGTTCTATTCATCTTTGACTATCGACTCGGATTCATGTCTGCGCTGACATTCAGCTTTTGGCATGTTTTCGCTGAGTTTCCCTTGAATGCCTTGAGCGTTAAGGGCATCGTGCAACACATTAAACAATCGCTTTTAGAACAGAACTAGTTGAATGATGAATCTAGGGTATGAAGACTGTCGGTCAGTATTCTCAGATACTCTTCATTTACCGAGGCTCCGAAATTGATGGCCTTGTCAATATCCAGTTTGGCCTGAACAAATTCTCGTTTTACAAATCGTATTCTAGAGCGCCAAACATAGGCTTTGGCGTTTCGCGGTGCCCGATTCATCCATTCCTCCACATCGTTCAGAGCATCGACATACCTGCCCAATCTATAGTTGACCACTGCACGATATTGAAATCCTTTATAATCATAGGGTTTCTTCGAAACCGCTAGATCATATTCTCGAACCGCCCTGTCAAATTCACTCCGCTGTTCATAGATAACACCCCTATTTATATGCACAAGAATATTGCCTGTATCAAGTGATTCCAATCTTGCCAAGAAATACAGGGCAGTGTCGAGTTGATCCATATGCATGTGAGTAACGGCCATATTAAGCCAACCAGCAGTATAAACCGAATCTAGATCTATGGCTTTTCCAAACGAAAACAGGGCTTCATCAAACATCCTTTTCTTTTGGTAAAAAAGACCGAAATGCTGATACACAACTGGTAGTTGAGGGCTTATCTCTAGAGCCGCTTCAAAATCTTGCTTAGCGAGATCCATATCACCCTTATCATAGAAATATCGGCCTCGGTTGATATATCCTTTGGAATCGTGAGGATGCTGCTCAATCACATTTGTCCAGAGGTTAAGGCTATTGCTCCAAATCTTGGTTGAACTATGGGCCATTCCGCACAGCACCAATATATATCCTACAACAGAAACCAGAAAAGCTGACCGAAATGCACCTCTTGATTGCCTACATAAGCGCACAATTAACCACGAAAAAACGAGAAACATACCTATGTAAGGAATGTAGGTATATCGATCTGCAACAATAGCACCACCAACGGGAATGAATTGAATGACTGGCAGAAAAGAAATCAGAAAGAATGCTAGCCCAAAAACTATATTCTTCTTGTTTCTGAATAGGAAGAGCAGGCTAATAAGTAAAAACGGAACCACCACAGACAAAACCATGTACATCGGAAGTGTCATTTCCTTAGGTGGGTATGGATGAAACGCGCCTACTTGAAATGGAGCCAGCACTTGAATCAAATAGAGTGTCAGCGAATAACTCGAAGTAACAGCAGAAATGTGGTAAGGAACATCCGCTATATTCTTTAGTGCTACGGTTTGCTCTTGGGCAATTATAGCGACCAATCCGAACGCCAAACTCAGCATAAAAAACGGCAGCTTTTCAACTATTAGTCTTAGAGTCGCCTTTCTTCCAACATAGCGATCTATCAAAAGCATTAGTAGTGGAAGCACCACTGCCACCCCCTTGCTAAATAGACTAAGTGCGAAAAGAAGGAGAGAAAATATCAAGAGCCCTGACTTCTTCTTCGTCTGCATTGCATAGTTTGTGTAGCATGTAAGTGAGCTGAGGAACAAGAACCCATAGAGCACATCCTTTCTTCCAGTTATCCATGCTACGGGCTCAACATGCATTGGATGAATTCCAAACAAAACAGCGGTTAAAAACGCTACGGGTTCATGACCGGTCAGCTTCTTGATAAACAGAAAAACAAGACCTGTGGAACCAAGATGCAGCATGAGATTTGCCAGATGATACCCGAATGGATCAAGACCTGCCATCCTATAATTTAAGGCCCAGCTAAGTTCGGTAAGCGGAATATACGAACCGTTCAACTCGGGCGTCAGGAACATTTGTCTGATGTTGTTCCAGCTGAGGTTTTTAACCAATGGGTTGTCGATTATATGGACTTTGTCGTCCCAGTCTACCCACCCTAGGAACAGCACATTATGGAAAGCCATAAAAGTTAGGAAAACAACGGCCAACATGGCCCATTTCGGATGCTTGCTAAAGAAACCCATCAGGCCACTAAAATACCCGCGGTCAGCTAATCGAAATACGATTCCGCCTTAGAAATGGCCTTACGAGCAATCTTGATACCCATTTTTCTTCCAGGAATATCATCAATTGGAGGGTGGATTCCACCGTAAATTCTAGATAGACAGGTCTCAGCAGCTGCATCATGATATGTTGCCCATTGAAGCGTAACTGTTTCCGAAGGCCCTTGTTCAAACTCCAAAAACTTATTTTTCTCGGCAGTAAAGGTGTGCATTCCGCCAGGGAAATACGGGTTTCCAGTAATCTCAGTTAACAACTCCGCTCCACAAGGTGAAAAGGTTGAATGCCCGGATGTGTAGCCTGCGAAATTCGGAGTGACAAACGAATAACGCTGATATGGCCACCAGTTTTCTGCCAATATCCAACCAACTCCCGCAATATCCTTGGTTGGATCGGAAACCGAATCCGGCCCCATCCAAGAACGAACCTTTATCTTATTAAGGTTCTCCTTGTTGCTTCCTACCAAAGGATCTTTCTTCTTAACCAACTCAATGTAACCGTCTATCAATGGCAATCCGTGAGGATGAAAGTGTGGTTTTAAACTATCGGAACTCTGACCCTTATCGGCCATATATCGGATTGCGGAAATGGGCCTCACGTAGTCGTAATATCCTTTAGTTCCCCAGCAAGCAATAGCAGCATCATGCATGGCCCCAGCCATTGCGAAAAAACTCTTGACATCCCACTCGACCGAATCAAGAACAGGTCCTTTTCCTCGCCAACGTCTTTCAAAGTTGGGGTCGTAACTTGTTTGAAGAAGGTGATCCACCCAATGCCCAGGCGGACTGTAGGTGTTAATGGCATCTACCCAGTACTCTGCGATGACGCGCAGATAATCTCCTCGTAAAACCACGTTTGATTCGTAAGCCTTCTTTGTAAATGGGTTGACCTTGTGTGGTTTACGTCCTTTGATTCCACCCTCAAGCAGGTCGTAGAACTCAGAGTAATCCTGCGGTTTTTTGGGCAGAGATGGCTGAGAGCCCAATGCGGATGGGGAAATATCTATCCTTACAGAATCGGATGGATCCATTAAGGACGACCAAGCCACATTTAGGGAAAATGCCCATTTGTACATTTTCGAACTTTCATCAAATCCATTCGAGGTCAACTGCGGAGGAGGCCCCGGGTCCATGTAAACCTTGAACTCACCATTTCTTTCATAAACCGTGAGGTCTTTCTCCTCAAAACTGAAAGGAGATACGTTTCCCCATTCGGGGGTAAGAAACAGGTCTTGCGTTAATACAAATAGGTAATTCCATTCTGGCAAGGTGGCATCAATACCTTTTTCGTCAACGTATTTATTGACTGAAATGGGTTGCCACCTGTTGGGGTTCCTGATGTCAGAATTTCCAGGGATCTGAGGCTTGAGAACCGGGTTGACAGGTTGATAGTAAAAGTTCTCATATCTGTGTTCTTCCTGAGAACCATCCTGGTCCCCATACTCAATAATTTGCTGCGCTATATAGTTCCCCAAAGCCGCGGGAGAACCAGATGTATAATCGGTAGAATGAAAACCAAGATCAAGCCCAAGGTCTTCAAAATGAAAAACGAAAGCATCAAACGTCCGTGTTTTGGAGCCGTAAAGATTCAGTCGATACTCCATTACCCTGAACACGGCATAAGAAATTGCAACGCGCTGCGCGCTGTCCTTGTCCATTTCGGGAACTTCAAACTTGACCAGCTCGCTTTTGAAGCCATTCACCTCTTTACCAAGCAGATAGGTCTCTGTACCTGGCTCGTAAAAGGCCCATGCATCGTACATGGCAACACTGGCATGAAACATATTCCTTGCATGAATAGTGGGTCCCTGTCCATCTTCAGGAATATATTCTATGATTTCTTCAATCCACTCCCCCACCACACTCTTTTTCGTCTGCTGCGCCAACAGATTATGGAATAACAGAAAAGCACAAAAAATTGAAAAGAAAGTTTTCATAGAGGGAATTGACTTGTAAAGCAAATGTAGATACTGTAGCCATTAATGCACTTTCAGATCAAGTCATCTTCCAAAGAATCACGAATTTTGCCTTTAATGAGAATATTGCTGTTAGCATTGGTTATTTGCGTCACCAGGGATACGCTCGGTCAATCCCTTCTTCCCTATTCAAGTATTGTTGACAGAATCAGCATCAAGGATTTAGAAAAGTCAGATGCTCAATCTTGGGATGAGAATGGAATTCTGCTTACAAATGAAGGTTATCACCCAGCTGGAATTGCCAGATACGGCATTCTTTGCTTACATGAGTTCGTACTACATAAAGATTCATCCTACTACTTCAAAGCACTTGATCAGGTCAATTACTTCAGATCAGACTCCTTGGTTCATATCTTATTTGAAGGCAGCGGACTGGGGCTACCCTATCACTTTGAGCATAAAGGATTAAAACCACCATGGTATAGTGGTATGGCCCAAGGTATGGCAGCCAGCTTTCTTTTAAGAGTCTATCAATACACCCAAGACCCAACCCTTATCAACATTGTAAAATCAGTAACCTACGTTATGTTGCAGCCAGAAGTTGAAGGTGG
>CAYWET010000016.1:0-79285 GCA_964457245.1 uncultured Chryseobacterium sp. | reverse complement strand
GTTTGGCACTTCAGAATATGACGACTATGGCCCTGGAGGAACCATTTACCTTGATGGGACAACATTCCGACTAGGGGCCGAAGTATTGTCAAACAACTATCCAGGTTCAGTCATTATTCAAGGGGCGCTCGTTTCGGAGACAGTCACAACCAGCCCGTATTATGTTTCTAATGTTTCAACTGGTACAGCGCCATTAACAGTTTCAAGCACTACCAAGGTTACAAACCTCAACGCTGATATGATTGATGGTTATAGCTCAGCAGATCTCTTGCCACCAACGTGGACTTCTTACACCCCTACTTTTTCCAATGTCAATTTAGCTGGAGCAGAATACGCCCGTTATTTAGATGATGGACAAACCACTCATGTTTCGATAAAGTTCTTGGCGGATGCTTCCAACCCAATTACAATAAGCTCAATGTCGGTTAGCGTTCCGAACGCTGCAGCACAAACCAAATGGGTAAATGTAATTTGCAGAAACCTTGCTGGAGGCTCGCCTTTTGTAGATGTTTTGGGCGAGTTGTCGGGTAGTACCCTGACAATTTTCTTAATGGATGATGATTACTCGGTTTTTGGCGCGGATGATTACTATTTCTGGATAGATATCTTCTATGAAAATGACTAGCCTCAAGTGCCTACTTGGGTTTCACCAAAATCCGTGGTTCCATCATGTCTAAGATGGCGTATTTGAGTCCTTCGCGCCCAAAACCACTGTCCTTAATGCCACCATATGGCATTTGATCCACACGGAATGTCGGCACATCATTGATGATGACACCACCGCACTCGATTTTCTCAAATGCCAAATTCATTTCAGCAATACTATCCGTGTAAACGCCTGCTTGCAGACCGAATTTGGAATCGTTCAGCATGTCGATGGCATTCTCAAAATCATCAAACGCCTCAACGGTAATAATCGGTCCGAAAACTTCTTCGGAGCACACGCGTAGTTCGTTTTTCACGTTTGTGAGGATGGTAGGAGCGTATATGCCATCCTTTTCAAACCCGCCTGAAACCACTTTTGCGCCAGCATCCGTGGCTTCTCTGAACCACTCGGTCATACGTTCGGTGTTTGAAGTGTCAATCATGGCAGAAATGTCCGTGTCGGCATCTAGCGGATTTCCCCACTTCAGTTTTTCGGCACCTGCTTTCATCTTCTCAGAGAATGCATCGAAAAGCGAACAGTGCACATAGAAACGCTGCGCGTGAATGCACACCTGGCCCGAGTATGCGAACGCACCGAGCAGCAAGCGCGGTAAGGCCTTGTCGAGGTCGGTTCCTTCGGAAATGATGACACCCGCGTTACCGCCCAGTTCAAGTACTACACGTTTTTTGCCTGCCTGCTCTTTCATTTTCCAACCAACCGCTGGAGAGCCTGTGAATGTGAGCAGTTTGAATCGCTCATCTGTTACCAGTTGATTGCCCGTTTCGCGGTCCATTGGCAGTACCGTCACAGCGCCTTTAGGTAAATCCGTTCTGTCGGCAATCCGTTGCAGTTCCAATGCAGAAAGCGGTGTGGACGAAGCAGGTTTCAGAATAATCGGGCAACCTGCAGCAATGGCAGGAGCTATTTTGTGTGCGACCAAATTCATCGGGAAATTGAATGGTGCAATTCCAGCCACCAATCCAACAGGGAAATACTTAACGATTCCTTCGCGATACTCGCCCGCAGGGGTGGTGTCTAGTTGCATTACTTCACCTGGCAATCGCTTGGCTTCTTCACTTGCAATTTTGAAGGTCTGTACTGTACGGTCAATTTCGCCTTGGGCGTATTTCAATGGTTTTGCAGATTCAGCTGCTAAAAGCTTGGCCAGTTCTTGTCTTCGTGAATGGAGTTCATCCGAGATCTGCTCTAACGCATTGGCTCTAACATGGGTTGGTAGTGCCCAAAGTTCCTTTTCAATTTTTTGTGCTGCCGCGATGGCCTTTTCCAATTCGGCTTTGCCTGCGAGATATGTTTTCCCGACCACGTCATTATTGTATGGGTCGAGTACATTCAAGTGGTCGTTGGTTACTACCTCCTTATCACCTATCAGTAGTGCGTATTCTTTCATGTTTTCGAAAATAAAAAAGGCCGCTCATTGGCGGCCTTTCAAACTGTTCTTTTCAAATGCTTACGAATGAGCTTCGTCTTCGTGTTTTACCACATGAGAAGCCTCAACTTCTCCCTCTACTTCCTCAGCGGCTGGTTCTTCTGTTGCTCCTTCTTCTACAATGGTAACGGTGTAGTGGTCGCCACCATTGGTTTTTTCAATACAACTGATTACGTCTGCTTGTGTCAGTTTGCTGGCATCGAAAGTAAAGTAGCCTTTACCTTCATCATAATTCACGGTGCTTTCTCCCATTCCGGCCAGCTTTCCGCACTCTGCTTGAATAGCAGCAGCACATCCGCTTGGGCACATCATGCCGTCAATTTTAACGGCTAGTTTGGTTGGTGTTTCCATTTCGTCCACACTCATCATTTCAACGGCAGTTTCTTCCTCACCGCCTGATTTGGTACTCACCTCTCCACATCCTGCAAAGAATGCTGCTGATGCCGCCAAGGCTATTGTAAAAAGTCTCGTTTTCATTTCTGTGTTGCTTTATAAGTTTCTGAACTGTTGATTGATTCGATTATTGCTTCAGGATCGGTCTTAGAGCGGTCGAATCCGACAATGGCTTTTGCCCCTGCAAGGTCAATGTCTGCAGATTCCACACCATCCAATTCTTCAATGATGCTCTTAACCGTTGCCGAGCAATGTCCGCAACTCATTCCTTCAACTCCAATAATTGTCTTTTCCATCGTGTAGCAAAGGTACAATAAGCTGCCCCGAAATGTTCATGACAGAAGTTACATAGGCATCATTTGGTGTTTCTTTGCGCGATGCAATCCGCACCTTTAAAGAATTGGCTGCTCCTTCTCCTGATAGGAACCATCTGGGGTAGTTCTTTCATCCTGATGAAAAAGGGGCTTGTGGTGTTCTGCGCAACGCAGATCGCGGCACTGAGAATGGGCTTGGCTTGGATTGTTACACTGCCGTTTCTGTTGCCACGTTTCCGAGAAATAAAGAAGAAAGAGTGGCTGGTATTACTTAGTGTAGGGCTCTTCGGAAATGGAATCCCCGCTTTTTTATTCGCTTACGCCCAAACAAGGTTGGATAGTTCCTTGACAGGAATGCTTAATTCATTGGTCCCGATCCTGACCATGGTTTTCGGGTTGCTGCTGTTCGGTCTCAGAACTTGGTTTTTACAGGTTGTAGGTCTTTTTGTTGGCTTTGCTGGAGCATTATTGTTGATGGTGATGCCAAGTGGAATCAGTGGATTTCAGCCAGAAGCTCTCTTAGTGGTGTTTGCCAGTGCTTGCTACGCCTTTAACCTTAATGTAGTTCGGAAGTTTCTACCCACTATGCGCTCCATGCTTATCACGGCAGGTTCGTTTCTGTGGATCGGACCTATTTGCCTCGTGTATCTCTTCTCAACCGACTTCTTATTACGATTTGAACATGATCATACACTTATTTCATTCGGTGCGATAGCGTTATTGGCCATTGTCGGAACTACGTTGGCGGTGTTGATGTTCAATAAGTTGATTCAGTCAGGAGGAGCGCTTTTCGCTTCAATGGTAACTTACATTGTTCCATTGGTGGCTATTGGCTGGGGTGTGTTAGATAGTGAACAGGTCAGTAGTTGGTCTATTGTTGGAGTATTAATAATCCTTGCAGGAGTGTATTTGGTGCAGAAACCATCACCAAAATGACAATAATGTTCTGCACGCATACTATATTTGGGTTCTCACATTTGAAATCAGAAATGAAACGTATTTACATGGCCCTGTTGGTGGCTTCGTTACCAACAATCGGTTTTGCACAATCAACAGCAGAATCAGTAAGCGCTATTTTTCAAGCAAATTGTACTACAGGCTGCCATAGCGGTGGTAACCCAAGTGCCAATCTGGATCTAAGTGGTAATGTTGGGGATTTGGTAGATGCATTGGTTGATGTAGACCCTTTGAATCCAGCAGCACAAGCAAAGGGATACAAGCTTGTTGATCCCGGTTATCCACACAACAGTTTCCTATTGTACAAGTGTGCCTACACCGATTGGGATGACCAATTCGGAATGGATGTAGCAGAAGGTAGTGCGATGCCACAGAACCAATCGCCATTGGAGAAAGAGGAGGTGGAGCTTATCCGTCAGTGGATTCTATACGGAGCCAAGGAAACAGGAACTGCGGTTGATCCGCAAACCCTTTACGATTATTACCATGTGAATGGAATGGCCAGAATTGAAAAGCCAGATGCACCAGCACCAGGTGAGGGTTTTCAAATGCACATGGGGCCATTTTTTCTAGAGCCGGGCGAGGAGGTTGAATTTTACAAGAAGGAAAAGGCTAACAATACCGACCTACAGAACGTAGTGAAATTTGAGGCCTACTTTAATGATGAGTCACACCACTTTCTGTTATTTGAGTTTGTGCCTGGAACAGCTGGTCAGGAACCCGAAGGTTTGCGCCCAGTAACGGTTCAAAATGCCTTCCAAGATGCGCAGTATATGGTAGGCTGGGTAGACCCGGATGTTACCGACCTTCCAGAAGGAACTGCCTATAAGATTGAGGAAAATGGTGTGTTGGATTTGAATTATCACTTGATCAATTATGCTTCGAACGGAGATTCAGTTCTAGCTGCTGAGGCTTACATCAATTATTACGTTGATAATCAAACACCTGATTTGATTGAAATGTATAGTGAGTTGCTGATTAATCTGAACATTTTCATTCCGAATAATGGCAATGAGATAACCTTTACAGATGCTCAAACGTTTGGGAACAGCGCAAATGATTCGATTTACATTTGGTTCCTCTCATCACATACGCACAAGTATGGAACGGACTATGACATCTATAAGCGAAACCCTGATGGAAGTCAAGGAGAACAATTGTATGAAGGGTATTACAATACCACTTACGATTTCAATCAGGGGTATTACGATTGGGAACACCCGGGAAACCTCTATTTAGACGAGGTTTACGGAGATATGATTCCAATTGCGGAGAAGGATGGTTTGATTCAAGTTGCTAAATATCGAATTCCAGGTAGTGCAAATGAGCCCTCTCCTCTCATTACATTCGGTCTTACTACAAATGACGAGATGATGTTGGCTTTCATTCAGTACACAAGAGAACGTGTTCCCGCTGATCCGAACAGTATTAGTGAACTCGGTGATTACAACCGTTCTATCATGTCCATCTATCCAAACCCGACAAGCAGTTCATCAACCATTAATTTCAATTTGGATGAAAGTGCTGAGGTAAAATTGACAGTTTTCAATAGCCTTGGACAAGAAGTCAATAGCCTTTACAACGGCTCTATGACCGCTGGCCAGGCCACATTCCAGTTCGATGCTTCAGCAGGTTTAGACCCGAACGGACTATACTTGATTCAGTTAATGGTTGACGGTAAAGTTTACACCGACCGATTGCTTCATCTAAAGCGATAGATAAATATTTATTCGTGCTTGTTGTAAGCAATACTTCTTTTCTTAAATTTGCAGCCCCATTTTGGGGAGATAAACACAATTCAGTTTAAGATGTACGCAGTTGTTGATATCGCTGGCCAGCAGTTCAAAGTAGAAAAGGACAGCAAAGTTTATGCTCATCGCCTAGAAGGAAAAGAAGGTTCTAAAGTTACTTTCGACAAGGTTCTTCTATTGGATGAAAAAGGAAAAGTGACTGTTGGAACACCAACAATCAGCGGAGCTACTGTAACCGCTAAGATCGTTTCTCATTTGAAAGACGATAAGGTTCTTGTTTTCAAGAAGAAAAGAAGAAAAGGTTACCAGAAACTGAACGGTCACCGTCAGGCTTTGACCGAGTTGGTTATCGAAGGAATTTCTGCAAAAGGTGGCGCTAAGAAAGCGGAGCCAAAAGCAGAGACCAAAGAGGCTGCTCCTAAAGCAGAAGCTAAGAAGGAAGCAAAGCCAAAAGCTGAGAAGAAAGAAGCTGCTCCAAAGAAAAAGGCAGCTCCAAAGGCTGAGAAGAAATCAGACGATAAGTAAGAATCCGAAAAAGGTAAACAACCATGGCACACAAGAAAGGAGCTGGTAGTTCTAAAAACGGAAGAGAGTCAGAAAGTAAACGACTCGGAGTAAAGATATTCGGTGGTCAAGCCGCTACAGCTGGTAACATCATTGTTCGTCAGCGCGGAACAGGACATCACCCAGGTGAAAACGTTGGAATGGGAAAAGATCATACACTTTTCGCATTGGTAGACGGAACCGTTGAGTTCAGAAAGAGAAAAGACAACCGTTCGTTCGTATCGGTAGTTCCTTTCAGCTAAACGACCGAAAACGATTTTTAAGGAATCCCTTGTGCTTCGGTTCAAGGGATTTTTTGTTTCCAGTAGATAATTTTGACGGCATAGAGAAAACATGCTACAGACTTCATTCATAAGAGAAAATAGAGACCTGATTATCGAACGGTTGACCGTTCGAGGTTTGGATGCAGCCGAAATGGTTGATAAGGTGATTGCGCTTGATGAAAAGCGAAGAGCTACGCAGACCGAGTTGGATTCAACTTTGGCGGAATCAAACAAGATAGCCAAAGAGATAGGTGGGCTTTTTAAACAAGGAAAGGCCGAAGAGGCGAATGCTGCAAAAGCAAAAGCTGGTGAGCTAAAAGAGAAATCTTCAGGCTTGCAGGAAGAAATGGCAGAAACGCAGAACGAACTTAACGAGCTGCTTTATCACCTGCCGAATATTCCTCATCAAAGCGTTCCATCAGGAAAATCAGATGAGGATAATGAGGAGGTTTCTAAGCATGGCAGCAAGCCCTCTTTTGGTTTTGAACCACTTCCGCATTGGGAGTTGGTGAAGAAGTACAACCTGATTGATTTTGAGCTAGGCGCGAAGATTACAGGTGCCGGTTTCCCTGTTTACATTGGTAAAGGAGCTCAGTTGCAGCGCGCACTCATCAACTTCTTCTTGAATGAAGCTCGCGAAGCTGGTTATACCGAATTTATTCCTCCATTTGTGGTAAATGCTGCATCTGGTTTTGGAACAGGTCAGTTGCCAGATAAGGAAGGCCAGATGTATCACATGCAGGATGACGATTTATACATGATTCCAACTGCAGAGGTGCCATTGACCAACATTTTCCGTGATGTAATTCTCAACAAAAATGAGTTGCCGAAGAAGTTGACAGCTTATTCTCCTTGTTTCAGGAGAGAAGCTGGTTCTTATGGAAAAGATGTGAAAGGCTTGAACCGTTTGCATCAGTTCGATAAGGTGGAAATTGTACAGGTGGTTGACCCCGATACAAGTTATGATGTGCTGGATACGATGGTGGCACATGCTGCTGGTCTGCTAGATAAACTCGGTCTTCACTATCGGGTGCTTCGACTGTGTGGAGGCGATCTCGGTTTTACCTCTGCTTTAACCTTCGATTTCGAAGTGTGGTCTGGCGGTCAGGACAGATGGTTGGAGGTGAGTTCTGTTTCTAACTTCGAAACGTTCCAAGCTAATCGTCTGAAACTCCGTTACCGAAAGGGAAATGATAAGCCGCAATTGGCACATACGTTGAATGGGAGTGCATTGGCGCTACCACGAATTGTTGCAGCGTTACTAGAGAATTATCAGACCGAAAACGGGATTGAAATTCCGGAGGTGTTGCACAAGTATACAGGCTTCACATCAATCACGTTGGATGATTAATGTGCGATACATCATCGCGCTATTGATTACACCCATACTTGCAGGGTGCCGACCAGATTTTACTGCTGAATTGAACGCTGCTGATAGCTTGGCCAACGTGTTAAACAAGGTCGAAGCATCTTCCAACGAAGTTGATGCCCGTTTGATTAAACAGTACATCAAAAATGTGAGCCAAAAGTGCCAGAAGATTCAGAATGAATTGACTGACACGGTGGAAATTGAAGATGCGCAAACCCTCGTCAGTTTCTGTTCGCTGGATGAGCATTTGCAGAGTTGTTTAGACAGAAAGGAGATGATTGATGCGGAAGTTCTTCGTACCAGAAATCAGCTGTTCAACCTTCGAGTTGACCTGAAAGAAGGCAGAGCCAATAAAGACAGCGTTAACACGTACATTGAGCAGGAATTCCTGTTTGTGGAAAGCTTGGACGAAGGAACCGAACAGATGGTTGTGGAACTGAATAGTTGTTTTGAAACGTACGCTGAACTAAAGGACGAGATCGATCGTTTCATCATCGAATTACCAACCAAGGAAGATTGAGTTTTAGGTTCATCATATCGCTTTTGCTGCTGGTTTTGCCATTTGGTCTGATGGCTCAAACCGACACAGACGAGCAATTGGCCGCGCAGTATTTCAAGAATGGTGAATACGATAAAGCCGAGGTCTATTACAAGAAGCTTTTCAAACGATACAGCGATGAATTCTTCTTTCAGTATTACATCGATTGTCTGTTGAAACTGGAGGACTACAAGCAAGCCGAAAAGGAAGTCGAGAAACGGATAAAAAGGGAGGCAGATCCTGTTCTTTATGTTCAGCTTGGCTACGTTTATAGTTCTTCTGGGGATGACAAGAAAGCGCAGCAATCGTACGCCAAAGCCATTCAGGAATTACCGCCATTCCAACGGCAAATAGACGCAGTGGCAGACGCGTTTGCCAACAAGAACGAATTGGATTATGTGGTGAAAACCTATGAGCGTGGCCGCAAGCTTTTGAATGGACTTTACAACTACCATTTCGAGCGTGCGAAAGTTTACAACGGACAAGGGAAGTTTGACCTTGCGTTGGAGGAATATCTTGATGCATTGACAGAGGATCAAACTCAGGTCACGAAAGTGAAAACAGACCTGCTGGAGATTTTTTCAGATGATCAATCGGGGATAAAACGGGAGTATTTCGAAGAGGCAGTAATTGGTCGAATTCAGCGTCAACCACAGCGCGATGTGTATCCTGAACTGTTGATGTGGCATTTTAGCCAAGAGAAGAAATTCGGTCAGGCTTTGGCGCAGGCAAAAGCTCTTGATCGAAGGAACCGAGAAGATGGAGCAAGGGTTGTTTCCATGTCGCACATCTGCCGCGCAAATGGTGCTTACGATAAAGCCATTGAAGGCTATCAGTACGTCATTAAGAAAGGAGACGAGAACTATTATTACCTCAGCTGCAAGAAGGATTTGGTCAATACACTCTATGAAAAAGCCGTAGCCGGTGGCGATTACACAGGTGCTGAGTTGGCGGATCTTGAGAAGACGTTTCTAACAACACTCGAAGACTTTGGGAGAAACGGAAATGTGGCGCAGATGATGATGAATTTGGCCGAGCTCTACACCTTCTATATGCACAATACGGAGAAAGGCATCAATCTGCTTTACGAAGTATTGGAACTTCCTGGAATTGACCGTGAGAACCTAGCAAAGGCCAAGATTCAATTAGCTGATGCATTGCTTTTTGTGGGAGAAGTTTGGGAAACCACGCTGCTTTATTCGCAGGCTGAGAAGATGTTTAAGACCAGTGATATTGGCCGAATCGCGAAGCTGAAGAATGCGAAACTCGCGTACTACACGGGTCAGTTTGATTGGGCACAAGCGCAGCTCAATGTATTAAAAGCCGCTACCAGCGATTTCATTGCTAATGATGCATTGTATCTCGCTATGCTCATTCAGGATAATTCCTACATGGATACGACCTATGCAGCTTTGGGAACGTTTGCACGTGCTGATTTGCTGCTTTATCAGAACAAATTGGACAGCGCTAAAATGGCGCTAGACAGCATCGAAGAGTTGCATCCAGGGCATAGTCTGATTGATGATATTCTCTTCAAACGAGGAGAAATTGCGGAGCAGGAAAACGACTTCGAGAAAGCCGCAGAATACTATGGTCAGGTGCACTCAGGTTATCCGGACGATCTTTTGGCTGATGATGCCATTTACCGATTGGCGCAACTCAATGAGGATAAGCTTGGAAGTACGTCCAAAGCCATGGAATATTACCAAGAGTTGTTGCTTCATTATCCAGGGTCGCTCTTCACGGTAGAAGCCAGAAAGCGGTACCGAAGCCTCCGTGGAGATTTATTGAATTAGGCTGAAATGTATTTCATTACATTCGTGGCTTAACAATCAAAAACCACATTATGAAAAAATTACTTTTTGCCTTTGCGGCCGTTTTGTTTATGTCAGGAGCCTACGCTCAGGATAAATCCGTTGCTATCGTTCGTCACATTAACTGGTTAGGAAACAAAAAGACGAAAGAACAACGAATTATTGTCAGTAAACCAGGCGAAGCCGGAAAGGTCATTGAACTTGGTCAGCGATATTTGGATACAGGAATGAACGAAGAAATAATGTCAGACAACGACAAGCTGATTGAAGTGTTTACTGGACTGCTTAATGATGGGTATGTGTTGGAAACTTCTAACAGCTCAACCTTTGCAGTAGCATCTTCCGGAAGTATGTATTCTGGCGGAAGTCCGACTGGCGGAAGGGAGATTATTTACGTGTTTGTTAAATAGTAAGGGATACACATTAATACTTTCAAATGGCCGGTATGGAGACCAAATAATGGTGTTCATACCGGCCTTATCTTTGTCATAATTTGACCATGATTATTTACAGCGTAACTATCAGCATCGATGAAGATGTGCATGAGGAATGGGTTACATGGATGAAGGAAGTGCACATTCCAGATGTAATGGCAACTGGTCTTTTTGTGGAGAACCGATTTGCAAAAGTGTTGTTGGCAAAAGATGAAGGTGGTGTCAGCTATTCCATTCAGTATCTCTGTAAAAGCATGTCCGATCTGCAGAAATATCAAGGCTCGCATGCTCCACGATTACAAGCTGACCATTCCAAGAAGTACGAAGGCAAATTCATAGCCTTTAGAACACTTCTCGAAACAATAGAATAGAGTAGTGGTCAGACCCAAGAAACATCTAGGTCAGCATTTTCTAAAAGACCGGAACATTGCTTCCAAAATAGCCGGTGCCATGACAGGTCATGGCGGCTACAGAACCGCTTTGGAAGTAGGTCCTGGAACGGGAGTTCTCACGCAGTTTCTGCTTCAGAAAGATTACACGGTTCATGCTGTGGAAATGGATACCGAATCGGTTGCCTACTTGAAAGAGAATTTCATTCAACTTTCGGACAATCTTATTGAAGGGGATTTTTTAAAGCTGGATTTGAAATCGATTACCGAAGAACCACTCTGCATCATAGGAAACTTCCCGTACAATATTTCTTCGCAGATTTTCTTCAAGGTGCTCGATAATCGAAATCACGTACTGGAGTGCATTGGTATGATTCAGAAAGAAGTGGCCGATAGAATTGCCGCCAAACCAGGTTCCAAAACCTACGGCATTCTAAGCGTTCTGCTTCAGGCCTATTACAATATCGACTATCTGTTCAAAGTACCGCCTGGCGTTTTTCATCCTCCGCCAAAGGTTGACTCTGCTGTAATTCGATTGAGAAGAAATTCAACCGAAGCATTGGATTGCGATGAGCGGAAATTCGTACAGGTGGTCAAAGCTGCGTTCAATCAAAGGCGCAAGACGCTGAGGAATGCGCTCAAAACCTTTACTTTTGCCACCGCTCCAGATGAACATCTTCTAACACTCAGGGCCGAGCGTCTTTCCGTGGAGGATTTTGTTCACATCACACAGTGTTTGTCTGAGTGACAGCGGGCTAAGTTGAACGAATCTCTCCTAAATTGAACCATGCAGTTCGAACTCACGAACGAATTCCTCACCATTCTCAAAGAGGACATTGAGCGTGGCGATAAGGAGACCGTAGCTGCCAACGTAGGCGTTCTATATCCACCCGATATTGCCGAGATTCTTGACGAGGTCAATCTACAAGAAGCGCAGTTCATTTTCCGACTGTTGGACAATGAGCTAGGTTCTGAAGTGCTTATGGAATTGGATGAAGATGTGCGGGAAAAATTCCTTGCATCCTTGTCTGATGATGAGATTGCCAACTTCGTTGATGAACTTGATACCGATGATGCCGCGGATATTATCCAAGAGCTTCCTGAGGAGAGACAGGAAGATGTTCTTGAGAAGGTTGAGGATGATGAGCACACTGAGAACATTGCTGAGCTACTTGGTTACGAGGAAGGAACGGCCGGTGCTCTGATGGCAAAAGAGCTAATCAAAGTCAATCAGAATTGGACCTTGCTACGATGTGTTCGTGAGATGCGAAAGCAGGCAGAGGATGTCGATAAGGTATTCACGGTTTATGTTGTGGATGATCAAGGAGTTCTGCTGGGAATTGTTTCGCTGAAGCGAATGCTGCTTAATTCTGAGCGTACCATCATTAAAGACATTTTTGAAGAAGGAGCCATCTCGGTGAATACTGATGCAGATGCTGAGGAAATCATTAAGGTTTTTGAAAAGTACGATATGGTAGTGCTTCCCGTGGTGGACGATAATGGACATCTGGTAGGTCGTATCACGGTTGATGATGTGATGGACGTAGTTCGAGAGGAAACCTCGAAAGACTACCAGATGATGTCCGGTATCTCTGAAGATATTGAGACCACAGATAGTGTTTGGGTGATGAGCCGCGCCCGCTTGCCTTGGCTGCTAATAGCTATGGTTGGTGGTATTGCTGGTGCCATGGTAATAGGCAATTACGAGGAAGAACTGCACATCAATCCAGAAATGGCATTCTTCATTCCGTTGGTTGTTGCCATGGGCGGAAATGTTGGAATTCAATCTTCTGCGTTGATTGTGCAGGGTTTGGCCAATAATACGCTCAGCAAAGACGGAATGATCAAACGCATCCTTAAAGAATTGGCGGTCGGTCTTCTAAATGGATTGGCTTGTACCGCAGTGCTGTTAGTTTACAGTTATGTTTTCGTAGAGTCGGTTGCGCTAAGTCTGACTATTGGAGCTTCGCTTTTAGCTGTGATTCTATTCGCAGCGGCTTTCGGAACATTCATGCCGTTGACGCTGCATCGAATGAAAATAGACCCTGCTTTGGCTACAGGGCCGTTCATCACTACGAGTAATGATATCATCGGACTGTTCTTCTATTTCATGATCGGAAGATTGATGTACGGATTGGCTTTCTGAAAGATGAATGCAGTAATTTGCAGCCTCAAATGAAGGTCCTTTTCATAGATACTGTTCACGAGCATTTGGCTTCGCACCTTACGCGAATGGATTTCGAATGCGTGGACGGAACGCTCCTTTCGCGGCATGAGATTCTTGGAATTATTCGCGAGTACGAAGGAGTTGTTATTCGAAGTCGCATCAAACTGGACAAGGAATTTCTGGATGCTGCGGTCAATCTCAGATTCATTGCTAGGGCAGGGTCGGGTTTGGAAAATATTGACGTCCAGCATGCTAAAATGTTGGGCGTTAAATGCATTAATGCACCAGAAGGAAACCGCGATGCCGTTGCGGAACACGCCATGGGAATGCTGCTTTCGCTATTCAATCACATTAACACAGCAGACCGAGAAGTTCGTAATGGAATTTGGAAACGGGAGGAAAACCGAGGGGTAGAGCTACTTGGTAGAACGGTTGGCATTATCGGTTACGGAAATACCGGACAGGCATTTGCAAAGCGCATGGGCGGGTTTGGAGTATTGATGTATGCATACGACAAGCACAAAAAGGGCTTTGGCGATTCTTTGGTTGTTGAAACCAACATGGAAAGCATTTTCCAAGAAGCTGAAATTCTATCGCTTCATGTTCCGCTTACGGAAGAAACGCATCACTTGCTGGACGACAAGTTCTTCGAAAAGCTTAAGAATCCTATCTATTTGATCAACACTTCGCGTGGGCAGGTGGTTGATACAGAAGCATTGGTTTGGGCCATTGAATCGGGTAAAGTTTTAGGAGCCTGTTTGGATGTGCTGGAATACGAAAAGTTCAACTTCGAGCAGATTGAGAATCAGGAAATTCCAGAAACACTACAGTACCTTCTCAATTCAGATAAGGTGATTTTCTCACCTCATATAGCTGGTTGGACGCTAGAAAGCAACGCGAAAATGGCGCATGTTCTGGCCGAGAAAATCCAGTTGGAGTTCTCTCAGGTTTACTGATTACTTCACCACCAACTGAGCCGAAGTCGGTGTTCTATGTTCGAGCAGCAGTTCTTTGCCTTGTGTGGTTCTAGCAATGGTTTCTTCATCGAAATAACGAATGGTCACCAGCTCAGCATTTTCCACAAAAGAGAGATAGTATTCGTCACATAATCTTGCTTCTAACTCTTTCAACTTTTCAGAATCATTATTGGTGCTGAAAGAGAAGTTGACAGCCGAATTCTGTGCGCAATTGGCCTTCATTCTAATAGCGCTGAGTACGGTGTAAATGTTGGTGAAGTGCGTTTCCGTAACGAAAGAATAATCCTTTGGTGTGATGGAAACCAATACCTGATTGGGCTTCACGATAAAAGATGGAACGATTTTCAGGTCGTCTCGATTTGAAACCACCGTTCCAGAAGCATCGTGATCCACAAATGACCGAACATAAAGCGGAATGTTGGCGTTCTGTAATGGTTTGATGGTCTTCGGGTGGATAACACTCGTTCCGAAGTAAGCCAGCTCCATCGCATCGAAATAAGACATCTCTGGAATCAGGACCGTATTGTCGTAGAACTTCGGATCCGCGTTAAGCACACCCGGAACATCCTTCCAGATTGTCACATCTTGAGCTCCCAAACAGTAAGCTAGAATCGCGGCTGTAAAGTCAGAACCTTCTCGGCCAAGTGTAGTGGTGAAGTTCTCGCTTGTACCACCTATAAAGCCTTGCGTAACCACAACATTGGCTTTTTTCAGCGCCTGCGAAACGCGGTTATTGGTCATCTGCTTAGTGGTGTCCCACTCAATTTTGGCGTCTTGATAATTGTTGTCTGTGCGAATAAGGTCGCGTGCATCTACCCACTCATTCGCCAATCCTTGATGTTTCAAATACGCTGAAATGATCTTGGTCGAGAGCATCTCGCCAATGGAAACAATTTGATCATACTGAAAGTGGCGGTCTAAACCATCCGGATCATCCAATGCCCATTCAACCTCAACCAAGGTGTTGTCAATATCTTCCAATACGGGTTGGGCATTATCACCAAACAATTCTTTTACAATGTCGCCATGGCAGATTCTGAAGTCTTCCAGAATTTCAGTAGTAGGCTGCTTCTGGAAATGCGTATTCACCAGATTCTCAAACTTGTTTGTGGTTTTGCCCATGGCAGAAACCACAACAACCAGAGGTTGGTCATTGAATTTGGCAATAATGTCATATACATTCCGAACACTTGGTGCATCCTTTACTGATGCTCCACCGAATTTGAAAACTCTCATACTGCTTTAAATTCTTGAATCTGATTTCGGGTCAATTTCCCGTTAAGCCATTCTCCGTCTAGGTTGACATTGTATTTTTTGTAAAAATTGATGGCAGGCTCATTCCAGTCTAGAACTTGCCATTCCATTCGTGCTGAATTCCGCTCTTTGGCAACTCCAATAACAGCTTGAAACAATTGGTGTCCGATTCCATTCCCGCGCTCGGATTCAGTTACTATGATGTCTTCCAAGTAAATGCATCGTCCTTGCCAAGTGGAGTACTTCTCGTAGTACAACGCAATTCCGATGATTTTTGAGTCAATCTCAGCTACAAAAAGCCCGTAAATTGGATTGTTACCAAATCCATCGTTCTCCAATTCTTGAAGCGACAATGTCACTTGCTCCGGAGCTTTTTCATAAAGGGCTAATTCCTTTATGAGCTGAAACACTTCAGGAACATCTTCCTTTCTGCCTTTTCGGATGTTTACGGGCGATTTTTTCATCGGGCGGCAAAAGTAGGAATTGCATCGAAGGTCGTCCCCAATTCATCCCAAAGCGTTTAGAAAAGAAACTTATCTTTAGCCGTCCTAAAAACAGGCATTATTCTGCTTTTAAAACATACAACCAATTCAGGCGCTATGATTTTGAAATGTACCCGTTACAGTTTACTCACTTTTGTTGGTTTAGTCTTTACCACTTTTGGATTGATGGCTCAATCAAACAACGTTGGTATTGGGACAGCGGCCCCGCACCCAGCAGCGATGTTGGAAGTTGATGCTCCAGGCAACCCTAAGAAAGGGGTGCTGATTCCATCGGTGAATACCATTCAACTCAATAATATGGAAGGCCAGTATGGTGATACTCTACCTCCTGGGCTTTTGGTCTACGAGGTGGATGATGGAAATTTCTGGTACTATAAGTATGATGATCCGGTTCCTCAGAATGCGCCATATGGTGAGTGGGTAATGATACAGTCCCAAACACAATCACAATCCAGTAATGTTCCTGATGGCGGAATCATTTTGTGGTCAGGCACTATTTCGTCCATTCCATCGGGTTGGGCTTTGTGCGATGGGTCTCAGGGAACTCCTGACCTGACCGATAAGTTCGTTATTTCAGTATCCAGTGCATTGGAAAACCCGGCCACTCAGGCGGTGGTTGGACAGTATGTTGAAGTGCAGGCTGGAAACCCAACGCCCCCGCAAAAGCGGTTTTATAAGTTGGCCTACATCATGAAGCTGCCTTAATTGTAGTTAAATAGAGAGTTAATAAGACCTGCCGAGAAGCAGGTCTTTCATTTTAAGAAAATCGGTGATTAAAAGATGGATAAGGTAAAGTCGCTCGGAGAATTCATTGTAGAAAAGCAGGATGATTTCAAGTATGCCAAAGGCGAGCTATCGCGATTGTTGAGTGCAATTGGGTTGGCAGCTCGAGTTGTAAACCGTGAGGTTAACAAGGCGGGCTTGATGGAAGATATTCTTGGCGATGCTGGCGAAGAGAACGTACAAGGTGAAGCACAGAAGAAATTGGATGTTTATGCCAATGATGAGTTTATCCGCGCGCTGAAGGACAGAGGAGAGGTTTGCGGACTTGCATCTGAAGAGAATGAGGGTGTTATTGAGTTCAAATCAGGATACGCTGTTGATGGACAGTATGTAGTGGCAATCGATCCGCTGGATGGATCCTCAAACATCGATGTAAACGTATCTATCGGAACGATATTCTCCATCTATAGAAGGACTTCGGAATCAGGCCCAGCCACGTTTGACGACTTTATGCAGAAAGGGACTGAGCAAGTTGCCGCTGGTTACATCATTTACGGTTCGAGCACCATGCTCGTTTACACAACTGGAAATGGCGTAAACGGCTTTACGCTCGACCCAAGTATCGGTGCGTTTTTCCTATCGCATCCAGATATGAAGATTCCAGAGGATGGAAAAATCTACAGCATCAACGAAGGGAACTATGTGCATTTCCCTGAAGGCGTAAAGAAGTACATCAAGTACTGCCAGGTGGAAGATGCGGAGACCAACCGTCCATACACATCTCGTTACATCGGTTCGGCTGTGGCCGACCTTCACAGAAACATGATTAAGGGTGGGATTTACATTTACCCGACCACCACGGCTTCTCCAAATGGTAAGCTTCGTTTGTTGTACGAGACAAATCCGTTCGCATTTATCGTAGAGCAAGCTGGTGGAATTGCAACCGATGGTTATGGTAGAATCTTGGAGATTCAGCCGACATCGTTGCACCAAAGAACCCCGCTGTTCATCGGTTCGAAAAACATGGTTGAGAAAGCCATGAGTTTTATGGAGGAATTTTCTCCAAAAGAAGCGTAATCTGACATGACCAAGGATGAGTTGATTGGGCTTTTTGAGAGTTCCAAGCAGATAGGTATTCTCAAAGAACAGCTGAAGCCAGAAGCTAGCAAAGTTCGTTTGCGAGGTGTTTCTGGTTCGGCTAATTCGTTCGTAGCTTCTGAGGTCATTAAGAACACAAAAGACCACCACCTTTTTGTACTGACCGATAGGGAAACGGCTGCCTATTTTCTAAGCGACCTTGAATTGTTGATGGGTAAGAAAAAGGTGCTTTTCTACCCGATGTCCTACAGACGCGCCTATGAGCTGGAAGAGACCGACAATAGCAACGTCATTCAGCGTGGCGAAGTTCTGAACGCGCTACAGGCAAGCACATCGCAGCAAATAATTGTTACTTATTCCAAGGCGCTGGCCGAGAAGGTCATTTCTAAAAAAGTTCTGAGGAAGAGCACATTTCAGGTAAGCGTTGGAGAAGATTTAGATCTCGATTTCATCAACGAGATGCTGCACGAGTATCATTTCGAACGGGTTGATCAGGTTTACGAACCAGGTCAATTTGCTATCCGAGGTGGAATCATTGATGTGTTCTCATTCGCGCAAGAATTGCCTTACCGAATTGAATTATTTGGCGATGAGGTGGATAGCATCCGCGCGTTCGATCCTGCGGAGCAGCTTTCGGTAAAATCGCTTCGCAAAGCAACCATTGTCCCTAACGTGCAAGATGAAGTTCTGCTTCAGGAAAAGGTACCATTCTTCGATTTCCTATCGGGGAAAACTACGGTTTGGGTTGAGGATGTAGAGGAGCTCAAGCTTCGGGTTGATAAGGAATTGGATGACGCCAAACTGGCCTATGCGCAGTTGGACAATACAGTTGGTCGTGCTGCTCCAGCAGAGAAGTATGTCAGTTCAGAAGAAATATTGGCTTCGCTGGACGAAAAGCGAACTGTAGAATTCGGTCAGAGAACCTATTTCAGAGATGCGGAAGAAGTTCAATTCGACATTGCTCCGCAGCCTGTTGTGAACAAGGATTTCAACCTGCTTCAGAAGATTCTGATTGACAATAAGATTGCTGGTTACCAGAATGTTTTGCTGGTTGATAATCCAGGTCAGGTTGAGCGGCTTCATTCCATTTTCGATGACCTGCCGATGCCAGATGGAACGCGGGTTGAGAAGCCGTTTTTCACTTCCATGGTCATGTCGGTGCACGAAGGATTTGTGAATCACGAACTGAAACTCGCGTGTTTTACCGATCACCAGATCTTTGAACGTTACCACCGCTATCGAATGCGCGAAGGCTACAAACGTGGTAAGCAGGCGCTCACGCTGAAGGAGATTTCAGGACTCAATCCTGGAGATTATGTAACGCACATCGATCACGGAGTTGGCAAGTTCGCTGGCTTGGAAAAAATCGATGTGAACGGAAAGCCGCAGGAAACCATTCGTTTGGTCTATCGCGACAACGATATTCTCTACGTCAGTATTCATTCGCTTCATAGAATTTCGAAGTACTCGAGTAAAGAAGGCGAGGAACCGAAGATCAACAAGATCGGTTCGCCAACTTGGAAAAACCTGAAGGCCAAAACCAAGCGGCAGGTTAAGGATATTGCCAAAGACCTGATAAAACTTTACGCGCAGCGAAGGGCGCAAAAAGGTTTTGCCTTTGCGCCAGATACGTACTTGCAAACGGAGTTGGAAGCTTCGTTCATTTATGAAGACACGCCCGATCAGGAAAAGGCAACCGAGGCGTTCAAGGCCGATATGGAGAAGGATTATCCGATGGATCGCCTCATTTGCGGAGATGTGGGATTCGGAAAAACGGAAATCGCCATTCGCGCAGCATTCAAAGCTGTAGCCGATGGAAAACAGGTTGCGGTTCTTGTTCCAACAACAATTTTGGCGCTACAACACGCTCGGACTTTCCGTTCGAGACTCAAAGAATTTCCTTGCACGGTAGATTACATCAATCGATTAAAGAGTAGAAAACAGCAGACCGAAACGCTGAAGAAAGTGGCAGATGGTCAGGTTGATATTCTTATCGGAACGCACCGAATTGTAGGGAAGGATGTGAAGTTCAAAGACCTCGGATTACTGATAATCGATGAGGAACAGAAATTCGGAGTTGCGGTAAAAGACAAGCTCAAAAAACTGAAAGTGAATGTGGATACGCTAACGCTTACGGCAACGCCAATTCCGCGTACGCTTCAGTTCAGTTTGATGGGCGCGCGAGACCTTTCAGTCATCAATACACCGCCACCGAATCGTCATCCCGTCATCACGGAATTACACACGTTCAACGAGGAGTTGATTCGCGATGCCATCATGTATGAGGTTGGTCGTGGTGGTCAGGCTTTCTTCGTGAACAATAGAGTAGAGAACATTCAGCAAGTTGCTGGAATGATCAATCGACTTTGTCCAGATGTGCACGTTTGTATCGGCCACGGACAAATGGAGCCATCGAAGTTGGAAGACACCATGATGCGTTTCATGGAGGGCGAGTATGATGTGCTGGTGGCTACAACCATCATCGAAAGTGGACTCGATATTTCCAACGCCAACACCATCATTATCAATAACGCCAACCACTTTGGATTGAGCGACCTGCACCAGATGCGCGGTCGGGTTGGGCGTTCCAACAAGAAGGCGTTCTGCTATCTGCTGGCGCCACCTGTTACCATGCTTACGCCAGAAGCTCGTAAACGTCTGAAAGCAGTTGAAGAATTCTCCGATCTTGGTAGCGGTTTCAACATCGCTATGCGCGATCTTGACATTCGCGGAGCGGGAAACTTACTTGGTGCAGAACAGAGCGGGTTCATCAGCGATATCGGCATTCAGATGTACCACAAGATTTTGGACGAGGCTGTTAATGAGTTGAAGGAAACCGAGTTCAAGGAGCTTTTCAAGGATGAACCGCCCAAACCATTTGTGGAAGATTGTCAGATTGATACCGACCTCGAAATCTTGCTTCCTGATCAATACGTGAACGCCATTGCGGAGCGATTGGCGTTGTATCGCGAGTTAGATGACTTGGAAAATGCTGAACAGTTGGCCGCGTTTGAAAGTCGATTGAAAGACCGTTTCGGGCCAATTCCAGAGCAAGGTGTTCAATTGTTGGAAACCATCAAATTACGTTGGGTTGCAAAAGCTCTTGGTTTCGAAAAGTTGATTCTGAAACACAACACGTTGGTCGGTTACTTCGTGTCAGATCCCGAAAGCGATTATTACCAAGGCGAGGGTTTTGCAAGCATTCTCAACTTCATCAAAACGCATCCGCAGAAGGCTGTTATGCGGCAGAAGAAAGAGAAATTGACGCTACGATTTGAGAACGTTTCTTCGATAACCAAGGCAATTACCTGCCTGGCGGATATTTCTCCGGATCTAACACAATCTCTTCTCCACGTTCCCGAGCGTGAGACCGCAGAATAAAGTCGTGGATGTGGTCAGCTAGCTTCTTGCCCTGATCTTCTTGCAAAAAGTGCCCAGCACGCTCAATGATGATTTCGGGTTCGTTCTTAACCGTTGGAATGTTCTCCATGAACCAGCGCTCCGCACCGCGCGTAATTGGGTCGTCTTCCGAAAACATGACCAACGCGGGTTTGTCCCACGTTTTCAGAACTTCCTTGGCCCTCCGCATTTGTCTAGCGCCATCATCTTTTGGGTCGGTTGGAACCAAACTTGGCCAAGCACGCGCACCAGCCTTGTATTGCTCGGTTGGAAATGGAGCTTCATACGCAGCCAAAACCTGTTGTTGGGGCGTTCGGTAAGTTCCCCATTTCATGATGTTTCGGATGGGCAATTTCGGTGCCCAACGGCTGAATGCTCGCCATAGCTTGAAAGCCAATGGAAGACTTCGATGCCCAGTTGGCAACGAGGTGTTCATGATGACCACGCGCTTGAATAACTCGGGGTGCTTTCCTAAAACACTCAGCCCGATCAATCCGCCCCAATCTTGACAGACCAGCGTGATGTCTTTTAGCTCGGCACGTTCAATGAATTTGATGAGCGTTCTATAATGCATGTAGAACGAATAATCTTTGATTCTTGTGAACTTATCCGAGCGTCCAAAACCGAAGAAATCGGGTGCAATCACGCGGTAATTCTTCTTCAATGGCGGAATCATTTTTCGATAGAGATAACTCCAGGTCGGCTCGCCATGCAAGCACAGAATGATCTCGCCTTCGCCTTCATCCAAATAATGAAACCGACCACCGTTGATTTCCATGTAATTCGGCTCGTACGGATAGCCTGGCAGTCCGTAAAACCGCTCATCAGGCGTGCGCATCATCTCAATCATGGCAACAAGATAAAACCTGTTTTCAGGATTTGTGCGAAACGGATGACAAATCCAGTTTCCACTTAGAAAGTGAGGTTATTTGGTGGCTTCCACGTAAAGCGATTCGTCTTCGCGAAGCTCGCTGTCAACCAGCAATTTAGGGTCACGGCCGTTTCGGAATGTTTCCTTTTTCACATCCTTAAAACCAACTTCTTCCAGCAAGTATTTGAAAGTTTCGAAATCGTACATGAAAAGGTGTCCGTGGCTACGCGCAATACGATTGATGCTGATCATTGGCGTTGGCTCCGCCCGATCATCTGGGCAAGGAATTTTGACCTTCTCGCCTTGGCGATGCTTGTTGTACAGGTCAATGAACAACTCGCCATCAGGAACCGCAATTCGCAGCGTTCCACCTGGTTTCAGCAATCGGTAGAATTCCTTCAGATTGTCTTTGGTCGATTGAAACGGAATATGCTCCAAGCAATGCTCTGTGTAAATTCCTTGAAGCGAACCATCAGTAATCGGGTAATTGTCCTTGTAAATGGTCGAAATATCCCACGGAATCACGTTCGGTTTCCACTCAATATCCGTGTTGATGAAGTCGTCATAAATGTTGTAACCGCAACCTACTTGCAGGTACTCCTTGCCATCAACAAGCTTCTTCGGAACAAAGAATTTCTTGTTCAGAATCCATGGAGTGATGAAGCGGTTGAAGAACTGGTGGAACTTGGTGTAAGAGGTAATCGGTCGGTTCCACGAAAATTTTCCAGTTGCTTCCATGCTTAATCGTATTGATGCAAAAATATCATCATTTACTTCTGATGGCCTCAACAGGGCTGAGGCGAGAAGCAAGATAGGCTGGAATAATTCCAGAGATAAGTCCGATAGAGACAGAAATCATGATTCCTGTAAAGATGTTGCTGAGCGTCAGGTAAATCTCTACATCGAAAACCGCTGAGGCCGCAAACGTGAGCAGGTAAACGATGATCAAGCCTGAAATTCCGCCCATCAAACTCAAGAACACCGCTTCAGAAAGGAACTCCAACAGAATGAACCAGTTTTTCGCGCCAAGCGATTTCTCAATGCCAATCAAGTGCGTTCGTTCTTTCACAGAAACGAACATGATATTGGCAATGCCGAATCCGCCCACCAGAATCGAAAACCCTCCAATAATGGTTCCCGCGATGTTGAGAATATCAAACAGGCTTTCGAGCGAGTTGGAAAGCACGCTGATCTCATTCAGCGCAAAATTGTCTTCTGCCCTTGGGTTGATTCTACGTATGCTTCGCATGATGCCGCGTAGTTCATCTTTCAGTTCGTCAGTCGAAACGCCTGGCTTTCCTTTTACCATGACCAGCGGATTGGAACCGCGCCTGTCAATTCGCATTACTTGCCGCGCCCATTGAATCGGAAGTAAAACCTGATTATCCACCGAGTTCCCAAAAATGCTTTCGCCCTCAACGCCAAAAACGCCAATGATGGTCAGCTTCCGCTTGAACACTTTGATGCTTTTCCCAACAGGATTTTGCTCTCCGAAAAGCCCTTGTGCCACGGCCATTCCAATGATGCAAACGTTCTTTCCTGTGTTCGATTCGAGTAACGTGAAGTAACGACCAGCGGCCAGGTCGAAACTCTTGATGCGGTCATAATCATGCGTTGTGGCAACCACGCTCACATTCTCAACCACCGTTGAAGCATGTTCTACGCTTTTATTCTTGGAAGCCATGAAAACCACTGCTTCGGCCGCATAACTTCTCCGTTTCACTTCCTTGAAATCGGTTAGGTCGGCTTCTGGTCGCTGCCAGTATTTCCACCACTCATAATTGCTACCCGTTGCCCACGGCCATTTTTGAATATAAACCGTGTTGTCGCCCAGCGATTGAACGTTATCGCGGATGTTCTTTTCCATCGAATCTACCAACGTGAAAACCGTGATGATGGCCATGATTCCAATGGTAATTCCGAGCAACGAAAGAATGGTGCGCAGCTTATTGGCCACCAACGCATTCCACGCCATCTTGATGCTTTCGTTGAAGAGTTTGAGGAATATGATCATTCGCTGTTGAAAACTTGGGCGGAAATGCTAACCGTTAGCAGCCCAAAGGTAACCGAATTGTACTTCAAAAGGCTACCTTTGCCGTGCTTGGAAAAAGTTCCTGAAACCCTTGATTTTATTGGAGTTTGAATCTTTTAGGAAAACGGTTTTTTCAGCAGAATTGTTTTTCGAATTACTAATTGAAGAAAGTGGCGAATAAGACCATCAAAAACGCATTGATCTCCGTCTTCCACAAGGAGGGTTTGGAGCCGATTGTTGAGCAGCTGATCAAGCACGGAGTGAACATCTATTCCACAGGCGGAACACAGACCTATCTGGAAGGTTTGGGCGCAACCGTGCTGAAAGTGGAGGAGTTGACTTCTTACCCATCTATTTTGGGAGGAAGAGTGAAAACCCTGCATCCGAAAGTGTTCGGTGGGATTTTGGGTAGGAGAGAAGAGCAGGGAGACTTGGCGCAATTGGCTGAATACGAAATTCCAGAGATTGATCTTGTGATTGTTGACCTGTATCCGTTTGAGGATACGGTTGCAAGTGGTGCTGAAGAGCAAGCCATTATTGAGAAGATTGACATTGGGGGGATTTCATTGATTCGAGCTGCTGCGAAGAATTACAAGGATGTGGTCATTGTCCCGTCAAAGAATCAGTATGCAGCATTAGCTGGGTTACTTCAAGATGGTGCTGAAACCACTTTGGAGCAGCGCAAGCAATTTGCGACTGCTGCATTTGCAGTTTCATCGCATTACGATACGGCCATTCACGGCTATTTCGCTGGCGCGGATGGATTCAGTCACAAGGAAACAGGAACGAAAACACTTCGCTACGGAGAGAATCCGCATCAAGATGGATTTTTCCATGGCGACCTGAGTGCTCTCTTCGATCAACTTCACGGAAAAGAATTGAGCTACAACAACCTTTTGGATGTTGACGCTGCTGTAAATCTCATTGCTGATTTTGAGGAAACAACTTTCGCAATTCTAAAACACAACAATGCTTGTGGTTTGGCTAGTCGCCCGAAATTGATCGATGCATGGAAAAATGCTTTGGCTGGTGATCCGATCTCAGCTTTTGGTGGAATCCTCATCACAAACGTGGAAGTAGATGCCGAAACAGCTGAGGAAATGCACAAGCTGTTCTTTGAAGTGGTCATCGCTCCATCTTACAGCGAAAAAGCGCTCGAAATTCTCAAGCAGAAAAAGAACCGCGTTATTCTGATTCAGAAACCGTGCGAGTTCCCGAAACGTCAGTTCCGCTCGTTGCTGAACGGTGTGTTGGAGCAGGACAAAGACCTCAGCACACAGGCGTCTTCAGGCATGAATCCCGTAACGGAATTGAAGCCAAATGACGCGCAATACGAAGATTTAGTATTTGCTAACAAATTGGTCAAGCATACCAAGTCAAATACTATCGTTCTTGCAAAGAATAAACAGTTGTTGGCAAGCGGTTGCGGAATGACCTCACGCGTAGATGCATTGAAATTCGCCATTACTAAGGCAAAGTCTTTTAACTTCGACCTGAACGGAGCGGTTATGGCATCAGACGCGTTTTTCCCATTCCCAGACTGTGTGGAAATTGCCCACAACGAAGGCATCGACACGGTTGTGCAGCCAGGTGGATCGATAAAAGACCAAGAATCGATCGACTACTGCAACAATAATGGAATGGCGATGGTAGTTACTGGTGTAAGACACTTTAAACACTAAGCTGGATGGGGCTTTTCGACTACTTCAAGCAGGAAATTGCAATTGACCTTGGAACGGCCAACACGCTGATCATTTACAACGATAAGGTGGTGGTCGATGAGCCGTCTATCGTGGCCAAGGACATCCAAACGCAGAAGATCGTGGCCATTGGCAAGAAGGCCCAGCAAATGCATGGGAAAACCCACAAGAATATTGAGACCATTCGTCCGCTGAAAGATGGTGTAATTGCGGATTTTGAGGCGGCTGAGCAGATGATCAAGGGGATGATTCAGATGATCAACCCAGGTCGGAAATACTTTATGCCACCGCAGATCAGAATGGTGATCTGTATTCCTTCGGGTATTACGGAAGTGGAGAAACGTGCGGTTCGTGACTCGGCAGAACATGCTGGCGCGAAAGATGTGCGATTGATTCAAGAGCCGATGGCCGCAGCTATCGGTATCGGAATCGATGTCGAAGAACCGATGGGCAACATGATCATCGATATCGGTGGAGGTACATCGGAGATTGCGGTTATCGCCCTTGGCGGAATAGTTTGTGATCGTTCCATCCGCGTTGCGGGAGATGATTTTACCGCTGATATTGAGGATTACATTAGCAGACAGCACAACATTCTCATTGGCGAGCGTTCTGCGGAAAGGATTAAAATTGAAGTCGGTTCGGCTTTGACTGAATTGGAGAATCCACCACAGGATTATGCTGTTCATGGTCGTGACCTCATGACTGGAATTCCGAAGGAGATCACGGTTTCTTATCAGGAAGTGGCGCATGCGCTGGATAAGTCGATCACCAAGATCGAGACAGCGATTCTGAACAACTTGGAGATGACGCCACCAGAGCTTTCGGCAGATATTTACCGAACAGGTCTATATCTCGCTGGTGGCGGTTCCATGCTTCGCGGTCTGGACAAACGGATATCACAGAAAACAAAACTTCCTGTTCACATTGCAGACGACCCATTGAGAGCGGTTGCGCGCGGAACAGGTATTGCACTCAAGAACATCGACCGATTCCCATTCCTGATGAGATGATCGGTTGCAATACGGATGAAACATGAGGAACGTCCTGCTTTTCATTTACAGGAATCATGTGTTCTTCGTTTTCCTATTGCTTGAATTCGTTTGCTTCTGGCTCATTGTTCGCAACAATAATTTCCATCGCGGAAGCGTGCTCAGTTCCAGCAATAGACTGGTTGGGAATGTGTACGAACTGAACAACAACGTTACCGAGTATTTCAGGCTGAAAACGGTCAATGAAGAGTTGGCGTTGGAGAACGCTGCGTTGCGATCCTTACTCAATGAATCGAAGTACATTTCTTCAGGCCGTAAAGGCGAAGTGAAGGACTCGATTGCGCGGCAACACTACACGTACATTCCTGCCAAAGTGGTCAACAATTCAACCGATAGAAGGAATAATTATCTGACCATCAACCGAGGAATTCTGCAAGGCGTAGAACCCGAAATGGCGGTGCTTTCATCGGATGGAATTGTCGGAATTGTTAAGGACGTTTCGAAGAATTATGCATCGGTTATTTCTGTCCTGCATCAAAATTCCAGCATCAGCGCCAAGCTGAAAGATTCGGGCTATATCGGTTCGTTGGTTTGGGATGGAAGAGACCCGCAAATCGCGCAGCTGATGGATATTCCGAACCATGTCGATCTGGCGGAAGGAATGCTGATTCAGACCTCCGGGTTTTCGTCCATGTTTCCTGCGGGAATCAACATTGGAAAGGTCAAGGAGTTTCATGTAGATGAAGGCGATAATTTCCATTCCATTGAAGTGGAATTGCTGACCAACATGAGCACCGTAAGCATGGTGTATGTGGTTGACAACCTCATGCGAATGGAGCAAATTGAACTCGAAGAACAAGTACAGACAGATGACGACTGATTCGCTCAAATATCTGTGGCAGTTTGCGCTGCTTTGTCTGCTTCAAGTGCTGATCTTCAACCACCTGAATTTGGGTGGCTACGTCAACCCGTTCCCATACATCTATCTCATTCTCATTTTGCCGATTTCCATCGGGAGAATTCAGCTTTTGTTTATCGGGTTTCTACTTGGATTGACTGTTGATGTATTCTCAGATACGGGCGGATTGCATGCCGCAGCAACTACGTTGATGGCGTTCTATCGACCGCTTTATCTCAAGGCACAATCGCCTCGCGAAGGCTACGAATCAGCTGCGGTTCCTCACATCAAAACGTTCGGATTTGCGTGGTTTCTACCGTATGCCGCATTGATGGTCATCATCCATCACACCGCATTGTTCTACCTCGAAGTATTCCGCTTCTCCGAGTTCTTCCACACGCTATTGAAAACGCTGTTGAGTTCAACGCTCACATTGGCATTCATCTTCTTGGCCGAGTACCTTTTTGTAAGCACCCGAAGACGTAGGTAATGGCGTTCGAGTCGAAACATACCGACCGCATGTATGTGGTAATGGGCATTGTTTTGCTCGTGGCAATAACATTCTTGGGGCGACTGTTTTACATTCAGGTCATTGATGAATCGTATCGCCTTTCGGCTGAGAATAACGTACTGCGTTATCAGACTGAATATCCTGCTCGTGGTTTGATGTATGATCGAAATGGGGAGTTGCTTGTGTACAACGAAGCGGCTTACGACCTCATGGTCGTTCCTCGGCAAGCAACCGAAGTTGATACCGCAACCATCTGTGAAATCCTCGGCATAGAGCGTGACCAATTCACGCGTAGAATGGTCAAGGCGAAAGCTTATTCGTGGCGAAAACCAAGTGTATTTGAAAAGCAGATTTCTGCAGAAACCTACGCGATGCTGCAAGAGAAACTCTACCGACTGAAAGGCTTTTTCGTGCAGAAACGTACGTTGAGAAAATACCCGAAACCAATTGCAGCGCACTTGCTTGGTTATGTAGGCGAAGCCAGTCAGCGAAAACTGGAAGAAGACCCGTATTACAAGCGTGGAGATTACGTAGGAATTAGTGGTTTGGAGAAGTCTTACGAGGAAGAATTGCGCGGTAAGAAAGGCGTTAAGGTCATTATGGTTGATGTATTCAACCGAACCAAGGGCAGCTACAAGGATGGCAAATACGATACCGTTGCTGTTGCTGGTAAAACCATTACCTGTAGCATAGATGCAGAGTTGCAAGCTTATGGCGAAAAACTCATGCAGAATAAAACGGGCGCAATTGTAGCGTTGGAGCCATCTTCAGGGGAGATTCTAGCGTTGATCAGCGCGCCAACATTTGACCCGAACCTGTTGGTGGGTCGGGTTCGTTCCGAGAACTACGTCAAGTTGCAGAAGGATACGCTTAAACCGCTTTTCAATCGAGCGCTACAAAGTGAGCAAAACCCGCCAGGTTCTACGTTCAAACTAATCAATGCACTTATCGGTCAGCAGGTTGGTGTTGTAACTGAAAACACAACTTACAGATGCCCGCGCGGTTATATTTCTGGCAATTTCCGAATGGGTTGTCACGACCACCGCTCGCCACTCAACCTTCGAGAATCCATCCAGCATTCATGCAATGCTTATTACGGAAATGTATTCCGAAACATCATCGACCACACGGGAAAACCATGGGAAGGTTTTCGCATTTGGCGTAAGCACGTAATGAGTTTCGGCTTAGGTCATAAGTTCTTTACGGATTTGCCAATCGAGTATTCGGGAATTGTTCCTTCGAATGAATTCTACGACAAATATTATGGCAAGAATCGCTGGAAATCGTTGACGATTATTTCGCTGGCAATCGGTCAGGGAGAGTTAGGCACAACGCCTATTCAATTGGCAAACATGACGGCTGCAATTGCCAATCGCGGGTATTATTATCCGCCACATTTGGTTAAAGCCATAGATGGTGAACCCATTTCAAATCGCTTTACGGAGCGGCAGAACACAACCATTGACAAGAAGTATTTTGAGCCCGTGATTGATGGTATGGAAATGGTTTTCCAGCAGGGCGGAACTGGTTATCGCTCGCGCCATGATAGCATTGTGATGTGTGGTAAAACAGGAACGGCTCAAAACCCGCACGGAGAAGACCACTCGATTTTCGTGTGTTTTGCACCAAAGGATGACCCGAAAATTGCGCTGGCGGTCTTTGTAGAGAATGCAGGCGGAGGAAGTAAATATGGTGCGCCAATTGCCAGTCTAATGGTAGAGAAATACTTGTTGGATAGCATTTCACGTCCTCATTTAGAGCAACCTGTTTTGGAAGCCAACCTCATTGACCCTGCACTGAAGATCAGACCAGAATGAGACAGCAGCGCAGCATATTCGATGGTATCGACTGGGTGCTGGTCATTCTCTTTCTGCTACTCGTTTTCATGGGTTGGCTGAATATCTATGCAGCCGTTTTCAATGAGGAGCATCAGAGCATTTTCGATACCACGCAGCGATATGGAAAGCAGATGATATTCATCGGATTTTCGGTGTTTGTGGCATTGGTCATTCTGCTAATTGACGGAAAGTTCTATTCCACATTCTCTGTCCCGATTTACATTGCGAATATGCTGTTGCTGATAGTTGTTTTACTTACGGCAAAAGAAGTTGCGGGAGCACGTTCTTGGATTGACATCGGACCGCTTAAACTCCAACCTGCTGAGTTTGCCAAAAGTGCCACAGCATTGGCGTTGGCGGCATTTTTAGGCGATATCAACACGCGGATGAAAGACCTTCAGACCAAGGTCATCGCTGGAATAATTCTCGGAATACCAGCAGCTTTGATTCTGCTTCAGAACGACACAGGTTCTATGCTGGTTTTCGGGGCGTTTGCGTTGGTACTGTATCGTGAAGGATTGTCTGGAAACATCTTGCTACTAGGGTTAGCATTCGCTGTTCTATTCATTTTTTCGTTGCTATTTACACCGCTTACGATGCTGATTATTCTTGGAAGTATTGGTTTGATTGCATTCCTGTTTCAGCGAAAGAAAACGTGGAAACTTGGACTGGGAATAGGTGGAATTCTAGCGGTATTGATGGGCTTTGTTTACAGCGTGGATTACCTATTCAATAACGTACTGGAACCACATCAGCAGGTTCGAATTAATGTACTTCTCGGAAAGGAAGACGACCCTAAAGGCGCTGGTTACAACGTGAATCAGAGTAAGATTGCCATCGGTTCTGGAGGCTTTACTGGAAAAGGCTTTCTGAAAGGAACACAGACCAAATATGACTTCGTTCCAGAGCAGACTACGGATTTCATTTTCTGCACAGTAGGAGAGGAGTGGGGCTTTATCGGAACATTTGTGGTCATTGCGCTCTTCACGGCCCTGATTCTCCGCATTCTCTATATCTCAGAACGGCAACGCTCTGCGTTTACTCGCATTTATGGCTACTGCGTTGCGAGCATTTTCCTGTTCCATTTCATGATCAACATTGGAATGACCATTGGGCTAATGCCTGTGATTGGAATTCCGTTACCGTTCTTCAGTTACGGAGGTTCATCGTTGCTTGGGTTTACGATTCTGCTGTTCATCTTCATCAAACTGGACGGCTACCGCTTGCAGCAGTTGAGGTAAACAAAAAGCCCCGCCAGAAATCTGACAGGGCTTTCAATTCGTTAAGAGAATTTCTTAAAAGAACTTCGAACGGTTATCTGTTATGTCCGCTTTCTCCTTCAATGCTTCGTACACTTCGTAATCTACACGAGCAGAAAGCGAGCTGTTCAGCATTCGCTTACTGTTAACCAAATTTGGTTGCTCAGGAACAGAACTCTTAGAGTCCAGCGCTACAACATAAACGCCTTGCTCTCCTTTAATAGCTTTAGAGATGTCACCTTCTTCCATTCCACTTACCATACCGACCAAAGCTGGCTCGCGACCTAAACCTTGAATGGCAACAGAAGAAAGTGAAAGGTTTTCCTTCACCTCAACCGGCAGGTTCATGTTATCGGCAATCGTTTGAATGTCACCAGCACGGGCTGCATCAAACTCTTCCATGAATTTTGCAGCTTTCTTTTCCTTGATGACTTCAGTTTCCAGCTCGTCACGGATTTCATCAATTGCCGTGAAGCCTTCCTCACGAACTGTGGTCAAAACACCAACCACAAAATTGTCGCCTAACTCAAACACTTCGCTGATGTCACCTTTTTCGCTTTCATAAGCCCAACGAATCAACTGGCGTGGATTTTCTAATCCAGCAATAGTATTGTCGTTTGGCTTCAAGTTGCTGGCAATTCGCTTGTTCAAACCACGGTTTGCAACCTCCTGATCGAAAGATGCAACGGATGTAATGCTTCGCTTGAACTCATCAGCTTCACCGTATTTGATCTGGAACGTTTTGGTGCTTGGCTCAACTGCACGGTCAATAAATGCAACCGCACGTTTCTCAGTGTTTCCTTTCTGATCCAATACCTCAATGATGTGGAATCCGAACTGTGATTCAACAATCACAAGGTCACCTTCATCTCCATCAAAACAAGCATTATTGAATGAAGGAACCATTTGACCTTCTTGGAACCAACCAAGGTCGCCACCTTCAGCACCAGAACCTGGATCTTCAGAATTGTTGCGTGCTAATTGCGCGAAATCTGCACCACCATCGATCAATGCTTTCAAGCTATCCGCAGTCGCTTTCGCCTTCTCATAACTTCCTTGCGTTTGAGGACGGATAAGAATGTGACGCGCATTTACTGAATCTGGTGCCATTTTCACTCCGATCAACTTGGCCATTCTGTAAGTCTGACCTTCGAGATACGGTCCGTAAACGAATCCTTTTTCCGCATCGAACATCAATGAGTCAACCAATCCGCCAAGCTCACCTTTTGGTAACCAACGCGCATTGAAACGAACATCTGATTCACGGTTTACAAGGAGTGTATCGTTTTCAGTTTTCTCGAATTCAGGCTTTAAACGGTCTGCCCAAACCTTTACTTTTTCGAAGTCTTCCTGAGAAGGATTCACTTTGAAAGAAACGAACTCAACATCTCGCGAAGCATCTTGCTCGTACTGAGACTTGTGGTCGTTGTAGTACTTTTTGATGTCAGAATTGCTGACCTCAATGGTAGAATCAGCAACCATTTGGTAACGCTTCAAAACGTACTTGATAGTAGCAGTCTGATTCTTCGCAACGAAATCGCTTTTTGCCTCAGCATCGGTTACGTAAAGTCCCTTTTTGATAAGGTTGTTGTACTTCTCATTCCTGCGAAGCTTTGCAATGTCCTTTTCGAAAGCCACCCAACGCTTCTTGATGTCTTCATCCTGCTCCATTTGTTTCAGGAAGTTCATCACTTGAGCACGGTCAAACTGACCAGTTTCCGGGTTAGTGAATGCCTGCACAACCTGTGGGTGTGGATTATTTCCTTGCACCATGTCGTACAATTCCTCTTTGCTAACGCGAACGCCAACAGCTTCAAACTGCTGACCTAGAACTACTTCACGCACCATCTGATTCCAAGTCTGCTCGCGCAGTTGGTTAGTGGTTGCAGCATCCAAAGAAGTTTGCCCAGTTTGGTTTTTGTAGTTTGCGATAGACTCGTCAACACGCTCTTGGAATTTACGGCCATCAATCGTGTTTCCAGCAATCTCGCCCACCTCAGTTGGTGAACCGTTCAGTAGGAAACCGCCAGAATTAAGGAGGTCGCCAAGGATGAAAGCCAACATGGCTCCGCCAATTAGGAGCAACAATAAAGTTGACTGTTCACGAATTTTACCAATTACCATCTGTAATTACGCTTAAAAATTAGGGTCGCGAATATACGGTTCTTGTCATTGCCCATCAATACCGAAATTGTTGCGTTCAACAATGACTCAGAATGAGCAGGTTAGAAAGTTGAAATGTGGATACTTGCAGGCTGGAAGTTTCGTTATTGGCATTGATTTTGGTCGGGCTAAGCGAATTCGAAAAACATTCAGCATCATGAAAAATCTCCTAGTGGCACTATTTGTTTCAATGGCAACGGTATCTGTTGCAACAGCGCAGAACTTCGGCAAGTTCGTTAAGAGCGCAAAGAAGACCGTTGAGGATGTAACAAATGGCAATTCCTCCAATCTGTCTGAAGATGAAATTATTAAAGGGCTGAAGGAAGCGTTGGCGGTTGGGAGCAAGAATGCCGGAAAGTCGGCATCCAACGTTGACGGGTTTTATAAGAATACGGAGATCAAGATTCCATTTCCGCCTGAGGTGAATCAGGTTAAGAATACAGCAGAGAAAATGGGTTTGAAGCCGCAGGTAAATAAGTTTGTTGAAACGTTGAATCGTGCAGCAGAAGAGGCTTCGAAGGAGGCTGCGCCCATTTTTGTGAATGCGATCACCAGCATGAATGTTTCTGATGGAGTTGGTATTCTAAACGGAGGAAACCGTGCTGCAACGGATTTTCTTCAGGAAAAGACAACGCCTGACCTGAAGGATAAATTCAGACCGATTGTAAAAGCTGCAATTGAGAAGGTGCAAGTAACCAAGTATTGGAATCCAATTGTGAATCAATACAATAAGGTTCCGATGGTGAAAAAGGTTGACCCGGATTTAGAGAGTTATGTTCTGGACAAAGCCTTGGATGGTCTATTCCACCTTGTAGCTCAGGAAGAAGAAAAAATCAGGAAAGACCCTGCGGCCCGCGTTTCAGAAATTCTCGAGAAGGTATTCGGTAACTAGCCTACACGGTCTGCTTTCCGTACATTTTGGCAATTAAAGACAGCTGACCGAGGTGTGTTCCTTCATGACGAATGGCATGCATGGCAATGAAACGTTTACTTCGATTTTCGCCAAATGAAACACCAAGCACATTGTCTTCATCCAATTCTTCGTCCGTCATGGAAGAAAGCTGTTCCAAGGCAGCCGCGTGAATGTCTTTCATAGCTGAAAGAACCTCTTTCAGGTCTGGTGCATTGGCCGGTTTTTCTCCTTTGGAAGAACCGATCTTGAAGTCATTCAACCATGGAATATCCAAACCTTTATGACCCATGCATTGAAGCAGTAGCATGTTTTCTGCCCAGCACAAATGCGCTAGAATCCAATAAGGACTATTGGTGGTAAAACCGTTTACTTCGAACACACGGTCCATGTCTTCACCTTTCAATTTTCCTGAATAGAACCGCGTAAGGTTGCGCGTTTCATTCATGGTTTGGGCGAGGACTTTTCCTGACGTGTACTCCATTATTTCTTACCGTGACATTGTTTGTACTTCTTGCCGCTTCCGCATGGACAAGGGTCGTTCCGACCGATCTTCTCTCCAACTGAAACAGGCTCAGGCTTGCTCTGAGGTTGTGTTGGTAACGGTTGTTGCTGACCACCATTCTGCGCAGGTGCAGGAGCTGGTTGACGTTGTGCCAATTCAGGACGAGATGCGGTTACTTTTTCCTTTTTCTCTTGCGCTTCGCGAACACGTGTATTCTCTGCATTCGGCAAATCACCTTTGAATAAGAATGAAATCACCTCGCGGTTCATTCTATCCAGCATGCGCTTGAAGAGTTCGTACGATTCGAACTTGTAAATGAGGAGTGGGTCTTTCTGTTCATAAGACGCATTCTGAACCGAAGTTTTCAGTTCGTCCATCTCACGCAAGTGCTCTTTCCATTGCTCATCAATGATGGCGAGAATAATATTTTTTTCGAACGCCAACGGAAGGTTTGAGCCTTTCAATTCATAAGTCCTCGAAAGGTTAACCACCACGTTCAGACTCTTAATTCCATCTGTGAATGGAATAACGATATTCTTGAATTGCTCGCCCTGCGTTTCAAACACATTGGCAATGACAGGGAATGCGCGCTCCGCAATACTCGATTTTTTGCGCTTGTAACCATCCACTAAGTAATGAACGAGTTTATCAATCAGGTCATCGGTTTTCGATGAATTGAACTCAGTTTCATCAAACGGAGATTCTGACGAGAATACTCGGATAACATCCAGTTTGAAGCCTTCGAAATCACGTGAGTCGTGATATTCTTCAACCAAAAGAGCGGCTGTGTCATGAATCATATTCAGCACATCAACCGATAAACGCTCACCTTGCAGCGCGTGTCTTCTACGTTTGTAGATCACCTCACGCTGTGCGTTCATTACGTCATCGTACTCAAGCAATCGCTTACGGATTCCGTAGTTGTTCTCCTCCACTTTTTTCTGCGCGCGCTCAATGGATTTGGAAACCATTCCGTGCTGTATGACCTCACCTTCTTCGTAACCCATTCGGTCCATCAGCTTTGCAATTCGGTCAGAACCGAAAAGACGCATCAGGTTGTCTTCCAACGAAACGTAGAACTGCGATGAACCTGGATCTCCCTGACGACCAGCACGACCACGCAACTGACGGTCAACACGTCTGCTCTCGTGGCGCTCTGTACCGATAATGGCCAGACCGCCTGCTTCTTTCACCCCTTCGCCCAACTTGATATCCGTACCACGACCAGCCATGTTGGTAGCGATGGTCACGGCTCCGGCTTTACCTGCAGTGGCAACAACATCTGCTTCCTGAGCATGCAATTTCGCGTTCAGAACGCTATGGTTGATCTTCTTCATTTTGAGCATGCGGCTCAACAACTCAGAAATCTCAACCGAAGTTGTACCGACAAGAACTGGTCTTCCAGCACTTGTGAGGTTCACAACTTCATCAATTACAGCGTTGTACTTCTCTCGGGCTGTTTTGTAAACCAGGTCGTCTTTGTCATCTCGCTGGATAGGTCGGTTGGTCGGGATGACCATCACATCCAGTTCGTAGATGTCCCAAAGTTCTTTTGCTTCCGTTTCTGCCGTACCCGTCATACCCGAAAGCTTGCTGTACATACGGAAGTAGTTCTGCAGCGTAACAGTTGCCCACGTTTGCGTGGCGGCTTCAACTTTCAGATTTTCCTTTGCCTCAATGGCTTGATGCAATCCGTCCGAGTAACGTCTTCCATCCATGATACGGCCGGTCTGCTCATCAACGATTTTTACCTTATTGTCCATCACTACGTACTCCACATCTTTCTCGAAAAGCGTGTAGGCTTTGAACAACTGATTCATGGAGTGAACGCGTGCACTTTTGATAGCGAAATCACGCATCAACTCATCTTTCTTCTTGGCTTTTTCCTGATCGGTAGCTTCCATCTTCTCGATTTCCGCGATTCCAGAACCAACATCTGTTAACACGAAGAACTGGTCGTCTTCCATGTTACGCGTGATGAGCTCAAGACCTTTTTCGGTCAACTCAATGGTGTTGTGCTTCTCATCGATCACGAAGAACAATTCCGCATCGACCTTATGCATTTCCTTGTTCTGATCCTGCATGTAGTAGTTCTCCGTTTTTTGGAGAATCTGCTTCACGCCAGGCTCACTCAAGTACTTGATGAGCGCCTTGTTCTTTGGCAATGCTCTGTGGCAGCGCAAAAGTGCCATACCGCCTTCGCCTTCTTTGTAGCCATCGTTGCCAGCAGTGATCAACTTTTTGGCATCAGCTAATTGTGTGTTGAAAAGTGTTTTCTGAACTTGAATCAGCTTCTGAACCTTTGGTTTCAGCTCATCAAATTCATGTTGGTCACCTTTTGGAACCGGACCAGAAATGATAAGCGGTGTTCGGGCATCGTCAATGAAAACCGAATCAACCTCATCCACAATGGCGTAGTGATGCTTGCGCTGCACAAGATCATCCGCTTCGCGAGCCATATTGTCACGCAGATAATCGAAACCGAATTCGTTGTTCGTTCCGAAGGTGATGTCCGCATTGTAGGCAGCGCGCCTTTCTGGTGAGTTCGGTTGGTGCTTGTCGATACAATCCACTTTCAGACCATGGAATTCGTACAACGGCCCCATCCATTCAGAGTCACGTTTAGCGAGGTAATCGTTGACTGTTACCAAGTGCACACCACGACCAGCCAATGCATTCAAGTAAACAGGAAGCGTAGCCACGAGTGTTTTACCTTCACCTGTAGCCATCTCAGCAATCTTACCTTGATGAAGCGCAACACCACCAATCAGCTGTACGTCATAATGCACCATTTCCCAGTTGATCTCGGTGCCACCCGCAAGCCAGGTTTTCGGGAAAATAGCTTTGTCGCCATCGATTTTCACGTAGCCTTTTGTAGCTGCAAGGTCACGATCCATTTCCGTGGCTGTCACTGTTAGTGAGCCGTTTTCCTTGAGTCTTCGTCCAGTTTCCTTCACTACTGCAAAAGCCTCAGGTAGAATTTCCATCAAGACCTCCTCAACCTTGTCAGTTGAGTCTTCTTGGATTTTGTCAATCTCATCATACAGCTTTTCCTTTTCCTCAACATCTGTGTCGAGGTTCTCAGCTTTTGCTGTTAGTTCGTCTATTTGCTTCTGCTCCTGAGAAAGATAATCTGCAATTCTAGCTTTGAAAGTTGCAGTTTTTCCACGCAGTTCGTCATCTGAAATGCTGCTTAGTCCAGCAAAAATTTCGTTGATCTGGTCAACGTAAGGCTGGATTGCTTCAATGTCTTTGTCGGCCTTGGTTCCGAAGAACTTCTCAGCCATTTTATTGATAAGATTGATCATTATGATTGAGTTCTATTCGAGGCACTTGGGTTGTCAACAACCGTTCCGTTCACGGCAACAGGACAACCTGTCATGCGGGCGGGCGAAATTAAGCCTTTTTTACCTCGGTTGCAGTTGGTTTTTGGACAGGTATTCGGGTGCCGCGCGTTAGGGATTGCAGCGGCATCCTTTTTATCACGTCACTCAGGATGACACTCAGGGTGGACCAAACCCTCATCAATTATGTTTCAATTTTGAAAAACGCGCGTGCTGAGAGACGCGGTTTCGTACTTGGAGTGCATACTAAAGCTAACACTCCGGTGTTTATAAATGGAAACTGGGCTGAAGAAGCCAGCATTCATCTTTGATACTTTCGGTACGGAGCACATTTACCTCAACTTTTAAACTCAAAAACATGAATCTGTTGTTCATAACCACAGCAATGGCGCAAGGAACCGTAGAAGTTCCAGAACAGGCGGGAGAAGAAAAAACGCTGTCGATATTGGAGTTGATGACCTCTGGCGGACTTGGCGGTCAGATCATCATGTTGGCGCTTTTGGTGCTCTCGATCATTGCCATTTACATTTTCGTAGAACGTTTTCTGACCATCTCGAAAGCGGGTGTTACCGATGAGAAATTCATGGCGAGCATGAAGGATAGTATCCAGAAAAGTGACCTTGCTACGGCTAAGGCGCTTTGCGTGCAGACAGACAGTCCTGTTGCGCGTATGCTAGAGAAAGGCGTTGCCCGAATTGGCAGGCCGTTGGGAGACATTACCGAAGCGGTAGAAAACGTAGGTAAATTGGAAACCTACAAACTGGAAAAGAACTTGGCCACATTGGCTACCATTTCAGGTGCGGCACCTATGATCGGTTTCCTTGGAACGGTAATCGGGATGATCTTAGCTTTCCACGAGATGGCAAATGCTGGCGGACAAGTAAACGTGGAAATGTTGGCAGGTGGAATCTATACGGCCATGACAACTACGGTTGCGGGTCTCGTGGTCGGTATTATGGCATACTTGGGCTACAATATTCTCGTTGCTAAGGTGGAAAAAGTAGTTTTCAAGATGGAAGCGCGTTCTACAGAATTCATTGATCTACTTCACGAACCTGCATAGTCATGGGATTGCGAACAAGAAATAAGGTCAGTCCGAACTTCAACATGTCCTCCATGACGGACATCGTGTTTCTGTTGCTGATATTCTTCATGCTCACTTCCACGCTGGTTACAACCAACGCGTTGGATCTGGTTCTGCCAAGCAGCAAAGCCAAGTCGGTGAAGAAGCAATCGGTGTCGGTTTCCATCGATAAAAGCTTGAATCATTACATCGATACAGACCCGATTGATGCTCGATCTATGGAAAGTGTGCTTCGTCAGCGTCTATCCAATGCTGAGGAGAAAGTGATCGTGTTGCGAGTTGAGCAAGGCGTTCCGATCGAGTACGCAGTTGAAGTGATGGACATTGCCTATCAGAACCAATACAAGATCGTCCTGGCTACAAAACCAGAGTAATGTCTGATCAGGAAAAGAAAAATAAGCGCAAGGGACTGATTACGTCCTTGACCATTCACGCGTTGCTGCTGTTGGCATTCGCGTTTTTGGGCATGACCTACGTATATCCGCCACCCGAAGAAGGTATGATGATCAACTTCGGAAACACCGAAACTGGCTTGGGAGAAGTAGAAAGCGAACCAGCGGAAAGTGCGGTAGTTGAAGAAGAAATTGTTGAGGAAGTAACTCCAACAGAAACGGTAGAAGAAACGCCAGTTGAAACGGAGGTTGAGGAAGAAGTAATCACGCAAGAAATGCTGGAAGCCATTGCTTTGAAAAAAGCTGAGGAAAAGAAGCAGCGTGAGGAAGCCGAAAAACGTGCGGAAGAAGAACGAAGGCTTGCGGAAGAACAACGGATTAAAGAAGAAAAAGCAGCCAAGCTGAATTCTCTATTTGACCAAGCGAAAAAAGGCCAAGGAACTGGCGAAGGAAACACCAAACCTGGTGGCAATCAGGGAAGTCAGGATGGCACACCTGGCGCTCCACATGGATTGGGTGGAAGCGGAAACGGCATGTCATTCAGCTTGGGTGGAAGAAGTATGGTTTCTGCTCCAAAGATCACAGACAACTCTCAAAAAGAAGGTAAAGTTGTAGTGGAAATTATCGTTGACAAATACGGAAAAGTGGTGAAGGCAACACCAGGTGCCAGAGGTTCCACGACCACAGACCGCCATTTGGAAAAACTGGCTACCGAAGCCGCCTACAACACGAAGTTCAACAACAATCCTGATGCACCAATTCAGCAGAAAGGAACGATGACCTTCGTCTTCATTCTACAGTAATGAACTACCAAGAAACGCTGGATTATCTGTTCAGCCAATTGCCGATGTACCAACGGCAAGGCGCACCAGCTTTCAAGAAAGACCTGACCAGCACCCTCGCGCTTTGCGAACTATTGGGCAATCCGCATCAGAAGTTCAAAAGCATTCATGTAGCAGGTACTAACGGGAAAGGCTCTGTCAGTCACATGTTGGCTTCGGTGTTTCAGTCCGCTGGCTACAAAACGGGACTTTACACCTCTCCCCACTTGCGGGATTTCCGAGAGCGCATCAAAATCAATGGCGAGCTGATTTCGGAGGATTCGGTCATCGATTTTGTAGAAAATCACATTGCTGATTTCGAGCGAATCCAACCTTCCTTTTTTGAAATGACGGTGGCGTTGGCTTTTGACCATTTTGCGAAGAACGGGGTCGATATTGCCATCATCGAGGTCGGTTTGGGTGGAAGATTGGACAGCACGAATGTCATTACACCCGAACTTTCTGTGATCACCAATATCGGATACGATCATCAGCAATTTTTAGGAGAAACCTTACCTGAGATTGCTGGAGAAAAAGCAGGTATCATCAAACCGAATGTTCCTGCTGTAATCGGGGAGTTCCAACAGGAAGTAGCTGAAGTTTTCGAAGGAAAGGCACGACAAACCAATAGCCGTTTGCGCTTTGCGAACCGAGAATGGGAAATACGTAAACAGGTTTTAGAAGACGACCAACTCGAAATGCATTTGCGCCATTATGATGGAATGGAATTGGAAGTTGTGAGCGAACTTTCTGGACCGCATCAGGCTAAGAATCTGATTACTGCGTTGGAAGTGGCCAGAACACTATCAGATGCTGGTTGGAATGTAACTAGAGAGCATTTCAAAAAAGGCATCAATTCCGTTGTTAGGCAAACCGGGCTTCGGGGTCGTTGGCAGGTTTTGCAGCGCAATCCACTAGTCATTGCCGACACCGCACACAACAGAGAGGGTTTGGAACCAAATCTAAAACGGTTGCTTTCTAATCGAAAACCAGAACAACTTCACTTCGTTTGGGGAATGGTTAATGATAAAGACGTTTCGAAAACACTCGAAATGCTACCAAGAGAGGCATCTTATTACTTCTGTAAACCCGATGTACCGAGAGGTTTGGATGTGCAGATTCTAGTAGAAATGGCAAGCGATTTCGGATTGAAAAACGACTCCTATTCTTCAGTTCCGGAAGCATTGGAAGCTGCGAAATCACAAGCACAGATTGATGACATCATCTATGTTGGCGGTAGCACGTTTGTGGTGGCAGAAGTGGTGTGAAACAAAAAAGCCCTCCAAACGGAAGGCTTTTTCTTCGGTGGGAAATGAGGGATTCGAACCCCCGACCCCCTCGGTGTAAACGAGGTGCTCTGAACCAACTGAGCTAATTTCCCGAATTCGGGGCTGCAAATGTAAATAAGCTTTTTAATTGAGCAAGTAGTTTTTTGTCCGAGCTGAAACAAACCATGACATATCTACATTGTAGTTTAGCAAGAACGTTTTCAAACCAAATGAGACAGCTTATTACGATTGCCTTTGTGCTGTTCGCATTTAAAGGATATGCGCAAGAATACAGCAAGGTGAGAATCGATATTTCTGATTCTGAAACTTGGCACCAACTTCAAAACCTGCCGATAGCTGTTGATCACGGAGTACGCAGGCCAGGGGCATATTTCGAAACCGACTTGCACAAGACGGAGATTCAGGAATTACGTGATGCGGAAATCCCTTTTGAGATCCTCATTGAGGATGTCCAAAAGTTTTATCGAGAACGTTCTTCGACTACGCCATCAGGCAAAATGAAGAATGCATCTGCATGCGAATCAGAAGAAATAACCGTTCCTGATGGCTTTGAAATGGGTTCCATGGCTGGGTTTTTCACCTATGAAGAGTTTACTTCCCACTTAGACAACATGGCAAGCTCATACCCCGATCTGATCTCTGTAAAGCAGCCGATTGGAACTTATCAGACATGGGAAGGACGACCGATTTATTGGGTAAGGATTTCGGACAATCCGAATGTGGATGAAACAGAGCCAGAGGTGCTTTACACCGCACTTCATCACTCTCGCGAGCCCATCTCACTTTCACAGTTGGTCTTCTACATGTACTATGTGCTTGAGAATTATGGGTCTAATCCAGAAATAACTGAGTTGGTTAATAATACTGAAATGTATTTCGTGCCAATGCTGAACCCAGATGGATATGTTCGAAATCAAACGGCAGACCCTAGTGGCGGTGGGCTTTGGCGTAAGAATAGAAGAGACAACGGAGACGGCACTTACGGGGTTGATTTAAATCGAAATTACAGTTATGAATGGGGTGGTGTCGGTGCTTCAGCCACGTCAAGCGCAAGTACCTACAGGGGGCCTCAACCAATGTCAGAACCAGAAGTACAGGCTATGGAATGGTTCGCGCAGCAACATAATTTCGTTACCGCTTTCAATTACCACAGCTACGCTGATATGGTGCTATTTCCGTGGGGGTACACGGACAATTTTCAATGCGCTGACCATGATGCCTTTCTTGCCATCTCAGAAGAAATGGTTCGTGACAATGGCTACTTGAACCAGCAAAGTTCGTTGCTCTACCCTGCTGCTGGCGATTCTGATGATTGGGGCTATGGAGAAACTTCTTCCAAGCCAAAAATCTACAGCATGACACCCGAAGTTGGTGGAGACAACGATGGTTTCTGGCCTTCACAATCGCGCATTATCCCGCTTTGCCAAGAGAACGTTTACATGAACCTGACCTTGGCTCGAAGCGCAACCAATTATGCGGTGCTGACTGACCTTCAGGAGTCTATCATCTTTCAACCCTCAGGTCATCTCAATTACAAGATTCAACGAATGGGTTGGGAAGGAGGAGACTTTACAGTTACCATCGAACCTCTTACAGGAATATCGTCCGTAGGTACGGCCAACAACCACACTGGGCTTGATGTGGCAGAAGTGGAATTAGATTCCATTTCCTACTCTCTCGCTCAAGGAATTGAAAACGGTGACCCGATTAGCTATGCAATTCATCTAGATAATGGCTCATACGTCAGGTCTGATACAATTCAGAAAATCTATGGAAATGCCGCCCCGGTGTTTGCCAATAGCGGACTTCCGACCAGCGATTGGACAAACGGCAATGAGTGGTCTTTGACTTCACAGGAGTATTACACGTCAAGTAATTCTTGGACTGACTCACCAGATGGAGATTACCCAGCTTACAGCAATGCTACCATGACCACAGAAAACCCAATTGACTTGGGCGGGTTCAGTCATGCCCTACTCAGTTTTTACGCAAAATGGGAAATTGAAGCTGGCTGGGATTACGCACAAGTAAGTGCATCAACTGATGGAAGTAATTGGATGCCGCTTTGTGGCAACTACACCGTTCTGGGTAACGAAAATCAGGATGAAGGCCAACCACTTTACGATGGCGAACAATACGATTGGGTTCGGGAAGAAATCGACCTAAATGATTTCCTAGGCGAAAGTATTTATATACAATTCAAATTGTATTCTGACCAATACGTTGAGCGGGATGGAATGTACGTTGATGATATCGAAGTTACAGGTATCCCTTCAGAGAGTGTTGGTATTGACGACCAAACCTTGCTTGAACTGATTATTTATCCGAATCCAAGTTCAGGAGAGTATCAGTTGATAGGTCTTAAAAATGATGCCAAATGGACAGTTGCCGATGTTCATGGCCGTTTGGTTAAACAAGGGACCGCAAACTCAACCTCCAATGTCATTGACCTTCGCTCTGTACCAACGGGAGCATACTTCCTAGAGCTGATTACTGAAGAAGGCTTTTGGAATGAAAGACTGATGCTTGTGAGATAGGTGCAACACAGGCCGAGCTACTTTCAGACTGAAACGCTTTTTTGTTCTTTTGCAACCGATTGAATCAAACCGATAGCAAAATGGAAGATTTTTTAGGAAACAACGACACTGATTGGGCGGCAATGATTACTGAATATGGAATCAAACTGGGTACTGGCATTCTCATTCTGATAATCGGATTATGGATTGCTGGAATGATTACGGGAGCGGTTAAGAAACTGATGGAAAAGCGCGGCTTGGAGCCAGCACTGCAAAGTTTCCTTGGAAGCATGCTCGGGATAACCCTGAAAGTACTTGTGGTAGTTAGTGCTTTGGGAACCCTCGGTATCGAAATGACAAGTTTCGTTGCTATTCTAGGTGCTGCGGGTTTGGCTGTTGGTATGGCGTTGAGCGGTACGTTACAGAACTTTGCTGGCGGAGTGATGATACTCATCTTCAAGCCATTCAAGGTTGGCGATTTCATTGAAGCACAAGGACACGCTGGGTCAGTTAAGGAAATTCAGATTTTCAATACCATTCTGAAAACTGGCGATAACAAAACCATCATCATTCCAAACGGTGGACTTTCTACCAGTAGCATGGTCAACTACTCTACTGAACCTAGAAGACGGGTTGATTGGGTTGTTGGAATTGGATATGGAGACGATGCGGACAAGGCTAAAGAGGTAATTCTCGGAATGCTGAATGATGACAGCCGAATTCTGAAAGACCCTGCACCTTTCATCGCTGTAAAGGAATTGGCTGACAGTTCGGTCAATTTTGTCGTTCGAGGTTGGGTTGAATCTGCCGATTATTGGGGGGTGTTTTTCGACCTAAACGAACGTGTGTACAAGGAATTCGACAAGCACGGTTTGAACATTCCGTTCCCGCAAATGGATGTACATGTACACAAAGACTAAAATCCATTAATCATGAATACGGATCAACTCGAACAATACACCCAACGTGCCATTGAACTGACCATGGAGTATGCGCCCAAATTCGTTTTGGCGCTGATTGTTCTGGTGGCGGGGATGTGGATTATTAACCGCATGGTTTCCATTCTCGGAAACCTGCTGGACAAGCGTCATATTGACAAAAGTCTCCAGCCATTCTTGAAGAGTATGGTCAGCATGGGTTTAAAGGTGATGCTACTGATCAGCGTTGCCAGTATGGTCGGAATCGAAACCACTTCGTTCGTTGCGGTTATCGGTGCTGCGGGTCTGGCCGTTGGTCTCGCTCTTCAGGGAACGCTGGCCAACTTTGCAGGCGGTGTGCTTATTCTCATCTTCAAGCCGTATAAGGTTGGCGATCTGATTGAAGCACAAGGACATCTGGGTGTCGTAAAGGAGATTCAGATTTTCGTAACTGTTTTGAATACTCCAGACAGTAAAACTGTGATTGTTCCGAACGGTGCGATCAGCAACGGAAACATCACCAATTACACCACCAAAGGTGTTATCCGTGTTGATCTGGTGATGGGAATTTCGTACGAATCGAACATCAAGCAAGCAAAAGAAGTGCTCCTGAAAGTGATGCAAGAACATCCGAAGGTGATGAAAGATCCAGCACCATTTGTTGGCGTGGTAGAATTGGCAGACAGTTCGGTGAACCTAGCAGTCCGCCCGCATTGTGACCCAGCGCATTATTGGGATGTCTATTTCGATATTTACGAAGCTGGAAAAGAGGCGTTGGATGCGGCCAACATTACCATTCCATTCCCCCAAGTGGATGTGCACATGCCGAAAGCATAACATACAACGTATTTGAAAAGAACAGCCCGATGCGATTGTCATCGGGCTGTTTTGTTTCAAGAGGTCAGTTACTTTCGTGGCATGTCTCATTTGTGGCGAGCAAAACAGTACATCAAGTACCTATCCAAGGCAAAAAATCGCCACGGAATTCATTCGCCTTTTGTTTACCAGTTGCTGGATGAAGTTGTTTACGACAAAACCATTTATCCAGAATACAAGGCGGTACAATCGATTCGTCAAGCACTTTTGAACCGAACGGATGAGATTGAAATAACCGACCTCGGAGCGGGTTCAACCATCAATACTTCAAACCGAAGAAAGGTGGCCGACATTGCCAAGAATTCAGCCAAAGGAGGAAAATGGGGCGAGTTGCTTTTTCGCTTGGCAAGGCACTTCCAACCCGAAACCATGATTGAGTTGGGAACATCCCTTGGGATTGGGAGTCTCTATCAATCTCTTGGAAACCCGAAAGGAAATCTGACCACACTTGAAGGCTGCCCGAACACGGCCACTATTGCCCAAGAGCAATTCGCGCAAGCAAATGTGAAAGCAACAATCATTGAAGGAAACTTTGACGATACGCTACAACCTTATCTTGATTCCATCGAAAAACTTGATTGGGCGTTCATAGACGGCAACCATCAAAAAGAACCAACCATCAGATACTTCAATCAATGCATGGAAAAATGCCATAACGATTCGGTCTTACTCTTCGATGACATCTATTGGAGTAGGGGCATGGCCGAAGCTTGGGAGAACATCAAGGCCGATGAGCGTGTTACGGTTACACTTGATCTGTTCCAAGTGGGCATCGTTTTCCTAAGAAAACAGCAACCGAAACAGGATTTCATCATCAGGTATTGATTGTAACTTAGCCACAAATGAAAGACGTCATCCGCACCGAGCACATTGCCAAGATTTATGTGATGGGATCTGAACAGGTTCACGCCTTGCGCGATATTTCCATTACCATAAAAGAAGGCGAATACGTGGCTTTGATGGGGCCATCTGGTTCGGGAAAATCAACCTTAATGAACATGATCGGTTGTTTGGACACACCAACAAGCGGACAATATTTCTTGGACGGACAGGACGTGAGCCGCATGACTGACAACCAGTTGGCCGAAGTTCGGAACAGTAAGATCGGATTCGTGTTTCAGACGTTCAATTTGTTGCCACGTGCAACGGCTTTGGATAATGTGACGCTTCCATTGATCTATGCTGGCCTAGGAAGTTCCGACCGTAAAAAGCGTGGCGAAGAAGTTTTGACCCAGGTCGGTTTGGGAGACAGAATGACGCACCGTCCGAACGAACTTTCCGGTGGTCAGCGACAACGGGTTGCGGTTGCAAGAGCATTGGTCAACAATCCAGCATTGATATTGGCCGATGAACCAACTGGAAACCTCGATTCGAAAACCTCCATCGAAATCATGGGGTTGTTCGAGGAAATCCATCGAAACGGAAACACCATTGTTCTGGTAACACACGAAGAAGACATCGCACAGCATGCGCATCGCATTATCAGACTAAAAGACGGTTTGGTAGAGACCGATGAGGTGAACCATAATGTGCAAACCGTATTGCAATCGTCATGAAAATCTACACCAAAACGGGCGATGACGGCACCACTGGATTATTCGGTGGAGCGCGGGTTCCAAAACATCATATCAGAATAGAAAGCTACGGAACGGTAGATGAGTTGAATTCATACATCGGCCTTGTTCGGCATCGAAAAATTGACCAAAAAGCAGAAGTAATTCTTGGCGAAGTTCAGGACAGACTTTTCACCATCGGTTCCATATTAGCTTCAGACCCAAGCAAATCGAACCTCAAAACACCCGATTTGGACGAATCGGACATCGAGCTCCTCGAAAAGGAAATGGACCGTATGAATGATGAACTTCCCGAAATGCGTTCGTTCGTACTTCCTGGTGGAAATGATACAGTCAGTTTCTGCCATATTGCCCGCTGTGTGTGCCGTAGAGCAGAACGGTTGGCCACACTTCTCAACGAAAAAGAACCCATTGATCCGCTGGTCACAAAATATTTGAACCGTCTTTCCGATTATTTATTTGTGCTTAGCCGCAAGATCACACAAGACGACAAGCTGACTGAAATCCCCTGGAAACCACGTCAGTAAAGGGATTCGGGAGAATTTCAAAAATTTTTCGCTCGTCTTTTGTGTCTTAGTTAAATTTTTAGCTTTGCGCAAAATAGAACCGCTAACCATCTAACAGATAACAAGCATGTATTGGACCCTAGAATTAGCATCACGTCTCGAAGACGCACCTTGGCCAGCTACCAAGGATGAGCTCATCGACTTCGCCATGCGTTCCGGAGCACCGATGGAAGTGGTTGAGAATCTTCAGGAAATTGAAGATGACGGTGAGGTTTTCGAGAGCATCGAAGACATTTGGCCTGATTACCCCACCAAAGACGACTTCTTCTTCAACGAAGACGAATACTGACGCAAACTCAACTCATTCAAAGAGCGGTTCCATTACGGTGCCGCTCTTTTTGTTTAGGGCAATGTGCCGAGCTTGTTGAAGGGCGTTCCCGCGCGAGGCCGTAGGCTGAGGCTCTCGAAGCCTACAGGGGCGCGGTCAGGCTTTCCGCTATATCTTTTTCTCGTTCCTCAAAAAAGGATGCCGCTTTAATCCTTAACGCACGCAAACCGCGGCTGTCATTTCGACCGACCGTAAGGAGCGGAGAAATATCATGTCTTGGAAATAGATTTCTCGGCTACGCAAGCTGCCCTCGGAATGACATTAGCTAATCCGCGCTGCCAGTTCCCGCCCAAGTTTCTCCACAATCCCTACAACCAAAGCATTTCCCATAAAGAAGGCGCGCTTTTGGTCAGTAATTCCTTCCAATTTGGTGTGGTCATCTGGGAACATGTTCAACCGTTCCAACTCCTTCGGAATAAGTCTGCGGTATTTGCCGTCTTTCAGAATCACGTGCTTAAATCGTGAAGGCGTTCTGCCGCCTTCGCCTGTAATGATTGTTCTCGAAGGTCTGTCCAACGGATCGGGGAAAGTCATTCCGCCTTCTGAATACGAATATGTGTGACCGCTGCTGTTGGTACGCTGAATCTTCTTTGCGCCTTTCTGAAACTCCCAACCGTTTGGCTGTTTAAGTTCTGCTTTGCTGATGAAAAACTCCTTAGGAACTTCCGAATTCGGAACAAGAACTTCTTCCAAAACCTTCTCTTCGCCCTTGAAATCACTTTCGGTTTTCAACGTCCAGAACCGACCACCGATCATCAAACCCGTATTCTGAAACGGAGACAGCTTTCCGTCTTTATTGAATTCTTCCGAGATCTTGGTAAGGTCAGATTCGAGTTTGTCTGAAAACGGTTTCTGTGCGGTTTCCTTCACAGGAAATTCCGTTGCCACAACTCCTGCTTTGGTCAGCCAATCTGTTTTGGTTTTGGCAGCTATTAGCTGCTTGTAAATGTCGCTCGACTTGTGATAACCAAGAATGAAAACGCGTCTTCTCCGCTGCGGCATTCCGTATTCCGCTGCGTTTATCACCCGCCACTCAACTGCATATCCTAATGCATTTAAAGAGGAAAGCATAATGGCAAAATCGCGTCCGCGCTGAGTGGCTGGAGATTTCAGCAAACGATCCACATTTTCCAGCATCAAATACTTGGGAAGGTTTTTGCCTTTCTTCCTCAGAATGGCTTCAATGCTCCACCAAAGCACACCTTTCTTTCCTCGCAATCCTTTCGAATTCCGAAGTGTGGTTGCTACCGAATAATCCTGACAAGGAAAGCCGCCAACTAGAAGGTCATGTTCAGGAATCTGCTCGAAATCGTGTTCTACAATTTCTTCAATATTCCGATTGGAATGATTCGCATTCGGCCAGCGATGTTCGTAAACCAAACTTGCGTGTTGCTTTTTTGTGCTCGGCTCCCATTGGTTACTCCAAACCACCTCGAATTCGGAACTGGCCTGTTCCAATCCCAATCGGAAACCGCCAACACCCGCAAAAAGCTCAACAACCCTGATGCTCATCGCATCAAAGATAGATTGCCGTCAGGTTGGATCAAAATGAATCAGTAGCCGAAAAAGAATTCGACCATTAGATAGAAAACGCCACAGCCAGCCAAGAATCCGATAGCGGCCAACCAAGCGATTTTTTTCAAGTACCACATGAAATCAATGCGCTCCATTCCCATGGCAACAACACCTGCGGCAGAACCTATGATAAGCATACTACCGCCCGTTCCTGCGGAGTACGCAATAAAGTGCCAGATGTGGTGGTCAAGTGGCAATTGGAACATTCCCATACTTGCCGCAACCAACGGCACGTTATCGATAACCGCAGAGCCGAAACCAAGTAATACCACAAACACATCGTCTGGAATAGCGGCCCGAACAGATTCTCCCAATTCGAAGATCATTCCCACGCTTTCCAGCGCAGCTACCGCCATCAGAATTCCCAAGAAGAATAGGATAGACGGCATCTCAATTCGCGCCAGCGCGGTATGCACAGGACTGTGATGATGTGCCGCTTCTGACATGGTAAATGCACGGGCACTTTTCAACTCCGCAACGGTTCCTACAACCGCCAACGAAAGCATCATTCCAACGTACGGTGGCAAGTGCGTTACCGTCTTGAAAATCGGAACGAAAATGATCATACCAAGACCGAGTAACAGCATTCCTAAGCTTGCAGGTTTCTCGTCTGCATCAGCCTTCGGAGAAGTCAATTGACCTTGGAAAGCAGGCAGAAAAGAAGCAATCAGAGTTGGAATAGCCATACAGACCAATGATGGGATAACCAGATGTGTGACCAACTTTCCTGTCGAAACCTTGTTTCCGATCCAAAGCATGGTTGTGGTCACGTCTCCAATCGGAGACCAAGCACCACCAGCATTTGCACAGATGATGATCAGACCAGCAAACCACATACGGTCTTCGTGCTTGTCAACCAACTTTTTGAGGATGGTAATCAGTACGATTGTGGCCGTTAGGTTATCAATGATTGCAGAAAGGATGAACGCCAGAATACCCATGATCCAAAGCAGAACCTTTTTCTCTTTGGTCTTCACAAACTGCTTGATAGCACCGAAACCATTGAAGTGATCGGTAATCTCTACAATGGTCATTGCGCCCATCAAGAAAACGAGAATTTCGGCTGTTTTACCTAAGTGATGGAGTAGCACTTCGTCCATGTGTTCCACAGGAACCAGTCCGTCAACAATCTCAAAAACAGGAATGTGGAACAGCGCCACAACTGCCCAAAGCAGCGCCATCATGGCTACCGCTGGGATGAGTTTGTCAATTTTGAACGTGTGTTCTAGCGTAATTCCAAGGTAGCCAAGCACGAAGATTGCAATCAGTACGATTTCCATTTATTGATGTGTAGATATAGATTCTGTTTCTGAGGTCAATTGCTCAAGGGCAATTTCGAAGGCGGTTTGGCTTACGTTGGTCAACGATGGACTCTTATCGTAAACCTCCTTCAATGAGTTGTAAATGGTCTGAGACGTGTCTTCGAAAATCCCTGCATCGGTAATTTCTGGACTCACGGATTCCATTAAATATGAGAACGCTCTGGCCATGCCGCAATTGGCAATAAAATCTGGAATGAGGCTGATCTGTTTGTCGGCTTCACTCATAATCGGGCCGTAGAAAATTTCTTGATCCGCAAACGGCACATTGGCACCACACGCGATGGTTTCAACACCAGCCCAGATTAGTCGTCTTAGCTGGTCTTCGGTAACCAAACGAGAAGCAGCCGCAGGAATGAAAATGTCCGCTGGAACTTCCCAAATGCGTTCGTTGATCTCATCGAACGGCATCATTTTGTCAACCACAAGGTTGTTGCCGTGTTTGTTCTCGATGAACAACTTTTTGACGGCCTGCAATCCCCAACCTTCTTCGTTGATGATGCCACCGTCCCGGTCAATGATTCCAACAATTTGAGATCCGCTGTGTGCCAACTCCAACGCAGCCGCTGAAGCTACATTTCCCCAACCCTGAACGATGACGCGCTTTCCTTGAAGCGATTCGTTTCTAAAGATGGAGTAGAAATGTTTGACCGATTCGCTGACGCCAAAACCTGTGATCATATCGGCTACGCGATATTTTACAGGCCCATCAGGACAGTAATTCGGGTCTTCCAAAATCTTGGAAACACCGTTTCTCAATCGTCCGATCTTGTGGATTTTCCCAGCCTCTGTCGGATTGAAATGCCCGTTGACCACACCTTCTTGCGGATGCCAAATTCCGTACGATTCGGTAATTGGAATCACATCGGTTTTCTGATCAACGTTCAGGTCACCACCTGTTCCGTAGTAATTTTTCAGAAGAGGAGAAACCGCTTTGAACCAGCGCTCCAAAACGCCCTTTCTGCGTGGGTCTTTCGGGTCGAAATCGATACCTGATTTTGCACCACCGATCGGAGGTCCGCTAACCGTGAATTTGATCTCCATTGTTTTGGCTAACGAAATGACTTCGTTTTTGTCCAAACCAGGGCGCATTCTCGTGCCACCACCAGCTGCACCACCGCGAAGCGAGTTAATCACAACCCAGCCTTTGGCTTCGGTCTCGCGGTCGTTCCATTCGAAAACGATCTCTGGTGGAGTGTTTTCGTATTTCTTAAGAAGTTCAAACACAGGGAATACGGTCTAAAATTCCGCGCAAAAGTAACACAAAATAGAAGGTAAACTTTGTGAGTAAATCACCTCAATTATTCAGGAAAATGCATCACTCCTGAACTCGAATCTCCGCTTGCACCCGTGACGCTTCGAAGTACGTTAATTTGATTTTCTGTTCTCAACACGCCTAGAAACGCGAAGATTAAGGCTTCTTTAAATTCGATGGTTTGTTTTTCGGGAACAATGAGGTCAGCCAACGAATACGCTTGCATTCTTTCCATCAGAAACGAATTGTAAGCGCCACCGCCTGTAACCAAAACCCGTCCTCCAGCAACTTTCGTTTCAATTACTCTGGCAATTTGAATAGCCACATGTTCAACGAACGTTCGCAGTAAATCCACTTCGGACAAATTAGCCGCTCTCAATAACGGGTTGACGTTGGATTCAACCCATTCGCGAGCCAGCGAGGGACGGTTTTCTTCCGCGTAGAGGTTCAGACCATTTAAATGGTTTAGCAAAGGCTCGTTCAATTTTCCTGATTTGGAGAGTTCTCCATTTTGATCAAATGGATGATCAAGCCGATTTGCGAGTTCGTTCAGAACGATATTTACAGGGCAGATATCGAACGCTTTTCGAATATCGTTTTCCTTGAAACTGATATTGGAGAAGCCTCCAAGATTCAGGCAAGCATCGAACTCCGAGAAAAGCAACTCATCACCAATCGGAACAAGTGGAGCACCCTGCCCACCAAGCGAAACATCCAACGAACGGAAATCATTCATGCAAGTAATTCCTGTGATGTTCGCAATCTCTTGACCATCTCCAATTTGTAATGTGATTCCTTTTTCTGGTTCGTGAAGAACCGTGTGTCCGTGCGAACAGATGAGGTTTGGCTTCGGCAGGTTTGAGGTTTCGAGAAACGTTCGTGTCTGTTCACCAATAAATCGACCGAATTCTAGATGAAGTTTATCTAACTCATCCTTGAATTGAAGGTGTGCTGAACCCAACTTCGCTTTCCACTCGTCATCGTAACCGAAACACTTAGCAGCCTTGATTTCAAACTCCCATTTTTCGTCAAAACGGAATTCGGCAAAGCAAATGTCCAGCCCGTCCAGCGAGGTGCCAGACATCAATCCAATTGCCGCTTTTCTGAACCCTTTTTTCATCAATCGGTTTACCCTCGTAAGGTTAAGGATTAATAGGCGCAATGCGTTACATTTGCCGCTCATTAAAAGCACATCTGAGATGAAGTTTGAGTTGACCGAGGAACAATTGATGATTCAGAAAGCAGCGCGTGATTTTGCGCAAAATGAGTTGCTTCCAGGAGTAATTGAGCGTGATTCGAAAATGGAGTTCCCGCACGAACAAGTGAAGAAAATGGGCGAACTCGGTTTCCTCGGATTGATGGTTGACCCGAAGTATGGTGGTAGCGGAATGGACACCATTTCTTATGTGTTGGCGATGGAAGAGCTTTCGAAGATTGATAACTCCGCTTCGGTATGTATGAGTGTATGTAATTCGCTCGTGAATTGGGGTTTAGAGAAGTATGGAACGGAAGAGCAGAAGCAAAAATATTTGGTTCCGTTGGCTACTGGTCAGAAGCTTGGTGCGTTCGCACTTTCTGAGCCAGAAGCAGGTTCGGATGCAACCTCGCAGACTACAACCGCCATTGATATGGGAGACCATTATCTATTGAATGGAACCAAGAACTGGATCACTAATGGTGGAAATGCGTCAACTTATTTGGTAATCGCACAGACGGATGCGGACAAGGGACACCGCGGAATCAATGTTTTGATTGTTGAGAAAGGAATGGAAGGATTTACCGTTGGACCGAAAGAGGACAAGCTGGGAATTCGTTCTTCCGATACGCACTCGTTGATGTTCCAAGATGTGAAAGTTCCGAAGGAGAACAGAATAGGAGAGGACGGTTTCGGCTTCAAGTTTGCGATGATGACATTGTCTGGAGGACGAATCGGTATTGCTGCACAAGCGCTAGGCATTGCTAGTGGTGCTTACGAGTTGGCATTGGCATATTCTAAGGAGCGCAAGGCTTTCGGAAAGACTATCAACCAACATCAGGCAATTCAATTCAAATTGGCTGATATGGCAACTGAGATTGAAGCAGCAAGAATGTTGATTTACAAATCTGCTTGGCATAAAGACCAAGGTCTGAACTACGACCTTTCAAGTTCTATGGCCAAGTTGTACGCTTCCAAAGTAGCCATGGAAACCACGGTTGAGGCCGTTCAGGTTCATGGTGGTTATGGCTACGTGAAAGAGTATCACGTTGAGCGTTTGATGCGTGATGCAAAGATCACTCAGATTTACGAAGGAACATCTGAGGTTCAGAAGATTGTAATTTCAAGAGCGGTTACGCGCGATTAAGCAAGAAGCAGTTCGGCTGCTTTTTCCAGTTTATTTCCACGCGAACCTTTAATAAGGACTGTTTCGTTCTCAAATGGATGGTCTTTCAGCCATTCATTCAATTTGTCCACATTCTCAAAGAATTGGAAGGAAAAATCGTTCTTGAATTGGTTGAATTCTTTTCCGACCAAGCATACGGTTTTCATTTCTAGCGCAGTTAGTCGTTCGCAAATGTTCCGATGCTCCTCTGCACTTGTTGAGCCAACTTCCAGCATTTCACCAAGAATAACTGAATGGTTTTCTCCGTCAGAACCAATCAGGTTGTTGATGGCAACTTCCATGCTACTTGGATTGGCATTGTAGGCATCAAGAATAAAGGTATTGCTGCCTTTTTTTCGCACCTCTGAGCGATTGTTTGATGGCTCATAACTGGAAATGCCTCTAGCTATTTCTTCATCGGTTAGGCCGAATACGATACCTGTTGCAACTGCAGCCATAATGTTTGGTAGGTTGTATGTTCCAGTTAGGTTGGTTTTTACAACTGGAGCGTCATCTAGATTCCCTTCCGTTTCTTTTCGTTTCCATTGTACAGAAACAAAATTTCCATCGCGAACAACTCTTCCTTGAACATCATCAGTCGGTAACGCTCCGTAAAGGAATGAGGCATCATTACTCGCGTTTTGCATCAGCAGGTTATCGCAACTATGAACAAGTAGTTCACCACCATGATTTCTAATATGGTCAAACAGCTCTGTCTTGGTTTTGAGTACGCCTTCCAAACCACCCATGGTTTCCAAATGAGCCTTGCCGATGTTGGTAATCAACGCATAGTTAGGGTCAGCGATATCACATAGTTCTTTGATTTCGCCTTGCGCACTTGCGCCCATTTCGATAATGGCAATTTCATGCTCCGCTTTTAATCGAAAGAGCGTCAAAGGAACACCGATATGGTTGTTGAAATTCCCTGCCGTAGCTAGCACATTGAATTTCTGTGATAGAACTGATTGCATCAATTCTTTAGTTGTGGTCTTGCCATTGGAGCCAGTAATTCCAATTACCGGAATATCAAATTGATGTCTGTGATAAGAAGCGAGTTCTTGGAGCGTCCGCAATCCATCTTCTACTTTGATGATTCCATCCGCAGTGAGAATGGAATTGTCATCTACAACTGCATATTTAGCACCCAGATCAAGGCTGTCAGGTGCGAATTTATTGCCATCAAATGTTTCGCCTTTTAAGGCGATGTACATGCAATCGTTAGTGATTTTTCTACTGTCAGTAGAAATGCCTGAACACGATTTATATAGCTCATATAGCTCTGCTATCTCCATGTTGGAAAAATAAAAACCCCAAGTTCAATTTGAACTTGGGGTTCTGTAATTCTTTCAACCAATGATAGTTATTGAGTCTGAGTTCCTACACGGTGCATGGCACAACGGAAACCAATGTCATCTGTAGACTGCTGAGCATCAAGGTATCTGCGTGTTCCAGGTACCAACCAGTAAGCACGGTCTTTCCAAGAACCGCCTTTGTAAACGTGTGCTTCATCATTGATGAGGGAAGTAATTCCCCATTCATACATACGTTTCTTAGCTTTTTCTCCACCCGAATTGTACTCGTCATTAGAGTAGAAAATGGAGGAAGAGTAATCGCCATCCAAGAAGTTGATATTGTCAGCTTTCTTGTAGTTTCTGCGCTGGGTGTTTTCTTCTTCAGTAACATCTCTCCAGATGATTCGACCAAGACTGTCTTTCTCAGCAATTTCACCTTCCTCTTCACGGAGTTGAGTTTTGAAAACGTTACCACGGAACATGTTGAAGTCATCATCATCTTCCATTGAAAGGGGACGATACACATCTTTTACCCACTCGTTAACGTTACCAGCCATACAATAAAGGCCGTAATCGTTTGGCCAGTAAGAAAGCACGTCAGTTGGAATGTTAGCGCGGTCATTAAGGTATCCTGCAGCACCCATGTTGTCGCCTTTTCCTCTTTTGAAGTTTGCCATCATTTCACCTTTATACCGGTCATCCGCATTACGCATGTAAGCACCGTTCCAAGGGTAAAGTCTTCTTTCGGTGACACGTTCGAATACAGTATTTCCAACAAGACCTAGAGCTGCAAATTCCCACTCAGCTTCTGTTGGTAGTCGGTATCGAGGAAGTAGAATGCCGTCCTCGATACGAACTTTACGCGTGTCCTTATTCGGGTCAAGGTCAATAAGGTCGGTTCTTACCAAGCCTTCGTATTGACCCGCTAAGTATGCATCCGTGTTGAAGTTGTCTTCATCAACCTGATTAGGGTTTGTTCGAAGAATCCCTTCACGAATTAAAATTTGCTCGTTTACGCGATCCGTTCTCCAAGCACAGTAATCAGTTGCTTGAAGCCAGTTTACACCAACAACTGGGTAGTAGTTGTATGCTGGGTGTCTTAAATAGAGCTCTACATACGGCTCATTGAATCCTAATTTACTTCTCCAAACCAGTGTATCAGGAAGCGCACGCTTGTAAACCTCAGGATAACTAGCGTAGAAAACTCGTGTTATCCAGTACAAGTATTCACGATAGTCAACATTGGTAACCTCCGTTTCGTCCATGTAAAAAGAAGAAACAGTCGCTCTTCTTGGAATGTTATCCCAATCGTAACGTACATCCTGTTCCACTCTACCCATGGTGAATGTACCACCCTCTACGAATACCAAACCAGGACCTGTTTCCTGACCTTGCCATTCGGCTACTTCAAAACCACCGTTTTTGGGGTCATTCGTGTTCCATCCGGTAGTATTGGAACGTTCCTTTTGACAAGCCCCAAACATAAAAGCTACCGCTACTAGTAGGCTGGTCAGATTGAATGTGTTGATATTAAATGTCTTCATGACTATGATGTTTCGAAACATGCTTTGAACGTAAAAACGGCTTCTTAGTTACGTTATTGTATCAGAAGGAAGGACAGTCGATGGCTCTGAACTTCTTCTTAGGCTTTCTACAACCGAACTGTAAGCCAAGCGAAAATTCGTGAGATCCGGCCGTATTATTAGTCAGCGATGATACAGTTACGTCATAACTATATCCGAATTTGAACGCTCCCTGTTGGAATCCGATCAACACAATAAAGGCATCAGGGTTGTTGAAACTCTGACGGAACCAGATACCACCTACCATAAAACTCTTTGACAGATAGAAACCGTAGTTCAACTGCTGGAAATCCTGCTGATGCTGATAAAGGATGTTCGGAGAAAAGTTCCATTTCTTAGATTGTTCCCTTCTCTTTCCGAAATAAATATTCACTCCTGCATGACCAGTGAACTTGATTGGCAGTTTACTGAATCCAGCAAAACCTTCGTCAGGTTGCGTTAAGTGATGAGCTGCAAAACCGATGAAGAAGTTCTCAGTATATCCGATAATTCCTGTGGAAAAATCTGCAAAAATTCTGCTAGTATTTGGTTGTACCTCCTGTGTTTGATAGACAAACCCATAACGAGGGTCAATCATATCTCCAAAAGTTAATTTATCCCAATCAATACTCCGCTGAACAAGTGTTGCCTGAGCTCCAATTCTAAGAGAGAATTTCCTGGAGATGTTCATGCGATAAGCATAGATTAGACTCCCTTCAAAACTGTTCAATGTCCCTTCTCCAGCACGGTCTGCCATGAAATGACCTGCAAGGCCACCATGAAGAGCGTTCACATCCATGTCAAACGAGGCACTGTAGGTAACAAAGGTACCTGAAATTGCCGGCCATTGATTACGGTAATTCATCATAACCCTAGGACATCTCTTTGAACCAGCAAAAGCAGGGTTCAAATAGATGGGGTTAGCGTAGAATTGCGTGAATTGCGGATCCTGAGCAAAAGCTTCATTGGCCGACCAAGTCCCTACAAATACCAACACGAAGGCAACGAAAAATCGCTTCAGCATTCTGGTTTTTTGAAATTTAAAGGACAATAATACGAATAATTTTAGTTGAGATTCTTGACAACAAAGCAGAATAAATTCTGTGATTTGTGCAATAATTTTGAACCCTTGTCGTTCAGCGCGTGTTTCCATCATAATTTAATAGAAGGTCCCAAGGTCAAACGGAAGACAATCTTGAAATATTATGGTGCTGAATTTTAATTGATACAATTTTGAAGCTTACCTCATCTATTATGAAGAAATTTCAGAAGCTATTTATTGCCTCTGCCATTGTGTTGCTTTCGGTATTCCAATCTGTTGGACAGGTTGCCAAAATCCAATCTAGAACTGCGGCAAAGAAGAATGTTGAGACTATTGAATGGTCTGAACCGGTAAAGGAATTAAAGTATGACGGGTCAACCCGAACTTATTTGATGTTCGATGGTGCAGTTTATCTCGATGATACACCACAGCCGCATTTCATCAGAAATATTAAGCTGAATGGCCGCAATAATCTGAAGGCTTCATTGACCCAAGTAAGATTTGAACCCCTCTCAACCGAAGAGTTGGAAGCTGTGGCTAACCTTGATTTTGAATCCGAGATTGATGTGCAAGCCTCTAATTATACCGAACGTAAGCAACAGTTCTGCCGATTGACATTCATACCTATAAGGAAGAATGTGGTCAGCGGCCAGCTTGAAAAGTTGGTCGAATTCAACTTGAATACCCAGGAGATTCCGGTGGCGGTTCAAAAATCTGGGGGCGGTTCAACATTTGCTCAATCATCTGTGCTAGCTTCTGGTTCGTGGTACAAGGTGGGAGTTTCGAATAGCGGCTTACATAAAATATCCTACGAAGACCTTAGGTCCATGGGAATGGACGTAGATGCGGTTAATCCCGGAAGATTGAATGTTTTTGGGAATGGAGGAGGAATGCTTCCTCAGCCCAATGATGCGTTCAGGCATGACGATTTACAGATGAACTCTGTTGAAGTTGTTGGAGGAAATGACGGAAGCTTTGATCCGGGAGATTACATTTTATTCTATGCGAAAGGTCCGCATACTTGGGTACAGGATGATGGCGGTTGTAAGCCGTTCAAGCACGTTTTCAACATTTATTCTGATAGAAGCTACTATTTCGTTTCAGCAGATGCTGGCCCTGGCAAAAGAGTGAGTTCGGTTGCCTCGCCTTCCTTACCTACTACTCATATGGTTACCAAATTCACAGATTATGCTTTTCACGAGTCTGATGAGGATAATATCATTAAGTCAGGACGAGAGTGGTTTGGAGATAAGTTTGATATTGAGACATCTCGCAGCTTTGATTTTGGCTTCGCCAACGTCACTAACGATCCAGGTTACTTCTTTATAAGAATGATGGCCAGCGCAAACACTGGAAATACCAGGTATTCTGCCAAGGTTAACGGTAATACAGTGGTTGATACCACTTTCCAAAAGGCTTCTATGGGGTATAATGAACACGGTACCGTGAGACAGGCTTGCGAGCTGCTACAATTCTCTTCGGGAAATACAAATGTCAACATATCGTATAGTAAGAATGGTAACACAAGCGCGGTTGCCTGGTTAGATTATTTGGAGATTATATTGACACGTACACTATCGTTTACTGGAACACAAATGTCTTTCAGAACTTTAGAGTCTGTTGGTGCGGGCAATGTTTCAGAATTTCAAATCGGTAATGCGAACTCCAGTCTACGGGTTTGGGAGATTACGGACCTAGCTAATGTCACTCAGCGTCAGCTAAACCTTCAAGGCTCTACGGCAAGTTTTAAGGTGGAGACCGATTCGTTGCGAGAGTTCATTGCTTTTAATGGAAGTGGGCTTTTTAGTGTAGAACCTATTGGTGAAGTAGCAAATCAGAATTTACATGCACTTGGTCAAGCAGATATGATTATTGTAAGCCATCCTAATTTTCTGAGTGAGGCTCAGAGATTGGCCAATTTTCATGAACAGAGCGAATCGAATCCATTATCGGTCCATATTGTGTCGCCAGAGCAGATTTACAATGAGTTTTCATCCGGGGCTCAGGATGTATCGGCCATAAGAGATTTCATGCGGATGTTTTATGACCGCGCGGGAAATAATTGGCAGGAAATGCCGCGGTATCTTTTGCTTTTCGGGGATGCCAGTTACGATTACAAAAATCGTGTGGGGGACAATACCAACTTTGTTCCGACCTATGAGTCTCCGGAATCGCTTCGCCCTACCTACAGTTACGCTTCTGACGACTATTTCGGCTTGCTTGATCCGGACGAGGGTGCGTGGACATCCACAAGTTCTAATGCAGATGCCTTGGATATTGGAATTGGACGGTTTGTGACCAGAACGTTGGAGGATGCCCGTGTTGTGGTGGATAAGATTTATCGTTACGAGGAGCTGGGCATTGCAGACTTGACAACCGAACATAGTTGTGAATCGACCACTTCTTCCTCTATTTCTCCCGATTGGCGAAATCGAATGGTCTTTATTGGCGATGATGAGGATAATAACCTCCACGTAAATCAAGCGGACCAATTGGCGGAAATGGTAGATACACTGTATCCGGAGTATAACGTTTCAAAAATTTATTTTGACGCATACATTCAGGAATCTACCCCTGGTGGTCAAAGATACCCTCAGGTAACCGAGGCAATAAATAGTGCGGTCAATCGAGGAAACCTCATTGTGAATTACACAGGACATGGAGGTGAACTAGGGTGGAGTCATGAGCGGGTCATTGGAAATTCGGAAATCAGTGGTTGGAGTAACTTTACCAATTTGGCTGCATTCGTAACTGCAACTTGTGAGTTCACGCGATACGATGATCCGGAACGCATTTCTGCAGGAGAATTAGTTCATCTGAATCCGAATGGAGGTGGAATTGCCCTTTTTACCACTTCAAGGTTAGTTTATGCTGCACCAAATTTTCAGCTTAACAAGAACTTCTTCCTGAATCTTTTGGAGGAGCAGCCGTGGGGGCCTCCTACTATGGGCGATGTAATTCGAATGACCAAAGTTGCCAGTGGAGGATTGGTCAATAACCGGAACTTTTTGCTGGTTGGCGACCCGGCTCAGCGACTTTCATTCCCGCTACATGGTGTTGAAACCCTTACGATAAATGGAGATGACGTCAACGCCTTTACAGACACTATCAATGCGCTTCAATTGGTTACTGTGACCGGAAGAATGCGAGACAGAAACGGGCAGTTGATGCCCAATTTTAAAGGGACGGTTTACCCCACCGTATATGACAAGGCAACTGAGGTTAGTACGCTAGCTAACGACCCGGAGTCAAAGGTTAAGCAGTTCAAAGTGCAGAAAAATCTGGTATACAAGGGTAAGGCCAGTGTAGACTCTGGAAAGTTCTCATTCTCGTTTGTAGTACCTCGCGATATTGCTTACAACTTCGACCTTGGACGCATCAGTTATTATGCCGAAGGGGGCGAAACCAATGCAAACGGGTATTTCGAAGATTTCGTGATAGGTGGATCAAGCGCTAATGCAGAGGAGGACGAAGAAGGGCCGGTTGTTGGAATCTACATGAATGATGAAGATTTTGCATTCGGTGGAACAACCGATGAAAACCCATCACTACTGGCAATTGTAACGGACTCTAACGGAATCAACACCGTGGGCAATGGAATTGGGCACGATATTACGGCAGTATTGGATGATAATACCAATAATACTATAAGCCTTAACGATTTCTACCAAGCCGATCTGGATAGCTATAAAAGTGGTAAGGTGGTTTATCCTTTCAGTAATCTCAGTGAAGGAACCCACAATTTGAGATTCAAGGTATGGGACGTTTACAACAACAGTTCAGAGGCTTACACGGAATTTGTGGTGGCATCATCGGCAGATCTTGCGTTGGAGCACGTGCTCAATTATCCAAACCCATTTACTACGTACACCGAGTTCATGTTCGAACATAATCAACCTTGTAATAGCTTAGCTGTACAGGTACAGGTTTTTACCGTTTCAGGTAAACTTGTTAAAACAATCAATGAAACGGTATTGTCACATGGTTTTCGTAATGAACCAATTGCTTGGGATGGTCGGGATGACTACGGACAAAAGATTGGTCGCGGAGTGTACCTATATAATGTGAAGGTTTCAACACCAGATGGCCAGAAAGCTGAACAAATTGAACGCCTGGTTATACTAAACTGATAGAAAACACGTAACATGGCTATATTTGCAGCCCTCAAAAAAAATAGGATGACTTATACGAGTCGAATCACCACTGTTTGTCTTGCGATTTTTCTTTTTGTATCGAACGTTTTCGCACAGAGTGTGAATCAAGATGAACGGGCAGATGACATACAGCTCAATACCATTACTACTGCTGTACCTTTTCTAATGATTTCTCCAGATGCTCGGTCTGGAGCCATGGGAGATGTTGGTGCTGCCACCGATCCAGATGGTGCTTCCATTCATTGGAACCCAGCAAAGATGGCGTATGTTCCAAACAAAATGGGATTCTCGCTCTCCTACACGCCTTGGCTGCGTGCCTTGGTTCCTGACATTAACCTCGCATATCTATCTGGGTATGGGAAAATCGGTAAGAAAGGGATGCAGACCCTGTCAGGTTCGCTTAGGTTCTTCAGCTTAGGACAAATTACGTTTACGGATAATACTGGTAATAACATTGGCAACTTTACACCAAGCGAGTTTGCGCTGGACGTGAGTTATGCTCGAAAACTGTCAAGAGAGTTCTCTGGTGGAATATCGCTCAGATACATTTATTCCAACCTTACAGGGGGTATTAGTGTAGGTGGGGCAACCACTAGGGCGGCACAGACGGCCGCTGCGGACATTTCTTTCTATTATCAGACCGAGCGTATAGAGATAGCAGATCGTAAGACGGTTCTTTCGGCAGGTTTGAATATTTCAAATATTGGAGGAAAGGTTACATATACACAAACCAATGAAGAGGATTTTATTCCTATAAACTTCCGATTTGGACTAGGCTTCAAATATTTTGTAGATGAAAGAAATTCGCTTGGTCTTTTCTTCGATATCAACAAGCTGATGGTACCAACGCCACCATCATATCTTCAGACTGAGGATGGAGTTGATTCTCTTGATGTAAATGGAAACCGTATAATTGAGAACGGAAAAGATCCCAATCGAAGTGTGCCAAATGCCATGTTTACTTCATTTGGTGATGCGCCAGGAGGCAGTGCGGAAGAGCTAAGAGAAATCAACCTTTCTATTGGTCTGGAGTATTGGTACAATAAATTGTTTGCCATTCGTGCTGGATATTTCCATGAACATTATTCGAAAGGAAACCGTCAGTTCTTCACTGTTGGTGCTGGAATACGGTATAACGTATTCGGGTTGGATTTTGCTTACTTGATTCCTACTCAACAGCGTCATCCTTTGGAGAACACGCTACGGTTTACACTGACATTCGATTTCGAAGCCTTCAAGAAGCAGAATGACGAAAGACCGCCTGAAGAGTAATGACCATTCGGGTTGGTTTTGGTTATGATGTGCATCGGTTGGCCAAAGGCGAAGAACTTTGGTTAGGGGGCAAACTGATTCCTTCGGAACTTGGAGCAGTCGGACATTCAGATGCGGATGTCTTGATTCATGTAATCTGCGATGCACTTCTCGGTGCCGCCAACTTGCGAGATATCGGCTTCCATTTTCCCGACACATCTTCTGATTACAAAAATATCGATAGCAAGATTCTGCTTCGCGATGTAATGAAATTGCTGGCTGAAAAAGGCTATACCGTTGGCAATGTGGATTCAACAGTTGTTCTGGAAAAGCCTAAAGTCAATCCGCATATTGACGATATGAAAGCCATTCTTGCCCCTATTTTAAAGGTTGATGAAGATGCTGTTTCCATCAAGGCAACCACATCCGAAAAGGTCGGTTTTGTAGGAAGAGAAGAAGGTGTGGCTGCGTTTGCTACCGTTCTCATCCAGAAGTAATATCTTACTTCACATAACGAAATGGAAGAGTTCAAACTAACTATAAAAGGGATTTCACTCACTCGATCTGAGTTGAATGATTCCGACAAAGAGCTTTTGAATCAAGCTGAGGAAGCTGCAAAAAACGCCTATGCTCCTTATTCACAATTCTATGTTGGAGCTGCTTTGCGATTGGAAAATGGAACCATTGTTCTTGGTACGAATCAGGAGAACGTTGCGTATCCATCTGGTTTGTGTGCCGAGCGAGTGGCCATTTTCTCGGCTTCAACCAATCATCCCAACGAACGGATTGAATCCATGGCAATCACGGTCAACACAACCAAAAGCGCGATAGTTGATCCTCTCTCTCCATGTGGCAACTGCCGTCAGGTTATCATGGAATATCAGCACAAACAGCAATCGCCCATTCGTCTTATTCTTGCTAGCCAATCAGATAAGGTTTGGATTTTCGAAGATGCGGCTGCATTACTTCCTTTCGGTTTCGAGGCTGACTACCTCAAAAATCAGTAAACCATTTTCTACCCTTTCCTGTTGTTAAAAGGAATGCCTGGTTACCTTTAACTTCGGCAACTACATTTGCATTAAACGAAGCTCATGGCGAAGAAGAAACACAGCAAGCAAACGTACCTGAAGTGGTACGAACAAATGCTTCTTTGGAGAAAGTTTGAAGAGAAGGCTGGGCAATTGTATATCCAGCAGAAGATACGTGGGTTTTGCCACTTGTATATCGGTCAGGAGGCTGTTGTTGCTGGAAGTTGTGAGGCCACGGTAGAAGGCGATAAGTTCATTACCGCTTACCGCGATCACGTTCACCCAATCGCTCTCGGAGTTCCTGCTAAAGAGATCATGGCCGAACTGTACGGTAAGAAAACAGGTATTGTGAAAGGAAAAGGAGGTTCCATGCATATGTTCAGTAAGGAGAAGAACTTCTTTGGCGGACATGGAATCGTTGGTGGTCAGGTTCCTTTAGGTGCTGGTATCGCGTTCGCTGATAAGTATCGCGGAGACAAGAATGTGACGCTCACATATATGGGAGACGGTGCTGTTCGTCAGGGTGCTTTTCATGAAGCTCTGAACATGGCCATGACCTGGAAACTTCCTGTCATTTTCATTATCGAGAATAACAACTATGCAATGGGAACATCAGTAGAGAGAACTTCAAATGTGAGTGATCTTTACAAACTTGGGCATGCGTACGAAATGCCGAGCGAGGCGGTTGACGGAATGAGTTTCGAAGAGGTTTACGAAGCCGTGAAAAAAGCAGCCGACCGTGCCAGAAAAGGGGATGGCCCAACGCTACTTGAAATGAAGACCTACCGTTACAAAGGACACTCCATGTCCGACCCGGCTAAGTATCGAACCAAGGAAGAGGTTGAGAATTACAAGAAGCAAGACCCGATTCAGCAGGTTTTGGATGTGATTGTAAAGAACAAATACGCTTCTGATGAAGAATTGGAAGCAATTCAAGAACGCGTAAAAGCAGAGGTGGAAGAGTGCGTCAAGTTTAGTGAAGAATCACCGTTCCCAGAACCACATGAGTTGTATGAGGATGTGTATGCTGAACCAGATTATCCATTCATAAAAGATTAAGCGGAGATGGCAGAAGTGATTTACATGCCGAAACTCAGCGACACTATGACAGAAGGTGTTGTGGCGGAGTGGTTGAAGAAAGTGGGTGATGAAGTGAGCTCAGGGGAAATACTGGCCGAGATAGAGTCGGATAAAGCCACTATGGAGTTTGAATCGTTTTACGATGGAGTTCTGCTTCATATTGGAGTAGAGAAGGGCAAAGCTGCTCCAGTTGATTCGGTTCTCGCCATTATCGGAGAGAAAGGCGAAGACGTTTCGGCAATTCTCGAATCGGAAAAATCAAAAGCTGCAGATTCCAAAAAGGAAGAGCCGAAGGAAGCAGCAAAGGCAGAAAAGGTTGAGGAAAAGCCTGTTGAGGTCAAGAGTGAAAAGTCGCAACCAAAGCCTGCAGCAACTGCAGTTGCTAAGCCAGCGCCCGTTCCTCAGGCATCAACGAATGGACGAATAAAAGCTTCTCCCTTGGCCAAAAGATTGGCTGAAGAGAAAGGCTATGACATTGGACGTATTCCAGGTTCTGGAGATGGCGGAAGAATCATCAAACGCGATGTAGAAGCATTTGCAAGTGCGGGCCCATCGGCTGCAAACGCGGTTGAATCGTTCGAAGATGTGGAGGTTTCGCAAATGCGGAAGACTATTGCTAGAAGGCTAGCCGAGAGTAAATTCTCTGCTCCGCACTTCTATCTTACCATGAAGATCAACATGGATGCGATGATTGATGCACGCGATTCCATCAATAGCGTTTCATCCACCAAGATTTCCTTCAATGATCTGGTCATCAAAGCTTCTGCTGTTGCGTTGAAAGAACACCCGCAGGTCAATGCAGCTTGGATGGACGATCACATCCGTTACAATCATCATGTACATGTTGGTGTGGCGGTTGCCGTTCCAGACGGATTGCTTGTTCCAGTTGTGCGTTTCGCAGACACCAAACGGCTAACAGAAATCTCTGGTGAGGTAAAGGACTTTGTCCTTCGTGCTAACGATAAGAAACTGCAGCCTCAAGACTGGGAAGGCAACACCTTCACGGTTTCTAATCTTGGAATGTTCGGAATCGATGAGTTCACCGCAATCATTAATCCGCCTGATAGTTGCATTATGGCCGTTGGTGGAATTGAAGAAGGTCCAGTTGTAAAAGATGGTCAGGTCGTTCCTGGAAATGTGATGAAAGTGACCCTGTCATGCGATCATCGCGTGGTGGATGGCGCTTCAGGAGCCAAGTTCCTTAAGACCTTCAAAAAGTTGATGGAAAATCCAGTTCTGCTGCTGGGTTCTTATTCGATTTAGTTAGCGGAACTCCATTAATTACAATTATGATTCTGATTAGCACCATCCTTTCCTAATTGTGTTACAATTAAGAGAAATTGTGACTTGTTGGGAATTGAGCGTAACCTAACGCACTACTTTCGGTATAAGCTTTTGGAACTACGGTTCTGATAGTGGATTTTTCATTTGGTTTGGCTGCGGCTCCGCGAAAGCGGGGCCGCAGTATTTTTATATCCGTTGTTCGGGCACTGCTTACATTTAAACCCGTGAAACCCTTTCTCGAAACATCCATCGAGTTTCTACCTGGTGTTGGCACCGAACGCGCCAAATTGCTGCGTCAAGAATTCGGTATCAAGACCTACAACGATCTGTTGCATCATTTTCCATTCCGCTATGTCGATAGAACGCAGTTTCATCAGATAAATAGCATTGCGGGAGATGATGCCGACATCCAACTCAGAGGAAGAATCACATCCGTAAAAACAGTTGGTCAAAGCCGCGGACAACGATTGGTGGCCGAGTTTTCTGATGGTACAGGAGTCATTGAACTAGTTTGGTTCAAAGGCATCAAATGGGTCAAACCCAAATTGCAGCATGGCGTTGATTATGTGGTCTTCGGTAAACCAAGCCGTTTTAAGAATCAATACAATATTGTTCACCCAGAATTTGAAACGGTTGAAGCTCAGAAAAAGCGCGTAGCAAATGCGCTCACAGCCGTTTATCCATCCACCGAAAAAGCCAAGGAAAAACACCTCGATAGCAAAGGTATAGGCCGCTTGATGAACACGCTGATTGCGCAACTTCAGAATCAAGGTCATATTGCGGAATTGTATAGCGCAGAATTTCGTCAAAAGCATCATTTAATAAAGCGGGAACACGCCTTTATTCATGTGCACTTTCCAAGCGATACCGAATCGCTGAAGAAGGCGCGGTTCCGTCTCAAATTCGATGAGCTGTTTTTTATTCAACTCCGCTTATTGAAGCTGAAACTGCTCAATCAGACCAAATTCCAAGGAGCGGTTTTCGGTGAAGTAGGTGAGTTGGTCAACCGTTTTTATACCGAATGTCTTCCGTTTGATCTGACCAATGCGCAGAAACGTGTGGTGCGTGAGATTCGCCATGATCTTGGTTCAGGAAAACAGATGAGCCGTTTGTTGCAAGGTGATGTGGGTAGCGGTAAAACCATTGTGGCGCTGATGTCCATGCTTTTGGCCGTTGACAATGGTTATCAGGCTGCGCTGATGGCTCCAACGGAGATTCTGGCCGAGCAGCATTTCGCAACTATTACCAAATTTCTGGAGAAATTGAACCTGCACATTGCGTTGCTTACGGGCTCAACCAAAACCGCAGAACGAAAAGTGCTGCACGAACGATTGCGCACTGGCGAAATCCACATTCTGATTGGAACGCATGCGTTGATTGAAGATGTGGTTCAGTTCCACAAACTCGGATTGGTGATTGTGGATGAGCAGCATCGTTTCGGTGTACAGCAGCGAGCCAAGTTGTGGCTCAAAGGCAATGATGGCGAAGTTCCGCACATGCTCATCATGACCGCAACTCCGATTCCGCGTACATTGGCCATGACGGTTTACGGAGATCTGGATACGTCCGTCATAGACGAATTACCGCCTGGTAGAAAACCGATTAAAACCTTGCATCGATTCGATTCCGCGCGCATCAAGGTGTTCAACTTTATGAAGCAGGAAATTGCCAAAGGCCGCCAGATCTATGTGGTTTATCCGCTCATCAGCGAAAGCGAAAAACTCGATTTCAAGCACCTGGAAGATGGCTACGAATCCATTGTCCGTGAGTTCCCGCAGCCTGATTATCAGGTCAGTATTCTTCATGGCAAAATGAAGGCCGATCAGAAGGATTATGAGATGCAGCGGTTTAAGGATGGCGAAACGCACATCATGGTTTCCACCACGGTTATCGAGGTGGGTGTGGATGTGCCGAATGCTTCTGTGATGGTCATTGAGAGTGCGGAGCGTTTTGGGCTTTCTCAGTTACATCAGCTTCGCGGAAGAGTAGGGCGTGGGGCAGAACAGAGCTACTGCATTCTGATGACAGGTTATGCACTTGGTCAAGAAGCACGAACCAGAATGGAAACCATGGTCAGAACCAATGATGGGTTTGAGATTGCCGAAGTGGACATGCGGTTGCGCGGCCCAGGCGATATTCAAGGAACACAGCAAAGCGGCAAACCAATTTTTCAGATAACTAATCTGACCAAGGATGGACAGATTCTGGCAGCTGCACGTAATGCTGCCATCGACCTGTTGGCCGATGATCCAAAACTGGAAAAGCGAGAAAATGCGTTGACCAAACATCACTTGGTCAAGGAAATGAAAGACCGCCCGAATTGGGCGAGGGTTTCGTGATGTGGTTATTCCTTAACCAGATGGTTTAGAAACGGTCAGAATACGCTGAACGTTTTCAAAACTGTTAGGATAATCATTATGCCGGTAAAACCCGAATAGAAATATGCCCTGATTATGTAAACACGCCATTCTCCTCCTTCTTTTTCTCCCTTTTTAACTAGGTAGAATTGAAATAGTGTAGACGCTATACACAGGAAACATCCTAGATACCAAAAGATTAAACTCATTTAATTATCATGGATTAACCGAAGCCCGTTTCAACCTATCATTGATCGCTTTCCCAAGTCCGATTTCGGGCAACTTTTCCGCAAGAATCAGATCAACGGGAAGCTTCTCGAACTCTCTCATGAACGCAAAAAGATTGACAGCCGCTTCATGAAGATCGCCATGTGGCGAAAGCAGTAATTGTCGGTCAGGCGGAAGGAATTCCAACCGTGTCATAAAACCCAAGAATCCGATTCGTTTTCCTTCAAATTCGGTGATCATCTCACCTGGATTTCCGAAATAAAGCGGCTTGCCAGGAGCGTAATGACTCTTCAGCATTCCAGGTGCTTTCGGGTCTGAAGATTGGTTCAAACTGACCTCAACTTTGCCAATTACATCTTCAATCACATCAATACTCAATCCGCCCAAACGGAACACCATCGGCTTGCCATCTTCAAATCCGATAATGGTGCTTTCCAAACCAACCGTGGTCGGGCCACCATCCAAAATGTAGTCAATCCTATCGCCCAATTGATCTTGCACGTGTTTTGCTGTGGTCGGGCTTACATAACCGAACGGATTGGCGCTAGGGGCTGCCAGCGGAAAATCCAGCATCCGAAGCAGATTCTGAGTCATAGGATGCGATGGCACGCGAACCGCAACGCTATCCAGCCCAGAAGTGACCACATCAGGCACAATATCTCTTTTAGGAAGGACCAACGTCAACGGCCCAGGCCAAAATTCATCCATCAGAATTTGCGCCATGGGCGAAGTTTCAGCCACATGCTGCTTTACCCATTGCGCGTCAGAGCTATGAACAATCAACGGGTCGAAATGCGGGCGCTCTTTGGCTTCAAAAACGTTAAGCACGGCATCGGGATCAAAGGCATTGGCTGCCAGACCGTACACCGTCTCGGTTGGTATCGCCACCAACTTGCCGCGCCTCAACAGCTCGGCCGCCTTCTGTATGTCCGTTCCGATTTCGGCCATTCACGCAAAGTTAATTGCTACTCTGTTCCATCGGTCGATTTCTCGATAATCGGAAAAGGTGTCCCGCGAATTCACAAACCGCGCAACTAACCTTAATTTCGCGGCTCAAACGCGCGCGCATGAACATTTCGTACAACTGGCTGAAGCAATACCTGAAGGTTGATATTGATGTGGAAGAAGCTGCTGCCCTGCTTACGGGCAGCGGGCTGGAAGTGGAGAAGGTCATTCCTTTTTCGTCTGTTGAGGGCGGTTTGGAAGGGCTCGTTATTGGCGAAGTTCTGACCAAGGAAAAGCATCCCGATGCTGACCGATTGAGCGTTACAACCGTCAATGTCGGTGGCGAAGTCCCGTTGGATATCGTGTGTGGAGCGCCAAACGTGGCGGCTGGTCAGAAAGTGGTTGTGGCCACGGTTGGAACCATGCTGTATCCTGAAGGTCACGAGCCCTTCAAGATCAAAAAATCGAAGATTCGTGGAGCAGTTTCTGAGGGAATGATCTGTGCGGAAGATGAGATCGGTCTGGGCGAAAGCCACGATGGAATCATGGTGTTGCCTGATGACGTGAAAGTGGGAACGCCAGCGGCCGATTACTTTGAGATTGAGAATGATTTTGTGTTGGAGATTGGCCTAACGCCAAACCGTGCAGATGCGATGAGTCACATTGGTGTTGCACGTGATCTGCGTGCCGTGCTTCGCGAAGTGAAAGGCGGTTACGAAGACCTGAAACTCGAATGGCCAGATGTCATGGCCTATTCAGCCGACCTAAAGGAAAACCCAATTACGATTGACGTTCAAGATACGGAAGCAGCACCGCGTTATGTCGGTTTGTTTATACAAGGCGTGGAGGTTAAACCATCGCCAATTTGGTTGCAGAATCGTTTGAAAGCAATCGGTTCACGTCCTATCAATAACGTGGTGGATGTGACCAATTTCGTGTTGCACGAAATGGGACAGCCGCTGCATGCTTTTGATGCGGACCAGATCAATGACAACAAGGTTGTGGTTCGTTCGGCAAAGTCGGGAGAGAAATTTACCACGCTGGATGAGGTAGAACGCGATCTCAATGAAAACGACCTCATGATCTGCAATTCTGCTGATGGAATGTGCATTGCGGGAGTTTTTGGTGGCCTGAATTCTGGTGTGAAAGAAGGAACGAAAAGCGTCTTCTTGGAAAGCGCGTATTTCAATCCTGTTTCCATTCGAAAAACGGCTAAAAGACATGGTTTAAATACCGATGCTTCGTTCCGTTTCGAGCGCGGCATTGATCCAGAAACCGTTGTGCTTGCTGCCAAGCGCGCTGCTTTGCTCATTCAAGAATTGGCAGGTGGAAAACTGTCGGGCATTACAGACATCTATCCGAATCCGATTCCACACCAAAAGGTGGAAGTGAAGTTCGAGAACATCAATAAACTGATAGGTCAGGACATCCCTGAGGAAACCGTGCTTTCCATCTTGGACGACCTCGGTATTTATGTGGAGAAGAAGATCGAGGGCGGCCTGAAACTCTCCGTGCCATCGTTCAAAAATGATGTTACTCGCGAAGCGGATGTCATTGAAGAAATTCTCCGTGTTTACGGTTACGATAGAATTGTTGGAAGCGGACAATTGCGCGTTCCGTTGATTGCTTCCGATAAGAAAAGTCCAGAGCAGTTGCGCAACTTGGTTTCGGATGCTTTGACCGCACAAGGGTTCAACGAGATCATGAACAACTCTCTGACCAAAGCGGCCTATATGGACAAGCATTTCGCTGAGCAAGGCAAAGTGAAAGTGGACATTCTGAATCCGCTTAGCACCGACCTGAACGCCATGCGTCAAACCTTGCTTTTCGGTGGTTTGGAAAGTGTTTCACGCAACATTCGCCATCAGAATGCGAACTGCAAATTCTACGAATTCGGGAATCTTTACGAGAAGAACACGAAAGGCGAGTGGCCTTACAACGAGTATCGTTCTTTAGGAATTTGGTTGACCGGAAGATGGCAGCCAGAACGTTGGAACGCCACCGCTGGAAATGCCACTTTCCATCACGTGCATGGAGTGGTGAAATCTATTTTGAATCGATTGGGAATCAACGCCATTTTACAGGACGTTTCCGATAAAACGACCTACGCTTACGGAATGGAATTCGTGTCGAAAGACGGAAAGTTGCTCGCCAATTTCGGCAGCGTGAATTCCAATCTGTTAGATGCGTTTGACATTGAGCAGGAAGTATTCTTCGCTGATTTCGATTGGGATCTTGTACTTCAACTTTCGGCTTTGAATGCGTTTGAAGTTACGGAGCTTCCGAAGTATCCTTCGGTAAGGCGCGACCTTGCCATGTTGGTCGATAAGACAGTGAAATATGGTCAGTTGGAAGAATTGGCGCATCAGACCGAAAGAAAGCTGCTGAAAGCCGTTGATCTGTTTGATGTGTATGAAGGCAAAGGAATCCCTGAAGGGAAACGTTCGTATGCCATGAGTTTCATTCTTCAGGATGCGAATTCTACCCTGAACGATAAGACCATCGATAAGACCATGAACCGCTTGCAGCAGCGCTTCGAGAAGGAGGTTGGTGCCGAGCTGCGAGGGTAGGTCTATGTTTTTGTGATTTACTCGAAGAGATGCTGTTCCTTGGCTAAGGAGAAACAGAAAAGCGGAAGCTCTTTCGACATCCGCTTAAAATTCAATTCAGAATCAGTTTCTGTTATTGCTTCGTAAAGGTATACGTAATCGTATAACTCGTTCCTTCATAGGTTTCACTAACGCTATAAGAGAATGTAGTTTCATTGATGCTAAAGCTGTTGGCGGTAAGCGACTCCCCGTCTCCAGTTATAATCAATTGAGTTTCATTTGGAATGCTCCAATCAGAGACAAAGTCATAATCTGCTGAAGTCTCTCCTTCACAAAGAATATTGGGATTGAAAGTCAGAGTTCCATTTGTATTGAAAATAAGATCATCATCTCTAAGACACTGCTCCGTAAACACTGTGCCATACAAATCGGTTTCTGGGTTTCCATCACCATCCCAATCATAAGCTGGTGAACTTACGGCAGCAGTCATTCTCCAAGTGCCGATAATTAATTCTGAAGGTGTTTTTTCGGCTTCTTCTTTTTTACAAGAGTGTAGGCCTAGACAAACAGTGATTACGGTCAATAAAAGGAAATACTTTTTCATTATTCGTTGATTTAAGGGGTAATTCTTGTCACGAAGTAAATCATTTTTCTTTTCGAAAGCTTATTGCAACAAGGTTGTGACAATGTGGTATGCTACACCCTAGTTGGATTATACATCACTAGACGAATTCTAGACAGGTGGTCTTACGAGGTTTACAATTTGGATTCCCCACAGTCTACGAGAGCGTTAGATTGGTTGTTCAAATAACTCAACTGATAATCATCGATGTCAGGCGTGTTACTACACATATTTGCATAAGTAAAATGGAACGCAATCGACCGTTACTTTAGCGCCCATGAAACGGCTCTCCGTTTTTCTTTTTCTCCTTTCCCCATTTTTCCTCTTCGCGCAGGATGTGCGAATAATGCGCATTAAAAAGGCAAGTGGTGAGATAAAACTGGATGGAAAACTGGACGAAGCTGATTGGAAAACTGCCGATATAGCTTCCGATTTCCAACAGACGTTTCCGTACGATAGTTCGCTTGCCGAAACCCGAACGGACGTCATGCTTACGTACGATGACAAGAATCTTTATGTGGCGGCCGTTTGCTACGATCAGGTTGATGGCAAGTACGTTATCCAATCACTGAAGCGCGATTTCTCCTTCCCGGTTAGTGATGCATTTGCGGTTTTCATCGACCCATTTGATGATGGTGCCAACGGCTTCAGTTTTTCGGTAAATCCATTGGGTGTTCAGCGCGAAGGAACGCTGGAAAACGGTGGTGGATTTGGAGTGACCACTGCTTGGGATAACCGCTGGTTCAGTAAGACGCGTATTGAGGAAGGAAAGTGGATCGTGGAGATGAAAATCCCGTTCAAATCCATTCGCTATAAAAGCAATGTGACAGAGTGGGGAATCAACTTTGCGCGCAATGATCTGAAGCGGAATGAAAGCAGCACGTGGAGTTGGGTGCAGCGCGGTCAGAACGTGGCCAATCTTGCTTACACGGGCAAACTCATTTGGGATGCACCACCGAAAAAAGCGGGTGCAAACATCTCACTCATTCCGTATGGAATTGTGGGTGTGAACCACGATTATGAAGTGGAAAAGGAAACCAAAGTTCCTTGGAATTTGGGCTTGGACGCGAAAGTGGCAATTACGTCTTCATTGAATCTCGACCTTACAGTTCGGCCTGACTTTTCGCAAGTGGAAGTGGACAGACAGATCACCAATCTTTCGCGATTTAGTCTGTATTTCCCCGAACAGAGGCAATTCTTCATTGAGAACAATGATCTGTTCGCGCGTTTTGGATTCAGTCAGATTCGTCCTTTTTTCAGTAGAAGAATTGGGCTGGAAAATGGCCAAGCTGTACCAATTTTGGGTGGGTTTCGCTTAAGTGGAAAGGTCAATCAGAACTGGAGAATCGGATTCATGAGTATGCAGACCGAAGGCGGTGTGCCGCAAGGAACGCCTTCTCAGAATTTCACGGTCGCTGCTGTTCAGCGAAGAGTTTTCAAACGCTCTAACATCGGATTAATCTATGTGAACAAGCAGGCGTTTGATGATTTCAGTCCGCAATGGTCGGATTACAACCGTTTGGTCGGCTTGGATTTCGACCTCAACTCCGCCAACGGAAAGTGGCAAGGCAAGGCGTTCTATCATCATTCATTCTCACCTGGAGATAAGGCTTATGTAGGCGCCAACGCCACCTGGCTGATGTATAATTCGGCCAATGTTACCGTGCATTGGAATCATGAATATGTGAACAAGAATTACAATGCCGAGGTTGGTTTTGTGCCGCGCCTTTCACGGTTCAATCCTGAAACGGGTCAGATTGAAAAACGCACGTTTTGGCGGTTGGAGCCAAGCGCGGAACACCGCTTTTATCCGAAGAATGGAAACGTGGTGAATTACCACGCGCCTGGGGTTTATTACGATGGGTATTTTGATGAGAATTGGGGCGAGACTGACCGTCAGGTGCAGTTCTTTTACAAGGTCAAATTCAAGAACACTTCGTACTTGGAAGTGAACTACAATGAGTGGTTTACGCGGCTCTTCTTTGATACAGATGTAACATTCACGGATCAAGACGTCATTAATAAAGGCGGCTATGATTACCGCAGCGGTCGGATATTTTATAAAACGGACGTGCGGAAGCGGTTGAATGCATCGGGTTCGGTAGAATATGGGTCGTATTTCTCAGGTGAGAAACTCACTTCACAGGCCATTCTGAATTATCGCGCGCAGCCGTGGGGAATTTTCTCTATTCAGTATGATCAGAATGAGATATGGCTGCCAAATGGACGCAGGGCAAGTCTGCATCTTATCGGTCCGAAATTCGAGTTCTCATTCACACGAAGCATTTTCCTCACCACGTTCTTCCAGTATAACACGCAGCAGGACAATTTCAACATCAATGCGCGTTTCCAATGGCGCTTCAAACCAATGTCTGACCTCTACTTGGTCTACACCGATAATTACGACCAAACACTTTCAGTCAAGAACAGAGCCGTGGTGCTGAAACTGATCTGGTGGATTACGCTTTGATCAGATGTTTCTGACTTTCCTGATATGTTTCGCAAGAGTTGATTTGAGCTGAAGTTTCAGGATCTCACCCATGTTCTCGCATTCAAGAAAAGCTTCATTAGAATGATGCTTGGCGAGGTCTTCGCGCAGTTGCTTCACTTTTTCGGGAGTAGAAATATCATCTTCCTCCATGCAATCGATCAGGTCTTTAACGCGGTAACGTGAGGCAATTAATCTTCGGGAAATCAGCGAACGTTCCTCCGCCTGATACTGCTTCACGGTCTTCTCGTTGATCAACTGCATTCCTAGTTCCACCAATGGGAAATTCTCCTTGAAGAACTGCGGTAGATAAAGATTCTTGCGGCCTTCGTAGCACTGTTGGTCGAAGTCGATGGCACGGATACGGTACTGAACATCATCGAAATCTGGCGTAATGTCGAGCACATAATTGTAACTGCGCATGTCACCAAGCAATCGCACAAAACACCGCTCGTTGAACTTCACAAACTCCTTGGCCAAACGAACCTTGTTGGTCTGTTTGCTGCCCATCATGTTCTTGATGAACATATCGCCAGGAATACCCGCAATGTGCTCCTCGATAAGGGTGTTGTCATCCACAAAATAGCTGATGCGGTTAGGAGAAAGCAGGTGCTCTAATTCCAACCCGTAAACGCGTGAGGCATCGGCCGTTTTGATGTAGAAGTAATCGTAATTATCGTTGAATTTGTTGATGATGCGGATGCGGAACGGATTCGAATTCCCAAACGAACAGTAATCTATTCTATCCACATCCAAATGCTCCAACGAACTGAAATCACCTTCATTCTTCAACATCACATAAATGAAAGTGAGCGATTTGTACAGTTTCTCGGTACGTTCAGGTTCGTAGAAAACCGTTTCCCAAAGAGTGTCCTGACCTTTCTTGTCGAGTAGCGGTGTGGCGAGTTTGTGCTCCAACAGGTCAGAATAATCCAGTCCTAATTTCATCTCTCTTCCCTGCGCTTTCAGATACTTCCTCAGCGAAGGAATTATCGGAATGAAGTGCTTCTTTTTAGAGATATGGTTGCTCACAGACCGAAAGATAATCGGATGGTTGGTAAGAAGTAAAAGCTAATCGGATTTGATGTTCCGAAGACTGAGTTTTCGGTCTGTTGCACTTTTGAAGAAAACGTTTGACCAACCCCAAAATTAGCATCAAGCGATAGCGCGAATCGTTTCCCCAGAATAGCCTCAACGCCAAAACCAGCTTTGTAGATCATTGCCGTTTTCTGACTGTTGTTCGTCCATTTGTAGTTGAAATGTGCTCCCAGAGGAAAGTAAAGTAGTGTGGCATTCAAGTTCCTGAAAGGATATAAACGATAGTCAATTCCTACACCAATATCTTGTTGTTGAGCAAGCGGTTCCAATCTACCGTAAAATGGGGTGAAGCCAAACCAATGCCGGTGGTAACGGAACGAATAATGGGGTGATACGAAATACGTGAAGTTGGAATTGAAACCAGTAATAGCAAAGCCAACGCCAATAGAGTGTTCGACTTGCTTGTTGAATCTAGATGTATCGGGTTCAGTTTGCCCAAAGCTGTTTGAAGTCAAGAAAATACAAGCGATCCAGAGAATTTTACCACGCATTTGTTTGAAGTTAACCAATGTTAAACGTAGAGATATATGTTTTACATTAGATTTGTATCGGTCAATGATGCCCACCTTATGAGACTAATGATCAATAAGCTTCTTTCTGTTTGCACTCGCGTGGTGTTGTTGGTCTGTATCAGTGTTCCGGTTTTGGCTCAAGCGCCTCCTCCAAGCAGCAACCCACCAGGAGCGCCAATTGATAGTCTGGTTACACTCTTATTGGCTGTTGGAGTTGGCTATGGCATCTATCGGTCAAGAAATGAGGCTACTCGTTAATCGAATAGCTTATCGTCCACAAGGTTGGGCAAAGTCACTTTTAGTTTAGGTTCCATTTCCATGGCGCGTTTTATGGCAGAGACTGCGCCTTCGTTCCGTGCCCAACTTCTACGTGAAATACCGTTGTTCACATCCCAATGAAGCATCATTTTCAGTCTTCGGTTGGCATCTTCAGAGCCATCGAGTAGCATTCCGAAACCACCATTTATTACTTCACCCCAGCCAACGCCACCACCATTGTGCAGGCTTATCCATGTGGCGCCACGGAAACCATCGCCCACAAAATTCTGAACGGCCATATCGGCCGTGAATTGAGAGCCGTCATAAATATTGGAAGTCTCGCGGTATGGCGAATCTGTTCCTGAGACATCATGATGGTCACGACCTAAAACCACAGGCCCAATTTTTCCTTCTTTGATTGCTTGATTAAAAGCTGCCGCGATTTTGATTCTTCCTTCCGCATCAGCATAAAGAATTCGCGCCTGCGAACCGACCACAAGTTTGTTTTTCTGTGCTTCGCGAACCCAATGAAGGTTGTCATTCAATTGCCCATGAATTTCCTTGGGAGCGGTTCTCAGCATTTCCTCAATTACCTCGGCAGCTATTCTATCTGTGGCTTCCAGATCTTCTGGTTTTCCAG